>NZ_CP042912.1:4599588-5256672 GCF_008087665.1 Mariniblastus fucicola
TTGACGAAATTGTCGCCCCGTCTTCAAATGGTGTCATCCGGGTCATAAGCGCTGTTCCGGAACCAGCAAGCTCGGTCGTCATCCTCGCGGTTGCAGGACTGATCGGCGTCCGTCGACGTCGCTAGTCACGATTGGCGAATCAGTAGCAGCCAGCGACGCTGCACCCTTTGACAAAACAGCCTTCCTGAATTCAACTTCAGGAAGGTTTTTTTCGTTGTTCGCCAACCCATAAATTGCAGGGCACCGCCATGCCGCTGGTCAAAAGAATCCTCGTTGCCGGAGGCGCCGGCTTTCTCGGCTCTCATCTTTGCGAACGGCTCGTCGAACAGAAGCACGATGTCATTTGCCTGGACAACTTTTTCACCAGTCAAAAATCCAACGTTGTCCACCTGCTCGACAACCCAAACTTTGAGCTGATTCGACACGACATCGTTTCCCCGATCTTGTTGGAAGTGGACGAGATCTACAATCTTGCCTGTCCCGCAGCACCCGGTCACTACCAGTACAATCCCATCAAGACGATGAAGATCAGCATTCAGGGCTCGATCAATCTTCTGGGCATGGCCAAACGTTGCAACGCCAAGATTTTTCAGGCTTCGACCAGCGAAGTTTACGGTGACCCGGAAGTTCATCCACAGCCCGAATCCTATCGTGGTTGCGTGAATCCAATCGGGATTCGTGCCTGTTACGACGAGGGAAAGCGTGCTGCAGAGACGCTGTTTTTTGACTACCACCGCATGCACAAAACGAACATTCGAGTTTGCCGAATCTTCAACACTTACGGTCCTCGCATGCATCCGTTCGACGGACGCGTGGTTAGCAATTTCATTCGTCAGGCACTTGGCGGCGAAGACATCACGATTTTTGGCGACGGTTCCCAGACGAGATCTTTCTGTTATCGCGATGATCTGGTCGAAGGTTTTCTTCGGTTGATGAATGCTCCTGACGACATCGTCGGACCAATCAACCTTGGCAATCCGGGCGAGTATTCGATCCTTGAGCTGGCTGAGCTGATTATCGAGATCGTTGGCAGCAAGTCCAAACTGGTCCATCGCGAGCTTCCTCCGGACGACCCAACGCGAAGACAGCCGGACATCACGTTGGCTAGAAAACATCTTGATTGGGAACCGAAAGTACCTCTTCGGGAAGGCCTGGAGAAAACGATCGAATGGTTCCGGACTATCGAGATGGAACACTATCGCCCGCCGACTCCAAACTTCTAGCGAATCGAATGTCATCCTTGAAGCACTACGACCTGATCGTGATCGGTTTTGGCGGTGTCGGCAGCGCGACGCTGTACCACGCTGCGAAGAAGGGCTGGACTACGCTAGGCATCGACCAGTTTGGCCCGGCTCACAACAAAGGCAGCTCGCACGGTCAGACGCGGATCATCCGCAAAGCCTACTTTGAGCACCCGAACTACGTGCCGTTGGCGGAAGAAGCGTTCGAACGGTGGGACGAACTCAACAAACGCCACCGGACGCGACCAGAGACCAAGCCACTTTTCGAGCAGGCGGGCGTGCTGCAAATTGGCCGACCAGAAAGTGAGGTCATTAACGGCGTGTTGCGGAGCGCGAAAGAGCACGATTTAAAGCTGGAGCAATTTACGCCAGAGCAGATTCACCATCGCCTTCCCATTCTCAACGTTCAGCCGGATCACATCGGATTGTTCGAACCTGAAGCCGGATTCCTCCGCGTAGAACACTGCGTCGCAGCACATTTGGCTCAGGCGAAAAAACGCGGGGCTGAACTGATCAGCGACTGCACGGTCGTCGACTGGAACGCTTCAGAAAGCGGCCTTGAAGTTCGAACAGAAAATGGAACGTTTCGTGCTGACCGACTGGCCATTTGTGCCGGAGCGTGGTCAGCTCGATTCTTGCCCGGAATTAACATTGAACTGAACGTCATCTCCAAACAGCAGAATTGGTATCAGATCGACCGGATTGAACAAAAGTACGTAAACGACTTTCCGGTTGTGTTCATCGAAGAGGACGATGGCGAGCAGTTTTATTGTATTCCGGAACTGGATTCCCACGGCATGAAAGTTTGTCGTCACACGGGAGGCGACGTTGTGGAGGACGCCGACGGACTCGATCGGAAAGTCGACCAGGACGATCTGAACCGAAATGAAGCTTTCATGGATCTCCGCTTGCACCACAGCAAACATCGACTCGTGCATAGCTCGACTTGCATGTACACCATGTCGGCAGACGGACACTTCATCATCGACAGGCATCCGCAACACGCTAACGTCGCCTTCGCAACCGGTCTTTCGGGACACGGTTTCAAATTCACGCCAGTGCTGGGGCATCGGATGGTTGAGATGCTCGACGGGCAGTGCGACTCGCAAATAGACTTTCTTTCGCTCGATCGTTTTCGACAAGTGTAACTATCGCGCGAAGCCCCGTTTCGAATCGGCACGTCGAATTGCGGTAATCAGCGCACAGAGTTAAAACATGCGTTCAAGAAAAACTCGGCTTGGTGAAAGCGAAAGCAGGACATGATCAATCTGGAAGCAGACGTCGTAGTAATCGGATCCGGTCCCGGCGGCGAAGGGGCTGCAATGCAGCTGGCCAAGCAGGGAAAACGCGTCGTCGTGATCGAGCGATATGAGAAAATTGGCGGCGGCTGCACGCACTGGGGCACGATTCCCAGCAAGGCGCTTCGATTTTCGATCTTTCGGCTGACTGAATCACTGAACAATCCGCTGCTGATCGACTGCGGCGTGAAGGCTGAACCGACGATTGCCCAGCTGACGAAAACGGCGGCCGATGTTAGCGCCAAACAGGAGTCGATGCGAAAGACTTTCTACAGCCGAAATAATGTCGAAGTTATTTCTGGACATGCCAGATTCGTAGACGCCAACACGATTCAGGTCGAAGGCGGACCAACGATCAAGACAACTCACGTCGTCATCGCAGTTGGTGCACGCCCGTATCACCCGGCGAACGTTGACTTTGCACACCCGCGGATTTTCGACAGCGACTCGATTTTGTCACTGGACCACAAACCGAAATCGATGACGATTTACGGTGCCGGCGTCATCGGTTGCGAGTACGCGTCCATGTTTCGCAACCTTTCGATCAAGATCAATCTGATCAACAGCCGCAGCGGACTGTTGGACTTTCTTGACGACGAAATCTCGGACGCGCTGAGCTATCACATGCGGGAACGCGGCGTCGTGATTCGTCACAACGAGCAGTTCGACCGAATCGAAGCCGTAGAAGACGGTGTCATTACGCATCTGAAAAGCGGCAAGCAAGTCAAAACAGATTGCTTGTTGTGGGCTGCCGGGCGAACCGGAAACAGCAACGATCTCGGACTGGATACCGTTGGCATTGAGCCTGACAATCGGGGCTACATTCCAGTCAACGAAAAATTTCAGACCTCTGTCGAGAACGTCTACGCGGTTGGCGACGTGATCGGATTCCCTTCGCTGGCGTCGGCAGCTTACACTCAGGGTCGCTCAGCAGGTAAACAGATTCTGGGTCATGCGACCGAGAAGGATCAGCGAATTGCAAAAGAGATTCCGGCAGGAATTTACACCAGCCCGGAGATCAGCTGTATCGGGAAAACTGAAAGGCAGCTGACTGAGGAAAAGGTCCCGTACGAAGTCGGAAATTCGAATTTCAAGTATCTCGCCAAAGCCCAGATCATCGGCCAGTCGATTGGGATGCTGAAACTCCTCTTCCACCGCGAGACGCTTGAGGTGCTTGGCGTACACTGCTTTGGCCCAAATGCTTCGGAAATTATCCACATTGGCCAGGCGATCATGTATCAGCAGGGCGAAGCCAATTCGCTGAACTACTTTCTGGATTCGACCTTCAACTACCCGACGATGGCTGAAGCCTATCGAGTCGCGGCGCTCAACGGCTACAACCGGCTGTTCTAGGCTGGCCGGGACGAGCCGCGAACCGGATCGTTTGCTGGGGTTTAGCTGAGACTCTTTCGGGCGTCCGCACCTGTTGGATGCCAGATTCCGCTCTCTGGGCAAAAATCGACGGTCAAACCCTGGACTGATGGGCGTCGACTTCTGATTGATGTCGGCTCAGCGAAGGCATCGACGCAGAGATGCTCGGCAGGCGGAGATACGGGATGGGCTGCGGCCTGTGACGCTTAATCGGTTTCTGCCGACCGTTTCGTTATGGACATCTGGTCAGATAACACCGCAACCGCGCTCACCCTAACCGGGGAAATCCCCAGAGTTGTTGGCGATTGCGATTGAATTCGGACGGCATTTGAACAAAATCAAATTGAAACAAGCCGAGGTTCAAGTAGATTATTCTGTGGGCATCTTCCACTTCCACCTCGGTACGCGGTGAGCAAGTTCGTCCGAAGTCCCCAACCAGTAGGCAATTTAAGGAACTGAACATGGGCCGTCCAGTCGTTGAACACTTCAACACAAACATCTTTCTCAACTCCGTTATCAATGGGGAAGACCTCTTCTCGACCATTGATCCAGACGGGGATGTGATCTCCTTTTTTAGAGTCGAAGATTACCAGGACGATCCGACCGGCGGGTTCTTTCGTCTCAACGGCGTCGCGATCCCCAACGGTACTCAGTTTCGCGTTGAAGCCGAAGATCTTCCGTTTCTGGAGTACGTCAGCGGTTCGCGCATTGGCTGGGAAGGCTTCCGCGTCATCGCAGTAGATGTGAATGGCGAGTTTTCGACAGCCGCCGATTCCGGTCGCCTGTACACGGTTCGAGAAAACGTCACGAAACCGAGAGTTCAGAACTTGCCGTTCGATGCGCTTGCTGATGAAGCAACTGCAGTCGCGTCATTCATCAAGGGCTACGATCCTGACGGCTACCCGATTACACAATTCTACATTCGGGATCGCAGCGTTGATTTGGGCTTCCTGACGCTTGACGGTGAAGCACTTGCTCAGGGCGAGTACCATTTAATCAAAACGGAAGAGCTCGAAGGGCTCTACTACAACACAACCGGAGCGACGTCTTCTGAGAAGTTCGACATCTTCGCTTACGACGGCGAGCTTTGGAGCGAGCGCGGCAGCTACGATGTTGGAACGACTGCCAACGTCAACCGTCCCGTCGCCCAGTTCACTCGAGGCGATGTAAATTCCCGCGACATCATCGCGATCGAGCCACTGGCAAACATCACCGACGATGATGGCAACTCGATCAAGTGGTATGAATTCTGGAACACCAGCCCGCACGCGGTGCATGGCGACCTGCTTCTCGATGGTGTGGTCCAACCTCGCAAGGAATGGATTCGCGTCGAAGCAGATCAGCTCGACGATCTGGAGTTTCTGGCTCCTGATCGCGACTTTGTTCAGCAGATCCGGTATCGCGGTTACGACGGAAAATACCAAAGCGGAAACGGAACGATCTCGATCACGACGACTTACGTTCCGCCACCGATTCCACCTAGCATTGAAGCAGTCGTTCCCAAAGTGGACGTTCGTCAGCTTCAGACTTTCGAAGTCGACTCACTTTTCACCGTTAACGAGCCAGGCCTTCCTGCGACAGAGTTTCAGATTTTTGACGGTAATTCCGACTCCTTCTCGGGCGAGTTCCTGCTCTTCAATTCTCCGCTTGCCACGGACGTTGTTCACACGTTGACCCCAGCGGAATTTTCAGTCGTTGATTACATTTCAGGTCCCTACATTGTTCGTTCCAACGAAGGCATTTACGCTCGTGTCGGAAACGGCGACTGGAGCCCTTGGGCTCGAATTGAAATGCACACGGAACCTGAGTTCGACCAGGCCTTTTTCACCAATCAGGTGAATCCAGTCAGTTGGGTTCCGATTCTCAATCAGGGAACCGAGGTCACGCGACTGACTTACAGCTTCATGCAAAACTTTCCTGACTACGAAACGGGAGAAGCGGTCAACAACGACGATCCACCAGAGCAGTTCTCGCAGTTGACGCCCATCCAGCGAAACGCCGTTCACATGGGATTCGAAAATCTCGAGCAATTCGCGAACGTTGAGTTTGTCCAAGTTTCTGACACATCCACCAACGAGCTTGGCCAGCGCGGCGGCCTCTTGCGAATTGGCAACTACTTTGTTGAAGACTCAACTGCTGGTGCGTTTGCGTTCTTCCCATCAACGGCTCCGCAAGGTGGCGACATTTGGTTGAATCTCGGTTCAATCTCCACAACGGACATGAGCCAGGGGACTTATTCGTACACAGCGTTCATACACGAGGTTGGCCACGCGATGGGGCTGAAGCACCCGCACGGCGGAAACTCTGCGTATCAGCCGGGTGGTCAGGAAGCGGCTCCATGGCTTCCTGATTCAACGGATGATCAGCGTTTCTCAGTCATGACTTACACGTTTGGTCCTGCGTTCGCGTGGACGTACCAAATTTACGACATCTACAACCTGCAGACTCTGTATGGTGCGAACATGTCGTACAACACTGGTGACGATGTCTATAGCTACGATTCGCTCGGCGGCAGCCCGGATGCCCTACAGGCGATTTGGGATGCTGGCGGAAATGACACGCTTTCTGCTGAAGGGGTCACGACGGCGTCACTGCTTGACTTGCGTGCGGGTCAGCTAAGCAACCTTGGCAGCTTTACGACCAACATCGGGATCGCATTTAATGTCGACATTGAAAACGCAATTGGCGGCGACGCAAGCGATGTCATCACAGGCAATCATGTCGACAACGTGCTTGACGGAGGCCTGGGCAATGACACTATTTGGGGCGGTAGCGGAAACGACTTCATGACCGGCGGAGCTGGTAGTGACACGTTTGTCTTCGGAGTTGCCGATCAGAACGACACCATCGACGAGCAACGCCTCGCAGGTCGCGACACCATTCGACTCGCCAATTTCCCTCAGCTCGATAGCCTGGAAGAAGACATTCGTTTCAGTTTCGAAGGCCGTGACTTGATCATCGACTTGAGACTTGATGGTCAGGACGTGAGCGATGGAACGCTTCGCATCGTCAATCAGACGTGGGGAGGCTCTCGCATCGAATCGCTGGAACTGAACGGGACACTGATCGACCTGTCGGACCTGTCGCAACAGGTCACCGCCGGGAATGACACGTTCCGAATCACCGAAACGACCAGCAACTTCGGCAACCTGGCTGTACCAGTTTAGGTTTCCGAGAACGATCGAAAAGCGAAAGGCTCGCCCCCTCAGGCGAGTCTTTTTTCGTTTCTCAGAGCCAATAATCCCTGCTGCGTGGGGCCTACGCGTCTTCGACGGGAGGCTGTGGCACGTTCTTTAGGTCCAGCTTTTCAACGTCCGGAGTCGTTGGGATATTCATTTTCGGGGCCGCAGGGGTCACCGGATCAACTTCGTTGATCGGCGCGACGACTGGTTCCTGTTCTGACGATCCTGAATCAGATGAGCCGCCTGGAACCTCTGGTTCGTAGACTTTCCATTCATACTTGCACGTCGGACATTCGTAAGTCTTCGATCCCAACACGTTGACAACGCGGACTTTGGCTTTGGTCGGAGGACAGGACTTTTTCCAAGGCAGTCGAACCGGCGGAATGCAAATTTCCTCTTGCTTGACTTCGTAGCACTCCTTCTTCTCGGTCGACTTCTCAACTTTCAGATCGCAGAAATCACAGTCGCACTGCGGACAAACCGTTTTGGATCGAATCAGCTTTCGACGCGGCATCGGCGTCTTACAACTGCACGGCTTTCGACCACAACCGCAAGCCACTCTGGATACCGGGGCGGCGACAGGAGCAGGGACGACTTCCGGAAGCATCTCCGTCGAAATCAGAATGTCAGAGGTTACAGTTTCCCGTCCACCGGTCGCGGCAAGACACGCTTCGCAGTTGCAAGGCTTCTTGGGCTTAATCGTGGAAGCAAGCTTCTTTACCGGGAACAGTTTTCCTTTTAGACATCCAGAGCATTTTGCGTTTCCGCATCCACACGATTGGCTGACGATCTGAGCCTGCAGACGGGATGTGTCGGCCTGCGTCGACATGAAAAATGTGAATACGAGGCAGAACGCAATTATGATTTTTGAAGATTGATTCATCATTTCTTCCGATTCGAATCCGTGAAAAAACGGCAGTATGGTTTGACGGTAGTTCTTGAGACGGCGGACTCTAAAAGTCGACCATGAAGCGGACACCGACGGCGTTGTACTCACCACCGACGTCCGTCGTCGCCGGACGATTGATCTCGCCGAGAATGTAGTTGAACTGCATTCGGGCGTAGGGATTCCAGTACCAGTTGGTCGCGAAAGTAAGCGAGTCTCCCTGGCCTCCGATGATGTCCTGATCCGTGAGGTCAGCCCACGAGTAACGAACTGCAGTTTGCCAGGCACCAAGACCACGTTTTACGTCGCCTTCACAGTCACGAACAGAAAAGAAGTTTTCGAATGGCTTAAGCCTTCCAAGCACGCCTCGCTCACGATTCCACGGCATATGCTCACCGGTCAGCATGTAGGCTGCCTGAACGTAGCCGCCATCAAAGCGAAGGTTCTCGCCGATCGCATCCACACGGTTCACGCCCACAGTCATGTATTCACCTGAAAGTTGAAACGCTCCCGCATTGAAGACGGCCTCAAGTCCCAGCAGATTGTTGGTGTCGGCTCCGAGAATTCGGCCCGTATCCAGCCAGCGATTCTTGTGACGCGATTCGGCTCGAGTCCGATAGCGAGCAGCATTGTCCGCAGTCGCTGTGCTTCCATCCGGCCAACCGTAGGATCCGGAAACACCGAGATGCAGATAGCCACGACCGCCGGACGTTTCATCGTACCAGGGAGTCAACGCCAGTCGTCCGGCAATCTCGGGCTGATAGTGATCGCTGATGAAGCCGATGCCTTCCTGAGTCAATTCCTGATGCCATGCTCCGAATCGCCAGTTCGCTGTTTTGCTTTTATTGAAACCGTTGGACGAGATTCCGATACGGCGGGAGTCCTGGTTGAAAGCTTCAACGATATATGGTCGCTCAATAAAAATGTTGTAGCGACTGCTATTGAGGTGATCGTAGCCGTAGGGGCGTTTGTGATTACCGATCAGAATGGTGTTAAACAGAGGGGTGTCGCGAAATCCGATGTATGCGTCCCGGTATGATGGATCGTTGCCTCCGGCAAATTCACCTTCGTACTTGTAGAACATGGTGTCATTCAGATCACCGCTAACTCCAATTCGCATCCGGCGAAACGCGACACGATCCTCCGGATCTTCTCCTTCCAAAGCAGCGATTCCGTCTTCCGCATCCGGAAACGACCACCAGTCAAGATGGAGTCGTCCGAAGATCTTCATCTTTGGTTTTTTGTGTCCGCTGATGACGAAGCCGGGAATTTGACTATCAATATCTTCGATCGAATCGCCCTGAACTTTGACAGAAGACTCGATCGCGGTTAGGCGCTTGTCGAAGGCGGTATCGGACTTCCGAGAATCGTTGGCACGCTCATCATCAAGCTTCTCTTTGAGGTCGTATTCCAGCTCTTCCAACCGAGCTTTCATCTCCTCAATCTGTTCCGCGAGCGAGGCCTCTTCCTGCCCCGCGGTACCATCATCCTGCAACTTCCGAAACGTCACGGGATACGCGTTGAAGTCCTGTGCGGTTGCATTTGACGTGAACGCCATTGCGGCCAAAGCAGCAACGGCAACGACGTAGTTTGAAATTATTCTGGGCATTACACCGACCGATTAATGCGAAAATGGTGACACTTTGAGTATTTCGGACGGCTCCGGTTTCCAAGACAATTTAGAACGACAAGAATTATCAATTCCCGGAGAATGATCGGTCTCGACCATCAAAAGTGGCAGATTTTAAACCGGCAAGACGACGCAACCCGAAAACTCTAACGGGACGACCCATTTCAATCCTTCAGCCCGCACTTTGCCAATTTGACGATTTCTACTGCAATTTTGCCTGACCGAAAAAGTCAACCAAAGCTGTCGGTTCACAGCATGTTCTCCAGAACAACGTTGGACTAACATGGGAGCATCAACCCTGACATGACCTGACCGAAAGATTCTCATGCTTCGATTCCTCGCACTGGCTTTACTGCTGGCGGGCTCAAACTGCTTCGCCAACGACTGGATTGAACTCAGCCAAGGCGATTCCCTTGATGGCTGGAAACAAGTCGGAGGTGAAGCAACTTTCGTTGTCAAAGATGGGGTCATCACCGGCACTACGGGTCCGGGAGATAACTCATTTCTAACGACGGGACCTTACTCCGATTTCGAGCTTGAATTCGAAGTTAAATGTGATCCGGAATTAAACTCTGGTGTTCAGATTCGCAGCCACCAATACGCCAAAGATTCGCCCCAGGAATCCAAACCCACGCGAATTCGAAAAACCGGCGAGACGTTTGGCTATCAATGCGAAATCCGCAGTGATGCGCAGGGCGATCACGGCTGTGCCGGGAATTTTTGGGATGAAGCTCGTCGCACAAGATGGCTGGACGATTCCATCGACGGGGCTGAAAAGCAGAAGGCGTACCGGCCTGGAGAGTGGAATCAGTTCCGTGTTCTTGCGAGGGGAAGTCACATTCAAAGCTTCATCAACGGAGTCGCTGTCGCCAATTTCAACGATGGCCGGGACGCATCGGGATTTATTGGACTGCAGGTTCACAAGATCAAGCAAGGCACCGGTCCATTCAGCGTTTCGTGGCGAAATGTGAGAGTGCGTGAATTGCCCAAGGCCAAGCCTCTATTGTTGGTCAGTGCTTCGTACGGCAAGAACATGATCGCGATCTGCGAGCTCGATGGGACGGTCGTATGGAAACACGAAACCGCTGGTCCGACAGAAGGACACGCGGGACACCACGAAATTCAAATGCTTCCCAACGGCAATATTCTCTATCACGACGACTGGGATGTGGTCAAGGAAATGAAACTCGACGGCACGGAAGTCTGGAAGTACGCCAGCTCCAATGTTCATGCCTTTACGCGGTTGGCGGATGGCAACACGATGATCGCAGAGTCAGGTCGCCAGCGGATCATCGTGGTCGACGCGGAAGGAAGCATCGTCAATTCCACGCCACTCGGAGATCAGGGACGGGGTCACACGCGACAGGCAGAAGTTCTTTCCAATGGCAACTATCTGGTTTGTGCAGAACAGCCCGGTGTGGTCACGGAGTACGACGTCGAAGGTAACATCGTTTGGGAATACGAAATCGGAACTCGCGTTTACGGTGCGATTCGTCTGAGAAATGGCAACACGTTAATCTGTTCGGGCAGCGGCAATTCAGTCGTTGAAGTTTCACCCGAAAAGAAAGTTGTTTGGGAGATCAAAGGCACAGTGCCCGAAACCAACATTGATTTGAAATGGACCGCGTGCGTTAAGGAGTTGCCTGACGGGCAGATTGTCATCGACAATTGTCACGCCGGACCTGACAATCCGCAGTTAATCAAGCTCGACGCCAATCGAAAAGTCGTCTGGAACTTCAACCAGTTTGATTTGGTCGGCAACGGAATGGCTTGCTTTGACTACATCAATGGCGAACAAGCAGCCAAAGTCCGAGAAATCATAGCAGGGTTGAAATAGGTGGCCTTCATTCCTGAAGGTCACGTTTGCGACTTCAGCTTTTGAAAACCGGCAGCCAAACTTTCAACCAGTTGATCAACTTCGTCTTTACCCAACACGGTTGAGAGCGCGGCGGAACAGGTGCCAATCATCATGAAACCATGGTGATAGAGATGGTCGACCAGAAAGTTAATCTTCTGGACTTCGTCAGCATCCTGCCAGGCCGAGCGATACTCAGTCGGCGTTTTTGATTTGAGATACACGCGGAACATTGATCCGGCTCCAGTGACGCAAGCTTCGGTTCCAGTCGAGTGAATCGCCGCTTCGATCTCCTTGCGAGCATAGTTGCCCAGCAGATTCAGCTGCTCAACCGCGGCTCGATCAAATCGTTCCATCGCGACCAGACCGCCCGTCATCGTGATTGGATTCGCGGAGAAAGTACCGGAAAACGGAAACGGCAGACGGTCTTTCGTTGGATCCAAACAGGCCATGAATTCGTCTTTCCCAGCCAGCGCACCAACCGGAAACCCGCCGCCGATGATCTTTCCCAGAGACGTCAAGTCTGGCTGAACGTTTGGATACCAGTCGCAGGCTCCGCCGTATCCCATGCGGAACGAGATGACTTCGTCCAAAGCAAACAAAGCACCGTTCTCTGTCGTCCACGCCCGGATGGCTTCCATGAATTCCGGCGTAGCGGGAACCAGACCGGCACGATGCGGAAGAGGATCAATCATCACGCACGCCAGTTCGTCTTTGTGCTGATTCAGCAGGTCGATTGTTTGATCAACGTTGTTAAACGGAACGATGACGACATCTTCGAGAGCACGCTGCGGCGTTCCTCTGGCCAACGGAACACTTGCAGGACTATCTGCCAAGCCCCAGTTTTCTGGCTTCGACTTTTGACTGACTTCTGCATAGTCGTACGTGCCATGGTAGGCACCTTCCGACTTGGCAATCTTTGGCCGACCGGTAATCGCACGTGCTGCTTTGATCATCGCCATCACGGCTTCGGTTCCGGAGTTCATAAACCGAATTTTCTCGAAGCTCTGGTTGCGGCTACAGAGGTGTTGAGCAAATCGCAACTCCGATTCGGTTGCCATCGAAAACGCAGTCCCGCGTTGCAACTGTTCAGTGACCGCGCTGACGATCGCGGGATGAGCGTGACCATGAATCAGCGATGCCGTATTGTTGGCAAAATCTATACGAACCGTTCCGTCGATGTCGGTGACATGGCAACCGGTTCCGGCCGTGGCATAGTCCGGATGTGGCTTGCGGCAGATCATGTTGCGGCTAACCCCGCCGGGCAGAACTTTGATCGCCTCCGCGTACAGCGAACGACTTTTTGAATGGGTTTCCTCGCTCATTGGCAAACTCGTCGTGACTAAATTCCGTCTGGCTCTATGGCGGAGACAGGAGCCAAGTCAAAATCTAAAAGTGAATTCGAATCGTCGAGAGATTCGGCAGAGCTGAGGTTTCTCAAGCACCTGAAATTCGCAGCGGCGCCAAACAACTTGCTCGCTGAAGAAGGCATCGTTTTTATCAGAAGGGCTCTGCAGCGACTACGCTCGCACAGCGAAAATCTGCCTTTCAGTCCGCAATTTGCACTATTTTCGCCGGCGGATCATCAGCTTGGACGGCAGGAAGTGCCTTCCAACAAATCGCCCTGATCCTAATCGCGAAAATTTGCGTGGCAGGAGCGACACTCGTTCCCGATTTCTGTCACCATTTTGTCGGCAAGAGAAATGGGCTCGGCCGACATGGTTTTGCCGTAAAGGAATGTATGCAGCTGGAACGCATTCTGCTGAGATGTCTTCAGAAGTTCGGCGTATTCCTGACCGCGCCCCGAATCCACTCTCATCAGTTCCGCGAACTGCTCAGCCAAAAGCAGAGCTTCGTGGGAAGCATCGAGGTCCGGATGGGATTCAAGTTGCTGCCATTTGTTTTTTGAAAATCGCTTCAGTGCATCAAAGTGTTTTTCGGCCGCAACCATGGATTGAACTTCTGGAGGCGTCGGCACCGTCGGCGAAAACTCGACCTCCAGGCTGCAGAGCGAATCCTCGTCATATTCAGATGCACCAGCCACAGATTGATAGAGCCCCTGATAGCGATCACTCGTGCCAGCCAGCTTCAGAAACTCTTCGCCTTTCTCTTTGGGCATATTCCCCAAACCAATGCTGGCCATAGCGGCGGCAGCAGGACTTCGATGGTGCCCATGATGGCAGTGAATGTAAACCGGACCCTCGAGTTCAATCAAAGCCTTGCAAAGCTTTTGAGCATGCTCGTCGCTGACCCCGTCGTATCCGTGTGGCAAATGAACGTATCGCAAACCATGTTGTTCTGCCAATTCAACTTCTGGTTTGGCACCGTCAACCGAGATGACGGTTCGAACGCCCATCTCCGTCAGCTTGGCAAAACCAGCTTCGCCTTCTGGCTGACCTCCAGAGTAGAGACCGTCGGAGACTTTCCAACAGTTCGGCAGTTCTTCCGCCGCAACCATCTCGAACACAGTTTCACTAACCGCATCGTTTCGGTGCACGAGTTTTTTGGGCGGAGCAACAACCAGCACCACTACAGAAACCATGAGAGCAGCAAGTATTGCGATGACGCCAAGTGTTCGGTTCACGTTCGTCCTCTGAAGCGACGCTGTTTTCGGCCATAAGATCAATCCTATCTTAGCGGTGACTTCGGCTGAATTCACACGGTTCACCGTTTTGTAGCCAAATTGCTACGTGACTTACCCAGTCACAATTCTGACGGGCCAAATCCCAGGTGGCGTCAAAAGCCAAGCTGAAACCGAGTGCAAATCGTGGCATCCACGCTGCTGAGATTGCTGCGGTGGCGTGCGAAAGAAAATTCGCGAGAAAAAAGCGGACGGAGAGGGATTCGAACCCCCGGTAGAGTTACCCCCACGCCGGTTTTCAAAACCGGTGCCTTAAACCAAGCTCAGCCATCCGTCCGGGATGTCGCAGTGTCAATTTGACCTCACCAAAAGGCTTAAACAAGGTCGACTGCTGTTCAGTTCCAGTTTGCCTTCTGCGTCTGATTCCGGCAAGATCAAAACGCCAAAAATCGCAGAGCTGCCCTGTGGAACAACTGAGGCGAAATCTTAGCAAAATCGGCGATCCAGACAAGCCATGTCCGGCCTTCTTGCTGATCTCGCACCGGAACGGACAGGGGCCGAAGAATCCGCACTCAGAACAGGGCAGGGCGATGCAGCAAATCGACATCGCCACTGCAAAGCTGGACAACGGTCGAATTGGACAAAATGCCGTTATGGCTCGCAAAATCGGCTCAAGGCCAGCACGCCGTTCCGACCGTCATCCAATTAGCGTACTGCTTCATACTTACGCGGAACGCGATTCCACACGCTATAGGTATGCACCCGGTTGGTTGCCTTGCCATCGGTTGTCGTTAAAGGCAGTTCGTTCTTACACCAATCCAGAATACTGCCTTTATAGTTCCAGGAGTTCCAACCCTTTTTCTTGAGCTGGTTTGCATAGCTGGCACTGCGTACTCCGGAGGTGCAATAGACGATGACCGCTTTTCCCTGATGCTGCTTGATTTCTTTCTCAAATTTGACTTTTGTAATCGCACCCTTGATGACCGAGACTTTGGTTTCGGCAACCGAACGAACATCGACGATCACAAATTTATCTTTCTTGGTTTTGTCGCCCTGAAGCTGCCGGATTTGATTTACCTTGACGACCGGAGCGGTCTGGATTTGTTTCGCATCCTGAGCGGAAACAATCGAATGTGATCCGAAGACCATCCACATCGCGACGATGACAACCAAACTGTGGGTTCTTGAAAGCTGCATTGAATTAAGTCCAAAACTAAAAGTATGATTCAAGGAAACGTTCCTTGCGATTCCATGTGATTTAATAACGTTCGTCCCGAAACCAGACCGCCTGACACCGTGCCCAAACAGTCTATCTGTCGCCACGTTTGATGTCAGGCAAACATATGGCGGAGCGTGTTTTTTTGAACAGACCTGGCACTATGACTTCTCTTTCAGTTGGCCCGAGTTTTGAACCAGCCGAAAGCCGCCGCTGAGATTGGTCACGTCAAATTTGTGCTGCTGCAATAGCCGCGTGGCCATGTATCCGCGCAATCCGACGTGGCAATAGACGACGATCCGACGATCGCGAGGCAACTCGGCGAGGTTTTCGCGAAGCACTTCGAGAGGAATGTTGCGAGCGTTTGGCAGATGGCCCCGAGCAAACTCCTGCTCTGAGCGAACGTCCAATAATTCGCTCTCGTTTGACTCCGAGATCGTGAGCTCGTCCCCCATGTGAACCACCGGGTGGTCGCCTCGCAGGACGCCCGATGCGACGAACCCCGCCATGTTAACCGGATCCTTGGCCGAACCAAACTGAGGAGCATAGCAAAGTTCGACTTCTTCGAGATCGTAGACCGACATGCCAGCCTGAATTGCCATCGAGATTACGTCGATCCGCTTGTCGACTCCGTTTGTGCCGACGGCTTGAGCTCCCAAAATACGTCCGTCGACTGAATCAAACAGCAACTTCAAAGTCATCTGTGTCGCGCCCGGAAAGTAACCGGCGTGGTCTTTCGGATGGATGTAGATCTTCCTGAAAGCATGCCCCGACCGTCGCAACTGCTTTTCATTCTGACCCGTCATCGCAGCCGTCTGCCCAAACACGCCGACAACCGAAGTGCCTTGAGTCCCCCGGTATTTTGAACTGCGACCGCAAATGTGATCGGCGGCAATGCGGCCCTGGCGATTCGCCGGTCCAGCCAACGGAATTTGCGTCGGCTCGCCCGTTACAAAATCACTCACTTCCGCCACATCGCCCACGGCGTAAATGTTCGGATCGTTTGTCTGCATGTGTTCGTTGGTGATGATCCCGCCGCGTGAACCAATCTCAAGTCCTGCGTCGACCGCCAGTTTGTTTACTGGCCGGACACCGATGCAAACCACGGCGAAACAGGCAGGCAACGTTCGCCCGGAATCCAGTTTTACAATCAAGTTGTTTTCATTCTGCGGACAACTGGCAAACTCTATCGCCGAATCGTTCAGCTGTAGCTTGACGCCTTTTTCACGCAGATGGTCTTCGAGCGGACGCACCATCTCCATGTCCCAAGGGCTCAGGATTTGGCCACCCAATTCAACCAGCGTGACATCGAGTCCGCGGCGAATCAGATTCTCAGCGACCTCGACTCCAATGAACCCTGCTCCGACAATTACCGCTCGTCGGCTGCATTGTGTCGTTACGAGATCGTGCATCCGGTCAGCGTCGCACAGGTCACGCAATTCCAGTACATGTGCGCCCTCAATTCCTGGAATTGGTGGGCGAAAGGGCGCTGCACCGGTGGAAAGAATCAGCCTGTCGTACGATTCGCAATACGTTTCGCCCGTCCCCAGGTTCTTGACTGACACTGACCGAGCATCACGATCAATACCGACGACTTCGTGGCGCGTCCGCACGTCGAGCCGATGTCGTTGTCGAAGCATCGCAGCCGGAGCCACCAGCAGTTTGCTTCGCGACTCAATTTCGCCGCCGACGTAATACGGAAGCCCACAGTTGGCAAACGAAGGTTCTGTGCCGCGCTCGATCAGTATGATCTCCGCATCCTCGTCCAGTCGTCTGGCTCGTGCCGCAGCGGAGGCTCCACCTGCCACAGCGCCTACAATCACAATTTTCATATTTATCTACTTCGGATTGTCATGGTACGGAATGCTTTCGCTGCTTTTGAACAACGAAGGCATCTCACATGCGACATCGTTTCAAAAACGACCAGGATTGGAGCCCGGACGAGTCTGCCCTTCAACTGTCTTTATATCGAAATATCGACATATTACAATTCCAGTTTCACAGAAAATCGACACGAGGACGATTTTTAGACGTCTTGTCACGACGGGCAATTCGCAGCTATCAACTTTCGGTGACAGGATGTCGAAAGGTCCAATAGACGATTGCTGTATAGGATGCGATCAGGGGAACGCCGATCATCGCGATGATGCACATCAGCCACAGCGTCCCCTGGCTTGACGCGGCGTTGTAGATGTCGAGAGACGTGGATTCGCTGGTTGAGTAGACCATGTTTGGAAACGTGGAAACAGAATACAGGCCTACCAAGCAGGCAATGTTGATGCTGGACGAGGCAAACGCCTGAGCATATTTTTCCGCCATGATGGCGCGTGGAATATTGGCAACGCACAGCACGTTGAGGATCACGATCGGAATCGCCCACGGAGCCTGTTTGATGTTGTCAACAACATGCTCATTTTCGATCAATGTCATCATCGAAACGAGAATGTAGGCAATCAGAAACACTCCCCAAGTATGCCACAACCAACCCTTGAGCCGCTCGCGAACATCGCCCGTCGTCTTCAGGAACAAAAACATCGCGCCGTGCATTGCGAAGACTGTCGTCGCCAGAAAACCGGTCGCCAATGTGTACGGCGTGAACAGCCCGATCAAATCACCCGTGTAGGTGCCTCTTTCGTCGATCGGAAATCCCTGGATCAAGTTTCCGGCAGCGACACCAAATACGATGGTCGCACCGAGACTTGAAATCGTGAATCCACAGTCCCAAAACAGTTTCCAAAACCGGCTTTCGACTTTGCTGTAGAAATCAATGCTTACCGCGCGGAGGATCAGGCAAAACAACAGCAACATGATCGGCAGATACATCGCCGACAGGATCGTCGCATAGGCTTCCGGAAAAGCAGCAAACAACGCTCCTCCGAAAGTCACCAACCAGACTTCGTTACCATCCCAAAGAGGACCGATGGCTTTGATTGCCAGTCCACGTTCTTTTTCGCCGCCAAGAATCGGATGGATAATGCCGACGCCGAGATCGAAGCCGTCAAGGATCGCGTAGCCAGCCAGCAGCACGCCGAGCAGGATGAACCAGATCAGATTCAAATCCATTTTAGCTTCCCTCCGTGAGTGAGTGGTGACCGGTCAGGGCTTCCGCGAGGTCATCGTTGCCGGATTTTGAAGAGTCGTCTTTATGGGGCGGCCCGGCCTGAATTTTTCGATTCAAGACGAACAACCACAGAATCCCAAGCAGAAAATAGATGGCTCCGAACATGATGATCGACGTCAGAACCTGCTCCGAAGTGATCGCTTTCGAAACCGCGTCGTTGGTTCGCAAGCCAAGCTCACTTTCGTAGATAAACTGTCCGCTTTCGTCCTCCACTCGCACGCCGCTTTCGTCGACCTTGAGAGGAGCCTGAACAATCCAGGGCTGTCGACCGACTTCTGTCGCGACCCAACCGGCTTCGTTTCCGGCAATCGCTGGCACAATCGAAATCACGAACAGCCACATCACCCAGCGTTTGTCAAACAGCGTTCCGCGCCACAGCCAAAACGTCGAAAGCACCATCAGTCCCGTCAGACTAACGCCAGTCCCGATCATGATGTGATAGGCGAAGTACGGAATTTTCACCGGCGGCCGGTCTTCTGGTTTGAACTTGTCCAACCCGATAACGTCTTCGTTGAAATCTTCGTGCACGAGGAAACTGAGTGCTCCGGGGACTTCAACATTCATATCGATCGACTCGGTCTCCTCGTTTGGAATGCCGACCAGACTCATTCCTGCTGGCCCGGTTTCAAAATGGCCTTCGAATGCAGCCAGTTTCGCGGGCTGGTGCTCGTACACCATCTTGGCTTGGAAGTGACCGCTGACGAACATCGCCAGACAGCTAAACAGACACAGAAACAATCCGCCGGTAAGCGACTTCTTCGCGAACTCTTCGTGTTTGCCGCGGATCAGGTACCAGGCTGAAATGCTCAGCACCAAACAAGCGCCCATAATGAAGCAGCCCAGCCAAACATGGATCAGGCGATGCATGGTTGAGGGATTGAAAACCATCGCCCAAAAGTCAACGATCTCTGCCCGCATGATCGGTTGACCGTCGACGAACCAGGGCTCACCGTTGCGAGTCATCTGCACGATTTCGTGGCCGGCCGGAGTTTGCTGCCAACTGTTGGCAATTGTGATCCAGACGCTGCTGAAGATCGAACCGAGAGCGACCATGCAGGCTGCGAAAAAGTGGAACGCCGGGCTGACTCGGTCGTGCCCGTAGACCAGGATGGCGAGGAATCCGGATTCGAGAAAAAACGCAAAGATGCCTTCGGCGGCCAACGCCGATCCGAACACATCACCGACGAAACGGGAGTACATCGCCCAATTGGTTCCGAACTCGAACTCCATAACGATACCGGTGGCGACACCGATCGCAAAGTTGACACCAAAGATCCCGGTCCAGAACCTCGCGGCGTCCATGTAGATCTGTTCTTTCTTCCACAAAAACATGCCCTCGAGCCAGGCGATGATAACGCCCAGGCCGATCGTGAGCGGCGGGAAGAGATAGTGAAACATGATGGTCAGTGCGAATTGAATTCGCGACAACATGACCACGTCCATTTCAGCCAACATCGGTTTCTCGTTTCCGAAAAAGAACATATGCCAATTCAACCAATTTGCCGCTTGGGTGTTCAAAGCGAACCGGTTCTTCGTTGGGCCAATCCCATCGCGAATCAGGAAACGTAAGTTTCATGTCTTCGAGACCGCAATGAAACGGTGGCCCATTGGGACCTTCAACTTGAGCAAACAAAGCGAACAGTTTTCCATCGGGTTTGAGCCATTGGAAAACGGCTTGCTCGTACTGCAATCGCGACTCGGGGCCAATCGCACAAAGGCAGGTTTGTTCGTAGACAGCGTCGACTTTCTGCGGAGGCTGAAAGTCAAACATGCTCCCTTGAACGACCCTCGAATTTTCTTCGAAGCCAACAAGTCGCTTTCTCAGATTCTTAACCGGTTCGCTCGCCAGGTCGATGGCTGTGACATTAAAGCCCTCCTGAGCCAGCTTGACGACTTCGTGACCGCGGCCGCACCCCGGAACGATGATGGAACACGGCTGCAGCTGTCCGGAATCCATCCAATGGTCCAAGGCGGGATGAACTGAGCCGCGATCCCAGCCAGTTTTTCCGTCCCGGTAGCAGGCATTCCAAAATGTTGCGTCGTCGTTCATTTCCCAGGTGGTCCTTCAGCATTCAACTCGATGCCGAGACTCGAAAAATCGATAAACAGCAAGTACATCGCCAGCGCGACTCCAACCAAAGCGGCTCCGTAGGATACGAAAACGACCAGGGTGGAAGCTGCGAACCGATTGTCGGATTGTCCAATGCGGCGAAAGTATTTGTGATAGTGGTAGGGAGCGGCCGCAGTCGTGACCACGCCAAGACAAACCAACAGGACGCCAATCACCGTCGCTTTGACGATCAGCAACACGCTGGTGTTTACGCCGAGCGATTGCATGACCAGGGCAAAACGGGCAATGACGAACCCGAATGCCATCAATGCCAAGCCCGTTCGAATCCACGCCAGGACCGTCCGTTCCGCTGCCATTTGGACGCGCGGGTCGTCTTCGAGAATTCGCTTGCTCTTGCCGCCGTCGTTGTCCTGATTCTCTGCTGCCACAATCGTCTCCTTTTCGTTGGCTCAACTCGATCGCGTTCAGGACCTCAGCTAAAAACTATTGTGAGTTGAACTGTAGAACGATCTGGTTTGACGAACTGTACAGGCGACCCCCTGTTAGTTGCAAGTTACCCCTGAGGTTTGGGAACTTCGATCCAGAAGTATCCTCGCAAGTCTCCGGCCGTAAATCCGGTCGCCTGATCGTTGGGATAGTTGGTCTCGATCGCTTCTGCAACGTCCGCTGCAAGATACTCGGGAGCTCCATGGCACTTGATACAGGCGTCCATCAAACGAATCGGCAACAGAACACCAAGCCCATTCTCTGCCAGTTCAACGTTGACTTCTTTCTCAACACGCTGCTCTACAAAATCTGTAGCCCACTCGGGTGGAACATTTTCGTCGTTTCGCAACAGGAAAGACGTTCTGCCAATCTTCAGCTTCATCTCCTCGCTGATCGATTTTGCAATCTCAGGAGCACGGTTTTTGCAAACTTCGATCGACTTGGCGACTCCATCTTTCGCGACCGAGTCAGTGAGCTCACCGATCAGCGACTGAAAAAGCTTGTCCCGTGCAGCAATGGCGGTCTCACGCTGCTGTTGCTGAACCTCAGAAAGTTCAACCAATGCCGCATCAGAAGCATCGTCCGTCGGCTGAGCCGTTTTTGTGGATTGAGTACAGCCTGCAATCGTGAGCAACGTTGCGGCAGTCGCAAACAGAGTGACGCTCAGTCGCATTAAAGTTTTGTCCATAGTTATGCTCGACTTTCTTATGCTCGACTTTCAAAGTCAATTGTCGCGGGTTTGAGTTAACGTTAGGCGCGGCCACGCAGCATGCCATGCCAATAGAGATTCGGCAGCCCGTACTTTTTTAACATGTACATGCTGAACCGTTCCTGAGACTGATCGAACGGAAATGACTCCATCGGATTCTTGTCATAGTCGAATTCGGCAAGCACCATCGTGCTGTAACTTGTCACCAACGGACACGAAGTATATCCGGTGTAGTGCCCGCTAAGCGGCTTGCCATCGATGAGACAAAGTATGTTCTCGGACGCGGTCGGAGCCTGCTTTCGTATCGCCGCCCCGGTTTTTGACGTCGGCAGGTTTGAGGTGTCTCCAAGCGCAAAAACGTTGGGGTAGCGAACGTGCTGAGTCGTATGCTTGTCGACATCCACCCAACCGTCTTCTGCAGCCAACGGACTGTTTTTCACAAAGTCTCGCGGACCCATTCGTGGCGTCACGTGAAGCATGTCATACTTGATGACGCTCTCTTCGCCAGTATCCAGATGTTCGAACACGGCTTCTTTGGTCTCGGGACGAATCTCCACCAGATTGTGCTGAAGCCGAACGTCGATGTCTTTTCGTTTGACTCTTTTCTCCAGTGTCGTCGCGTAGGGGTCGACTGCAAAAATCCGTGGCTTGGCGAGTGCAAACACGACGTTGCACTGATCGCGAATTCCCTGTTTTCGAAAATAGTCTTCTGCGAGATAGCAAATTTTCTGAGGAGCCCCGCCACACTTGACTGGAGTGTCAGGATGCGTGAAAAGTGCAGTTCCACCTTTGAAATTGCGGATCGTTTCCCAGGTCGTTTCTACAGTGTCATAGCTGTAGTTGCTACAGATCCCGTGTTTGCCAACGATGTCCTTGGTCAGTCCCTTTGTCTCTGACCAGTTCAACTGCAGGCCAGGACAAACGACCAGATAATCGTAAGGAACCGATTCGCCTCCGACGGTCTTGACCGTGTTGTTTTCAGGATCGAAAGACTCAACCGCGTCTTTCATCCACGTCGCGCCGTGAGGAATAAAGTCAGCTTGCTCGCGTTCCGATTCCTCTTTCGGAAACACTCCGCCGCCAATCAAAGTCCACAGAGGCTGATAGTAATGCTTTTCGCTCGGTTCAATGATTGTGACATCGAGCTCCGAACGCGAGTTAAGCAAATGCGCGGCTGTCGTGAGACCGGCCGAGCCACCGCCGACGATAACAATTTTTGGATTCGACATTTCAAGTCCTGCAGGTGTGTAGGGATTCGGCCATGTCATCACGCTGAAGACGGCCGCTGGTTTGCTCTTCCGTGTGTTACGGCTTTTCCATGTTCTTGCCGAACTGTTCTCCAAATTTCGCAGCAAATGCAACGGCCTTTTGAATCTCCGGGTTTCTCATCACGCCCAGCAATCCAAAAATGCCGATTCGCTGTTTCGTAGTGGACAACGCCGACTCCTTTTGAGCTGACGTCAACGCGTTGGCGGCATTTCCAACGACTGCGATGGCTTCGTTGCTGAGGATATCAGACTTGAGCAGCTCGCCAATTTTTTCAAGGTCCTGTTTGTCGATCTGCGCACCCAACCACAACGCCGCCTGCAATCCATTGACGAGACTACGCTCAAGATCGACTCCGTCACCCTCGCAACGCTTTTGAAAGTCGTCGAAAACGTCGCCCAGTGACGCGATCACGTTCGGGACTTCATCCGCGAGCTTTGCCAAAGCCGCAAGTTGTGGAAGTCGCTGGACAAGCGTCTGAAGCGACTTCATATTCTCAGGTTCGGTGAGTTGCAACAGCAACCCAAGCAGGCCTTCAACGCGAGGCTCGACTTCAACTCCCTTGTCCGCGGCGCGAGAAATCTTCTCGTCGATTGCGTCTGCCGAAGTCGCAAAGGCATCTTCAACCGAAACGCCCATTCGCTCAAACAGGACCTGCTCGATCGTCTGAGATTCATTGTCTGTGGTTTTCATTTTCAACTCCACTATCGTTTCCTGTTGAGTCATGAATCAACTACTTGCGTGATCACCGTGTCGGGCTGCGGGTCGGTCGACTTCAGCAATTCGCTGCCCTCCTTGAGGATCACAAAGGCGCCGACAAGCACGAGAAAGACTGCGAAGGCCTGCGTCAGCCCACGCTGGTTTAATCGTGAATTAATTTGCTGCCCAAGAAAGCAGCCAAACAGTCCAACACCAACGAAAATCCCGATCGTCGACCAGTCAACAGACAAGTCATGGGCACTCAGGTAGTGTTGGTATTTAAAGAAACCGACGGCGGACTTCATCACAATGATGACCAGACTGGTTCCGATTGCGGTCCTCATCGGGAGCTTTCCAAGGATCAACAGGGCGGGCACGATCAGGAAGCCACCGCCGACTCCGACAAACCCGGTCAGCACGCCGACCAGCGACCCCTCAAGGAAGATCAAGACGCCCTTGGTGCCATCAATTGAACGTTTCGCACCAACCGATTCTTCGATGGTGCTGCTCTTTTTCCCAAACGCCTTTCGGATCATGAATCCCGCTGCCAACAACAGGACCAACCCAAATACGATTAGCTGCAGCGCGTCGCTGGCCATTCCTCCAAGCCACGCGCCGATGAAAGTGCCGAGCATCGCCGGCAATCCAAACAGAACAACACTTGGCCAATCGACCTGTTTCGCGCGAGCAAACGGTAAAGCGCCCGCCGCGGAGATTGCGCCGACAATCGCCATGGATTCAGCGATTGAAATCTTGGCGTCGTGTCCGACGAGGTAAACGAGGATCGGAACCATGATGGCCGATCCACCCGACCCCAGCAGGCCAAGAATCATCCCGACAATTATCGCTCCAACAATTATGGTGGTCATGGTATCGCCATTCAATCCTGTTGATTCGTCAACGCACGAGTGCAAAAATACCAATCTTTACATTCAACATTCCCAGCAATTCGTTCCTGCGCCTGCTGAATCGTTTTCGGCGGCGGCACGATGACATCGTCTCCCGGTTGCCAACCTTCCGGCGTCGCGATCCCGTGCTGTTCAGAAGCCTGCATCGCTTTGAGCAATCTCAGAAACTCGTCGATATTTCGACCGTTGCTCATCGGATAGTAAATCATGGCTCGCATGACTCCTTCCGGGTCGATAAAGAATGTGGTTCGCACGGCGGAGGTGTCACTGGCTCCCGGCATGATCATTCCGTAGGCCGATGCAACTTCCATCGAAAGGTCATCGATAATCGGGAACGGAATCTCAACTCCGAATTTTTCTTTGATGTTCAGCATCCAGGCGACGTGCGAAAATGTACTGTCAATCGACAGCCCCAGCAAATCACAATTAAGCTTCTGAAACTCAGGCCAGGCTTTCGCAAACCCCATGAACTCGGTGGTGCAGACGGGCGTGAAGTCCGCCGGATGCGAAAACAGGATCAACCAGCGTCCCTTGTAGTCACTCAGCTTCCGGTCACCATGCGTCGTCGGTGCATGAAAGTCCGGAGCCGCCTCGTTCAATCGTGGAAGCGTCACCCGCGTTCCTGAAAAGTCGTTGCTAAAACTCATCGCTGGACTCGTTAAAACTTCTGAACCAATGCCTTCACCGTGCGTCTTGCGACGACTGAAATTTCCACACATGCGGTCTCCTAGTGAGGCAGTTTTGACTTCAGCATTGCGTACAGATACATCCCAATCATCGCCCCTGCGAGAGTCACCCACCCCAGCCAGGCACCGGCACCAATTTGAGCGTAAATTGGACCAGGGCAGGCCCCCGTGATCGCCCAGCCAGCACCAAATAGCATACCGCCGATGACAACACCTTTGTGAAATGGCTTGGGTTTGTAAACAATTGGCTCGCCTTCGATCGTCTTTGCGCGCTGTGACTTGATGATCAGCATCGAGATCATGGCGACGACGACACCGACGCCAATGATCAGGTACATGTGAGCTTCCTTGAACAGAAACATGTCGTGAACACGCTGCCAACGAACCACCTCGGATTTGGTTAGCACGATGCCAAAGTACGTCCCGACCAGCAACGACATTGCCAGTGCGAGCGACGAAACACCGGCCTGCTCATTTGACTTACCCGGCGGCGACGCTTCGGATTTTATTTTGTTCTCTGATACAGTTGCCATCTCAAAATCCTCCAAAGATTAAGCTTCCGAGTCCCCAAGTCACTCCCAGTCCGCCGACGAAAAAGAAAATGGTGGCGACGAGGCTGGGCCAATTGAGATTCGCGATTCCGGTAATTGAGTGCCCGGACGTGCAGCCTCCCGCGTAACGTGTTCCGAAGCCCACCAGGATACCGCCCAGCAGCAGTCGCACCACGCCACCGACGCTCGCGAATGATTCAGGCAGGAACTCCACCGGTTCGGCGGAAAGGAAGTTGTTGGCGATGAAGCCGCCGATCACGATGCCGATCGCAAACACCAGCGTCCACAATCCTTTACGACGATTAAAGTCGCGGAGATAAGGCAGTTTTGAGTTGGGCGAACACATCGCACCCACTTGCTGCAAACTGGTTGAGATACCAAACCCCTGGCCGGCAAGGAAATACAGCATGGGCACCGTCAGCCCCACCAAAATCCCTGACAGCCACCACGGCCACGGTTGCATGATGAAATCCATTAGCGTCCTTTCAAAATTGAATCGGCAGCGTAAACAGTAAAGGTCTTTGATGGCGAATTGCCATCCGGTTGCGGGGCCCGGGGCATGCGACGGCTACATCTGCAGCACACGCATCCCCACCCTGAACGCACTACCAATTGATTGCCACAATGTCGAGTTTTAGCACGATTCGCCACAGCCAACGGATTGCGGCTGTTCGGAAACGACCGGATTGCCTTCCTTTTCCCAACGCACAATTCCACCATCAAGGTTGATGACGTTCTTGATCCCGCTGGCCTGAGCAATACCGCACGCGACGGCAGAACGCGCTCCAGATCGACAATGGAAAACCACAGGCTTGCTGTCGTCGATCTCCTTTACGCTGTCCAAGATTTTGCCGAGGAATCGGTGGTCTGCCTGAGGAATATGGCCCTCGTTCCACTCAGCCTGACGCCGAACATCAACCAACAACATATCGCCCCGTTCGATCGCGCCAGCGACCTCTTCGGGAGTTTTGTATTCATAGGCTTCCGTCGCCAAACCTGACTTCGCAACTTCATCGCCATCGAAATAGCCAACGATGTTGTCGACACCCATTTCACGAAAAACGTGAATCGCATCAGCAAGTTCTGCGCCGCCAGCGATCAGATACAACGGCTTGCTATAGTCGACGTACCAACCAGCGTCGCGAGCGATATACTTGGTCGGAATGTTCAGCGCCCCAGGAACATGATTTCGGGCGAAGCTCTTCGAAGCCCCGACATCGATCACCATGTGATCCTCAACCGTGGCGGTGAGCTTGGCGATGTCAATCTTTTTCGGCAAACCCTCGTCGCCGATCACTTTCGGACCGTGCTTGTTGACATGTTTCATGACCGCAAAGTATGGCGGAGCTTCCGGCTGATCAGACAGCACGTAAGCAACAAACTCGTCTTCAGATTTAAACTGAAGAGCTTCGTTGAAAAGTTTTTCATAACCAACGGTGCTGGACGGAATCGCCCCCAGCCCTTTACCACAGGCACTACCTGCACCGTGCGAAGGCCAGACCTGCAGAAAGTCAGGCAGTTCGTTGAATCGCTTGATCGAAGCGAACAGATCGCGAGCCCCAGGCTCCGCCGTTCCCGCCTGGCCAGCAGCCTCTTCGAGCAAATCGGGCCGCCCGATGGAGCCAACGAAGACAAAATCGCCTGTGAAAATTCCCATCGGCCGATCTGCTCCACCGCCAGTGTCGGTCAGGATGAACGAGATACTTTCGGGAGTATGGCCCGGCGTGTGCATGACTTTGAATTTGATATTCCCGACCGCAAACTCGTTGCCGTCCTTCAGCAACTGATGATCGTAGCCATCCACAAACGTGTACTTCCAGTCAGCTGGTCCTTCATCGGAAACGTAGAGCTTTGCACCGATTGCTTCAGCCAATTCACGGCTACCAGAAACATAATCCGCGTGAATATGAGTTTCGGCCGAGCCAACGATCGTCATCCCTTCCCGTTCTGCAACGTCGAGATACTGGTCGATGTTTCGATCTGGATCGATCAAAATGGCCTCGCCAGTCTTTTGACAACCGACCATGTATGAAGCGTGAGCGAGCGATTTGTCGTAAAAGTATTTGAGCAACATAGTGCTTTCTCCCTTAAGCGATTCAATATACGTAAATATCTCGAATGATCGATATGTGATCCAAAAAAAAGATCGCTTCCTATCCGAATCGATCCTGAATGCACGACATGATGTCTTGCAGGTGCGGCTCAGAAACCGAATAAAAAACGGTTCGTCCGCTACGTTGACTGCTGAGAAACCCACAACGATGCATCAACCGAAGATGATCTGACGTCGTCGGCTGGTTCAAATCGCAATGCTCCGCGATTTCATTGACGGACAATTGCTGCCCGGACAACAGGAGCTGCACAATTTGCAGTCGGTGCGGATGCGCCAAAGCCTTCAGGCATTCGGCAGCAAGCGACAGCGAATCGAAGTTGAGCTGTTTCGATTTTCTGGGTTTGTTCATCAGTCTTCTTCCTTTCGTTGTAAATATATCGTCGAATCTCGATATGTCAATTCTGTCTTTTCCCGAAATTGTCATTTTTACCGGAAGAAGTTTTGCGAGCAGTTCGGGCTGGAGCGTTTGCACTGGTTTATGTCCATTCGATTTTGCGGATAGAATACCGAGCTTCGTTTTCAGCGGCGAAGCTGAATCAATTTGGAAATTCAACTAGATCGTTCGTACGAAACCAGTGCAAAAATACCTAAACCCTCGAATCGGAAACGTAGCGGCCATCTGGGGCGTTGTCGGCGCGTGCTCAGTGCTCGGCTTTGCCGTCTTTCGAATGATCGGCCATGTGAATGAGGGATTCCAGCATACTCTTGGTTGGCAGCATTACGCGTTGATGGTGCCGTGGCTGTTTTTCATGCTTTATAGCGAGGGCTATAAGGGGTTTCAGAAAGGTTATTCGCCACGGGTAGCCGCGAGGGCGAATTATCTTCGCGAACGTTCAACGCTGGTGCGTGCCGTGTTTGCGCCGCTGTTCTGCATGGGCTTCTTTGATTCGACCAGGAAACGAAAGATCGTCATTTGGGTTTTACTGCTGGCAATCACTTCGCTCGTCGTGATTTTTCAGTTCATCCCGCAGCCTTGGCGCGGCGTATTGGACCTTGGAGTCGTCCTTGGGCTGACCTGGGGAATTTTGGCGACGTTGTATTTTATGGTCAAGTTTTGGTTCGGCGATGCGGCGGACGCCAATCCGGAAGTCCCCGAGTGAAGAAAGTGCAAAGCTCACCCGGAATTAACGTTCCGCCCACTCGCACTCACTTCTTCTGTTTTTCCTTTCGCCGCGCCTCAATCAAACCGGCACCATAGTCGTTCGACGGATCACGATACATCGCGTGGATGTGATTCATGGGAACCCCGCCCAGTCGCTGTGGCGAATACTCCATCAGAATCGAAGGACTCTGGATTCGAAACGAAGCATCGCCTCCGTTTTTGGTCGATCCTTTCCACGAAATCCAGGTCTCTGCCAAGTCCGCTTCGATTTTCTCGAGCTCAATTTTCGCATGCGTGGCGTTGAGCACACCGATTCGCTTACCGATCAGTACCTTCAACAGTTGGAGCTGTTTCTCATCAAGCTCAGTGGCCTTCATTCCTTCAGCCGCCGGTTCGATTTTGGTTGCGCCGGGACCGAAACGGATATCTCCGTAGCGTTCGGCAATTACGGCTTTCTTTTTCTGATCATCGGTTAGCGATTCGATAAACGCGTAGGCAGCATCTTCTTCGTCGGCAACCTGACGAACCTGCTTTCCTTCCCACTCAAAATCAATCGGTTGACCGCCGGTCAAAGTAGGCGACATGGTCATCTGATCGCCAACGATCGTAATATTGATCGCCAAATGATGGCCTCCGAATTGATACATCCACGGACTGGTCGTCGATGGTTCGCCCAGAATGGAGATGAAGTATTCGTCGCTACCGAAGCTGGTTCGTCTTCGAGAGTTCTGTTTCAAAAATTCGTCACCGTTCATGTTGTCGATGACCTGCTGGACACCATTTTCACTCAACGTCGCTTTCAACAACTGCATCGCGGCCTGTTGTTGGTTCTCTTTTAAGTCACCCCACCGCAGCCCGCCACGAGGAACATTTGCAACTGGCAAGTTGGACCAGTTATCCCGTTGGTCGTTGTCCAGAAACGAGTACATCACTTGCTCGTACTGAGACTGGTCAACCGATTTCAGAAACGCATTTGCAGCGTCGACAGCTTTGGCAACAACTTCTGCGGGAGTCGCATCCGCCGTAGCCTCTGCGGTTTGCGCGCAACCAATCGAGGCGATTTGCGCGAACACAACAAGGGCGACGATTCGCAAAATAGATGCTCGAGTAAACATAGTGGCTCCGGCTAAACTGACTTCGGTTGTGAGCGAACATTCTACGAAAAACTGATCACCGTGTTGCGATGCCGATCACGTCGTTTGCGGCAACTTCATGTAGAATGGGCGCAAATGAAAGGATTACACATGAAACCGCATGTTTTGCTCTTAGTTTCTGTTCTGCTTGTTTCCCAGCTTTTAGCCCTCGACGCCATTGCTCAGGAACATCCTTCGCCGCAATTGCTGACGCAAAAGCTCCTCGCGGAACCTGCAGAGCAATTGTCTGGTGACGTTGAACGTTTGGGCAATCCTGCTCGCGGCGCCATCGCTTTTTATCGCCCAGCAATGAATTGCGCGAAGTGTCATGACTCGGCGACACGAAGCCTCGGGCCCGATTTGACGAAGAAGCGTGACGTATCGACGCTGCACCTGATCCAGTCCGTTTTGTCACCGTCATCCGCCATCCATAAAGGATTCGAGACCGTCCGCATCGCGCTCAATGACGGCAGATTGGTGACGGGAATTCTCACTGAGGAATCCGACACAGCCCTGACGGTCGACTCGATCGAACAAGCTGAACCGCAGACGATTCTTAAAAGCGACATCGAAGAATGGGCTCGTTCGAAACAATCCTCCATGCCAACCGACCTTGCAAACCAGCTTGCAGACCGACAGCAATTCCTGGACTTGATCAGCTACCTTGCCGCCATCGAAGGCGATGCGGCACTTCAGGAAAATCTCAAGCCAGCGACAGCAACAATCGCTCCGTTGCCCGAGTACGAATCGCGCGTCGATCATGCCGGGCTGATCCGCAGTTTGAATGAGGATTCGTTCAAGCACGGTCAGGAAATATATCGGCTGCGCTGTGCCAGTTGCCACGGGACGGTCGAAGAGGAAGGTTCCATGCCCACATCGCTGCGGTTTGCCACAGGCAAATTCAAACATGGGAACGATCCGTTGACGATGTACAAAACGCTGACTCATGGATTCGGCATGATGAATCCGCAGCGTTGGATGGTGCCGCAGCAGAAATACGAAGTCATCCACTACATTCGCGAACACTTTTTGAAATCGCACAATTCACAACAACGATTCGAAATCACAGATGCCTATCTTGCGTCGCTGCCGACTGGTGACACTCGCGGCCCCAAGCCCGTGATGGCTCGACCGTGGACGATGATGGACTATGGCCCAAGCATGTTCAACACGATTGAAATCTCCGACGATGGCTCGAACATCGCCCAAAAGGGGATCGTCGTTCGGCTGGATTCCGGCCCCGGCGGTGTTGAATCAGGAAGCCACTGGTTGATGTACGAACACGACACGATGCGAGTCGCAGGTGCCTGGAGCGGTTCGTTTATTGACTGGGAAGGCATTCACTTCAACGGAACTCACGGTCGTCATCCGAAAGCGACAGGCGATGTTCATTTCTCCAGCCCGACAGCGCCCGGAGTTGGCCGCCCCGGAGCGAATTCGGAAACGCGATTTGTAGACGATCGCGTCGTAGGACGTGACGGAAAACATTACGGCCCGTTGCCGAATGAGTGGGCAAAATTCCTGGGCATGTATCGTTTCGGCGACCAGTCGATCCTCAAGTATCGTGTGGGAGAAACAGAAATCCTTGAGTCGCCAAGTCTCAGTTTCGTTGAACAGAACGCAGTATATTCGCGACATTTGAATCTTGGAAAACGCTCCGAGGATCTTTACCTCCAGATCGCGGCCGTCGATGGAGAGGCATCGTTTGACGGAAACGTCGCGATCGTCGCTAAACCCGACGACTCGGTTCGAACAGCGACGCCGCCTGCGAGTGGACTTGGCTTCAACGGGTCGATGTTTGGCGAAATTCCGGCCGGCGATCGTTTCGACATGCACGGGGCGGACTTTTCAATTTACGCGCGAATCAAAACGAAAACCGACGGTACGATTCTGGCCAAAACGAAGAACCAGGACGAATGGGTTCCCCAGGGCAAGTCGTTCTTTCTACGTGGTGGCACGCCGACGTTTGACATCGGCTGGGTGGGAGCCGTTCGGGCGAATCGCAAGGTCAATGATGGACAGTGGCACGATGTGGCGATGACATGGAATGCTTCTTCGAAACTCGTCCAGTTTTATGTCGACGGCGAAGCAGCAGGCAACGGAACGATCGGCCCCGAGCGAGTTTTAGATGAGTCAGTTGTTCGAATCGGATTCACCAACGGCAACTTTCCAGCAGATTCATTCTTTGAAGGCGAGATGGAAGACATCCGTTTTTATCAACGCGAACTCGATGCCTCAGAACTCAATTCGACTTCGTCCATCAATGAATCAGGGCTTGTCGGTTCCTGGAAGACTCAATCTGAAAGCCAGTTTCCCGAGGCCGGCGGCGACGCTTCCCTCGACGCTGCGGTTTCTGGTGACGATGCCCCGAAACCACAAAACCGCGGCTTGATCGCTTTCTGTTCGCTTGAAACGGCGACCTGGACGCACGACGACGCCGGCAATCTGCGTCTGAAGATTGAAGCTGGCGAACCAGTCAACATTGTGATTTCGCAAGCTCGAATTGACGACCACAGCGAAGGAATATCACTGCGGACCAAACTGTCACAGACCGCCAGGCCTCAAGACCTGAACCGGCTTACGCGTGGCGGACCAGCGAACTACCCCGAGATACTCTCTTCGCCAATTTTGCGCGGTGAAGAAGAAGGCCCGTTTGCCGTTGACGTGTTTCAACGACCCACCAGCAATCCGTGGAACTGCCAACTGCGACTGACAGGGCTGGACTTTTTGCTCGACGGAGAAACGGCCATCGTTTCCGCCTGGGACGGATCGGTTTGGCGAATCACGGGATTCGCCGACCAAAGCAGCGACTCGCTTTCGTGGCAACGTATCGCTTCGGGGCTGTTTCAACCACTTGGAGTGAAATGCGTGGAAGACCAGATCTTCGTTACGTGTCGCGACCAACTGGTTCGACTGCACGATTTCAACGGCGACCACGAAGCTGACTTCTACGAGTGCTTCAACAGCGACCATCAGGTCACGGAGCACTTTCATGAGTTCGCGATGGGCTTGCAAACCGACGACGATGGGAATTTCTATTACGCGAAATCAGCTCGCCACGCGAAGAAAGCCGTCGTGCCGCACCATGGGACGCTTTTGAAAGTCAGCCCGGACGGAGCCACAACGGAAATCGTGGCCAACGGATTCCGCGCCGCCAATGGAGTCTGCATCAATGCTGATGGCTCGTTTGTCGTCACCGATCAGGAAGGACACTGGAACCCAAAGAACAGAATCAACTGGGTTCGGCCCGGCGAATTCTACGGCAACATGTTCGGATATCACGACATTACAGATGAGTCTGATTCGGCGATGCAGGATCCACTCTGCTGGATTACAAACGCTTTCGATCGATCGCCCGGCGAGTTGCTGTGGGTGACGAGTGACAAGTGGGGACCGTTGAAAGGTTCGCTGTTGAATTTTTCTTACGGCTATGGAAAAGTCTACGTTGTGCCTCACGAGAAAGTCGGGGGACAAGTGCAGGGCGGGATGTGTGAGTTTCCTCTGCCACAGTTTCCAACCGGCGTGATGCGAGGTCGCTTTCATCCTGGCGATGGACAGCTCTATTGTTGCGGCATGTTTGCCTGGGCGGGTAGCCAGCACCAACCTGGCGGGCTGTATCGAATTCGCTACACCGGAACGCCCGTTCACCTTCCCGTTGGAATCTCTGCGTTACAAGACGGTTTGCGGATTCGATTCAGCGGCAAGCTTGACGCGTCGTCGGTGTCAGCCGCAAAGAACTTTGCGATCACGACGTGGGACTTGAAACGCAGTAAAAACTACGGCTCTCAGCATTACAACGAAAAGCGAATCGAGGTTGGCAAAGCCGAACTGTTGAGCGATGGAACAACGATTAAGTTGACGATCCCGGACCTTGCCCCGACTTGGGGGATGGAGATCGACTATCAACTGAAAACTGACGACGGAATTCCGTTTCGCGGCAAGATTCACAACTCGATTTTCCAGCTAGGGGCAGAGGGGTAGTGAGCTTTTCGTTGAGCTTTCGTCGAGCAATGAGCATCGCGGCGTGGTAACCTGTTGGAAACGATTGCCTCGCTTTGGATGTTCGCTATGCCAGACTCAAGGAAAAAGTTTCAGTGCCCACAATGTCAGGCAACGGCTAAAGTACCGGTTCAACATTTGGGCAAACGAATTAGATGCCCAAAGTGTTCGGCTGTTTTTCGTGCCGGCCCCAAGCTTCCGAAGGAAGAAGAAATCGTTGCGGAGTTGGACGATGATGTCCCGTCCTACGCAGCCTCTGCTGCGACTGCCGCATCCACGATTCCGCAGAATGCTGGCTTGGATGCTCCGCTGGACGACTTTGGTTTGTCAACAAGTTCTCCTTACCCGCCGCGATCGCAACCGCAGCAAGTGCTGGCTCCTTCAGCCCGTCCGCGACCGAGCTCACGGGTAAAGCATGTGAAACGGACTGGCGGCCGACAGGAAGAGATGTCCGACATGGACAACTACTTTCAGTCGACAGGCATATTCCTGATCAGTCTGCCGATCATCGCGACGGTGTTGCCGTTGATCGGATTGCAGCTACGTCGACTCGCCAAGCTTGGGGATTTTGCTCCGCTGGCTGCGATGTTCCTTGGCTTGATCGGCGTCGGAATGATTTGCTATGCCAGACGCAAACAGGGTGATGCACCGATTTTGGGTTCGGCCGCCGGAGTGTTCGTATTACTGTCAGGGATCGGTGGATTCTTTATGGTGTCCGCGCTATCGAGTCCGCAGGAACAGGAAAACAGCGGACATTTCGCTGCCGAATTCGATGGCGATGTCGATCGCGCAGTAGCGGAGGTTCGCGCGGATATTGAGGGACACCGACAGGACGCCAAGGCAAATTGGGACAAGCTCAAAAAGGAACGTGAGCAAGCTCGGCAGATGCATAATCAGATGCATGATCAGATGCAGCAGCAAGCTGATGACATGAGACGCCAAGCCGCCGAGGCACATCGTAATGCAATGCAGAACATGCCCAGTCCATCAGATTTTTCACCGCCAGACTTTTCGGGCGCTCCCCCCGGTTTCTCCACCGGTCCTCCAACGAACAACTTCGGTCGCGGCAATCCCCGTCCCGGGTTTGGGCGATCATCTGGATTTGGCGGCAGATGAGACAAAGCAATGTTTGCGGTCATGAGATTGGCTGAAGGCACGCCTGTGAAATCGTCGAAGGCTGTGGACTGACTTGCTTGCGATTCGCGTTTGCATTTTTTTCGAGCGGCACGTCGGCAAGATTCCCAATACGGCAGCCGAACATGCGTTGTCCCGGTTTGGTATAGTGGCGGCTCATCTTCTAAAAGCATCCACTCACACGAATTATGAACCTCGACCTCAAACAAAAAACGGCGATCGTCTGCGGATCCAGCCAGGGAATCGGCTTCGCTGCAGCGGTCGAACTGGCGGAACTTGGCGCCAACGTAGTCATGCTGGCAAGAAACAGCGCACGGCTTGCAGAGTCCGTTGCCAAATTGCCAAACCTGGGATCCCAAAACCACTCGTACCTCGTCGCAGACTTTGCTCAACCTGAACAACTCAAGGAAACGATCACTGGGTGGACGGGTCAGGGGAACGTCGCTGAAATCCTGATCAACAACACCGGAGGGCCGCCGGGAGGTCTGGCCATTGATGCTCAGACAGATGAGTTTATCTCCGCGTTCACCAATCATCTGATCTGCAATCAAATTTTGGTTCAGGCCCTCGTCCCGGGAATGAAAGAAAAGTCCTATGGACGAATCGTCAATGTCATCTCGACTTCCGTGAAGCAACCGCTGTCCAATCTGGGCGTTTCGAACACGATTCGTGGCGCGGTGGGGAATTGGGCCAAGACGTTGGCGAATGAGTTGGGGCAGTTCGGAATTACAGTAAACAACGTTCTGCCAGGAGCAACCAATACGGCTCGGCTGGAATCGATTTTGAAGACCAAGTCGGAGAAAACTGGCCGAACCTATGAGGACGTCGCGGACGAAATGAAGGCTTCAATTCCTGCCGGAAGATTTGCTGACGCCGCGGAAGTCGGGTCGGCGATCGCGTTTCTGACTTCGCCGGCAGCAAGCTATATCAACGGCATCAACGTGCCCGTCGACGGCGGAAGAACCAAATGCCTCTAGCGGGCCGACGATGTGACGGCCAGAACGCTTATGAACAAGATTCAAAACTACATCGATGGCAAGATGCTTCCGCCTCAAAGCGGTCTGTGGCTGGACAACGTTGAACCTGCGACGGGCAAGTGCTATTCCCTCGTTCCGGACTCCGATAGTCGCGACGTCGGTGCTGCGGTGAAAGCAGCGCGCAGGGCTTTCCCGCCGTGGTCCTCGACTCACATAACCGAACGTTCTGCGATACTTCATCGGATTGCGGACGTCATCGAATCCAGGCTGGAAACTTTTGCGCAAGCGGAATCGATCGACAACGGAAAGCCACTCTGGTTGTCCAGATCGGTCGACATCCCTCGCTGCGCCAGCAACTTCAGATTCTTTGCCAATCTCGTTACCAGCACCGAAAGCCAGTCTCATCATTCGCAGGGTGTCGTGAACTACACGCTGCGGAAACCGTTGGGACCTGTTGCCTGTATTTCGCCCTGGAACCTGCCGCTGTATTTGTTCACGTGGAAGATTGCACCCGCACTTGCTGCCGGCAATACAGTCATTGCCAAGCCCTCTGAGGTGACTCCAATGACGGCGTTCATGTTGGGAGAACTTTGTGCCGAAGCCGGACTTCCGGATGGCGTTCTGAACATCGTTCACGGCAGCGGTTCAAGAACGGGTAACGCCCTGGTCGATCATGATGACATCCAGGCCATTTCTTTTACCGGCGGTACGGCAACAGGCAAACACATCGCCAGCGTGACGGCATCGAAGCTGAAAAAAATCTCACTGGAGCTTGGCGGCAAGAATCCGAATCTCATTTTTGCCGATTGCGACTACGAACTGATGTTGCAGACCACGCTACGCAGCTCGTTCGCCAACCAGGGTCAAATTTGCCTGTGCGGTTCGCGGATTTACATTCAACGTTCTCTTTACGGAAAGTTCCGTGAAGATTTCGTGGCTCGCGTAAAACAGCTTCGAGTTGGAGACCCCAACGAACCCGATTCCAATCAGGGCGCAATCGTTTCACAGCAGCATTTCGAAAAAGTACTCGGCTGCATCGAAACGGCCAAACGCGAAGGCGGCAAAGTTCTCTGTGGTGGTCATCAAGCGAACCTGTCGGGGCGATGCGAACACGGCTGGTTCATTCACCCGACGGTGATCGAAGGCCTCGCGAATGACTCACAAACCAACCAACAGGAAATTTTCGGACCGGTTGTTTCCATCGCTCCATTTGACGATGTAGACGACGCCATTGAGAAAGCCAACGAGTCTCAATACGGATTGGCTGCGACGATCTGGACGTCGGACTTAACCGCGGCACATCGCGTCGCGGACGAGGTTGAGGCCGGGATCGTGTGGATCAACTGCTGGCTGGAACGTGATTTGCGAACTCCGTTTGGCGGCATGAAACAGTCAGGGCTCGGTCGCGAAGGCGGAATGGAAGCCATGCGGTTTTGGACGGAGCCCAAGAATGTCTGCATTAAATTTTGAATCGCGAGAAACGCCTTGAACGAAAAACTGAACTCATCGAGTGCCCCCGAACCAATCGGACGTTATCCTCACGCTCGCCGTGTTGGTAACTTGCTGTTTCTTTCGGGTGTTGGTCCGCGGCAGAAAGGCACGACCATCATCCCCGGCGTCGAACTGGATGCCGCCGGAAACGTCACCAGCTACGACATCGAGGCGCAATGTCGTAGCGTGTTTGAGAACGTCCGGACCATCGTCGAGGATGCCGGCTCAAGTTGGATGAACCTGGTCGATGTCACTGTTTTTCTGACCAACATGGACGACGATTTCCAAACCTACAACAAAATTTACGCGGAGTACTTCGAGCACAACCAGCCTTGCCGAACGACCGTCGAGGTCAACAAATTGCCGACTCCTATCGCGATTGAATTGAAGTGCATCGCGACCATTGATTGATCGGCAGCCGGAACGGGACGCTGTTTCCGGAACACGTTGCCGGAAAGAAAATGGCTCCTACGCAATCAATATTTGACCTGATCTTCCATCATCCTTCTGGCAGATCGAGCGGCGGATTTCCAGTCACCGTTTCTGGCGGTGCTGATCATCGACTCCAACCAACGGCGTTCGGTTTCGCTGACCGCGAGCGAGCTTTCAGGATCCACATCGGAGCCTGCACTTAGCCGAACGTCAATCGCTTCCAAACGCTCATCACTTTCTGCCAGGCACGCACCGTAGAGAGCCTTGGAGACCTCATACGCGTCCGGGCTGACTTCTCCATAGCCGCGAGGGGAAAACAGAAAGACCAGGACTGCAATCATCACTACGCCCAAAACTACAGAGGCAAGTTTACCGATGCTCATTAGTATTCTCCTGCGACTTCGCCTTCGTTCATGCTGCTGAGTTCAGCAAATGTGATCAAGTCGATGTCCTGTTGAAAGAAATGGACAGAACCGTCACCAAAGCAAATGTTTCCGCCGCCAGGATGTTCCGAATACATTTGTCCGACATGGTAGGTCGGAAAGTTGATCGGATGGATGATCGGAAAGCCCGTGATGTCCAACTCGCCTCCGGAAGGCCCGGCGTGCACGAGAACCATCGTCGCCGCGCCGTCAGGACCGTTTTCAGGCGAGCTAAATCGAGGGTGAACGACGGCCCCGGGGACAACTCCCACCCACGTCTTGTCGCTGAGTTTCGACGAGTGCTCTCCGAGAAAGATCGTGTTGCTGGTCCCGTCGGTAACCTGGGAAATCTTCGTCTCCGAATTCCTGTAGAACGGGCCGTCCGCGACTCTCGAAACGTCACCGCCAATGTTTACGGTTCGAGTTGCTGCCGTGTAGATATTCGTAAAAACTTCGCCGACGATCGCTGATCCCGCCTCCGGCCCCCAAGCCGACTCCTGCCCGTGGCTGGCGACATAGTGAGACCTTCCGAGAATCAAATTGGTGTTGCCATCAGGAGAGTACGGGCTTTCGTTTTCGTCAACGACAACAAACGGATCGACATCACCTGAAGAGTCCGGGCAAATGAAAACCGGAATCTGCGATTGAATCATCTCTCGATGCATCGGGCTCCAAATCGGCAGATCGTAGCCCAAACCGTTTGCAATATTTCCGGCTTCGATGAAAGGCAGAATGTGTGCACCCCAGCCCCAACCTGGTGCCGCGTCCCAGGTAATCGAATCAATCGCGACTCCGGCCGAAACAGTTCCATCGCGGGTTGGCGTCGAAGTATAGCCGGCCGGGAATCGCTGATGAGCCGACTCATAGTTCAACAACGCCAACCCAAGCTGTCGGATATTGTTGGCACAACTAACTCGCCTGGCCGCAGCGCGAACTTGCTGAACCGCTGGCAAAAGCAAACCAATCAAAATCCCGATGATCGCGATGACGACCAACAACTCAACCAACGTGAATCCGCGATTTCTTTTCATTTCACCACCCAAAACATTGGAAAAACAGATTAGACACGAAATGTAGCATAGGCTACGGATCAAAATGTAGCATATGCTACGGTCACGTCAAGAGACATCCACACACTGGTAGCAGGAAAAATGAGCAACAAGGAAACCGATCGGTCGGAACCGTTCAGCCGCACGCGGGCGCAGCATGCGAACGAGATGGCGGAGGACTATGTGGAGGCCGTTCAGGAACTGATTGCGACCAAGGGCGAATGCCGCGTTCAGGAATTGGCACGCCACTTCGATGTCAGCCACGTCACGGTCTCTCGAACCGTCGGGCGATTGCAGAAAGACGGCTTGCTGGAGACGGCACCTTACAAACCGATTACGCTGACTTCCAAAGGTCAGAAGCTGGCTGAACGGGTCAAGAAACGCCACGAAATCGTGCTGCAGTTTCTACTTGCTCTCGGTGTCGACAAGAAAACAGCGCAGATCGACAGCGAAGGCATCGAACACCATGTCAGTGAAAAAACGCTCGCCGCGATGAAGAAATTTCTCAAACGTTAAAACGTTGGAGCCCGTCGCTACTCGTTGACAACCGGGTTGAACAGAAACCGTTTCAGGAACGGAATGTTGGGAATGGGCACGACTCCAAATCTTTGCTTCAGAAAGCCATGGGTCGCGGCGCCGCATAGCCCGACGGCTACCGAGGCAAAGAACTGGATCAGAAAGAAAACGGCTGCTTCGCCAGGATGCCGAATGTTCATATTGAAGAAACTGAGTGTGAGCAGCAGCAGTGTTCCGATACACAAGATTGAGAACGGCCGAATCCAACCGCGGCCGTAAAATGAAGCGATCGTCGTGAAAATCGCCAACGCCAACAGCACCACAACCTCGGCGATAATCAATAGAGGCGGAATGGCGATCATGGTTGTCGCCACGCAACAAATCGTTGTCAGAATCAGCAATCCCCGGAGGCTAAATTGCCACGAACGGCTCTTTTTGACGGGGGCAACGGCGTCGGCAACATCAATCGTCTGGCTCATCATCGTCTCCCTGACTATTGCATCGAAATTTCAAGTTATGAATTCAAAAATCGCACCACAAGCTGGTTTATTCGCCGACTGGATGATGATCTTGTCAGATTTTTGAAACTTCGAAGAAATATAAGTTCAGCTAAGAAAGCTTATCGATCGCGACTTCACCGTCGGTATCAAGTTTTTCAAACACAAATTCAATTGCCACCGCAAACATGGCACCGGCGATCGTGGCAACGAGATAGACCCAAAGATGGTCCAGCGTTCCGGAAACGACTGCGGGAGCGAGAGAGCGTGCGGGATTCATGGAAGCTCCGCAAACGGGTCCGGCAAACATGGCCTCCAAACCGACCGTACCGCCGATCGCGATGCCAGCCATAATCCCGGTCTCACGACTGCCAGCACAGACGCGAAGGATCACGAACATCAAAATTGCCGTCAAAATGAACTCGAAGATAAAGCTCTGCTGCCAGGATCCAACAGGCAAGGTGCTGCCAAGGTTTTCATGCGTTGGAAACATCAAACGAAGTGCAACGCTGGCAACGAAAGCTCCAAAGACTTGAGCAACGATGTACGGCAGAACATGGCGTGTCTCGAATTGCCGCGCGACCCAGAACGCAAGCGTGACCGCAGGATTGATGTGCGCCCCGGAGACTTCTCCGATCGCGTAAATCATCGCCATCACGATCAAACCAAACGTCAATGCGACTCCGACGTGCGACACCGACCCGTGTAAGTTGTTGACGACAACCGCGCCGGTCCCAGCGAACACAAGACAAAACGTTCCGATGGCTTCCGCCAGGTATTTTCGAAGGTCTTTCATCCCGAAAGCTTAACGTGAAATGACTTGGTGCCCAAGGAATTGATGGTCTTTGTTGAACAATTGCAAAAATGTTAACACAACGACGCCGACGGTCCCCAGCGCCGTCGCGGACGCGATCAGGAACATGATCACGATCTGATATTTAACGGCTTGCATCGGATCCATTCCGGAAACAAGCTGACCGGTCATCATCCCTGGCAAGCTCACCAGCCCGACAATCATCATCGCGTTGATGATTGGCGTCATGCCCGTGCGAATGGAATCGCGAATCGGTTCAATCGCCGCCTCCCAGCGTGTTGCTCCTGCGGAAAGCATGGATTCAATATAGTCGCGGCGGTTCACCAGCGACTCGGTAAACGCATTAAGCCCCAACGTGATGCCGTTGAGAATATTCCCCAGCACCATGCCCAACAGCGGAACAGAGTACTGCGGCTGGTACCACTTTTCCGTGCCCTCGAAAACAACAAACAGCGCGAACGCGGTCACAAACCACGCGCTTGCCCAAATGGAAATGAGGCAATTGAACCAGATGCCGGCATACGTTCGTTTCCCTCGCGTTGCGGCCGTGAAACCGGCGATTAGCGTCATCACACATCCGAGCAGCACGACTACGTACCAACGATCGAACCGAAACACCCACTCAAGCACCAAACCGACCAGCAGCAATTGCACGACCGTTCGCACACTGGCGATCAGCAGCGTCTTTTCCAGCCTAAGACTCAACGCGACCGAGATGGCTCCGTTGATCAGAATTAGCATCGCCGCGAAAGCGACATGCCAGAAAGAGATTTCCAAATAGCTCACGTCGTGGACTCCAGCTGATTCATCTCGACCACCCGCTCAGAAACACGTTGAGCCTGTTGCCTGTCATGAGTCACCCACACGGTTGATCGCGAGGGTTCACCATCGCACCACGCGTCAATCAACGCTTCGGCGGCCGCTGCGGTTTCACCGTCCATGGCAGACGTTGGCTCGTCCAGCAACAACAAACTCGGGGCCAGTATCAGGGCGCGGACGATCGCTGCAATCTGACGTTCGCCGCCAGAGAGTTCACGCTGTGATTTGGCGAGAAACTTGTCGCCGCGACCTAGCTGTTGGATCTGTTTCAGTGCCACGGAGCGATCGAAGGTTTTGTCAGCGTGTGCTGCAAACGAAAAGGGCGTTGAGAGAAAGTCTTCGACCGTTCCGTCCGAATCGGCACTTCGCTGAGGCACGTACATCACCTCGCCGCGGAACCCGGGGACGCGACTGCCCGAGATTTTCTCACGTTGCCACTCGACGTAGCCTTCGTCTACCGACTGCAGCATCGCCAGCGACTTCAACAACAGCGATTTGCCGCTGCCGGAAGGCCCCACGAGCGCGACTCGGTTTCCAGATTCGACCGTCAGCGAGACGTTGCGAAAAATCCATGTTCCGTCGAAAGCGATGCCGAGATTGTGGGCGATGAGAGACATGTTGTTTCCGATTTGATCGTGCAAAATGCCATGACTCAAAGCCGTAACCTCACTGCCGCAATCCTGTCGGGCGTTAGTTTCCTTTAATGAAAAACGGCATCAGATCCCAACCGTTGGGCATGGAAAGCCCGCTGGCGGCGCAGGTTTTCTCGCAGTAGTTTTCCGCTGCATCGGGCTCGACGCCATTTCCGGCAATCGTGAAGGGCACATCGCCGTGAGTGTGCGTTTTGGTGCTGAGATAGGTCGGATGGTCAGGCGTGACGAGTAAACGGAACTCTTCGCCGGAAGCTTTCAAGTGCTCCAGGATCGGCCCAACAATTTTCCCATCGATCTCTTCGAGCGATTTGACTTTCTTCTCCAGATCACCTTCGTGAGACGACTCGTCGGGCGCTTCGACGTGCACGCAAACCAGATCGTAATTTGACAGCGCGTCGATCGCGTACTTTCCTTTTGCCGCGTAGTCCGTATCGGTGTAGCCCGTCGCCCCGGGGACTTCGATGCGATCCCAACCGACCAATGCAGCCAAACCGCGGAGCAAGTCGACCGCTGTGATCATGGCTCCTTTGACGCCGTGGATCTGTTCAAACGGAGCCAGATTCGGTTTCTGCCCAAGCCCCCACAGCCAAACATTGGAGGCCGTGGGCTTGGAGTCTGCGGCGCGTTTCTGGTTGACTTCGTGACCCTCGAACCAGTCGTGACTTTGCTGCATCAACTCAACCAACAGATCGCTGCCTGGGCCGCGAGGAAAGTCTTCCGCAACGGACTTGTCGGTCAGATCGTGAGGCGGCGTGGCACGAGTTTCCTGGCTAAACGGAGCAGGATTGCCTGCGGTTGGGCGGAACATCAACAGGTTCCGATAACTGACGCCAGGGATGAACTCCAGCCGCGAATCGGTCACGTTTTCCTGAGCCGTCTGCAGCAGCGTTTTGGCCTCATCGGACGAAATATGGCCCGCTGTGAAGCTCTTCATTGTTTGGTCTTCGACGTTGACCAGGTTGCAGCGGATGCACCAGTCGTCTTCTCCCAACTCGATCCCCTGAGCGGCGGCTTCGAGTGGCGCACGACCGGTGTAATTTTCCAGCGGGCTATAGCCCAACAGGCTCATGTTCGCGACGCTGCTACCGGCCGGAAGATGTTTCGGCGTGTGGTTGGCGAGTCCGACAATCCCGTCTCGTGCGAGCGAATCCATTGCCGGTGTGTTGGCGGATTCGAGCGGAGTTTTCCCGCCAAGCGATTCCTGGGGTTCGTCAGCGCAGCCGTCGGGGATGATGATGACGTATTTCATGACTTGTAGCCGTTGAGTCGAAAACAGAGAAGCGTTCGCGCAGATTGTATCGGTCGGTCGCCCCGAGTTACAGGCGGTTGCCGCGGAGAACTGAGCTGATCAAGAACTTGTGAATCGTCGTTCAGCCATGAGCCGCATTCTCTCACGCGGAACCAGCAAACAGCACTAGATTCAACAGCGCCGAAGGCTAATCCAGAATCTTGAAAGTCTCAGCCACGGCGTCGATCGCGTCCACGGACTTCAGTTCTTCGAGCGCTGTATCGACGGCGGATTGTGAAGTATTCTTCGTCACAATCACGACCGGCACGATACCTTCTTTGGACAGGTCAACATCGTGTTGGTAGACCGACGCGATCGAAATCCCGTTTCGTCCAAGCGCCCCTGAGATCTTCGAAAGCACACTCGGCACGTCCTGAACGTTGAACCGAAGATAGTATCGACTGACCAGGCTTCCGACGTCCGCCAAGCCAACGCGTTCGTGACCTTTGGCCCACAGCTCAAGCGTTTCGAATGTGATTGAAGTACGTCCAACTGCTGTGTCGATCAAGTCCGCGACCACCGCAGAGGCTGTCGGCATCTGACCGGCGCCTTGTCCTTGAAAGAACACCGGGCCAACGGCGTCGCCAACGACTCCGACGGCGTTGTAGTTGGCGCGAACTTCGGCAAGCGGCTGGCCGATCTTGACGAGCATCGGAGAGACGTCGAGCGCCAAACCGCTTTCGGTTAGCCGGGCAAGGGCGATCAGCTTGATGCGATAGCCGAGATGCTTGGCGTACTTGAAATCCACCGCCTGCAAGCCATCAATTCCACGACGCGGAATCTGCGACCAGTCAACGCGAGCCCCAAAAGCCAGATGCGCGAGGATCGCCAGTTTCTGGGCCGCGTCCGTTCCATCGACGTCCATCGTCGGATCGGCTTCCGCGTAACCCAGCTGCTGGGCTTCGGCGACGGTGACCGAATAGTCGGCTCCTTCGGCGTCCATTTTGGACACGATGAAGTTACAGGTGCCGTTGAGAATTCCCTGCAACGATTCAATCTGATTGGCCGACAGACACTGACTGATATTGGCAATGATCGGAATGCCGCCAGCGACAGAAGCCTCGAAAGCGATCGAGCGACCCAACTCCCGGGCGCGATCGAATAACTCGGGACCGTGTTGGGCAAGGAGAGCTTTGTTGGCCGTGACGACATCCTTGCCGCTTTCAAGCAGCTGCAACATAATCGACTTTGCAGGCTCGATGCCTCCGATCAACTGCACGACCACGCTGACTTCCGGATCATCGATCACACGTTGCAGATCGTCGGTCAGAACGCCTTCGGGAAGCTCCACATCACGAGCTTTTTCCAGGTCCCGCACAACGGCATGAGTCAACCACAGCGTTCGGCCGGCGTGTCGGGCCGTGCGGTCTCCGTGGTCGAGCAATAATCTGGCAACGCCCGCACCGACGGTCCCCATTCCGACAATCGCGACTCCCGTTTTTTCCATTTGTGACGTCTCAGACATTGAAGCGGTGATTTCTGGTGATGGGTAACGGTAATCCGTAGATGATGCGACGATGCTATCGAGAGGAAACTGGTAGCTCAACCGTGAATTGACATGCTCAGCCAAATTGAAGAAATTTCGAACCGAATCACGAGCCAACCATGATCCCCGCAAAAATTTTTCTGGCCCTGACCGGTGTGCTTTATCTTGGGCTGGCCCTTTGGTGCACCGTGGATCCAAAAACGACGTCGGAGGAAGTCGGGTTTCAGCTACAGCAGGGTTCCGGTCAGTCAGAGTTCGTCACCGTATACGGCGGGCTGGAATTCGCATTGGCGTTGATCCTGCTGATGCCGCTGCTGTGGAGCGACGCCGTCCGATTTTCGCTGATCAGCTGCCTGACCGTTCATGCGTGTCTGGTTTTGTTTCGAACGATCGCCTATTTTCGGTTTGAAGGAATCGGCTCGTTCACTCATCGACTCGCGATCGGTGAATGGGTTATCCTGTTGGTTTCAGTAGCCATACTGCTAACTTTGAAACCACCACGGTAAATGAAAATTTCATGAGCAAACGTATCATCGCCGTCCTCCCCGGCGACGGAATCGGAGAAGAAGTTACCGCCGAAGCGGTTCGAGTCATCGAAAAACTGAACGCCGCGACGGATGCCGGCTTTGAGTGCGTGCACGTGCCTGTGGGCGGAACCGCTTATGATTTGCACGGCACGCCGCTGCCTGAAGATACTCTTTCGACGGCGAGAGACGCTAACGCGATTCTGTTGGGCGCCGTTGGAGGCCCGAAGTGGGAATCGGCTCCTCGAGAACTTCGACCGGAGCGGGCGCTGCTGGGACTGAGAAGCGAGTTGAGTCTGTTTTCAAATCTGCGTCCGGCGATTCTTTATCCCGAACTGGCGGATGCGTCGACGCTGAAACCGGAAGTCGTTTCCGGGCTGGACATCATGATCGTCCGCGAACTTACCGGAGGCATCTACTTCGGCGGGCCGCGCGGCATCGAGACCGTCGACGGACAGCGACGCGGATTCAACACAATGGAGTACACCGAATCAGAGATTAAACGAATCGCACATTCTGCTTTTCGGGCCGCCATGCAGCGAGACAAAAGGCTCTGTTCGGTCGATAAAGCCAACGTTCTTGAAGTTTCGGAACTATGGCGCGAAGTCGTCACCAAAATCTCCAGCGAGTATCCGCAAGTCGAACTTTCGCACATGTACGTCGACAATGCCTGCATGCAACTGGTCCGTGCACCGAAACAGTTTGACGTTATTCTGACCACCAATATGTTCGGCGACATTCTTTCCGATGCGGCCTCGATGCTGACCGGTTCGATTGGCATGCTGCCGTCGGCGTCACTCAACGCGGACGGAAAAGGCATGTACGAACCTGTTCACGGTTCGGCGCCGGACATCGCAGGGCAGGGGATCGCAAACCCGCTGGCAACGATCCTTTCGGTCGCCATGATGCTTCGCTACACGTTCACCGAGAACGCGATGGCAGACAAAATCGAAGCCGCTGTTCAGCGAGTTCTGGCCAATGGATTGCGAACGGCTGACCTTGCCCGCGAAGGCGAAACTCCGGTGACGACATCGGAAATGGGACAAGCCGTTTTGGATGAACTTGTTTAGCGACGAACTGGAACAGCATGACACGACCTTCGATTCCGCCGTCTGGCGAATGCAAACAGGATCCGGACCGCGAACAGTGTCCGCTGGTCTGTAAGTACAACCACTACGAATCCGAAGAAGACGACCTGACGATCGACGCCTGGGAACTGAAGTGCCTTGAATGCGGTTGGCGCGATACGATCGGCACTCGCAGCGACGAACCGGACCCGGACGCAAAACCTGACTTTGATCCGACCGTCTGTCCGTTCTGCAAAGTCAGTGGACTCAAACCTGGCAAGAATCCTTGTGCCGATTGCGTCAGCGATCAGCCAGGATAGTTTCCTGATGCCATGCGTGCTTCGACATCCGCTGGATCGTGCCCGTCAGCGACGAGCTTGAACGCATGTTTGACTTCCGGGTTGAAGTAAACAATGTTGCCCCAGATACACAACCCCAGCGATGTCGGGATGCAATAGCACGTCACCACATTCAGCATTCCCAAAAAGTGCGACGTGATTCCGAGCGCGTAACTTTTCAAATACAGCCCACGCACTCCGGCAAAGATTCGCACGATGCCAGCGACAATTGCGACACCGCCGCCAACTCCGTAAATCAGTCCGAACATCATTTGCATCATCTGCTGCTGCTCGGCAGGAATCGCCGGCCCGCCTCCGCCTTGCTGATTCATGATCATGTTCGGCATGACGAAGCCCATCGCGATGTATCCGATTCCGAGCAAAATCTCGAGGGAACCTTGAATGATCATGCAAATGCAAAGCGGTTTCATCTGACGTAGATACGCTCCTCCTGACCCCATCGACATCGGGCCCGGCTGATAGCCTGGGTTGGGCAGAGGAGTCGTATACGGATTGTCGCCTTTGAACTGGTCGTCGCTCATATCAGCCTACACGTAAAAAACACTGGACTCGAATATCGTACCGAAATCCTCTGACGCGTGTTTCTTCACATTTTCACCCCTACACCATGAGCAAAAGCAAACTAAGATGTCACCTTCCTGTAATTACCTTTGGGGAGGCACGGCGTGACAGCAAAGAAGACCAAACACCAACAAATTCTGGAATACGTCCGTCAAGCCATCCTTGGGGGGACATACCAGGCCGGTGACCGGTTACCAACTGATGGACAGCTGATGCGACAATTCAGCACTTCTCGGCCGACTGTTGCCCGCGCCATGCGGGACCTTGAGATGGAAGGCTACCTCGAACGGCGGGCCGGATCTGGCTCGTTCGTTCGCGTCCCAGCCCAAACCAAACCCAGCTTAATCGGCATCCTGACTCCCGAAGTCGGCGAACACGAACTGTTCCAACCGATCTGCAGCGAGATTGCACTGCAGTGCCAAAAGCACAACCTCAGCCTGCTGTGGGCTGACTCGGCGGGCAACGGAGACGGAGCGATTGACCACGAACGAAACGCCTACGATCTCTGCCAGCGATACATCAGTCTGGGCGTTGCCGGCGTTTTCTTCACGCCTGTTGAGTTCTCTGAAAAGATGTTGGTTGCGAATCGCGAAATCGCAGAACAACTCGACGCCAACGGGATCTCTGTCGTTTTGCTCGACCGCGACATCGAACGACTTCCGAAACGAAGTCGTTTTGACCTGGTCGGAATCGATAACTTTCGTGCGGGATGCACGCAAGCCGATCACATGCTCAATCTGGGCTGCAAGCGGATCGGCTATGTCTCGCGGGAAGTCTCCGCCCCGACGATTGACCTGCGAATTGCCGGGTTTCGGCATGCCATGTCCATGCGTGGCATCGACGCCAAAAACACACTTGAGTTCTGCGGCGATCTCGAAGATTCCGCGTTCATCAACTCCATTGTCGAACAGTCGCCCGAAGCGATTATCTGTGCCAACGACACGACAGCCATGATGCTGATGCGATCTCTGCTGCAGCTTGGCATTAAGATCCCTGACGACATTCGCATGATCGGAATTGATGACGTAAAGATTGCTTCCATGGCGATGGTGCCACTGACAAGCATCCATCAACCCTGCCGCGCGATCGGAAGCGCTGCCGTCAACACGATGGTCCGGCGAATCGAGAACCGAAAAATGTGCGCTCACGACATTCACGTTGACGTCGAACTGGTCGTCCGCGATTCATGCGGCGCTGCAAAATCTGGCTAGCGGCACCGCAAAGAATCGGGCCATGCGTGCCCCGCAGTACAGCCAGATTTCAACGGCACTCGGTCCTGAAATGCAGATCGGCGCGTTCGCACCCCCGGTATTGCCAGCACTTTCACACGGACACTTGCGAGCCAACTGGCAATAACCAATCTTCAAACCTGAATTGCGGCAACCCAAGCAATCACATTGCAGCTTATTTGCAGGACACTTGGTAAATGTGACTAAACTTGCTTCAATACGGCTCGGAGTTGGAAAATGAGCGTTGCTGGTGGCAGAAAACCCTACTCATGGGCCGCGTCATCGGGTAGACAGCCACATTCAACGGGCGGTAAGCAGCCTCTATTTACTCTATGGGCAACATTCTCCCCCACTAACAACCTGCAAACACAGCAATTGCTTTGAAAAACAGATCCCTGCGGAGCATAATCCACCATTGAAAAGCCCTAATCGATATATTTCCAGCGTTCTCTAATTCCATTTTTCGCGAGGAAAGATTATGACGTCTCTACAAAAGCGACGTGGCTTCACGCTGGTCGAATTGCTGGTGGTCATTGCGATCATCGGCATTCTGATTGGCATGTTGTTGCCCGCTGTTCAACAGGTTCGTGAAGCTGCCAGGCGAACCCAATGTCTGAACAATGTCCGACAACTCGGGCTCGCTTGTCTGAACTTCGAATCAGCTCACATGAAGTTCCCAACTTCTGGCTCGACCCTTGATTCACGCTGGACCGACAATTTCGGTGACAATCCTGCGTACAGTATTGAAACCGCGACCTTTTCGTTTCAGATCCTGCCATTCATTGAGCAGAACAACCTTCACGCACTCCGAAGCGAATACGGCTGGGGAGGTGCGATTCCTGGCCTGAGCACTCGCGTCGAAGACACTCCAGTCCCTGCATTTATTTGCCCGTCCCGCGGTGCGCGGATTTGGGGAACGAATGAAGGAGCAACATGGGCCTGCCTCGATTACTCCAGCGTCGGTCGAACATACCCAGGCTGGCACCCAAGTGACCGAACTCCAGTCGCACCGGACTGGGCTTGGGCCAACGCGAACGGCCAAGCTCAATTTGCCTGGGATGCCGATGAATCGTCCAACCAGTATTGGGCGGGGATCATCGCCAAGGGTGGAAAGCTCAACGATGGAAATCTTGCACGACACGCGAAAATTGGATTCGGGGCGATCACTGACGGCTCCACGAATGTAATTCTTCTTATGGAGAAGTCGATTGACGCTACCAAGTACTCTGGCGTTCACTCTCCAGCATGGCAAATCATCGGTGAAGCCTACGGTCAGTTCACGCAGCAAAACCACTCGAACAATCGTTACTGCCAACCCCTCAAGGGCGACGGTGACCTTCGAGCTGAACCAAGCTATGGTGCAACGACGATTAACGAGCAGGGGAACGGTGGTCCTCACCCGGGAACAACAACAGCAGTTCTCGGCGACGGCTCAGCTCACTCGTTCAATACGGACATGAGCTGGAGTGTGCTCTGGGATCTTTCACTTCGTGCGGACGGTGCGGTCGTAAACCACGACGACTTCTAGTCGTGCAGTCCAATAATTATAACGACCCACTTTCGATTCAGTTCGAAAGTGGGTTTTTTTCTTACGAGGTGAATTCATGAACAAATCAAAATCGATACTGCTATACGTGACTATTGCTGCAATTATGTTTGCCGGTCTTGGCCTGTCTGGATGTGGCGATGGTGATTCCGTGTCAAACAAAATCAAGGCTGCAAACAAGGGTAACATTCGACGTTTGCGTAATTGCTATGCCATGTACCTGGACCTGAACAGGTACAAGGGCCCCAAGGACGAAAAGGAGCTCATGGACTTTCTCAAGTCGGACGCGAACGCCGCAAGCCGCTTGGAGAGAATGGGAATCCCAATTGAAGAGCTCGACGACATGCTCGTTAGCGAACGCGACGGTCAGCCATTTAAAGTTCGCTGGGGCCTCGACGGAATCAACGACCATGCAATCGTGTTTGAATCCGAAGGTGTGGACGGCAAATATCTTGTCGCATTCGCCACACCACGCGAGCTTGAGAAAGATGAATACGACGATTACTGGACTGGAAAACTTAAAGGACTCGGGCCTGGAGACATCCAGAACATGAACGAGGACCAGGAAAGTCAAACGATCGAGTAGACAGACATACAGACAACGAGGAATCAAGGAAGCTGCCCAATTGGGCAGCTTTTTCTATTTGGTCAGTCGACAGTTCTGTTCTCGAAGATCCGTACTTTTCCATCGTTGACAGCAAAAGCAAGATCGACATCTCCGTCGTTGTCAAAATCTGCAGCCGCCACACAGGTGGCCGGACCCTCAACGACAACGCCGCTGCTCTGAGGCCACATGCAACTGAACTGAATTCCCGCCTCTTTACTTTCGCCACGCAGGATCCAGCCAAGTCCGCCATCCATGAATCCGGTCTCGACCTGAGAAGCGAAAAAGTTGTTCGCAATCGCCATGTCATCCACTCCATCCCCATCGAAATCCGCAACGACAGTTCCGTTTGCCGGGCTGATCTGTGCAAGCCGCGGTAAACTTTGACGAATGAATCGCCCTTCGTCGTTGATGAAAATCGCGCTTTCAAGTGAGTTCACTTCGACAAATGGCTGTTGCGAAATCGACGGCTCGTAGATGTCCGCCAAAGAGGCAATTGCGAAATCATGGTAGGTTTTGAATTTGTCTTCCAGAAACGGCATGCAATGAGTACTGCAACTTCTCCCTCGCACGGGTAGTTCAACATCGCCTTCGAACTTTGACTCGACCAAATCGAGCGTTCCATTCTCGTCAAAATCCGCAAAGTAAATTCGGTGGGGATGCTTCGAGTCGGCATGATACTTCGTATTCAGTCCCTGGTTCGCGGCGATCAGATCGACATCGCCATCTCCATCAAAATCCGTTGCCAGGATATGATTCCACCAACCTTTGAAGTCGCTCAATCCAAGTTCGCTGGTCTGATCAGAGAACCCTTTCCCCTCTTCGTTCCTGAAGACGGTGACTGCCCCCCACTCAAGAGCCAACACCAAATCCATCCAACCATCGCCATCGATATCCGTGCAGGATGCGTGCGTGACCAATCGGGGACTGGAAAAGGCATCTCCCATTTGAGACGTTGTCTCGACGAACTTCCCATCGTCATTCCGCAGTAGATGACTGGCTGTCGCGACCGGGTATTGTCCAGGAATTGCATATGACCCGAGGAACAAATCCAGATCGCCATCGTTGTCAAAATCGCCAGCCGTCACGGCTCTTGTGCTGTCCGACAAACGTGGCAGCGCGTCCAAGTCACGCTCAAACTTACCCTCACCCAAATTGCGATATAGCCGATCCTGATACTCGGCTGAACCGGGCGAATGTTCATTGCCGCCGCTGGTGACCAATAAATCCGGATCTCCATCTGAGTCCGCGTCAAAAAACAGAACAGCCATATCTTCGAATTGATCGTCAACAGACCACGGACCGTCTGCCTTCACAAAGTTGGTTCCACCCACATTCATGTAAAGCTGCCCGGATTGACCGGCGGCACCGGTACAGAACAAATCCGCAAAGCCATCGTCGTTCACATCAGCCCACGCAACGGCGCTGCCGAGCCTCGAAGGCTGAAACGGAAGAAGTGGCTCTCGGGCAAAGTCATCAAAATCGTTTTCACGATGCCGAAAATCAATTTGCAACTCGCCACTTACCTCGACGAAGAGAGGTTTCGAATAAGGTTCCGCGGGAGCAGCGATTGACGTCTCCGATTCAAAAATTCGATAGTGACAGTCAGGATCAAGATCTTTAAATTCCTGCACCGTTGAGTCGGGCCAAGTCACTTTGACTTTTTCAATCGGGGCGCTTGATTCCGACGCAAAGTGCAGCACGGGAGCATCAGCGGAGATATACCCTCGAACGGGCGAAAGAACTTTAGTTTGCTTTAGTCCGCCTTGCCAGAACTCGACTTTCGTGCCGTAGCCGAAGAAATTGTTTCGGCCGCACCGAAAATCGATTAGCGTCCGGCTTCCCGAGTCTGAATCGTTTCGATACACCAAAGCCGGCTCATAGAAGTTGCTCACAATCAGATCGAGATCTCCGTCACCGTCCAGATCGCCGAATGCGGAACCGTGGCTTACGCCAACATGATTCAGTCCGGACGATTCAGATACGGGTTTGAAGCTGAGATCACCTTCGTTGCGAAACGCAAGATTTGGCTCTTCTCTTGCAGGGATCGACAAATATAGTGCGTCCCATTTTTCGGTTGAGCCTTCTTCTTTGAGTGCATCGAACTGGTCGCCAAGATCGCTGTTCATAATATCTCGGGCGTGTCCATTGGAAGCGAACACATCGAGCTTCCCATCGTTGTCCATGTCGACAAGCCGGATCGCCCACGTCCAATCGGTGCTCGACATTCCCATCATTTCGGCGACTTCAAAAAACGGCCCAACACCCGAGTTGATATGGACCGCGTTTTTCATGTACTGGCGCGGCGAACCTCGCTTCAGGAACCACGCTGAATCACTCATCGCACCCATGTCCATTTTTTGCTTGTAGTGACTCGTCCCGGACATGTCAGCCGTAATCAGGTCCACCAAACCGTCGTTGTTTATGTCGCCCATGTCCAAGCCCATGGAAAACCACGGAGTGTGTCGCACTGTTTCTGGAAGCACATCGACAAACGTTCCGTCACCCTGGTTTCTATAAAGGCGATCTGATTTTCGAAAGTCATTGGAGACGTAGATGTCCGGCCAACCATCGTCATCGTAGTCGAACCAGAGAGCCCCGAGTCCCATCGCGTAGTCTTTGAGCCCGGCAGCCTCTGACACTTCCACAAACGTGCCGTCGCCCTGATTCTGATACAGACGATCCAGCTCTCCAGCCTTGATCTGATGCCCATCCACGAGCGCCACATGCTCCAAAAACTCGGGGGCGATGTAGGGCTTTCCGTTTTTCCTCGCGACCATTTTGCGGACGGTACTGGGCGCGTCCTGATAAGTCACAAGATAGAAATCCAGATCGCCATCTCGATCATAGTCACCAAAGTTCGCGATTTTGCTCGCACCGGTATAGTCGGCTTTACGAATCCTTGTCTGCTCTTTGAATGAACCATCCCCCTGGTTGATATACAGCAGATTCGGCGCGGCCATGTTGCAAACATACAGATCGAGATCACCATCGTTGTCGATGTCAGCGAATGAAGCGCCGGACGACCAGGGATCCTGTCTTTGTATGGAGCCATCGACGCCGGCTTCAAACGTAACGTCCTCGAACTTGAATCCGCCAAGGTTTCGATACAGCCTGTTGGGAATGTCGGTCCCGCATAGATAGACATCCTGCAAACCATCACCGTCGTAGTCTCCGATGGTGACACCGCTACCGGTCTCAATGTATTGAAATGCCTTTGAGCGATCGAGGAAGTTTGAAAAATTGATTCCGGAATGCGTGATCTTCGTAAACTTGATACCTGAGTTCGTCCCTTCAGATGGAACGGTCAGCCTTCTAATTGCGAGATCATTGCTGATTGCCGTGAATCCATTTGAAACGCTCCGATAGTCCGCTGGTTCGTTGCGATTCACCATCAACGATTCAGCAATTGAATCGGCCGTTTTCGTTTTTGTTTCCGCTGTGTCGCAACCAACAAACTGGATGCACAGGAAAAGCAAAATGACAGCTCGTTCTGTTTGCATGATCACTACGTTTTTGATCCGTGACTATTTGTTAGAAAAAGACAGCATCATGTTACAAGACGGGCCAGTACACGGGAAACAACGTGCAGAGAAATGCTGCCGAGCAAATCGGACGAGCATCGCTTATTTCAGATTGGGCACACGATGTTTTGTTCGGCCGTTGGTACTCACACAGAATTATCAGCGGCAACAGTCACACGCTCTGCCTGTGAGCATCAGCGATCAGAACAACTTGCACGGTCACCCTAAATTAATGATGACCCAAGCCAGCGACAACGATTTTGAAAGAACTGCCGGGCAAAAGTGTCCACGACGATTCCCCCAAACAGACTCCATATGAATTCCATTGGCAATTTGATCCACAGATCGCCAGCGTTCCAACGACGCCAAATCTGTCGCAGAAAGGCCTTCTTAAGCGACTGAAGCACCCAAATGACCGCGATCCCATGCTGGCAGATCAAAAACCATAGGCAATTTCGGGTTTAAGCACGATTCAGCGTCGACCAATCACTCCTAAAACACAGACAAAGGACAACGATCCGCCACTAGTTAATTTATGGATTGTTTTCCTCCCCACTGGAGACCTGCTAACACAGCATTTACTGCAAAAACCGGGGTCTTGCGGTGTATGCACCGCCTTAATTGCCTTGAGCCCCGTATAGTTGAAGTGTTCTTTAAAATCTTAAATTCTCGCGAGGAAAAATTATGATGTCTTCACAAAAGCGACGCGGCTTCACGCTGGTCGAATTGCTGGTGGTCATTGCGATCATCGGCATTCTGATCGGCATGTTGTTGCCAGCTGTTCAACAGGTTCGTGAAGCTGCACGTCGCACGCAATGTCTCAACAACATGCGTCAGCAGGCTTTGGCAGCTTTGAACTATGAATCAGCTCATATGGATTTCCCAACGTTCGGTTTGGACATGAGTGCTGGAAACTCATGGAAGCCAGTTGTCAACTTCGGCAAAGTCGGCTCGAACTGGAATGGCGTCGGCGGATCAAACGCTCCTGTTCGCACTGCAAGCTGGACTTTTCAAATTGCTCCATTTGCTGAGCAAGGAAACCTTGAGCGATTGCGAACTGAGTTCGGTCTCGATCGTCTTCTGACTCCAGCTGACTTCTATGTCAGTGAGCAGTCGATCCCGATGTTCTCTTGTCCATCACGTGGCCAACGCCAGTGGGACGTCAACGGTAAAGTATACGCATGTAGCGATTACGCAGGTGCGACGATGTACGGCGACGGAACAGCAGACAATCCAGGTTGGCGTGCTCCGGAAGCTATTGCTCTCAATCTTGGACGTCACCCAGGAATGATGGTTCCTTCGGCTGAAGAAGCTGGTGGAACTGATATCGGTAGAAAACTCAGCAAAGTCGGCTTCGGTGCTTGCTCTGATGGTTCTTCGAACACAATTCTGTTCATGGAAAAAGCTGCTGACGCTCGTCAGTACGACGGTGCGACTGATGCAGCCTGGAAAGCACTTGGCGACACATACGGTATCTTCTCTCCTGGCTACCACGGTGGTGGACTTCGCTTCCTGCAGCCGAACCTTAAAGCAGATGGCGAGATCCGAACCGTGAACATGGCCAACCCGGCAAGCAACGGTTCAGTTCAGAACGAGCAAACTTTTGGTAGTGCTCACCCTGGAACTGTTTCAGCCGCTTATACTGATGGCTCGACTCACTCAGTCGACATCGATACTGGTTGGGATATTCTGTACAAGTGGGTTGCTCGTGCCGATGGCCAAGTCAACGACGAACTGTAGTTGATGCGACAGGTCCACTGAAAATCGATGACTGGGCGCGTATCGCGTCCAGTCTATTTTTTTACTCTGAGGAATTGAAATGATCAGGTCGATCACGCTCTTGCTTCTGCTCTGCACTCTGTTCGCCGGTTGCGGAGAAAAAACAACGTCGGCAGCACTTAACAAAACGAATCTGAGTCGGCTGAAGAACTGCTACTCTATCTATCTCGATGACAACGCTCACGTCGGTCCAAAAGACAAAGAAGAGTTTGTCAATTTTCTTCTGACCGATCGGCGTGCGATCAAGCGAAGAAAACGGATGGAAATTACTGACGAACAAGTCGAGTCCATGTTCATGAATCCTCGAGACGGCCAGGAGTTTAAGGTCAAATATGGAGTCGAAGGCTATCTCAATCATGCCATCATCTTCGAAGCGGTCGGTGTCGACGGAATGCGAATCGTCGCGTTGGATCCGCCTCAGGAAGTTGACGCTGAAACGTACGACAAGTATTGGACGGGGAAAATCAAGGCCGGCCCGATGGGTGGCGGCGGTGGTTTGAAAGAAATCGAAGAAGAATTGGACAAGGAAGCCATCGAATCTGGTTCTGAATAACGCGACGGCATCATTTGATGCTCTCACACCGACTAACGATCAAGCTCCGCTTCATGCGGGGCTTTTTTTATGGCACGTTGGTTGATTCGAACGCCACTGCTATCCTGAATCCAGATTTTTTTGCTTTGCTCGGGAATATTGATGTCCAAAACTACGCTTGGAAACAGCCAGATGCCCCTCGTTGGGCTCGGCAACTGGAAAATTGAAAAGGACGTTGCCGCGGACGTTGTGCAGAAAGCCATCGAAATCGGCTATCGACATTTCGACTGTGCTTGCGACTACGGCAATGAGTCTGAAGTCGGTGACGGACTTCACGCCGCAATTTCTAACGGAAGCGTGCAACGGGAAGACCTGTGGATTACGTCGAAACTGTGGAACAGCTACCACGCAGCTGAACACGTTCGTCCGGCGATTGAAAAAACATTGGCTGATCTGAAACAGGATTATCTCGACCTGTACCTGATCCACTTTCCGATCGCCACGAAGTTTGTTCCTTTCGAAGAACGCTATCCGCCCGAGTGGTTTTTCGATCCTGATGCTGCCGAACCAAAACTTGAACCGGTTAACGTTCCGATTCGTGAAACCTGGGAAGCGATGGAAGAACTGAAGCGAAGTGGCCTGGTCAAGAACATTGGCGTTTGCAATTTCGGCTGCTCGCTGATCAGAGACCTGCTTAGCTACGCCTCGATTCGTCCTGCGTTTCTCCAAGTCGAACTGCATCCGATGCTGACGCAGGAAAAACTACTTCGCTATTGTCGCCAGGAGTCGATCGAAGTCACCGCGTTTTCTCCCCTCGGCGGCGAATCGTACTACTCGCTTGGAATTGCCGACCGCAGCGAATCGACACTGGAAAATCCAATCGTAAAAGACATCGCTGCGGCGTATTCGAAAACGCCAGCGCAGGTTCATTTGCGGTGGGGCATTCAACGTGGCACCGCGGTTGTTCCGAAAACTTCGCAACCGGAACGGCTGGTTGAGAACCTGGACGTGTTTGATTTTGAATTGAGCGATGAAGAGATGAAACAGATCGCTTCACTGAATCAGAATCGACGCTTCAACGATCCGGGTGACTTTTGCGAATCCGCATTCAACACGTTTTTCCCGATCTACGAATAGGTCAACTGAGAAAACACGCAGCACCGCGGCGGCCCTGCCATACCCTGAGCATTGATTGGCGCTGGCGCAGTGCCGACCTCCAACCGTCACAAAGAATTCTCGTGGTGCTTCTTCTTCTAAAAATGCTGCTTTACTGATACCACAAGACTGGTGTCGACGCTGAACTAAGCCTTCGCGACGACTGCTTTCATTTTTTCCAAACCGGTTGCGGCGACTTTTGCAGCGTCCTGCTTCCAATAGTCGCGATTGAAAAGCTCTAGCGAAAAGCAGCCTGCGAAACCGGAGTCGATCAAATCGCCAATGATCTCTGGCAGCGGACAAACGCCATCGCCCGGATAAACTCGATGCTCGTCGCCGATCGTTTCGCGGGGCATATCGGGATAGTCGTTGATGTGAAAAACATGCATCCTTGAAGCTTCGATCATCTTCAAACCGGCGAAATCCGACCCGCCTTTATAGATGTGATAGAAGTCCGGCAACACGCAAGCGTCAGGATGCCCGGCTTCGGTCGCGACGTAGGCCAGCTCACCAAGTTTCGACAGCGTCTTTGAGAAACCCCAAAGCTCCAACTGCGGGACGACTCCCGTTTCGGCACCAATTTCTAACAGCTTGCGATAGCGTTCTGCGATCGTCGCCAAATTCGGGCCGGCAGTTTTATGAGCTCCGATTGGAGGAGCCGCAATTCGTCTGCCGCCGATCTGTTTGAGCATTTCCATATCCGCGCGGGCGGCGTCGAGTGCAGTTGCACGAGCCGCATCGTCGTCCACAATCCATTGCGCGAACCCGATGGCACTTTCGACAGTCAAACCGCTATCGTCAATCTGCTGTTTTAGCTCGACCAATGAGCCACCGGAATCGACGAACTTTTTCAGATCACCGATCCATGGTTCAATCGCGTCATAGCCAGCGTCGGCCGCGAGTTTGACTTGATCGGGAACGGAAAGCTCGTGACCTCGAACGGTGCTCATGTTCAGGCAGTACCGAATCGCTGATTTACCCTTGCGTTTCGGCGCAGAAGTTTGCGACGCGTTCACAATCTTGCCAGAGGCCAAAACGGTCAGCGCCGATCCGGCAGCGGCGGCTTTGAGAAATGTGCGACGATGGGTCATTGGTGATTTCCTGAAAGTTTTGATTCAGTCAAAACTATAGCTGAATTTGCGTTGGCTTTTTATCGGGCGAGCATAAAATGCAGGCCTAAATCATGCGGCGGCACCGAGCCTTCGCACTTGCCGAAATGGGCGACTCATACCGTCGCAGCGAAAGTCTTCATGAACTCCAATCAATATCACTACGACGTCATCGTTGTCGGGGCAGGGCACGCCGGTACGGAAGCTGCTGCGGCGGCGGCACGGATGGGCGCCAAGACCGCGCTGTTGACGACAAACCTTGATACGGTTGGGCAAATGAGCTGCAATCCGGCGATTGGTGGCGTGGCGAAAGGTCACCTCGTTCGTGAGATCGATGCGCTAGGCGGTTTGATGGGACGAGCGATCGACGCGACCGGTATTCAGTTTCGTATGCTCAACATGCGGAAAGGCCCGGCGATGCACAGCCCACGGGCTCAAGCCGACAAACGCGAGTACCAACACTGGATCAAATGCGAGATCGAAGCCCAGGAAAACCTGGACTTGCGTCAGGAGATTGTTGAAGACTTGCTGACTGAATCTACTTCCGACGGGCAGAAGATCATCGGCATCCGTGTCAAAGGCGATTTCGAGTATCGGGCTCCGACAGTCATCCTGACGACCGGGACGTTTCTATCGGCGTTGATGCACACCGGCGAATCGAAAATCAAAGGCGGCCGTGCGGGTGAAGGAACGACAACCGGAATCAGCGCGGCTTTGAATCGTTTGGGCTTTGAGTTGGCTCGATTCAAAACCGGAACGCCGCCGCGTCTCAACAGTCGCACCATCGACTACGACAAAACGGAAATTCAGCCTGGCGATGAACAGCCCCAGCCGTTTTCATTTCTGTCGAAGGACTTTTCAGTCGAGCAAATTCCTTGCTGGATCACCCACACCAACCCTGACGTTCATAAACTGATCGAAGCCAACTTGCATCGCGCGCCGATGTACACCGGACAGATCCATGGCTCGGGGCCGCGGTATTGCCCTTCGATCGAAGACAAAATTGTCAAGTTCGCAGACCGCGATCGGCACCAGCTGTTTCTTGAGCCCGAAGGACGTTCGACTCAGGAAGTCTACGTGAACGGAATCTCAACCAGTTTGCCGCGCGACGTCCAGGACCAGATGTTCAAAATGATTCCCGGACTGGAGAACGCACAGATCATGCGTTACGGCTATGCGGTGGAATATGATTTCTGCCCGCCGAACCAACTTCGTCCGACACTGGAAACAAAAACGGTCAGCGGGCTGTACTTCGCCGGCCAGATCAACGGAACGACGGGCTATGAGGAAGCCGGTGCCCAGGGGCTGATCGCAGGAGCCAACGCTGCGGCTGCTGTTTCCGATCGTGGCGAGCTGATCCTTGAACGCAGCGCGGCATACATTGGCGTGCTTGCCGACGATTTGGTGACGCTCAGTGTTGACGAACCGTATCGCATGTTCACCAGCCGCGCGGACTTTCGTTTGCTGCTGCGTCAGGACAATGCGGATCGTCGCCTGACGAAGATCGCCGCAGACTTCGGTCTGGTCGACGCGATCCGGGCTCAGGAGATCGAAGCCAAAGAGTCCGAGATCACGCAAATTCGCGAGCTGATCGCCAAGAAACGGACTGGCGACAACATCACGCTGGAGCACTTGCTTCGCCGCCCGGAAACGGTGTGGGAGGAGCTGGTCCCGTTCTGCCCCGAGCTTGCAACAGTCGACTCCGACGTGCATCAGCAAGTCACTTACGACGTGAAGTATTCGGGATACGTGACGCGACAACAAACGATGATCGACCGTCGGCGCCGCCTGGCAGAAAAGAAAATCCCGGACCACTTCGACTACGAAGCGATGACTCATTTGCGTCGCGAAGCGAAAGAGAAACTTACAAAGTTCCGGCCAGCAAACATCGATCAGGCTCAGCGAATCAGCGGCATCACACGGGCGGACATTGACCAAGTGATGTTGAAGCTGGAGTCACGTTCGCGATAGATGCGGGACTGAGATCGCCTCACTTGCCGCCGCCCGCCTGTTTGACTTTGGAGTCTTTCTTCGCGGCTGGTTTCTGCTTGCCATCTTTTGCGGAACTCTTGCCCTCGCCGTCGGCTTTGTCGTCTTCCTTTTCAAAGCTGGCCTGCGCGACATCGCTTTCTTCGGCCTCTTCCTCATCCTCGCGGCCGGGATTCTGCTTGAACAGAAACGCCTGGTCGAAATGCAGCTCCGACGGAATGTAGAGTTCTTCTTCGTTGAGCATGTTCTGATGCGTCGGGTGAGCTGGCGGATCAATTTTACGGCCCGCGAACTTGACGCCTTTATGGATCGAGCCGCGTTGAAACGGACCCGCACCAAGAATCCAAGTGTTGCTGCTGGTGCTTTCGGCTTTGGCCAGTCCTGACTGCCAAATCGGTTCGCGAGTTTCGCGGTCGTAGGCGAACACGACCAGTTTCGCGACTCCAGACTGAGCATCGGTGCGGCCGAGAGAGATTTCCGGGATCGAAGGAATCGAGCTTCCGGAAACGACGCTCACCGCGGAACTCAACGCTCCGGATTGCGGAACGCCGTAAGTCACATCGTGGCCGTCGGCTCCCAACGCGCCGACGCGTGGCTCGACGATCAAAGTGGCTTGCTCGCGATCGTCCTGAATCAGAGCACCGGACGATGTAAGTTGTTGACGCAGCGAACTGATGACGTAGTTCGAATCGATGAACAGGTTTGTCTTCAGCGAAGAAATGTAACGCGAGTCCAGATAGACTTTCACTCCGTTGAGCGCAGAGAAATCGATCCGGTCCACGGCCTTGTCGACGGCGTCGGAAATCAAAAGCTGTTCCGTTCCCGTGCGGCTGGTGGTTGTGCCACAGCCGATCATCGACATCGATGTAACTGCGACGAGCAACATCAATCCAACTGCGGCGCGATGCGTCAATCGCATCGTTCGAGCTGTCCGTTGCCTGGAACTTAAAGTTTTAAACGTGGCGTCCAAGATGGCTTCTAATTCTGTGCGAGTGAGTCCTGTTCGGGCGGACCTTAGCAAAGTGGACACTCGGCCCAAAGTCATTTTTCAAAGTTAGCCAGCATTTTGGCAGCCGGTTCAAACTGCTGTCACTTTGGCAATTTGCGTTGGCATATCAATATTGACCGAGTTTGGCAGTCTGTTCATAATCCGCTGCGTTGGCAAAGTCGGCAAGCTCGGAAGAGACGGTCGGCGTTGCCAACTGGAGCGTGTTCGCAAGCTACAACAGTTGGCTGCTTTGCGAACGATGGAAACAATTTGTTGTTTCGGCTCTATCAATGGAATGTGAAATTTCAATTCGTTGCGTTCAATAGAAACGCGTCGACCACCCAGGGAGAGGATGGACCCATGACTACTAAAACAGTGTTTACGACTGGCGAAGCTGCAAAAATTTGCAAAGTGAGTCAGCAAACGATCATTCGTTGCTTCGACAACGGCAGTCTTAAAGGGTTCCGCGTTCCCGGCAGCCGCTTTCGTCGCATTCCGCGAGATCACCTGTATTCGTTCATGAAAGAAAACGGCATTCCGACCGAAGCACTCGAAAGCGGTAAGCGTAAGCTGCTGATCGTGGATGACGATGTGGATTTGGTTGAGCTGTTGATGGACTCTTTCGCGCGAGACAATCGCTTCGAAATCAAGTCCGCGAACAACGGCTTCGACGCGGGAATGTTGGTCCGGGAGTTTCGCCCTGACCTTGTGATCCTGGACGTCATGCTCCCGGATATCAACGGTAAAGAAGTCTGCCAACGCGTCCGCAGCGACGACACCATGAAGAGCCTGAAGATCATTTGCATCTCGGGAATGGTGGAGCAGGACAAGATTCAGGACTTGCTGATGGCCGGTGCGGATGACTTTATGAACAAGCCATTCGATGTCGAAAAACTGGTCGAGCGTTCGTGCCAGATGCTGGAAATGGATCCAGTCGGTGCGGCAACCGGCACTCAGGGCTAGAACCGATTCAAGACCTGGGTTCGTAGTATCACCGTCGTCGGTTGGAATGGTTCCGCCAGGGGCGTTGCAACAGAAGTGCAGCCTGCCAACGCGGCAAAAACCTGTTACTACCCACCTTCAAATACGGATTTTGACACGGGCGTCGAAACTTGTTTTTGCTCAAGACTGAACTTCGAGGACCGCAGGGGCAGCGCATCAGTGCATCGCTGCCGTGTCCTGAATCACAATTGACTCAGTGGATCGCGGCATCCCAGAATCGGATTTCGTCCGACAAGCTTGCCGAACTGATCCGCTCCAATCCATCTTTGCTGTTGATCGCGATCTCCCGAGCGGTTGACTGCAGTGGTGCTCCGATTCAATCGATGGTCCAACTGCTTTCGCGGCTGGACCATTGTTTCTGTGAGAGCAACGCGATCGATACGGCTCTGGGCCACGTCGTCGATGTGCAAACCTGTTCAGCGGATTCGTTCGAATGGGATACCGACGAGGCAGTTGAAAACTTCTTTCGTGCCAAAAACCGAAAGCAGCTGGCCAAGTCGCTGTCGAAGTTCGTCCGCGTGATTAACAAACACGTGCTGCCGAAGAATGAACGCCCGCGCAAGTCTGCCGTCAAGACGCTGATCGAATCGATGTTTGTCGAATCGTTTCGCGTTCATCGCATCAAGCCATCGAACAGCAAATGGCCGGACACTTCTGCCAGTCATCGTTGCGACGATGCTAACGCGGCAGTGGTTGGCTTGCTTTCAGATCGTCTGGCGTCAAAGAAACAGTTCGAAGCAAAACTACTCGACGCCAAACTGGCTGCCATGAAACAGTTGGCCTACGGGGCCAGCCACGAGATCAACAATCCGTTGGCCAACGTGGCAACGCGGGCGCATACGATGCTGGCCGAAGAAACCGATCCGGACCGTCGGTTTCAACTGGCCGTGATGCATGAACAGGCGATGCGAGCCCACGATATGATCTCCGACATGATGCTGTTCGCGCATCCTCCGGAATTGCGTGTCGAGTCTGTTGACGTTCGGCTGATGGTCAGCAAACTGATTCGCGAATGCGAAGCCAACCTGTTGCCGCTGATTCGATCAGGGGCCTCGGTGACGGCAATGGTTGCCGACCGGATTGAGCGGGCGACGTTTGATCCGACTCAAATCAAAGTCGTCCTGGCGTGTCTGATCCAGAACGCGGCCGAAGCGATTCGTCACGACGATGGCGAGATTGAGATTCGAATTTCGCGCGACGACGGGATGATGTGCTTTTCCGTTTCGGACAACGGCGTCGGCATCAGCGAAGAAGTTCAGCAACATCTCTTCGATCCGTTTTACTCGGGCCGCGAAGCAGGACGAGGCCTCGGTTTTGGGCTGTCGAAGTCCTGGCGGATCGCGAATCTGCACGGCGGATCGTTGACTCATCGCGTCGACGCTGGAGACCTGCGGACGGTTTTCGATCTGCGCCTGCCGCTGGAATAGCGGCACGAATACCCGCTGGAATAGCGGCACCGATACCCGTTGGATAGCGGCCCCAACCGCTGCTGTCCAAGCCACGTCGACGCCGCCGGAACAACGTCGGCAAACCGAAGGGCAACGATGCCCGCGTCCCACGCCGACGATGCTCCCGGTCCGCCCGCTGCAAGCCTGCATCACTTTTGCTATCTTGAGTCGTGCACAAACTACTTCCGCGGCCAGGTCAATACATGAGCAAAGACAATCCGTACTCGTCTCCCTCCAAAACCAATCCCCCAACGCCCGACCTTCCCGACTTCCTGACGGTCAGCGACGAGCACATCGATTCCATCCCGCTGTGGTATGCCTTCGTCCCGGTCGTCGTCCTGATCGCGCTGCTGGCGGTCAACGTTTACTTCTATAAAGACGACGCAACCTACGGCCCCAACCAGATCGCACTGGTCGTCGCCGCGGTCACCGCCGGGCTGTTTGGATGGATCCTGAAAGTCCCATTCAACAAGATGCTCGAGGGCATCAACGCCAGCATCGGTTCGGCACTCAACGCCATCCTGATCCTGCTGATGATCGGGGCTCTGGCCGGAACGTGGATGCTTAGCGGAGTCGTGCCGGCGATGGTTTGCTACGGGTTGCAAATTCTCAGCCCCGGCACGTTTCTGTTTGCCTGCGTCGTGATCTGTTCCCTCGTTTCGGTGATCACAGGAAGCTCATGGTCGACGATCGCCACGGTCGGAATCGCGCTTCTGGGCATCGGGCAAGCACTGGGTTTCAACAACGCGATCACGGCCGGAGCCATCATTTCCGGAGCCTATTTCGGCGACAAGATGTCTCCGCTGTCGGACACCACCAACCTCGCGCCGGCGATGGCCGGCACGGACTTGTTCACGCACATCCGTTACATGGCCTGGACGACGGTGCCCAGCATTGTGATCACGCTGATTGCGTTTCTGGCGATCGGAATGTCGAACGATGTTTCCGGCCCGACGGATCAGTCAGGCGAATTGGTGGCGGCGTTGTCGGAAAAGTTCAATATCTCGTTGTGGTTGATGTTGGTTCCGCTGGCGACGCTGGTTTTGGTTGCGATGAAATTCGACGCGGTTGTGGCGTTGTTTTGCGGCTCCGTTTTGGGCGGCGTGTGCGCGATCGTGATGCAGCCCGAAGTCGTCCGCGAGATCGGCGCCGGAGCCAACTATCTGGAGAGCTCTTACATGGCGGTCGTCAACGCGATGAAGGACAGCATCGAAGTCGCAACGGATTTCGAACCGGCTCAGAAACTGATGCAGGCCAAGGGCATGTACGGGATGATGAACACGGTTTGGTTAATCATTTGCGCGATGTGTTTCGGCGGCGTGATGGAAGCCACAGGTTTGTTGCAGCGGATCACTCGTCCGTTGGTCAGCGTGGCCAATTCGACGGCTTCACTGGTTGCGACGACGACCGGCAGTTGCCTGTTCCTGAACGTGACGGCGTCGGATCAGTACCTGGCGATCGTGGTTCCGGGCCGCATGTTTCGCAAGACCTACCAGGAACGTGGCCTCGCTCCGGAGAACCTTTCGCGAACACTCGAAGACGCCGGCACGGTAACATCCGTTCTGGTTCCGTGGAACACCTGCGGTGCGGCTCAGTCGACGGTTTTGGGTGTCGAAACGTTGGCTTACTTGCCGTACTGTTTCTTCAACATCCTCAGCCCGCTCATGACGATGCTGGTCGCCGCCGCCGGTTTCAAGATCGCGAAACTGACTCAGGGCAACCCGGACAACGATGACCATGTGCTCGACGCAACGGGACGCTAAAAGCCAGTTGATTTTTGGGCGGCAACTTTTACACGCAGCGCCAAGAATGCTCACAGCATCTCGAATAGATAGATCCGGCCAGGCACTGTTTGGTAAATGTGAGCGGCACGGCGCTAGCCGCCGGTCCGTTGCGCTGTTTAACGGCGGCTAGCGCCGTGCCGCTCATGTTTGGCCGTGATGATGACATGAAAATCAATTTATCGAACAGTGCCTAAACTGAGCGACAGTTCACGAATGCCGTTTCGACGGACGCTGATTTGAAACGCGTTTTAGGCCTTTGACTTCAGTACAAAGTCGCGGAGGATGTCACGGAGAAACTTGAGAACAAGTTCCTCTCGGCGAGGATCGACCAGCAAGGATGGATCTGAGAACTCTGGCACCAAAGCCAGAGGATCATCCTGGTCCAACGTCTGCTCCGGCGCTGTTAGCTGTCCCAACGCCAGCTTTGGCGGACCGTCCCCCGCCGCAGCGAATCGCGGCCCCAGCGTCACGGCCAAAAAATCATTCAACTCGTCGATCGACCAGCCCTCGGCACGTCCAACCACGTTCAGCTGGAGGTTGATTGAAAACAGGCTGTCCACGTTCGAGCCAATCTTTGAATCGTTGTCCTCCTCGTACCAACGATTCCATTCGTCCACCTTCGCCAACACCGTTTCAGGCGAGCAAAACTCCGAGCACAAAAACAAGTGAGCGTGGGGAGCGTAGATTTCGTTGGCTGGCACAATTCCAGCGTCCTTCCACGCCTTACTGTAGGTTTCGAAGGAACGATCGAACCACTCGCTTGCCTGAATTGCCGCAGCATCGGCATCCATTCGATCAAGATGCACGTATAGCCTGGCAACTCTTCGATCCGCCAGAACTCCCTTTATCTTAAAGTCTGTCGTCCCCGAGCCCATCGCAGCCATGCTGATGCTTCGCCGGAACAGGGTCGAGTTCTCGTTGAGGGATAGTGACAATTCCTCAACGCCACGCTCTTCCGTCTGCTCCTGCGAATTCACGGCGGTAGATTTGATCTGCGTTGCATTCCCCGCAACCTGCTGCCCCTTACCTGCGAACAGATAGATTGCCGCAAGAACAATGAGAATTCCAATCGAAAGCAATGAAAGTATACGCAGCATTAAATTCTCCAATCAGATCATGGGGTTCATACACGTGCCAGACACTGTTTGGTAAACGTGAGCGGCAAGGCGCTAGCCGCCAGTCCGTTGCGCTGTTTAACGGCGGCTAGCGCCTCGCCGCTCATGTTTGGCCGTGATGACGACATGAAAATCAATTTTTCAAACAGTGCCTGGTTTCAAAACCGATCACTTGTTAGTGGCTGCGGCGTCTCGCCACAGTATTACTTGTACCAACTGCGGCGAAACGCTGCATCCACAAAGTTTTGAAAGCGGTTCTACGAGGGAATGAGAAGTTTAGCTATTACGCTTACGCGTCGGTCATATTTTCGTTCCAACCTAAATTGGAAACTGTGCACATTCGTGAAAGTTTACAGTGCCGCGGTTCGTTGTACCGGCCTCAGGCGGAAACTGCCTGCCTTCCGGCTAAAGCTCGACCCGCCAAACATCGTTTAACGAAAATACTGGATCAAGTCAAAAGATCGTTGCCGCGATAACATCGCTCAATGGTCCGTCCCTGCGTGAACGTGGATTGTCTAAACCATCGAACCGAATTTTGCCACGCGAACTTTGATAGACTATTGCCTGCTTTTCAGGTTCCAAATTGTTCACACGGATCTCACATGACTCGTTCGACCATTATTGCGACGTCTACCTTCTGGCTGGCAACCTTCGTGGGCTCAAGTATCGCGATCAGCCAGGAAACGCCCAAGCCTGACCTCATGATGGCGGTCGCGTTTTCCATTGGCGAACTGCCGGTCTGGAGTTTGGACAAGGAAAAGAATCCGGTATTTGATGGATCGGTCGTGTTGTCACGAATCAAGAATGAAATAGAGCCTGAATTATGGAAGTCCGACAAAGCAAGGCTGATTGCGACTGCCGAGAACGAAAGCCTCATACTGATCGCACCTCGAAGTAGAAACCCCGAATTGGCGAACAGGATTTCATCCTTACTCCAGCGGATGAGTGCGTTTGCAGAGCATGATGTGAATAGCCGATTGGCAAAGAATCTGGAACTTGCTGAAATCGGAGGGGAGCGTGTGATCCTGGTTTGCACTGACGCGGACTCGATGTTTTCGGATCGATTCCATCAAGCTCTGAGTGACCAATCGCAGTTGCAAAAGCTGGTTGATAACAACTACATCGTTCAGTACGTGCCGAGGGCAAAAGCGTCCGAACTCAAGGACAAGGGCATCCAGGCACCGCCTGAGTTGGGGGCGACATTGTCGATCGTGACTGAAACAGGAGAGCCTGTTGCTCAAATGGAATTCGAGACGTGGGACGAAAGCAGCCTGGAAACATTGACCGGGTTTGCGAAGGAGAATTCGAAAGGATTTGCTGACGCTACGGCCTTGCTGCAAGATGGCCTGCGCGCCGCCAGGAAAAGCAAAAGAAAAGTGCTGTTGCAGATGGGCGGTCCGTCCTGCGGTCCATGCATCCTGCTTTCTCGCTATTTGAACAGTCACAAAGAAGTGATCGAGAAAGATTTTGTCTATGTGAAAACGGATACGCGGATGGCGAACGCGGACCAAATTAAAGAAAAGTATGGGCCAGATTTTAGCGGGATCCCCTGGATGGTGATGTTGTCTGCGGACGGCGAATTGCTGGCCAGCGGCATGTCACCCAAAGGAAACATCGCGTTTCCGAGAGCCCGCTACCAAAAGGCACACTTCAAGAAAATGCTCGAATCGACCGCGGAGAAGATGACGGAAGCGGATATCGCCAGGCTGATGCAATCGTTGCCCGAGACACCCGATTGGATGAAAGAGTAAACGGCCGAAGCGCCAGCGAGTGAGCAAGTGTGTGAGTAGATGACTACATAAGCCAACCCGACAACGCAAACGAACAACCAGCGGACTCACTCGCTGCCGCGTCGTGCTCGTACTCGCGCACGCCAACCACCCGCCTTCAGACGGAAGCCGAACGGATCGACTTCCGGTGAAAGCCCGGTACGACATACATCGAAACGCGGACTGGCGATTAGCCAAAAATCGTGGCCGAAACGACTTCGCTCCAGGGACCTGTTTGGCCTTTGTTGTTGATCCAGCGGAGGCGATAGAACGCCGTCTGGCCGCAATCTGCCTGATCGAAATCCAGCCGACGCGGCGATTTTGAGCTGATGCCAATGAACTTGAAGGCATCGAAATCCGTCGGCAGCGATGCACCGATGTAAACGTAGACCTCACAACCGCTGGCCACAGCCGGGCGAGCCCGACGCGTTGGAGTCGCCGAATCGACCCACCGCAAATCGTGTTGCAACGCCGCTTTTTGCTCGACGAACGCGATCGGGAACGTGGACGGCGCCGGAACGGGTTTGCGAGTTTCGCTATGGACCGGCAAACCGGCTTTGCGGCGAGCCTCATTGCTGATGTTGGTGTTTGCCTGAATCAGTTTCGCCGCGTGTCGAATCCGCTTTTCCAGCTCAACACGGTTTTGCTCTTTTTCCGTCACCGCGGCCAGAGCCTCATCGCGTTTGGCTTGCGAACCGAAGTAGGCGTCATCCCATTCGGTCAGCAGCGATTCGAGTTCCGTGATGGACTCGGTCGTCATGTCAAAGGTAGTCGGATCGGCTTTGATGGTGCTGACGAAGTTGTTCGCGAACAGATCGAATTTGCCATCGGCAGCGGGTACGTAGGAGTTCGTAGTCATGTTATTTTCCCAAAGAAAGTTAGGGGGCACATCCTTTCAAAAATCAGATGCGTCTTTCCGGGACGTCATCACCCCACAAACCCAAATGCCTGCCGAGCCCTGTACGCTACGACCCTGTTTTGCGCGGCGAGAAAAGAAAACCTGTCGCAGGCGGAGAACCCTTGGGGCGTCTCAAAATTGGCGCCGCGTCGTGCTTCCACGGACATCAGGGCAGCGAGGAATGCCCTCCGTTTCGCGAGCAATCCGTTACGACTCAACGGATGCAAACTTTACCAGGGCAAGCCATCAAATGATTAGGCTAAATCCTCGCACCATTTAGCTAAATGGTTTGGCCATCTTTTTAAATCGTTTTGTCGTTTGGCTAAATCGCGTGGCCAGTTACGAAGACCTCTGCGCGATTTGGGTAGATGGTTTATCCGCGTTGCCTAACTTCCGAATCAGTAGCGCTGGTTTGCGAAAGAGTTGAGCCTATTGCCTGCCGATTAAAGCAGCGATGAAACCAGTCTCATGAAATCGTTTGGCGATCGCAACCAGCATCCCGCATCGATTACCTTAATCGATGATTCGGTTACAATAGCCGCTGGCAAAATTTTGACGCTAACCACTGACTGTATTTCTTGACTCCCGAAGACCGAGCCCGCGAACAAATCGACCGCCAGCTAGATGCCTGCGGTTGGATTCTTCAAGACATGTCCGACATGAATATCATGGCAGGACAGGGCGTCGCGGTGGCGGGGCTCAATTGCACTTGGGCCAATAAAAACGGCAAATTGCACAAGTTAAAATTCTGAGAAACCACATGAATTGGAAACTAGAAGAGCGCAAAAGAATTCACGGCCATTTGCTGAAACGCGACCATACTCTCACCGGTGGAATCCTATTCGGCTTAGACGGATACCTCATTGAGTTACAGGCCAGGGCGATCGAGGTAACATACTCTCCTCGCCCAATTGCTGAATCCTTTCGAATTACGGGCATGGCTGGGCCAGCGATTCAGGAAGCGAGAATGCGCATCGAGGGTGCGTTCTCAAAACTAGGCATTCAAACAACAGACGTAGAGGTGCTTATCAATTTGGCACCCGCTGACTTGCCCAAGAGAGGAACTTGGCTCGACCTTCCACTCGCCATAATCTTACTTCAGGCATGCGGGATACTTCCGGACTTGGCAGACCAACGCGAGCAGCAGTTCGTTCTGATGGGAGAACTTGGGCTCCACGGAGAGGTACGTAGAGTTCCCGGCGCACTTTCAGTAGCTTTCGAGGCGAAACCGGGCCAATCATTAATAGTCCCAAAAGGAAACGAAAGAGAATGCGCATTGATTTTGGCCAAGAGCGGCCATGAAGGATGTTCGATATATCCCGTAGAAACGCTCGATGAAGTCATCGAGTTTTTTCACGGACGCAAGAAACTTAAGAATGCATTAAACGAAAAATTGTCTTTCGAGAATGCCATTGAAAAAGCCCCGGATTTCGGGCGCATCCGTGGTCAAGAGAAAGCGAAGCGAGCAGCGGAAATTTGCGCTGCAGGTGGTCACAACTTGTTATTGATTGGACCACCCGGCGAAGGGAAGTCACTAATTGCAAAAGCCCTTCCGGGTATCTTACCAAGATTATCGGCAAAGGAAAAAGTTGAATTAACTCGTATATACTCGGCGACTGGAAGATTGGAATCAGATGGACTTGCCGTCACCAGACGCCCGCTGAGAGACGTGCACCATGGCACTTCCATGGCGGCGTTGATCGGAGGCGGGTCTGGTACCCCTAGCCCAGGTGAAATTACATTGGCACACCTTGGGGTTTTGTTCTTGGATGAACTTCCCGAATTTAGCCGAAGGTCTCTGGAGTCTTTGCGGCAACCCTTGGAGAATCGAAACATTAGCATTTCGCGAGTGGATGCCATGTTGAATTTCCCTTGTGACTTTACGTTGCTTGCGGCAATGAACCCTTGCCCCTGCGGATACTCACCAACTGACCGATGCGATTGCACAGGAAAACAAATCAAGAAGTACCAAGACAAAATCAGTGGTCCACTATGCGACCGCATTGACTTGCAGGTCGAACTGCGACCTTTGACAACTGATGAACGGTTCGCCAAGGCCAAGGAGAACCAATCTTCGAACATTCGAAAGAGAGTTGAATCGGCGAGATCGATCCAGACGGAGAGGTTTCGCAATAGCGACATTCCATTCAACGCTGCCATTCCGGGTGGTTGCATGGAAGACTATTGCGAATTCTCTCCTGTCGGCTTTGAAAAATTTAAGTCGGTCATCGAAAGTAGTGGGCTGTCAACTCGCAACATGGACCGATTGGCAAAGGTTTCGCGTACGATCGCTGACCTCGTGGGTGAAGAGACAATTCTTGATGAACATGTAATGGAAGCATCATCGTTCGTTATTGGTGGATTGTTGCGAGAAGGACTCAAATGACTGCATCGGAAAGAATACACATTTGTTCGTTTTGCAACACCAAGATGAAGTATGCGACGACCAGCGAAGGGCGAAGAGCGAAATGTGGAAAATGTAACTCTGTAGTCTTCTTGCTACCCAATACGACTCGCGACATCAGGTCAGAACTTTCATCCACTTGGTGGGTAAAAGTGCCGAAAAAACTCATACTTTCAGATACCGTCGGCCCGATGTCCGACATTGACTTGTTGTCGATGCACAAAAATGGCGCACTAACGCGAAGCTGCGAGGTCAAGTCTGCGAAATTCACTGCAAACGAATGGGTCGTGTTCAACACTCAATTGTTGGCACCAGTTCAGCAGATGGCAAAAATCGTCGAAGCCGAAACTTTAAGACTCGAACACATCGCCGAAAGAAAGGCGAACACGGATAAGGAAAACAAGAATCGTCTCCGCAAGTTTATTCAACAAGCAATCTCAGACGGGATTCTTTCGTCAGACGAAAAATCAACGATTGAACAATTCGCTTCAAAGGCAAAACTTGATCTGTCCGTTGTAAACGAAATCCTGACGACAGAGGTTGACGGACTCGTCGAATCATTGATCGATGACGCTTTGGAAGATGGCATTCTTTCACCTGACGAAGAAAAGCGAATCAACTCCTTTGCAGTCGGCTTGGAGACCAAAATCAAACTCACGTCAGAGAAGCAATTAGCACTTAAGTTAAGCCGACAAGCCTACCGGTTGAACATGACGGAACTAGCGGAGTTCCCAGAGATTGATGCATCGGTAAACTTGCAAAAAAATGAAAGGGTGCTGGCCAGGCAGGAAGTCGAGTGGAACGAAATCGTACAGCTGAAAAGGCCCAAGGGTATTTGGGTCAGCGGCGACAATTACTTGAAAAGCATTGGACGAGGATACGCGATGCTTACGTCCAAGAGAATTCTGTTCGACTCCAGTTTTGAATCGAGAAAAGCAACTCACAGTTCGATTCAAAGAATTGAAGTCTTTGCTGACGGAATCTTTTGCAGTCGATCAACTGGCAAAAGTCTATTTTTCAAGTTTGAAATAGAGAACGAACCTGAAGGATTAGAATTTGCCTTACTTTTGAAAAGAATCCTAATCAATCTACCCGTTCAGGGTTTTCTACCAACGACTTGCCTAATTCCAGAACAGGTTGTAGACGCTGAAGTTGTCGCGAGTCCGGAAAGCGAATCAAAAAACATCAAGTCCGTTTTCCCCAAGACAAACCCAGAGCCGAGGTTTACATTTCGTGTTGTGGGTGAACACATTGGAGACCGAAGTTACTGGATCCAAAAGCTCGCCAAGAACGAGCCGCTACAACTTGTTCGCGAGCCAACAAATAGCAATGATCGAAACGCGGTTGAGGTTCGAAACTCCTACGGCAAGAGCCTTGGATACCTGAAGAAAGACGTTGCAGCATGGTTTGCTGGCCTTATGGATCGCGGCAAAGGCTACACAGCAAACGTTCTTCGAATACGGTCAGACAACTGCCTTATTGTTGCAGTGTTCGAACAATAGGTCAGTATCTGGGTGCCATGTACGCCTGAGTCCGGCACATTATTTACGCAGTGCATCGGAACGCCTTGATAATCCGGCATTGCTTCCAATCGGTCATCCAAGATCGTTGGCGTCAGAACACATTCAGTTCCAGATTAGTGTCGATTAGTGAAGATTAGTGTTCCGCCATCACGACCGCGATCCAGGCGGACGGAGGGAACACTAATCCGCTCTAATCTGCACTAATGCACGATCGGGGCATGCGGCAGTTCGGTCCGGATTAGTGTTGATCAGTGAGGATGAGTGTTCTGACATCACGAACAAAACCCAGCGGACGGAAGGAACACTAATCCACTCTAATCTGCACTAATGCACGATCGGGACAGGCGGCAGTCCGGTCCGGATTAGTGTTGATCAGTGAAGATGAGTGGTTTGCGATCACGACCGCGATCCAGGCGGACGGAAGGAACACTAATCGACTCTAATCTACACTAATGCGCGATCGGGACATGCGGCCAACGTCCGGTTGGGATTAGTGTTGATTGTTCCGCCATCACGACCGCGATCCAGGCGGACGGAGGGAACACTAATCGACTCTAATCTGCACTAATACATCATAGCGCGTGCGGCTTTTGTTCGTTCCAAAATTAGTGTCAATTGTCAGGATCAGGTTCCCCAACCCCAAGCAGGACAAAACATGCTGAAGCAAGAAGGCTACGACTTGATGGGTGCGGCGTTTGAGGTCTACAACGTGCAAGGCTTTGGGATGGCTGAAGAGATTTATCAGCAGAGCCTTGAGATCGAACTCGGATTGCGAAACATCCCGTTCCAAAGCAAAGCTGATCTGCAAGTCACTTACAAAGAACTCCCCCTCACCACGGTCTATCGCCCAGACTTACTCGTCTTTGATGAAATCGTTGTTGAACTGAAAGCAGTGAAGGCGATCGCGGCTGAGCATGAAGCTCAACTGTTCAACTACCTGCGGATCAGCGAAAAGAAAATTGGATATCTGATCAACTACGGCGCAGCAAAGGAACTGGAGTGGAAACGGTTCGCTCTTTGAAATCGATTTGTGACGATGAGCGCGAACGATCCAGGCGGACGGAGGGAACACTAATCGACTCTAATCTGCACTAATTCCATGATGCAGACAGGCGGCAGTCCGGTGCGGGATTAGTGTTGATCAGTGAGGATGAGTGTTCCGACATCACGACAGCGATTCAGGCGGACGGAAGGAACACTAATCGACTCTAATCTGCACTAACTCCATGATGCGGACAGGCGGCAGTACGGTGCGGGATTAGTGTTGATCAGTGAAGATTAGTGGTTTGCGATAACGATCGCGATCCTGGCAGACGGAGGGAACACTAATCGACTCTAATCTGCACTAATTCCATGATGCAGACAGGCGGCAGTCCGGTGCGGGATTAGTGTTGATCAGTGAAGATTAGTGGTTTGCGATAACGACCGCGATCCAGGCGGAAGGAGGGAACACTAATCGACTCTAATCTGCACTAATTCCATGATGCAGACATGCGGCAGCCCGGTACGGGATTAGTGTTGATCAGTGAAGATTAGTGGTTTGCGATCACGACCGCGATCCATGCGGACGGACGGAACACTAATCGACTCTAATCTGCACTAATTACATGGTGCGGACAGGCGGCAGTACGGCTCGGGATTAGTGTTGATCAGTGAAGATGAGTGGTTTGCGATAACGACCGCGATCCAGGCGGAAGGAGGGAACACTAATCGACTCTAATCTGCACTAATTCCATGATGCCGACAGGCGGTTTGGGTCCGGTGCGGGATTAGTGTTGATCAGTGAAGATTAGTGTTCCCAACCCAACTCGCCGTTCGACCGTCGCTACGCAATTGCCGTCACTGACACCGCTTCGCTAGCAAACTTCTGGCTGTTTGGGGGGGCGGGGATTTGCTATATGTCGGTTCGATACTACGCCTACCGAAAGAAGTCCTCATGATCGACAACTCACGTTTGTTCCTCGCCCTGATGGTCTGTTGCTGCACACTCGTTTCAACAGCCAACGCCTTCGCTCAATACAACGGCAACGATACCAGGCAAGAGTACGTTCGATCGTCGTCGCCAACGAAAAGCGGCGGACGGGTGATCAGCGAATCGGTTGGTGGGAAGCGAATGGTGCGGATCGCCAGAGCCCCCGGGAATCCTTCGATCGATAAATCAACGCCTGATCGTAGCAGCTTTGACCGAAGCAGCTTAGACCGCGAAACTGCCGACCGACGCGACGATGGGAACCGGGAAAAGTATGACTATCCCGATCGCGACGACAAACAGGTCACCGCCTACCGACAGGCCGCAAACCAGCCTCCGCAACTGAACTTTCCACAGAACAATCGGCTGGCACAATGCAACTGCAACGGAGTTTCCGCTCCGCCACAGAACTTGCAATACCCGCCGCAGAACTTCGGCAACTACAACGGCTATCAGGCTCCGCAACAAGCGTTTCAACCGCAAGCCGGATACGCGGCTCCAGGCTACGCCGGTGCTCAGCCTGGCTATCCGCTTCAAGCCGGAATCGGCGTGCCGCAGTTCAACCAAACCGGAGGCAACTGGTGGACTCCGTTTGTCAGCGGATCAGGTTACTACACGCCACTGCTGAACTTCCGCAACATGCCCGCCGGGACTTATCTTGGCCAGGGAATCATCGGACAGCCGACGGCTTACGTTGACGGCCAGCCACTGCGAAACTTGCTGCGATACATCTCGCCCTAGGCGCTGTTTGACAAATTGACTTTCATGTCGTCAACGCGGCGAAACATCAGCGGAAAGGCGTTAGCCGGTAAAAGCGCAACGGACCGGCGGCTAGCGCCGTGCCGCTCACATTGCCCGACGCTGACTTTCGAACGCAAGCTATCGCCGCGAGTCATCGGCGCGTGTCATCCGCCAAACGCGACGACGAAAGTCCGCGGCTGATGTTCGATTCGCCCGCGCCACGCGTTCCTGATTGCGATGGACTGGCACGTCGTCCGCTTAGCCCCTTCATCTTCGGGGAAAACGCAGCATTGTGATGCCAGACCGGCCGGGAAAAGTCGCATAGCCGATCTGATTTGATCGAATCCCCATGCACCCAGCGTGGCGTTCGGGTACGATAGACCCAGATTATTGGTGCCAGAATTTTCGTAGTGCAATGTACTTTGCGGAATCGCGGATTCGTTCGGCAGTCAGTTTAAAAGAGCACCGTGCATCAGGACACTGAGCAGGCAGGGCGAGCGGCTTGCGAACCCGGGTCGCCAGGAGGGACGCGAATGAAGTTTAAAGTTGCCTTGGTTGCGATCGTCGTGGTCGGTGCGATTGCAGCGTGCTTTCTGATTCCGTCCCCGAACGAAAATTCCGTTGAGAGTCTTCGCGATGTGGTGGCGTATGTCGATCCGGAGGTCTACTACAACAGCGACATGGTGCAACGCCTGCAGAGCTCCGAAGCCGGGCAGGGGATGGCGATTCTGCCGAAGCAGGCCGAACTGGATCTGCGGTCGCAATCGCCGTCGCGTGAGCCAAACTTCATTTTTCAAGCCGGGTTTGTAGGACCGGAAACCTGCAAGGAGTGCCACGCGGACTATTACGATGGCTTCGTCCAGACGGCTCACTATAAAACATCCGCGTTGGCGGACGGGAGTTCGATTCGCGGATCCTTCGCCGACAACGAGAACGTGCTGAACACGAAACGCAATGGATTCCGTTATCAGCTGACCAACGAAGAAGGCCAACACTTTCAAAAGCTGCTGATCGACAAAAACGGCAGCACTTACGAACACTCGTGCCGCTTCGACATCGTGACCGGTTCCGGAAACGTCGGTCAGACCTATCTGTACTGGCAAGAGAATTCGTTGTATCAGTTGCCGATTTCGTGGCTGTCGAAGGGTGGCTGGGTGAACAGCCCCAACTACCCCGACGGACTGGCGAATTTCGCCCGACCGATTCAGGACGGTTGCATGAGCTGCCATGCGACGATGGTTGAGTTCGATTCCGAAAGTGTGAATGTTGCGAATCCGAAGAACATGATCCTGGGGGTGACTTGTGAACGATGCCACGGGCCGGCTGAATCGCATGTGAAGTTTCACCGCGCGAATCCTGAGGCGGCGGAATCAAAGTTCATCGTGCATCCCAACGACCTTCCGCGCGAGCGTTTGAATGACATTTGTGCTCAGTGTCATTCGGGGGAGAGCAAGACGTTGAATTCGACGTTCAACTTTCGACCCGGAGATTCGATTCACGATTACAAGAAGTTCAAGCTGAATCCCGGCGTGGTTGGCAGCGTGCATACGGCGAACCAGTATCCCCGGATGACCAAGAGCACGTGCTATACGGAGTCGGACACGATGAGTTGTGCGACGTGTCACAATCCGCATCAGGACGAGCATGGGCGGTTGGAGCTGTTTTCCAGTCGTTGCATGAAGTGTCATGAGTCGAGTGATTGCGGAAAGTTCCCCGAACATGGGGCTCGCATCGAGTCGAATTGCATTGATTGCCACATGCCGAAAAAGGATGATACGAATCTGAAGTTCGAGACCACTTCGGCTTCGATTTTCCCTGAGATCAGAGATCACTTCATTCGCATCGATGCGGACGCGACGAACAAGGTGTTGGAAGCGTGGGCGGCGGAGGGAGCCGAGGCCAGGAAGTAGGCACGACGCGTGGTTGCTGCAGTCGCGATAGGTGCATTTGGACGTTGGTAGTACCGGCTTTAGCCGGAAGACGTGTGGTTTCCGCCTGAAGGCAGGACTACGAACGATGGGTTCGAATGCAATGGACGCCGGGTGAGTGAGCCAACGGGCTCGCGGACGTTGCCGCAGGGACGGACGTGTGGTGAATCATTCGGTGGCGTATGTGGAAGTTGCGGACGTGTGGTGAATCTCTCGGAAGTTGCGGCTGGCAGATGAACCACTGGCTGGCACACGCAGAAGTTGCGGTTGGCAGATGAATCACTCGCTGGAGCACGCGGAAGTTGCGGTTGGCAGATGAACCACTCGCTGGCGCTTCGGGCTTGTATTGGGTGCTTTGTATTGCGGCCGTCGCTAGAAACCGATTCGCACTTCGGCACCGACCGCGACGTGAGACTTGAACGCGGCGGCGAGCGAGTCCACAATGTTGCTGGCGACCATCGACGCCTGGCCATACTTCTCTGCCGCGAAATCTCCCGCGCGACCGTGAATGTGGACCGCCATCACGGCGGCATCGAAAGCGTCATAGCCTTGGCCGATCAGCGACGTAACAACGCCGGTCAGCACATCGCCGCTTCCGCCGGTCGCCATCCCCGCGTTGCCCGTGTCGTTGCGGTACTCCCGCGAGCCATCGGTCACCAGCGTCCTGTGCCCCTTGAGCACAATGATGCAGCCCTGATCCGCAGCGAACTTGACCGCCGCGGCTTCCATCTCGCCGCGTTTCGAAAACTCGGTGTTCGCGAGATTGGAAAACTCTCCCGGATGAGGCGTCAACACCGTGGCTGACTTTCGGTTCTTGATCATCGAATGGGTTTCGGCCAGCAGATGGATTGCGTCGGCATCGATAACGATCGGTTGCGACAATTCGAGGATCGCTTGCAGGAAATACCGATCGACTTCGCGCCCCATCCCTGGACCGATCGCGACGACATCGGCGACTTTTAACTGCTGCTTCAAGTCCTCCGGGACTGACGAGAAATGCCCATCGCTGTCACGGCAGGGCACCGTCATCACGCACGGATCGAATCCGGCGACGACTTCGGCAATGGTCTCGGGAACCGCCGCGGTAACCAGACCGCTGCCGCTGCGCAGCGCCGACATGGCAGCCAACGAAATCGCTCCGGCCATGCCTCGCGAACCGCCAACCAACAGTACGCGACCAAAGTCTCCTTTGTGAGCATCGTCGGGCCGCGGTTTCAACGCCGGGATGCCAACCTCGCTGGCCACCGACGCGACCACGATGTCGTCTTCGGACAGGGTCTCGAGCACGACGACTTCTTTACCGTCGCCGAACACCAGATCAATCAGCTGATTGAGGCTGATGCGGCCGGAACGAAAGTGGCGTGCGTGTTGTTCGAATTGGTGACGTTTCATGTGGGCGGTTCCGATTTCGGTTACAATGCGAGCTTCTAAATATCTTACAGAAACCTCTTCAACGGAAGCGATAATGAGCAGTTGCGTTTTGGCATATTCTGGCGGACTCGATACGTCCGTCATTCTTGGCTGGTTGATGGACGAAGGCTACGAAGTCCACGCCGTCTACGTTGATCTTGGCCAGCCCGGCGAAGACCGCCAACAGGTGCTCGATAAAGCCAACAATGCCGGCGCGGCGTCGGCTCGCATCGTCGACGTTCGTGAAGAATTGTGCCGCGATTACGCGTTTCCCGTGATGCAGTGGCAGGCAAAATACGAAGGGCCGTACTTGTTGGGGACTTCGATTGCTCGCCCATTGATCTCGAAAGTGATGCTGCAAGTCGCCAAAGAGGTCGGAGCGACAGCGTACGCGCACGGCGCGACCGGCAAGGGCAATGACCAGTGCCGTTTCCAGTTGGCGGCTGAGGCTCTTGAGTCCGGAATCACGATGATTGCGCCGTGGCGGATCCAGAAATTCCGCGACATGTTCCCGGGACGTACGGAGCTGATCAAGTATTGCGAAGATCGCGGCATTCCGGTCAAGGCGTCGAAGGCCAAGCCGTACAGCAGCGATGAAAACTGTTTGCACATCAGCTATGAAGCCGGCGAGCTGGAGCGTTTGGACGTCAACGGCGTCGATTTGGTGGACTTCGGGATGGGCGTGTCGCCTCAGGAGGCTCCGGACGAATCAGAATCGGTCACAATCGATTTCGAATCGGGCGTCCCGGTTTCGGTTAACGGCGAGAAGCTTTCGGCGCTTGGCGTTGTTGAAAAGCTGAACGAGATCGGAGGCCGCAACGGGGTGGGCCGCATCGACATGGTGGAAAACCGTTTCGTGGGCATGAAGAGCCGCGGCGTGTATGAGTCGCCCGGGATGACGGTGCTGTACGAGGCACATCGCTATATCGAGCAGTTGGCGATGGATCGGGATTTGATGCACCTTCGCGATCGACTGGCTCCGGAAGTCGCCGAGATGGTGTATTACGGTTTCTGGTTCTGTCCAAAGTTCGATGCCTTGCTGGCGTTCAACAAGGAGGCTCAGAAAGTCGTCACCGGCAGCGTGACCATGGAGCTGTACAAGGGCAACATGATGGTTTCCAACCGCACCAGTCCGAACAGTCTGTACGACGAAGACATCGCCACGATGGAAGGCGGCGGGTCGTATAACCAGGATGATGCGGAAGGGTTCTTGAGGATTCAGGGGTTGCCGGGGAGGGTCCAGGCGAAGGTGAATCCGAGAGAGTATTAGGTTTTCGGTGTGAGGTTTTCGGTGTGTGGTCGCAAGCGGATGCATGCCTAAAAAAGTTAACGCAAGTTACAGACCCCTGACTCAGCGGGCTCATTCCAGTGACCATCGACTTGGCGACGGCGTTACAATTGGGAGCGTTGAACCCATCGGTTTTCGGTTTTAGGTGTGTGGTTAAAGGCGGCAGAGTCCGGATAATGGCGTATCGATCGTTTGAAGATTTGGATGTTTGGAAACGAGCCTGCCAACTTGCCGTATCGGTCTATGAACAGACTCGCAATTGGCAGGACTGGGGATTGAAAAGCCAGCTGGAGCGTGCGTCTGTTTCCATCGCATCGAATATTGCCGAAGGAAGCGAACGTGGCGGCAAGGACTTCATTCGTTTCTTACGCATTGCAGCAGGCTCTGCGGCGGAAGCTCGTACACAAATTTACATTGCGAAGCGAATTGGACTAATCAATGAAGAAGATTTCGAATCGCTGATCCATGAGTCAAAAGGTATCTCGAAGATGCTCACCGGCTTGATAAAGTCGCTATCATAGATCGCGTCGGACCATACACACCGAAAACCGTAAACCGTAAACCGAAAACCGGATGCTCGAAAACCCCGTCCTTCAACGCGAACTGCTCGTCAACTTGCGGATGCCGCGTGCGTTCTGGTTGCTGCTGATCTACCAGGCGGTGCTGGCAGCAGTGGTCTACTTCGCGTGGCCCAAAGAAGATGTCCGCATCGACATGACGGACAGCAACAACTCGGTCGGCAACCTCGTCGACATGGTCTTCCTCGGGCAATACCTGCTGGCGTCGCTGATGGCGCCCAGCTTTGCGTCGACCGCGATTTCCGGCGAGAAAGAGCGGAAGACTTACGAAATGCTGCTGGCCAGCCCGATTGTTCCGCAGTCGATCGTGATGGGGAAACTGGTCGCAGCGCTGACGCATCTGGCGATTCTGATTTTTGCTTCCCTGCCAATCGTCATGCTGTGCTTGCCGCTGGGAGGCGTCTCGTTTTACGAAGTCATTGCGGCTTACGTGGCCTTGATATGCGCCGTGATCACGTTCGGCATGATCAGCGTGGCTTGCGGTAGTTTCTTTTCACGCAACAGTTCGTCGCTGGTCGTTTCCTATCTGGTGATTCTGCCGTTGGCGATCGCTGGAGTCCTGTTTTGGCAATCGCTAAGCAATTTCGGCACAACGCGTTTCAATCTTGCGATCACGGTCATCCCCGGGCTGGCCGCGGCGATCGTGATTTTCCTTTTCTACATCGTCAGTGCCCGCATGCTGTACCCGCGAGACATGGGTAGCGAGGGGAAAGAGGTCATCGATCCGGATCAGGAGGCCGAAGAAGCGATCGGCTTGGTGATTCAACGCGATCAGTTCCCGGATCGCCTGTTCGCGCCGCCGAAGCGTGAGACGCTGATGAAGGACGGCACGAATCCGGTTTACGACAAAGAGATGCGGAGTGAGATTTTCGGGCAAGGCACTTTGATGTTGCGTCTGGCGATTCAGATCAGCATGCTGCTGGCGATCCCGATGATGGCGATCTTTCTGTACATCTGCAAAGACCTCGCGCCGTGGTACATCTCGTATGTGATCCTGTTCAACATTTTGATCGGACCGGTGTTTTCTGCGGGAAGCGTCACCAGCGAACGCGAACGACAGACTCTGGATCTGTTGCTAACGACCGTGATTACGCCGTGGGAAATCCTGTGGGGCAAACTGCTCTCGAGTCTGCGAGTTTCGAGCGTGCTGTCGTGTTTTTTGCTTTGGCCGCTACTGTTGGCGATCCCGTTGGTGCCCGAGTACTTGTCCAACTTGCCGACCATGATTGCCTATCTGATCATCTTTTGCCTGACCTGCCTGACGACTTCGGTGCTGGGGCTGTTTTGTTCGACCGTGTTCGGGAAAACGATTACCTCGCTGATCGCGACTTACTCGATCATTCTGTTTCTATACTTGACGCCATTGGCGACCAGCTATTTTGCTTACGAATATTTCCCGGACGCACCAGCCACGCCGGCGGTTTACGCGTCAACAGTCACCAGTCCGTTTGCGGCCTCGTTCGCGATGCCGCTGTACGTCGATGACTTTCACAACATGACGATCGACTGGAGTCCGCGCGGTTCCAAGGAGCCCGGTTTTCTGCGATATCGACTCAGTGACCTGGCTCATTTCGGTGGCTACGTTGGTTTCACTGTTCTGTTCAACGCGGTACTGCTTGGCTTGATGGTCTGGATGTTCAATTCGAGGTGGCGAGTTTCGTCGTCCGGAAACTGACCCGTTTAATTGGAGCCGACATGAAGAAGCCCGGATTCGTTTTGCTGTTGATGTTCGCAGGCAGTCTTCTGTTTGCTCCGACGTCGAATGCTCAGCAGACGCCCGACCCGTTTTCCGATACGACCGGTGAAAAGGCAGGCGATACGGAAACCGCTGCTGACAAAATCCCGCCAGGGGTTGATGTTTACATGGGTCGCCGGGTCGCCCAGACGATGGGACATCAGGGAGCCGACTGGCTGATTCGCGATGAGCGGGAACGTGAAGAACGTTGCTCGTTGATGCTGGCGAATCTGGGAATCAAACGCGGGATGACGATTTGCGATATGGGCTGCGGCAACGGGTACTACTCGTTGCAGATGGCGCAGCTGACCGGGAAAAAAGGCTACGTCGTTGGCGTGGACGTGCAGCCTGAAATGCTGTCGCTGTTGCGCAATCGCATGGAAGAGCAGGGCGTTGAGAACATCATTCCCATTCTGGGCTCGTACCACAATCCGCACTTGCCGGAAAACATGGTGGACTTGATTCTGTTGGTTGACGTGTACCACGAGTTCTCGCACCCCGAACAGATGCTGGCCGCGATGCGAAAGAGCCTCAAGCCGGATGGGCTGGCGGTGTTTTTGGAATACCGCAAGGAAGACCCGGATGTGCCGATCAAACTGCTTCACAAGATGACCAAAGCACAGGTCAACAAGGAGCTAACGGCAAACGGATTCAAGCTGGTCAAAGAGTACGACAAACTCCCGTGGCAACACATGATGTTTTTCGGGAAAGACGAAGCCTGGGATAGGGCCCAGGGCGACGCGACCGGTGCCGAACCTCAGGACGAAGCCGCAGGCTCAAACAAGTAGGCGGACTTGATCCAACAGGTTTGCGACTTCGGATGGATTTCGCAACCTCACGAAGTGGACTCCGGCGGGTGGATTGCTTTTGAGGGCAGAGTATCGTTTCTTCAGCCGGCGGTACGACATGGCCGTCCACAGAATCATCGAATCTTTGCTGAAGAAAGTCTGGCGAAACGACTCGCGGTTCCCGGTTCCTGGCCACAGCTCTTTTTGAGTCCACGATCGATTCACCGCCCGACAGACGGCGCGGTACATGTTGATCGAAAACGGCATGTCCAGCCAGACGATCATCGTGGCTCGGGACCATTTGAGATCAAACGTTTTGCTGTGATAGTTTCCATCAAGCACCCAGCGAGGACCGGCGATCGCGTCAGCAAGTCGCTCTCGAAAAACTTCCGGCTCGGCCTCGGTCCAATTCGGCTCGTGATAGAGCGAGTCCATTTCGACGTAGGGAGAGTCGAGAATCGCGGCCAGCTGTTTGCCGAAAGTTGATTTTCCGCAGCCGCTGGTTCCGACGAGGTTGATGCGTTGGAGATCAGCCAGCGTTAATTGACGCGACGCGGTCATGGCTCACGAATCCCATAAAAAAAGCACTGCCAGACATCAAATGCCTGAAAGTGCTTTGTTAGTGGGCGCAAAGGGACTCGAACCCCTGACCCCTTCGGTGTAAACGAAGTGCTCTAGCCAACTGAGCTATGCGCCCGATCAATCCGAACAAGAATACTGACTTGTTGCCAAATTTCAATCGGTGTCGGACAAAAGATCGGCATTTCCGAGAGCATACTTTGAAGAAAATCCGGATTCCTGCGTTCTGCAGCTACCGAGGCAACGACTTCTCGGGCAACTCGAACTGCGGAGACATCTTCGAACCCGCTTCTGTGAACTTCAACCACCACACCATCGAGTCCGATTCTCCGGCCGGCTCGCTGTCCGAATCCCGGACCGTGAACGGATGGGCACAGTGACGACAGGCGGACCTTCGGCCGAGAACTTCGATAGGGAACTGGCTGGTGCGGTCGCAGTTCGGGCAGCAACTGGTAACGAAAAGATGGTTCATGGCATTCTCCCAACATCAACTTAGTGGATTCGAGTCAGGTGGACCAAGGGGAGTTTCAACGGCAACGGATTGACGGCAGCAAATTGGCGGCGGCAGATTGGCGGCAGTAGATGACAAACAAGTCTGTCACAGGTTTGAATAATGGGACGGGCTAGCATCACGCAAATCAAAACCTCGCCGCGCCGACATTGGAGTTCGCAAATTGCGATAGCCAAACCGACAGCCCATAACCGACAGACTGAACGGCATCAGGCACAGAGACGAAACTACAAACGGCGAACGGCGAACGCCCGACGGCGAGCAAGCCCAAGCCAGACTTGCTTACTGCTGATCCGCACGCCTTCGCAAAATGCTCACCCAAGTATTTGGCAGGTCTTCAGGATCTGGTTCGGAGTCGCTTGATAGCTCGTGTAGAAAGGGCCGAACTCCGCATACTTCGCGCTGGCTTCATCGAAACGCATGTCGTAGACAATTTGCTTCAGATGCAACGGATTGGTGGCCCATAGCGTCACTCCCCACTCCCAGTCATCCAGCCCAACGCCGACGGTGATCAGCTGCTTGACCTTGCCGGCGAACTTCATTCCACTGCGAGCATGCTCTGACATCAACTTGTTACGCTCCGACGAAGAAAGCGAAAACCAATTCGCGCCCGGATAACGCCACTTGTTCATCGGATAAAAGCAGCTTGCCGGATAACCCTCAATCGGAAAGTTCGGCTTCAGGCGATCATGGTTCATCTTCACCAGACGTTTCGCATACGCATCAACCTTCGTCTCGATCGCCGTTCCCTGAGGATCTTCACCAGACCGAATCAGACGCTCCCGATACTGATCCACAGACTGGACGTACTCAGAAATTTCGCTTAGCGAAACATAAGACCAGGCCGGAACGATCGCCTGGCCAAGCTTCGTGGCGAGTAACTGCTGGTTGATCGATTCGACTTTGATGGGATCCGGATCCATCACCATCAACGAGAAATCCGCTTTGTGGCCCGAGACAACTCCCAGCTGGATCCGCGCCGGCGCTGCGTCTCCTTCGGGAGCCAGTACCTGCTCAAACCCGGCAGGATCGAGAACGTCCAACTGAGCCAGTTTCGCGCGATCGAAGCGATAGAAAAAGTGCCCACAGTGAAAACCGTCTTTCGGAGTAAGCTGCTCCGTGGTCAGCCCGAGGTCAGCGGCGGTCGAATGCATTTGGATCGTTCTTTCGTTTCAAGTTCACAGCCCGTTATTGGCTGAAGTTTCCTTTCTTTCAAAAGCCATGGCAAGGCACCGCGCTGATTTGACTCTGCAAAAGCGTCACAATCGACAAATTGAAAGCTCAAATTGATCGAAGATTCTGGCTAACCGACAGACGTCTCAAGGACGCCGCCTCGAACTGCCGATTTCCGAAACGACACTTTTTTCTCACAGCATGCAAAGGATTGCTCGCTGAACCCCTGGAGTTTTCAGTATGTGGCGATCCCTTTTCTATTCCGTCGGCATTGGCCTGTTCGCACTGGGACTGCAAGCGCTCGTTCTGGACCACGTTCTGGTGCCTAAGAACACGAAGCTGCAAAAGCTCGTCAAGAAAATCCTCTCTGACGAAAAACCCGGAGCGGCAAACAACCAACCGGTTCAGCAATCGATTGCTCAAACCAACGCTCCGAACTGGGCCGGACAGCCACAAACTCAATCGGCGCCCGCGAATCAGACTTGGGGCACAAACACGGGCTCCCGATTCGGGCCCTCCAGATTCGCCGGCCCGGCCTATGGAACCGGCTACGGCGGAGGACGAGTTGGATCGGCTCAGACCGGAAATTCTCCCATATTTTCCGGGTACCAGAACCAGTCGGCTCCCAATGCTCAACTGGCAGGTTACCGAACGAGCGAACCAATGACGGTTGCTTCCAAGCCAAAGACTCCAGTTCAGAAGATTCAGATTCGTGAGTGGATGCCGTGGAGCCTGTTGGCCAGCGGTGCCATAATTTTCCTTTACACGCACTCTCACCGACGCCACGGGATGCACGAGTAAGCGTCCGGGCGCCCGATGTTCGTGTTTACACTTGTTGCCCACAAATTTAGGATAGTCGGTTTCCATCATCCAGAATTTGCCATCAGCGCAGCATGAATCAAACCGACAACATGACCCTCGGGGCGACTCTGGACAGTCGCAATCAGACTTCGACCGCCGACATCCGGCAGAAGTTTGAATGGCCCGGGAGAATCTGCATTCTTGTGGCGCTGCTGGTCTCCCCATGGCTCTACGGATCAATTTACTTTTCCGCGCAGTTCCTGATGGCGATATGCTGTCTGGTCGGAATCGGATTTCTCTGGTTTGAGTCCGGAGTGAGCGAGCGTCGGTCGTTGATCTTGCCGTACCTGTTGGTGCCGCTGTTTTTCGGAATCGTGCTGACGTTGGTGCAGATCATTCCGCTGGGCGAGTCCGCGGACTGGCTGCTGGGTCGGCAAAAGGAACTCTATCCGATGCTGACCGGAAGCGCGGCGACGTCTCCGTCGATCTCCATGAGCACTTCTGACACTTGGGATCAACTCGGACTGCTGGCAATCGCCTTTGCTGCGCTCTGCCTGGGATGTCGATACTTTCGCAGCACCAGTCACATCAAACTGTTCCTGACTGTCGTCACCGTTAGCGGCGTTGCGATATCGCTATTCGGCCTGATGCAGGCACTGACGACCAAAGAGCCGAACCGAATTTTCTGGACCGTTGAACTTCTTGGCGGCGGCCAGCCATTCGGGCCTTACGTGAACCGCAACAACGCGGCAGGATATCTGTTGATCTGTCTCGGCGCGTCGCTTGGGTTACTGACGATCCTGATGACACGTCCTCAACGCGGCCCCAAACCGCTGGGCACCAAAGACCTCCCATTTTGGACACAGTTCAACAGTCATGTACTTCGCTTCGTCGCCGATCTTGATGCGACAAAACTGGCGGCCGTTATGTGCCCGATCGTTATTTCCGTGGGACTGATTGGGTCCCTGTCGCGCGGCGGCGTGCTGGCGTGGCTGATTGGAGCCGGAGTCACGTTGCTGGCCTACGGACTGATTCGTCGTCCGACATTCTCCGCCTTTATTTTCATTCCGGCTTGCGGAGTCGCAATCCTGATTGCGTTTTGGTTGGGGATGGGCGACCAGCTAATGCACAGGATGGAACGGATTGAGACGGTCGAAGTGCTGTCTCAGACAGACCAGCGACTCCAGCACTGGAAAGATACATGGCCCGCCACGAGAGAGTTCGGACTACTTGGCTCGGGCGTCGGAGCCTACGACGAAGTGCATCGAATTTACAACAGCGGCCATACTCAAGTCGTCTTTCGCTATGCAGAGAACCAGTATTATCAGGCGATCGTTGAATTGGGTTGGCCGGGTCTGACGTTATTAACGATTTCGTGGCTGCTGATGCTGTACTACAGCCTGTTCCTGTTGGCAAAAGGCGCTTCGGCGTCGACGATTGGTATTGGAGTCGCATCCCTTTTCGTGACGGTAAGCGTAAGCGTAGCGTCCTTCTTCGACTACGGACTTTACATGCCGGCGAACATGCTATTGATGAGCCTGTTTTGCGGGTTCGTGGCTTACCACGCTCAGTCACTTTCGTCTCGCCTGAAGAAGAAAAACTGGTTGAGACTGGAGACTCCGAACGGTATAGCCCAACTTCTCTTGCTGGTAACGTTTGCTGCGATTGCCATGTTCGCTTTGGACTTCTATCGCAAATGGCAGATTCAGTCCGTCGTTCGTGGCGAGCACCCGGTTCGTTCGTTTTCCTACGACAGCCCAACGCTTCCAGAAGTTGACAGCTTGATTGAGCAACTCCGTCCGATGGTCGAACACACTCGGTCTGGGGAGGGTGTTGACTACATGGCCAGGTTGCTGATTCACCGTTCTCGCCTTCAATTGCTTGAATCATTGTCGCGTGACGACCAGGCTTCTGAACCAAAGCAACGCTGGCAACGTACTTCGCTGGACATGATGCATGAGAACGCATGGGCTCTGCAACAAGACGGACAGATCTTCTCCGCCGCTGAGTTTTTACGAGAGGATTTCATCATGGAGAACCTTCCATGGGCCAAGCAATACCTGCTTGAGAGCCGCAAGATCGATCCGATGGAATCTCAGACACATCTATTGCTTGGACAAGTCAATGCGATCAACGGGAAGACTGCTGCGGCATCGAAAGACATGGAGCGGGCAATCATGCTCGCGCCTAACAAGACAGATTTGAAATATCTTGCCGGTTTCTACTATCTGCAAACGGGTAATAGTGCGATGGCCACGAGGCACTTCAGAGATCTGCTCGAAACGTCGCCACGACAGTTCCGCAAAGTCATGCAGATCATTTTCGGCGGAGCCAACCGAAACGTCTCTGCGATCAGCGAAATTGCGGTCGCCAGAGACGTTGTTCCAGACCGCCCTGAATTGCTGTACTCATTGGCCAAGCGGCATCTGTCGGCAAGCTCTCCGGCTCGGGAATTGGCGCTCAGGAGAGCACTTGGGTTGTTGCAGGAGGTGTCGGCTTCTGACCGGGATAACCTCCTGATCAAAGCTGAGGTTCTTTTTGAACTGCAACAATATGCCGACGCGATCGAGCAGTTTGAATCTTGCCTCGACTCCAAGCCTCACGACTCCCAGACCCAATTTCGCGTCGCCCAAATCCATGCAATGCTGTCGGATTTGGAAACTGCGGAATCCAAACTAAACGACATTCTCCGCATGGGAGACAGCGAACAGCTGAAGAAACGATCTCGCAATTTGCTGAAGCAAATCGAGAAAAAACGAGAACAACAAAAAGCCAATTCGCCAAACGGCTGATAGACTAAATTTAACCGCCTCTCCAACTCCTCCCATTTATTATTGACGTCAACTTATGACTCTGATTCTGGCCAGCCTGATTTTCTCCGCCGCACTTACGTGGCTGATGGTGAGAATTTACTGGCCGATCGCCGAAAAGATTGGGTTGGTCGACAATCCGGACAAAACGCGAAAACTGCATCAAACCGCCATTCCTCTTGTCGGCGGCATCAGCGTTTGCACGGCAATTTCGATCGTAATCCCGATTATGCTTTACGTTGGCCATTCGGCGTCTACATTCTTTACGGCGTGCGACCAGGCGATCAACGGGATTCTTCCATGGGAACTTCCGACGACTTCTGTCGGCCACATTCGACGGGTGGATCTCAAGGAACTTGTTGGCTTGTTGATCGCTGGGGTGTTTCTGCTGGGCGTTGGCGTCCTTGACGACTGGAAGGGAATTCGTGGCCGTCACAAGCTGATCGGTCAATTTATTGCCGCCACGATTCTGATGCTTTTCGGCTACCAGTTTGAAGGCGTTCAGTTCGCCGGTTTCGAAATCAAATTCGGAGTCTTTGCTGGCATCCTGATTTACATGTGGATTCTGGCAGCAATTAATTCAGTGAATCTGCTCGACGGAGCCGATGGCATCGCTTCGACGATCGGAATTATTATGAGTGGTTCCATGGGCGTCATGATGCTCTTTCAGGGCAAAGGCATCGATTCGGTGGTCATGTTTTCCATCACGGGAGCTCTGATCGCGTTTCTGACTTTCAACTTTCCGCCAGCCAAAGTTTATTTGGGCGATGCGGGAAGCATGCTGATTGGATTCCTGCTGGCGGCGATGGCAATTCGGTCCACCTTCAAACAAAGCTCTCTGTTCGCGTTTATGGCTCCGGTCGCCCTGTTGGCGATTCCTTTCATTGATACCGGAGCTGCGATCATTCGCCGCCGACTGACAGGCCGCAGCGTGTTTTCGGTCGACCGCGGTCATCTGCATCACGCACTCCTCGAGAAAGGCTACAGTCCGGTTGCCAGCCTCGTTTGGGTTGCCCTGTTTTGTCTGATCACGGCCGTCGGCGGAGTCATGGCACTGCTACAACGTGATTCGGAGATCGCGTTGGCGTCGATTGGCTTGGTCATCATCATGATGGCTGGAGCACGACTTTTTGGGTTTGCAGAGATCAAACTCGTCAGTCGCAAAGCCTATGGTCTGGGGCGATCAATGTTACGAGGCGGAAGGAACAGCGCCCAACCCAAACAGATCAAGGAGTCGACCTTTCACGTTCAGGGGGATCGCGACTGGACGGCTTGCTGGAATGCCCTGTGCGACTACGCAAAACAGAACAATTTCATTGATATGACGATGGATCTGAACGCTCCCTGGATACACGAGGCTTTCCACGCCAAGATGCAGGGCACAGAAAAAGTCCGCGAATCGAATTACGTTTGGAGCTCATCCGTTCCGCTTGTTTTCCGTGATCGCATCTTTGGAAAAATTGACTTTAGCTGCTCCAAAGATTCTCGCTCTCATCATGAAATCATTGCCGACATTCTCAACATCACCAGAGCGATCGAAGAGTCGCTGGACGAGGAAACGCCCCTCGATGACGCTCCGGAATCAAACAACAAACTGGAAGCGGCACTTTCTGACAGCAGTGAGACGTAGAGCACGGCAGTAGCGTTGCGACTTTTTGCTTGCTCCAATCGCGTGATCGCAACATTGCCTGTTCCGTTGCTATCGAAAGTCTCGCGTCTTTAACTTCAATCCATTCAGCCGCGCGGCCATCCCTTCGAGACGCGTCGCCACGACGTGAATCACGTTGTTTTTCTTCTCCAAACGGCCGTGCACAATCCACGCGGCACTGCGGCGAGCCACCTGGAAATTTCGCTCCCAGATGTGAGGCATCACAACGACATTCGCTGATCCGGTTTCGTCCTCCAGCGTTACAAACGTGATGCCTTTCGCCGTCGCCGGTCGCTGACGCAGAATCACCAGCCCGCCAATGATTACTTTCTGGTCGTTCGCGCCATCCTCTAGCGAACCGTGCGTCCGCACGCCCAGTTCGTTCAAAAATTCGCGGTGAAATGAAATCGGATGAGCCCGCAGCGAGAGCCCAACTGATCGATAGTCTTCAGTGACTTGCTGTTGCGGAGTTAGCGACGGCAAGTAAAACGCGTCATCATCCTCATCGTCGACTCCAGAAAACAACGGCTGATCAACCGGTTGTTTTTCCTGCCCCAACGCCTGCCACAACGCTTCGCGGCGATCCTGATTCACCGAACCGAATGCGTCGGCCTGAGTCAGCGTTGCGATCGTGGCCCGGCCCAATTTTGTGCGGCGCGTAAAATCAACCACGCTGGTGAAGTCACCGGTTTCTCGCGCGGTCAGAATGGAATCCACAACATCCCCACGAACTCCGGACACCATCCGCAGTCCCAACCGCATCGCCCAATCGATACCGTTGCTGCCGCGTTCAAGCGTACAGTCCCAGTCGCTCAAATTCACGTCTACCGGCAGCACTTCAACATCATGCCGTTGGGCGTCGGCGACCAACTGAGCCGGCGGATAGAATCCCATCGGCTGGCTGTTGATCAAAGAAGCACAAAACGCAGCGGGATAGTACCACTTCAGCCAGCAGCTCACGTAAACTAGCAACGCAAAACTCGCCGCGTGCGACTCCGGGAAACCGTACTCTCCAAAGCCACGGATCTGGCGAAAGACCTGGCCAGCGAACTCTTCCGACAGTCCTTTCTTTCGCATGCCTTCCATCAGCTTCGTCTGAAATTTTTCGATCACGCCCGTCTTCCGCCACGCACCCATCGCACGACGCAACCGATCGGCCTCGCCCGGTGTAAAACCTGCCGCGACCACGGCCAGCTTCATGGCTTGCTCCTGAAAGATCGGCACGCCCAACGTTCTCTCAAGCACGGCTTTGATTTCGTCATTCGGATAGACGGCTTTTTCCTCGCCGTTTCGCCGCCGCAGATACGGATGGACCATGTTGCCCTGAATCGGACCCGGCCGCACGATAGCGACTTCGATCACCAAATCGTAAAAGCAACGCGGCTTGAGCCTGGGCAGCATGTTCATCTGACCGCGGCTTTCAATCTGAAACACACCCACCGTATCGGCTTCACAGATCATGTCGTAGACCGTCGAGTCGTCCTGCGGAATCGTGGCCAAAGAGTAGTCACAGCCCCAATGCTCTTTCACCATTGCGAAACATTTTCGAATCGCCGTCAGCATTCCCAGGCAAAGGCAATCGACTTTCAGAAGCCCAAGTTCTTCCAGATCATTCTTGTCCCACTGGATCACCGTACGATCATCCATCGCCGCGTTTTCGATCGGCACCAGATCGTGAAGCTTGCCTTGCGTGATCACCATGCCGCCAACGTGCTGCGACAGGTGTCGTGGGAAGCCCAGGATTTCGTTCACCAAATAACACAGTCGTGAACCGGATTCCGATTGCGGATCGATTCCGGCGGCTTCACAGCGATCTGCCAGATCGACGTTGTGATATCCGTCGACCTGTTTCGCCAACGCGTCGACGCGATCCAGCGACAGCCCCAGCGCTTTTCCGACGTCGCGAATCGCACTGCGACTGCGATAGGTAATGACGGTGGCGGCCAAACCGGCTCGGTCGCGACCATATTTGTTGTAAAGGTACTGCAGGACTTCCTCGCGACGTTCGTGTTCGAAATCGACATCGATGTCGGGTGCTTCGTCGCGTTCTTTGCTGATAAAACGTTCGAACAGAAGGTCCGTGATCGCCGGGTCGACGGAGGTCACTCCCAGGCAATAGCAAACGGCCGAGTTCGCTGCCGAGCCACGACCCTGGCAGAGAATATCGCGGCTGCGAGCGTAGCGAACCAGATCCCAAACGGTGAGAAAGTAGGCCTCGTAGTTTAGCTCTTCGATCAGAGAAAGCTCATGGCGAATCGCGTGGCGAACTTTTTCCGGAACGCCGTCAGGATACCGCCAGGCAGAGCCTTTTCGCACCAGTTCACGCAGGAAATCAATGGGAGTCTGGCCTGCAGGAGCCAGTTCTTCGGGATACTCGTAACGCAGCTGGCTCATGCAGAACGAACATTGTTCCGCGATGCGAGCCGCGTTTTCTAACGCTTCGGGAATGGCTGCGTACTGCCGTTGGCGGGCTTCGTCGGAATGCAAATGCCGGTGCGCGTTGACGACTCGCAAATCACCCGCCAGTTCGATCGTGGTGCGATGCCGAACGGCGGTCAAACAATCGTGCAACGGCATGCGGGCTGGCACGTGATAGAGCACATCGCCGGCGGCAGACAGTGGCAGGTTGTGCCGGTCAGAAAGTTCCTTCAGTTGGTGAACTCGCCAGTCGTCGTCGACGCCTTTGTAGAGACTGGCCAGCAAGCTGACTCGATCACCAAACAACTCGCGAAAGGCATCGTATTGGAATCGCGGCGAGATCAGGTCTCGCTTGGCAAAGGCTTCGATGGCGTCGTTTGGTTGATCTTTCGGCAAACAGCCAAACCATTCGTAGCTCACATGCGTGGCGTCGACATGAGCCATCTTTGGCGTGTCGCCTTTGAGAAACGGAATCACGCCGGCGAGCAAACCTTCATGGTGATCAGCCAAGTCTTCGAACTTCAGCCAACACTCGCCTTTCGGTGCGCGGCGTCGTCCCACGGTGATCAGCCTTGAAAGATTCGCGTAGGATTTCCGATCGGTTGCCCACAGTACGACGGGCAGGGCGTCGTTGAAGATGATTTCGGCGCCGATGATGAGCTTGATTTTTTTTGCGGTTTGGTTTTCCGGTTCGAGCGTTTCTGAATTTTCGCCAATCACGCCATGTTTTTGAACGTCGCGAATTGCACCGTAGGCGCGAACAACTCCAGCCAGTGTATTTTGATCGGTGACGGCGAGCGAAGAGTAACCAAGCTCAATCGCGCGATGCACCAGTTCGTCCGCGTGCGATGCACCGGCGAGGAATGAGAAGTTGGTTTTGCAATGAAGTTCGTGCATTTTGGTTTACGGTTTTCAGTTTTCGGTGTGGTCCGCGGCGATGAAAAACCACACACCGAAAACCGAAAACTTCACACCTGCTAAAACTCCCCCTGCAAAAACCATCGACCTGTTTTCAAATCAAAGTAAACCCAAAAATGCTGACCGCTTTCGGTTTCAACTCGCCAGTAATCGCGGCGGACTGTTGGACCGTGCCACCACGCCGTTTCGATTCGCTCCGGCCCCCAAACACGCGAAACGTAATGCCGCAAGCGTTGATGTAAAAACGAACTCGGCATCTGATTTTTTCGAGATTCGATCTCTGAATTCCCATTCGAAATCTCAATCGGTGGATCAAGCAACCGCAGCGGCCACGCCAAACGATGCGAACGCGACTTCACGTCCTGCTTCTTTCGCGAACGCATTCGCTTCGGATCCACCAAGGGCTTGAAGCGAAACGAAAGCTCCGGCTGGGCCCCGGCCTGAAGCGTCGGATAGACGATGCTTTCCTGACCAAGCCGACCGGTCAGATGGTTGATCAGATGAGCCAACTCCTGCTTGTCCAAACGCGGACTTTCGTCAAACAGCTCGCGTTGCCGATGCACCAACAGCACGCAGGACGTCACGCGAACGGTGATCTCCTGGATCAAAATATTGGTAACGGTCCGGGTTCGAACAGGTTTCTTGTCCTTCGCTTTTTTGAAACGCTTGCGACGCAAATGAGGCTGCAACACGGACTCCAACTGCAACTCCATCAACTGCAACACATGCGAAACGGTAGCCGTTGGCTGAAACAGATTCACTTCGAACTCGATCGACGGCGCGTCCACGCAATCCAGTTGCACACGCCACTGCAGAGCACCTTTTTGGCTGGACTGTAGCTGTTTGCAAATTTGTTCCAGCAAGCGAGATAAAATCACGCCGATGGTTTCACGATCCCGAGTCGGAAATTCGATGAACTGCGACGCTTCGAATTCAGCCGGCAGGTGCCTGGCCACGACTGGTTCGACGACTTTTCCGAAAGCCTGATCGATCCGCGTACTGACTTCGTCGCCAAACCGGGACGCGAGATGCGTTCGCGGGATCGCCAAAAGTTGCTCAACGCGTTCCACGCCCAGCCGCGAAAACGTGTGCTGTGTTTCAGTCGACAGTCGCAATGCCGCAACCGGAAGTTGACGAAACTCGCGAACCAAAGTTTCACTGGAATGGCTTTCGCGAATCGCTGGTGCCGCGCTGCGATGATAGTGGGCCATGCCCCAAGCCATTCCGGGCGTGTTGGCGATCGACGAGAAAACCGTATAGCCGGCGTCGCCAAGGAAGCGAACGGCTTTGGCCCGCAACGTTTGCTCATCACCAAAGAGCGAATCCAAACCGGTCACGTCCAGAAAGCAACTTTCGGGAGCCTCCGTTTGCTCGATGCCAACGATCGGGCTGAAGCAGTGTAGCGAGTCGACGAGCTTTTCGAGGGCTTCGCGGTCGGCGACAGGATCGTGTTCGAGGATGTAGAACTGGTTTTCGGTTTGCGGTTTTCGGTGTGTGGTTTTCGAGGCAAGGTGGCCCAGGCTTTCAGCCTGTGTTGACGATACTCCCGCAGTCCGAAGCCCTACGCCGCTTTCCTTCGCCAGTTGATGATGCTGAGTCCGCGGGTGCAGAAGATGGCTGGGGTGATAGGTTTGTCGCGTTCGCCCAGCATGCCGCAGCAGCTGTTTGACTTCCGAGATCGGCATGTCCAGCTGAATGCCACTCTGCATCGCCAACGGAGAAGCCGCCGCGACAAGCTGGCCTTTGCGGGAATCGCGTCGAAAAAGAACCAGATGCGTCTTTCGCAAACTCGGCTCGACGACAACCAAACGCTGGATCGGCCAATTGGGAAACCACAGACAAAGCATTCGCTTCATGAGGCACCTTTGGCGAGAGCGAACGATTCAAGCGGCATCGCCTTCGACACGTTTCCGGTGACCGTATCGATCTGCAAATCAATTCGCTGCCCCGATCGGCCGCCGCGGCAACGATCCAGCTTGAGCTCGATCTGCTGAGTCGCCGAAGCATTCGACTGCGAAGGCTTGGCCGTGACATGCCAGCGGACTTCTGACCAGGAAGGCTGGCCGATCGCTGAGGTCGGACGCACGAACAGGCCCATCGTGCCGCTGGATTCTGCGGAAAGCTGAAACCGACGAAACCAACGCTCGCCGACCTGGTCAATCGATCCCCAAACGGCAGCGACGGCGGAGCAACCGAGTGCCTGGTCGATGGCCCAAAAGAACTCGTCATCATAGCGACGGTCGTGAGGCGATTTTTCTTCTGGCGGACGGATGACAACGACGTTGCCAAGATCGATGCCGATCGCTGCAGCGGCAGGAGGATTGAACTGGCGATTGCGATCGGCGATCACCAGTGCTCCTCCGTCATCGCAAGCATTGGCGGCGGTTAGCAGAGAGAGGAAATCGGCTCCGCAGCCGCCGGAAGATTGCTGCCGAGATGGCATAGGCTTCCAGCCTGTGTTTGCGTGACTGGACTGGCTGGCTAAACCATTCGAACTCGCACCCCCATTCGTGCGACCCGCAGGCTGGTAGCCTACGCCACCGATCCATTCGATCAGCGTTCCACGTCGATAACCGCCTTCGGGCAGCAGCTTGTCCATCGCCGAGCAGCCAGAAGAAATCGTTTGCCCATCGTCCGCTCGGGCAGAAGTTTCGATTCGCGTGATGCGATTGCGAAGCTGCTGAATAAGTGCCTGCGTTGCCATGGTGCCATCCTTGCCCATTGAATCACGTTTTGCTTTGGTGGCTTGCATTGAAAAACAGGTCAGTGACACGTTTGGTCAGGACGCGTGAAAATGTTTGAAAAAGCAATCCTTTGTGTATTCGGCAGCCAAATCCGGGCAGGCCCTGATTGTATACAGAATTACACCTGTAAGAGTGAACGGACTTTGGGCGGGGAAATGTGGCGGAAGGGACGGGGAAAAGGTGTTGATAGAGGTTGAAGCTTCACAACTTTGGCCGCTAATGAACGCAGCAAATACAACGACTCGGAACTCGATGCACGATCTCAGCCCCAAGGGCCCAAGGGTTCAAAACTCAGAAAGTGAACATCGCACGAATCCGAACTCCGCACCCGCCGAACCTGACGCGCAGACCAAGCCAAACCACTCTTATCACCACTGCCAGAAAAGCAGCAAAGAAATTTGCAGACCGATCGCTGCAAGCAAAATCAGGAAGCGCAAAAAGCGCACGCCGAAGACCACATCGTGGCGATGTGTCTACGAGAGCGTAAATTTAAAGTCGATGAAAACTTCAACACGCAAAAAACCAACAAGGCGTAATCGCTACGCCTGCTTACTTGCCCACGTCGCGAGTCTCGGACGGACCGAGGCGACTGGCTTTCTGATTCTCACGTTTGATCGCATCGTAGACTTCCTGGCGATGCACAGGAATTTCCTGCGGCGCATCGATCCCAAGACGGACCTTGTCTCCACGGATATCGACGATCGTGATGCGCACGTCATCACCGATCATAATGCTCTCATCTCTATGTCGCGACAAAACCAGCATGGCTGGCTCCTTTTAAAAAAACTCTTCTGTCCCTAACTCAACGCGGAACAATCCTTTGCCGCTTCGTCCTCCAAGCGTCAACGCAACACACGTCTGGGAACGCTAGCAGGAGGCTGTATGTGAGCATCGACAATCGACCGACAACTCATGGAGGAAAAACACCAAAATCCTCTTGTGACGAGAATGAGGTTTTTTCAGGAAGGAAGGAAAGAGCAGCCAAGCCTGTATACGACTGCACAGGCTCATCAGATTCACGATTACAGCCCTGCACAAAGCTGTCTGTCGCGGAATCTGGTCAACGAAAACCATAGCCAGGCAAAAACAACTACCGGGGCAGGTCTCAAGCCGAACTCTACGCCAAGTTACCTACGCCGACTTGCGAAGCTCAGAAGGCAGGTTCGCGAGTTCGTACTGCATGGGCTGTGGATCAACCGTCACCACCTGGCAACCGATGCGCCGATCGAGGTTGATCACCAAAGGTGCCCGCAAATTCAGAGTCAAAGTCTGCTCATCGCGGCTGACAACACCCAGAACATAGGCCTGCTCAACCGAATTCAGCTGCAACGCTTCGACATCGGTCGGCTCAAGGCGGACCTGGTAGTCGCTGACAAAGCGTCGGGGCGAAACCACAGGAAGCGCGATGTCTGCATGCTGCATGCTCTGAAGCCACGCAACTGCCGAATTTCCGGCATCCGCCAGCAGTACCCAATGACGGCAATCTTCAAAGCCAATTAGACCGTTGCGGAAAAACAAAATGTCATCCGGTTCAATTTCAATTGTTGAAAACCGGGTTGTGTGAATCTTCATCTTATTGCCTCTGTGCCACCTAATGGACAACGGAGTGGGCGTTTGGAGTTTGAAAACGTCTGACAATCTGGAATAACTGGCTGTCGGTCGTATCGACGACGCGGCTACAGAAAGTTAAACAGAAATGACGGTCCGGAGAGTTTTTTCGATTAATCACTCTTGGTCCGGCCTGGGGCACCGACCTCAGTGTTAAAACGCATATACTATGTAAAGTACGCGTTTTGCTCGCCAATCCATAACGCTGTCACAATATCTGCATGCTTGCAATGAATTCGCCTCCGCAACTCAGACTCAGATCCAGCCTCATCGCTATCGCGTTGATAGCGTTCGTTCTCGCTCCCCATACGGACACCCCGACCGTGCATGCGGCTCAGGAGCAAGGCACGGCTGGCAAAGTTGGCAGCGCCCCGAACGAGACTGCGGCAGAAACATCCACCAACCCCTACGACACGGACTCGGTCGAAGCCTTGCTCTCGCGACTGGATTCACCGTCTTTCAAAGACCGCGAGGCCGCAACCGAAGCGTTGATCGAGCGCGGACCGGAGATCCTCAAACCTCTGACTATTCATTTCTTTAATTCATCCTCCGAAGCCGGCTGGCGAATTCATCGAATCCTTGAAGGCATCGGCAGGAACGGCAACGAAGAAGACTTTCTAAAATCGATCGCGATCATTCAGTTGCTGTACGGTGCCCAGGATTCACAAAGCCAACGTCGTCTTGCAAAGCTTCAGCATCAATGGCAAATCACTCGCAGGGCAGAGGCGGCCAAAAAGTTGAGTCGAATGGGATTTAAGTTTTCTTTTCGATCTGGAATGCAAGGCCAGGAAACTGCATTGGAGCGGGCTCGAATTGAAATGATGGTTCGTGCCGCGGCAGTTCGTGAACTGGGCGGCATCGAGATCGCGACTTCTGCTGAACCGATGCGTGGCACCGACAATGGGCAAGAGTTAGCGGATCCGAAATGGGAAAATCCGCGAAACGACCGGCTGAAGTCGATCATGAAGATCGAGCGAATCATCACCGGAGATGCGAATGACAGTCGTGAGATCATGAAAGGTCTATTGCCAGCGCACTCTCAGACAACACTGTCTCCGGGCAATCTTGAAATCCCGGAAGGCTTTGAAGGTGATGAAGAAGCGTTGCGGCTGATCGACGATCTCGGAGCTTTGTCGACTCTAAGTTTCCGCAAACAGCAGATCGATGCATCAATCAAAAACTTTATTTCCAGACAAAGATTCCTTAACGGTCTCGAGTTTATCGACTGCGATTTTGGAGACGACTCGAAAAGCCTTTCGTTTCCCGCGTCCATCGCGAATCTTGGCTTCGAAGGCTCCATGCCACCTGCCGCAGCGTTCAGATCAGTTGGCCAGATCAGCGCGTTACGATTGAGCAAACTAAAACTTGATGCCGACACTGCGGCGGCTATTTCTCGCTGCAGGGTTCAAACGATCGCATTGGATGAAGTTGAGTTTTCAAAAGCGAGCATTCAAAAGCTGGTTAGCATCACTGGTCTGTTCCGGGTGACCATGTCGCTGTGCAAGTTCGAACTGGAATGGTTGGAAGACATCCGCAAACGCAACCCGAATCTTATTTCGGCGTCGCCTAAGGCATTTCTTGGCGTCCAGGGGCCAATCGACATTGGCGGTGGCGACTTCACGGGCTGCCAAATTTCTCAAGTCGTCGCGGGAACGGCAGCCGCAGACGCGGGCATGCAACCGTTGGACATTGTGACGAAGATGGACGGCACGAAGATTTCTCAGTTCGAAGACCTGCGGTTGCTGATTTCGCAAAAACGGCCCGGCGAGACCATGGAATTGGAGGTCCGGCGCGGAGAACGAACGATTGATCTAAAAGTTCGACTCGGGCAAATGACCCCGACTCGCTAGTCGGATTCTGCCCAGATTTCGGATGCTCATTTTAGTGATGTTGACATCCTGGGCTCATCCACGATCATCTTACGGGTTATTGGTATGCGGCTGTGGCGGAATTGGCAGACGCTCAGGATTTAAAATCCTGTGCCTTCGGGCGTGCGGGTTCAAGTCCCGCCAGCCGTACTAATAAAGCGGGCGACTGCTCAGTAGCGATCTTGCTGCGTCAGCCCAGCTTCTTCTTTTTCGACAATCGTCCCCTGAGCCCAACCGCACAGAATTCGACCGCTGTGGGCACATGTTGACCACTCACTTCCAGAACCCCTCTGAAAGCGGCGTTTGCCCAGCGAATGCTTGCGTTTTCGGACTTTGGCACGGCTGATGCACTTCTTTTCGACCAAGCTTGGCTCCAACCGGGTAAGCCGAAACGGACGGTCCTGAAAATCTGCACAGGAGTAGAACGATGTTAATTCGCGCCGCGGGAAAGACGGATGTCGGATGCCTTCGCGAGAAGAACGAAGACGCATTCCATGTCGACGTTCATAATGGCCTGTTCATCGTTTGCGATGGAATGGGTGGCCATGCGGCTGGCGAAGTCGCGTCGCGAAAAACAATCGAGTTCGTTTCGCAGTTTATCGCCAATGCCCGCCGACAACGAAAGCTCCCGACACGAGACGACGAGAACTTTCGACAAGTCTGGGGCGAGTTGGTGGTTGAAGCAATCGAAAGATGCTGTGACTCGCTGGTCTCGTTTGCGAAAACTCATCCGGAATTCGAGGGAATGGCGACGACGATCACGGCATTGCTGATCGTTGAAGGAGTCGCTTTCGTCGGCCATCTTGGTGACTCGCGGCTGTATCTTAAAAATCGCGATGTCGCGAAACAGTTGACTCGCGATCACACCATGTTCGAGGAATACGCGGACGCCAATCCTGAATGGGTCGAAGCCAATAACGACCTCAAGTCCCTGAAGCGTTTCCAACATGTGCTCACCCGTTGCGTCGGTCGCGAACAGAAATTTAAAGTCGAAAACTTCAGTTTCCACTTGGCCGACGACGATGTAATCCTGCTCTGCTCTGACGGGCTGAGCAACTATTTTCACAGTGACGATGTAATTGTCGAATTCCTCGAACAGGAGGACTCAGCCGTTGCTGTTGACAGCTTGATCGCGTTCGCGAAATCGAGGGGCGGCAGTGACAACATCTCCGCAATCGTTGTCCGGGCGTCGAACGAAGCGGCAACGCTGGATGATTTCACTCTTGACCCGGGATTGGAAAACTCCGCAACCAGCGATACGGACGAATGGGTAAGCGACGCTGCAGGGTAACGAATCGGGATCGTTTCGAACCTGAGAAAGCATTAAAATTCGGTAGCAGAAAGAGCACATATGTTGACCGAACCAAAACTGATTGAACCCGGGAACTTCGAGACGGAAGAGCATTTCTATCCGCGGGTTCTCAACGCGCACATCCATCCTCTGATCCACAATTTGATGGACATGGGCAATGACAGGATCGCCTCGCGCTATTGCCATTTGCACCCGGAAGTCGATCCCGAATCCGTGCGGAATTTGCTGGCTACCGTTCCCCGTTATTTCAGATGGGGCGGCTGTGACCTGTTCCATGTGACGACTGAGACAGGGTTGCGGCAGGTGGTGGTGATCGAAACGAACTCCTGCCCCTCCGGTCAAAAATCAATGCCTCGATTGAACGAGTCGATCGAGAAAGCTGGCTACGACCGGTTGCTCCGAGATTCATTTTTGGAACAGGTTGGTCGTCGCAAGGGCGGACCGAAAGGCGACTTCGCGGTCATCTACGACAAAAACCACATGGAGACCTCGGGCTATGCTTCGGCGCTTGCGGACTTGACCGGTGACAAAGTATGGCTGGTTCCGTTTCATGAAAACGATGCTGGCCGAACGGTTTCGTTTGACGAAAAGGGCCTGATGCATGTCCATCACAATGGCGAAAAGGTTCCGATCAAGGCCGCGTTTCGCTACGTGACCCAGCAACCGTGGAATCGGATTCCGATCCATCTGACAAGAACCCTGATCTACAACCCTGTTTTGATTTGCCTATCCGGCGGACGTAACAAGCTGGTTGCATCGAAGGCCTATGACCTGTACAACGCCTCAAGGCAAAACTCGGGACTGAAAATTCACACGCCGGAAACGATTTGGGACGTTTCCAAGGAAGAAGTTCCGATGTGGGTGCAGCGGATGGGTGGCGTTGCTGTTGTGAAGGTTCCGTATTCGAACGCAGGGCAGGGGGTTTACACGATCACGTCGGCGGAGGAGCTGGATGCGTTCATGCAACTGAATCACGGCTACGACCATTACATCGTCCAGTCGTTGATCGGAAATTCACGCTGGAGTTCGCAGAGTCAGTTCGGGCGATTGTTTCACGTGGGCACGATGCCCGATCGCAAACTGAATTTGTACGCAGCCGATTTGCGCTTCATGGTTGGAGCATCCCCAAAAGGGTTCTTCCCGGTCGCAATCTATGCGCGACGCGCGCGAAAGCCACTGACGACGGATCTGAAACACGGAGACGACTCCTGGGACATGCTCGGAACGAACCTTTCGGTCAAAAACGAAGACGGCACGTTCAGCACTCAACCGGAACGACTGTTGCTGGTCGACAGCCGCGACTTCAACCGACTGGGGTTTGGACTGGACGACCTGATCGAAAGCTATATGCAGACCGTGATGTGCATCGTGGCAATCGACGACATGGCGAAAAGTTTGGTCAACACGAAAGGAAAGTTCCGCAAGAAGCTGTTCCAGTCGATCAATCCGGACCGTCGCTTCAACGAGGAGATCATGTTTTGAATGAGTTTAGCGAACCGCCTGTCACGAACGGGTACGAAAACGTCAAACATGTCAAACGAGTCGACAATCTGGAAATTGAGTCTCTTCCCTCTGGCGAATTTTCTCGACTGTTTATCGAGATTGTAGAAAACGGAATCGGTCGGCCTATCCAGGTTCCTGTTGTCGTCGCCCGCGGCAAAAAAGACGGCCCAATCATGGGGGTGACCGCGGCGTTGCACGGCAATGAACTCAACGGCATCCCGGTAATCCACAAACTGTTGCAACGATTGAATTTGAAAACGCTCCGCGGGTCGATCGTGTGCGCGATCGGAGCAAACATGCCGGGCTTGTTGACGGAACGTCGTGAGTTTACCGATGGCCAGGATCTGAATCACATCATGCCGGGAAAACCAAACGGCAAAATCTCGCAGGTTTATGCGTACAATCTGGTGGATCGAATCACTCAACATTTCGACTATCTGATTGATTTGCATACGGCGAGCGAGGGACGCGTCAATTCGCTGTACGTTCGCGCCGACCTCAAGCAGGAAACGACTGCTCAAATGGCCTACCTTCTTCGTCCACAAATCATCGTCCACAATCCGCCTTCTGATTACACGTTGCGAGGCACCGCAGCGGAAGCGGGAAAGCCGGCGATCACGGTCGAAATCTGTGACCCTCAAAAATTCCAACGGGATCCGATCGCCAGAACAGTGAAAGGCATCCGCAGAATCCTGAATCATATCGATATGGTGCCATCAAAGTCAGCTTCACAGTCGTCAGCGACAAAGCCGCCGATCCTTTGCCGGAAGTCCTATTGGGTTCTGGCTGAACGTGGCGGGATGATGCGTTGCGTTCCAAAGATCGCGGAGCGTTTCAAGAAAGGCGATTTGATTGCGACACAGGTCAGCATTTTCGGCGACACGATCAAGGAGTACTTTGCTCCGGAAGACGGCATCGCGATCGGACATTGTGTGAACCCGATCGGCCAAACCGGTGCTCGCATTTTGCACCTTGGCGTGCCGATGGACGAGCGGGAACGAGCCAAGTTCGAAAAAATCAGTGGCTGCTCACTCGACGGAACGTTGTGTGAACTACCTACGGGCAAGAAGAGTTAACGATGCGAATTTTCTTCTTCGTCAACCACGTTCACGAGATTGGCTTTCGGCAAACGACCACGCTGCTAATTGCGGCGGCGTTTAACCAGGGACACAGTGTCTTTCTCGCCGACGTGAACGCTCTTGAGTTTAACTCGCAACGATCGTCGGATGATTGCGTTTTTTCTGCCAACGCGGCCGCACTGTTTACGGACTCGAAAGAGCCGATTGACTCTGTCGGGGTCGAAGCGTTTGCCAAATCAGTCAATCCTTCGACGCTATCGAAGCAAGACATCTGCCCGGGAGATAAAGTTTGCATACGCACCAATCCCGGAAGAGACACCGAGCGTTCCAAGTTGCACCGTTCGTTTCTGGAGCTATGTCAAGTCGCACAGGCTCACGGAATTCAAGTCGTCAACTCCCCGCAGTGTCTTTCGTTTTACGCCAGCAAGTCCGCGGTGGGAGTGCTGCCCGCAAAATATCGACCGGCGATGATTGTGAGCGACGATCATGATGCGATTTTGGATTTCGTTGCCGGCGCAGATGTTGATTGCGTCGTGAAACCTCTTGTCGGTTCGCGAGGCCAAGACGTCATTCGCGTTTCCAACAACTCGCCCAATCTCAGGCAATTACTCAACGAACGATTTCAGCAACAGAAGGTCGTCGCGCAACACTTCGTTGCATCGGACGAACCGGGTGACAAGCGTGTTGTTGTGCTCAATGGCGATCTGATCAGATTTGAAAATCATGTGGCAGGAATCCGCCGAATCCCAGCCGACGGCGACTTTCGCGCCAACCTGCACACTGGTGGCACGGCCAGCCCTCTGACGTTGACACAGCAGCAATGCGACGCCGCGCTGGCGGCTGCAACCATCCTGTTCCGCGACGGAATTCAGCTGGCGGGAATCGACTTGGTCGGATCGAAGGTAATCGAATTCAACGTTTTTAGCACCGGAGGACTCTTCGATGCCAACCGTTTCGCAGGCCACGACTTCTCAATCGGAATCGTAGATTCGCTTTGGGATGCCTAGATGATTCATGCCTCGTGGGGCGCTGCCGTACCGGAAATCTTCCGCTGTTTTTGAGCAGCGTATTGCCACCGGCGCGGCCAGGCAAACAGAATCCAGGCTGCTACCATGACTTGAAGGATCGGAAGGTTAATCGAGCTGAAAATGACTCCCATCGCGTGCATGGATCGATCATACGCCGTCGATGTAAACTCCGTTCCACGATACGCTTCATAGCCAAACCAGATGCTCAATGCGACCGCGGACAGGCACAGAACCCATAAAGCAGACTTTCGAATTCCGCCATTGGAAAATCTCCAGGCGATGACCGCAGCGACAGGCGCCAGTGATAGAAACCAGACTCCGTGCATTGAAACCAATGCATTCAGAGGCGGTCCTCAGCATCCGTCCCGGCACATCTGAAACGTCCCCATCGGAACATTCCGCAGTGCGAGGCATGCTTTAACCAGCCCAAACCACAGGGCGATGCTCAATAATTGAAGTAAAAATCTTTTGATCATCCGCCTATTGAACTCAACAGTTGGACTTGTTGCAAGCTCGACCGGCGTATCCGTAAGCAGCCTTACAGCATTGCGTTTGCTGTTTATTTGCGACGGCGACACGAAGTCAACATCCCGAACATGGCCAGTATTGCGAGACCACCGGGTTCAGGAACATTCCGCACAAAAACAGAAAGATCAGACTGGATCTCGATTCCTGTTCCTGGCGCCAAATTAAACTCCCACTGAGCCGCGCCCGTAACATCCGTCCCGAATATGTCCTGGCCTGGTGACGTCCCCAACGAATTGCCAGAACGGATACTCGCCAGCAGTCCGTCGCTTATGGGTCCCATTGCCCATCCAGATGCGGGCGTGCCGACCGAGGTCCCACCAACGAGCGTAGAGGCATTCCATCGCTTGGAAGTATACGTCGCCAATCCAATCGCGTCTTCCTGGGACGTGAACAGGCTGGTATCAGGAATGTCCGTCGAGGCAACCAGTGAACCATTGTCCAGGGTTTCAATGCTGTTATCGCCATAGTTCGTCAGCGCACCGGAAACAGTTCGCGTGGAACTGTTGTTGAACAAACTGACGTTCATCGCCAACGAAGCTCCTCGGTAGGGCCCGAACTCTGATTCGTCGTAAGCAAAGAAGTTGATTTGAAACGAAAGATCATTGTGAACCACCGTCCACACCTTTTCGTCCGCGGCGACATCAGCACCATCAGCCACCGATCCGCCGGTCAGTTCCGTCGTTGTCCCGTCGACTGACAGAAACCAGGCTTCACTGACTCCATAGTCACGGCCCCGATAGGACAGATCAACATTCCCGCTATTGGCGTCAGCCAAGTCGTCAACGCGATAGTTGAAAGCAAGCCGATCGCTTTGAAGGGCGATGATTTCAGCGGAAACGTGTGCCGAACTGGCAGCGAACAGAATTAGAATCGCAACGAGAAACTTTGTCATATCAATCGGCTCCCATCCAAGGTGAGGCCGGAGTCTAGACAAATTTTACGATTGGCTTCAATGTCGATCCTTACAAGTCTCGAAATCGAGTGCGACCGCTCGCTCAACAGAAAACTAATCACGCGAGGCTGCCTGTTAAATCAGCGATTTCAGGCTGGAAATACCGTGAATCAGCCCACGCTACGCGGTTCAGTTCATTTTCAATCGAGGCCAAATTCGAACCAGTGCCACCACGGCCACAACGGTCACGACGGCACTGACACCCGCGTTTACAGTCTGGCCGTAGAGAAAATAGCCAACCCCGAATAGCAGCGAATAGACCAGGAACGTCGCGGCAACCATGGCAGCAATTCCGCTGGTGAGCGACCCGTCGAGTTCAACTTCGGTGCCCTTTTCTGACAGCGAACTTCGAACAGGCTCCCAACCGGGACCGTCGGGGCGAACTTTCTGGTAGAAGTCCTCCAAAGTTTTCTGATTGGACGGACGCGTCAGAAACGTCGCGGCAATCCAGGCCGCGTTGGTGATCAAGACCCCGATCAGGATCTTGTGCCAAGGCTCCAAATCAATTGACGATGCACTCATGGTGAACACGATCGCCACGATGGTTGACGCCACCATACCGACGATCTCGGACCACGCGTTTACGCGCCACCAGAACCAGCGAAGAATGTAAATCAATCCCGTTCCGGCTCCGAACTGAACGATCATGTTGAATCCGTCGGCGGCAGATTTGATGTACAGTGCCAACACGCTGGCAATCGCCATTAACGCCACCGTCGACACGCGGCCAACCATCACCAACTGTTTCTCGGATGCGTCAGGCGTTATGAATCTGCCGTAGAAATCATGAGCAATGTACGATCCGCCCCAGTTGAGATGCGTAGAGATCGTCGACATGAACGCGGCAATCAGACTCGCAATTACCAGCCCCAACAATCCCGCAGGCAAGCGGCTGAGCATGGCCGGATAGGCGATGTCCTCGCTGAGCAGACTTTTATCGATGTTCGGAAACGCGGCTTCGATGCTGGAGATTTCCGGGAACACGACAATCGAAGCGAGCGCCACGACAATCCACGGCCACGGTCGCAACGCATAGTGAGCCACCTGGAACAACAGCGTCGCTGCGGTGGCATCGCTTTCGGATTTCGCACTCAACATTCGCTGCGCCACATAGCCGCCGCCGCCAGGTTCTGCTCCGGGGTACCAGGCACTCCACCACTGAATCGCCAGCGGGATGATCAGCAATGGAATGATGCTGGTTTGTGAGAAGTCCGGCAGCAAACTCAGCTTGCTGGCAACGTTTTCGTTCGCGATCAAGTTTGCGAATCCACCGACTTCCGGCTGATCGCACAGCACAACCGCCGCGGCAATCGCACCGACCATCGCGATCCCGAACTGAAAGAAGTCCGTGAGGATGACTCCTTTCAATCCACCTAACAACGTATAGACAACGGTCACCGATCCAGCGACCAGGACGGTGGTCATCGGAGACGCGCCCAGCAATACGCCGCTCAGTTTGATCGCCGCGAGAATCACGACGGCCATGACCATGCAATTGAAAACGACGCCCAGATAGATGGCGCGGAACCCTCGCAAAAACTGTCCGGCAGCACCGCCATAGCGAAGTTCGTAGAACTCAAGGTCGGTCAGCACGCCGCTGCGTTTCCACAGCTTCGAATACACGAAAACGGTTAACAGCCCTGTCAGCAGGAACGCCCACCAGGCCCAGTTGCCGCTGACTCCGCCTTTGCGAACCAGTTCGGTGACCAGTCCTGGAGTATCGGCGGCGAACGTGGTCGCGACCATCGAAACGCCGAGCAACCACCAGCTCATTTTCCCGCCGGCCAGGAAATAGTCTTTGAAACTTTTCCCCGCCGTCCGACTGGCCCACAAACCGATGCCTGTGGAAATTGCAAAGAAGGCGACGATGATTAGCCAGTCGATTGTCGAAAGCTGCATGATGTCCAAATTGGTTGCAAGGAACGAGTTGAAGCAAGTTCAAATTAGATCTTACTCGTAATCTTCCATCGGAGGACAGCTGCAAACGAGATTTCGATCACCGTAGACGTTGTCGACGCGATTTACGGCCGGCCAGAACTTGGCCAGCTTCGTCGCGGCGGACGGATGGACGGCCTGGGATTTGGAGTAGGCCCGCTCCCAGTTGTCGTCGGTCAAATCGTCGACTGTGTGTGGGGCGTGATGCAGAACGCTGTCTTCAGCGGAAACCTTTCCGCTTTCGACTTCACGAATCTCGTCGCGGATCGAAATCAAAGCTTCGCAAAACCGATCAAGCTCCTCCAGCGATTCGCTTTCCGTTGGCTCAATCATGATCGTGCCCGCTACCGGCCAGCTCATCGTCGGAGCATGGAAACCGTAGTCCATCAAACGCTTGGCGATGTCGACTTCCGTGATTCCGGTCGCCTCGCTGATCGGGCGAATGTCGACAATGCACTCGTGAGCCACTCTGCCGTTTTGACCTTTGTAGAGCACCTCGTAGTGACCCTCGAGGCGTTTGGCGATGTAGTTCGCGTTGAGGATCGCAACCTGGGTTGCCTTTCGCAAACCTTCGCCGCCCATCATGCGGATGAACATCCAGGAGATCGGCAGGATCGAAGCCGAACCAAATTCCGCCGCGGAAACCGCGAACTTGGGCTCGTCCATTTGCACTTCGCCGTCAACGACGACGTGCTGTGAAAGAAACGGCGCCAGATGCGACTTCACCCCGATCGGTCCCATTCCTGGTCCACCGCCGCCGTGCGGAATGCAGAACGTTTTGTGCAAATTCAAATGCGACACGTCGGATCCAATTTTTCCCGGAGCGACCAAGCCGACCATCGCATTCATGTTGGCTCCGTCCATGTAGACCTGGCCACCGTGATCGTGAACCAGTTCGCAGGCTTCGCGAACCGTTTTCTCAAACACGCCATGCGTGCTCGGATAGGTAATCATCAGGCTCGACAAGTTCGCGCTGTGCTGTTCCGCTTTTGCTTTCAAGTCATCCAAATCGATGTTGCCGTTCTCGTCGGTTTTGACAACGACAACTTTCAGTCCCATCATCGTCGCACTGGCCGGATTGGTCCCGTGCGCCGAACTTGGGATCAGGCAAACATTGCGATGACCTTCGCCAAGCGATTCGTGATAGCGACGAATCGCCAACAGCCCAGCGTACTCGCCCTGGGCACCGGAGTTCGGCTGCATCGACATCGCGTCGTAGCCCGTCATCTCGATCAACCACGCTTCGAGTTGCGCGATCATGTTCCGGTAGCCTTCGGTATCCTGCATCGGCACAAACGGATGCATTTTGGAAAACTCGGCCCAGCTGACAGGGATCATTTCCGCGGTCGCGTTAAGCTTCATCGTGCACGAGCCCAGCGGAATCATACCGTGAGTCAGTGAAAAGTCCCGATTCTCAAGTCGCTTCAGGTAGCGAAGCATTTCGGTTTCGCTGTCGAATCGGTTGAAAATCTCGTGAGTTAAAAAGTCACTGGTCCGAGACAGCGAATCGGGAATCGCGTCTTCGTATTTCTGGATGACTTCGAGTTCGCAGTCTTCATCGACTTCAACGCCATCGAGCAAGTCCATCAGGAGGAAAACTTCATCGATCGAAGTCGACTCGTCGAGGCTAATCGAAATCGTATCCGGCGTCGGGTAGAAAAGATTGATCCCGGTTTGCTCCATCCGCTGCCGAATCGCGGCTTGCTCATCGCCACAGTGGATCACGACGGTGTCGAAAAAGTGATCGTGAACGACAGACAGAGTTTCAGACGACTCAATACCGCTGGCCAACAACTGAACCAAAAAGTGAATTCGACTGGCGATCGTCATCAGGCCTTCGGGGCCATGCCAAATTGCATAAAAGGCGGACATGTTCGCCAACAGCGCCTGAGCCGTGCAAATGTTCGATGTCGCTTTGTCGCGGCGAATGTGTTGCTCGCGGGTCTGCATCGCCATCCGCAACGCCATCTTGCCGCGTGAGTCTTTCGAGACGCCAATCACTCGACCCGGGACAGAACGTTTGAAATCATCGCGAGTCGCAAAGAAAGCCGCATGCGGACCGCCGAACCCCATCGGGACGCCGAATCGCTGGGCGCTTCCAACCACAACGTCAGCTCCCATTTCGCCGGGAGCTTTAAGAACGACCAGAGCCATCAAATCCGTTGCGACCGAGACCAGAGCGTTGTTCGCGTGAGCGGCTTCGATCAGCGGTTCGAGATCGATGACTTTTCCGGACGCACCCGGATACTGAAGCAGGGCTCCGAAGATTTCATGATCGCCAACGGTTTCGGCATCGCCAAAGATCAGCTCAATGCCCATGAACTGAGCCCGCGTTTTCAGCACGTCGATGGTCTGGGCGAACACATCGTTGGAAACGAAAAACTTGTTTGACTTGTTTTTTTTGTTAGCCCGTTTGCACAGAGCCATCGCTTCGGCCGCAGCGGTTGCTTCGTCGAGCAACGAGGCGTTGGCGAACTCCATGCCAGTGAGGTCGATCGTCATCTGTTGAAACGCGAGCAACGATTCGAGCCGCCCCTGAGCGATCTCTGGTTGGTAGGGCGTGTAGGCTGTGTACCAGCCAGGATTTTCCAGCACGTTTCGCAGGATCACGTTGGGCACGATCGTGCCGTAATAGCCTTGGCCGATGAAGGACCGCGATGGCATGTTCATTGACGCGGCGGAGTGTAATTCTTCGAGCGCATCGTGTTCACAGGTCGGGGTCGGCAGGATCGATTCGGACGGATCGAAAGCTGGATCGTTCTCCAACAGCAGATCTTCTGGAATCGTGGAAGCCGTCAGATCGTCAAGCGATGATGCTCCGACAGTTTCAAGCATGATTGGCAAATCGGAATCGCGCGGGCCAATGTGGCGGCGGATGAAATCACGCTTTTGCAGCAAGTCGTCCAGGGAAATTTCGTGCTCGTGGTCGTGAGTTTCAGGCTGATCTGCGATCGACATTTTTGTTCCAGAGTTTTCTTAACTGGTTGACTTGGAGAAGTTAGCTACAGCATTGCGTCGTTCGTTTAACGGAAAGCCGTAGGCGACTGTGCGACTGCATTTGGCAGTTCCAAACGCAGTCGCCTGTGGCTTGCCGTTAAACAAACAAGTGCCAACGGCCGCGCGGCTATTCGCTGCACTGCTTTTCGTAAGTTTCGAAGTCCATCAACTTCGACAATGAATCTTCGCTCGAAAGTTTTACTTTGATGATCCAACCCGCCGCGTATGGATCGTCGTTGAGCGTTTCAAGGTTGTCCGGCAGGTCGGTGTTGACGGCAATGATCTCGCCATCGACAGGACTGAACATATCGCTGGTCGCTTTGACCGATTCGACTTCTCCGAACGATTCGCCAGCGGTGACGGTATCGCCGACGTCAGGAAGATCCATGTAAACCAGGTCGGTGAGGGCTTCGACCGCGTGAGCCGAGATGCCGACAGTGGCAACTTTGTCGCCGCCTTCGTCCGCGACATTGGCCCACTCGTGAGATTCAGCAAACAGGTAGTTTTCAGGTTTCATCGTGTTACTCCGTTGGTAAGTATGTTCTGTTTTTCGCTTGCGACCCGTTCGTTTAACGGCAAGCCGTAGGCGACTTTGATTGGCTGATGACACGCAGTCGCCTGCGGCTTGCCGTTAAACGATCAGTCTCGTTTGTAAAACGGCAGCTGCACAACTTCGCCGTCGTGAAACTTGCCGCGGATGTCAAACTGGACTTTCGTTCCGGGCTCAGCGAACGCGGGATCGACGTAGCCCATCGAAATGGAATTCTGAACCGTCGGAGCAAACGCTCCACTGGTGACTTCGCCGACTACGTTGCCATCGACCACGACCGGACAGTTCTCACGGGCAGCACGTTTGCCCTTAAGCACAAAGCCGACTCGCTTCCGCAAACTCTCGTCTTTGCGAGCCGCCAGAATCGCAGATCGACCGATGAACTCACGATCTTTCACGTTGATCGCAAACTTCAGGTCCGCCTGAGCCGCGTTGATGTCTTCGGTAAGCTCGTGACCGTAGAGCGGCATGGCTGCTTCGAGCCGCAATGAATCGCGAGACGCCAACCCGGAAGCACCGCCTCCGACAGCTTTGCCAAGCTCGATCAACTGGCTCCAGATCGAAACCGCTGCGTCGCCGGGAACGATCAGCTCGCAGCCATCTTCGCCCGTATAGCCGGTTCGCGAAATGATGACTTCTGCGTCGCCGATCTTTGCAACGACGCCGGTATAATAAGAAAGTGTGTCCGGGTTCAAACTGGCGATTTTTGTCACCGCTTCGTTCGCCTTCGGACCTTGCACCGCGATCATGGCGGTGGACTCAGTCCGATCGTCGATTTCGATATCGCAGCCTTGAGGCAAGTTCGATTTCAGCCACTCAACAATTTTCGTTCGGTTGCTCGCATTGACGACCATCATGTAAAACGGCTGTTCGTCGGAATCGGCCAGGCGATAGACCAGCACGTCATCGAGAATGCAGCCGGCTTCGTTGGTCATCAGCGAATAGCGGATCTTGCCGGCGTCGATTCCGCTGACACGGCGAGTCGTCAGCGAATCAAGAAACGCTCCGACTTCCGAGCCGGAGAAATAAAGTCGGCCCATGTGCGAGACGTCGAACAGGCCGAAAGCGTTTCGCGTTTGATGGTGCTCTTCGACGATGCTGCCGTATTGAACCGGCATCGACCAGCCGGCAAAGTCAACCATTCGTCCACCATTTTCGACATGCCAAGAAGTGAGCGGCGTGGAGAGCAAATTGCTGGTTGAACTCACGGAAATTGTCCTTGCGTCTTCGTGGAGGCACGGATAACCGGCAGCTACATCGCCGGCCAAAAAATGACGGCGAAGTCTGTTGGTAATCCACGGCCCGGATTGTGTCCGAGCCAGGGCTGACTAAAAATGTAAAAGAACCAGTCTCAATTTTATTGTTTGATCCCGGCATTGGCAACGGTCTAAACGGCTTTGCTTCGCATTCCTGTCACGGATCGATTTCGTGAATGATCCGATATGGAAGACGCTCACAAATTCAGGACCAAATCGACCGACATCGACAACGTGTTGCCGCCTGTTTCGACATGGCCGGCAGAGAAGCTTCGTCGGTTCCGCTACACGGATCTCGAGGGGAATCGAGTGCCGTTAGAGCCTGCCGAGTTTGCTCATTTTGATCCGTGGCCGCTGCCGAAACCCGTTGATCGGGAGGGGTACGCAACCGAAGAGAACTCGGATCGCTATTGGGTTTCTGGTTTGGCGGATTGGCAAAATGTTAGCAGTGCGATGGATCGTTATCTGCAAAATCCGGGAAAGCTTCGCCTGTTGGATTTCGGCTGTGCTTCAGGCCGATTTCTGCGACACGCGTTGGCCCACGCGGGAGAGCACGCGAATCTTTGGGGCAGCGATCTGGCTCCAGCCAACGCGAACTGGATCAAGCGACATTTGCCCGCCGCGATTCGGTGCGAAGTCAATTCGACGGAGCCAAAGCTCTCTTTTGAAGACGGCAGCTTCGATGTGGTGACGGCGTTTTCGGTGTTCACGCATATCGATGAGCATGAAATCGATTGGCTGTTGGAACTCGGACGAACCGTGCGGCCTGGCGGGATTTTGTATCTAACGATCCACAACGATGCGACGTGGAAAAAAGTTGCAGATCGAACTGCGACACTGAAACAGTTTGAAAACCAGAATCGGTTTGATGACAATCAGCAGATCGACGCAGAGGCTCTGGCAGGTCCGCTACCGGAAGAGCGGATGGTATTTCGCAAGAATGAAGGCGATGTTTACTACTGCAATGTGTGGCACAGCGATGCATACATCCACCGCGAGTGGGGCCAGCATTTTGAGATCCTGCAAATCGCCGACAATGCTCACGGAAATTTCCAAACGCCGGTGATCATGCGAAAACGGTAGAAGGCGACATAGGCCTGGGTGGCATAGGCTTCCAGCCTGTGAACCGCTGAACCGCGTTAGCTCGTGGCGTCAAACACCCGCACCGAAGCCCAAGATTCCTTGTTGCGTTCGATGAACGTGATGTGATCGGCCATCTCCTGATAGGCGTCGTGCGCTTCTCGGCTCTCCAGAATCACGATCAAGGCAACGTGAAACTGGTCGTCGTTGACGGGTCGATCCAAATCCGGAATCCGAGCCCCCGCATGGAGGCTGATCAAGCCTTCTCCACTTGAAAGGTACTGGTAACAGTCATCGACGAGCTTTTGAATGTTCTCGTCGCTGGGATCTTTGAGGGTGAAGAATACGGAATGAGTCAGGTGACCTTTGGACATGGACGGAGCTTGCTATTGTTGATGTAGTAGAAAAAGTTGCGGCAGGGCACCGTAACTACGTATCGCGATCGGCTACGCAAGCCAGTCGGGCAAATCGCCGGCTTCCGGAAGCTGCAGCAAAATCGCGGACTCGATGCCATCCTTCTCCGTCACGCGAGCAAGTGCTTTTTCTGACGCACCCGAATCGAGATTCAACACACCAATCGCACTGCCACCGGCTTCTGTTCCCTGGCGACCGACTGCCATTTGAGCGATATTGACGTTCTCTTCGGACAGCACGCTGCCGACGTAGCCGATGATGCCCGGCACGTCCTGATGATGGAACACCAACAGGTTGCCGTCCATGAACGCTTCGGTGCGGTATTCGCCAAGTCGAATCAGACGCGGCATGTCTTTGCCGAAAACCGTGCCACTCGCAGAACAGGTTTTGCCATCGCCAGAAACGGTGGCCGTGATCTGGCTGCTGAACGTGCCGTAAGCCGTGCTCTCTTTACGAGAAAGCTCGATGCCGCGTTCGCGACACAGCAGTTCCGCGTTGATGATATTGGCTTCATCGGTAAAATTCCGGATCAGACCCGCACAAAACGCCGACACCAAAATACGCGTGTCTTTTTCAGCGATCTCGCCCTGGAATTCAAGCTCGCAGTTCTTCAGTCCGCCGCCATGCCATTGGCCCAGCAAAATACCGAGACGATAGGCGACGTCCGCGTAGGGCCGAACGGTCTTGAGCGCGTTCGGATCCAGTGTCGTGTTCACGGCCGATTGAATTTCACCGGTGACCAAATAGTTCACCAGCAAATCGACGGCTTCCACTGCGACACCGATTTGTGCTTCTTCGGTGCTGGCCCCAAGGTGCGGCGTGCAGAGCACGTTGTCCATTGCGAACAGCGGGCTGTCAGTGCAAGGTTCGTCGGGGTAAACGTCGAGAGCAACGCCACCGAGCTGCCCCGATTTCAGGCCTTCTTCCAAAGCGCCTTCGTCGTAGATCCCACCGCGAGCGCAGTTGATCAAGCGGGCTCCCTTTTTGATCCTGGCCACCTGTTCGGTGCTGATCAGGTTCGTCGTTTCGGGCGTCAGCGGAGTATGCACGGTCAGGTAATCGATCTCCGGCAGCATCTCGTCAACGGTGTCGACTTTCCTGATGCCCAACTCTTCGGCACGCTCACGAGACAGAAACGGATCGTAGCCGACGACTTCCATCCCAAACGCAGCGGCGCGAGCGGAGACTTCCTGTCCAATGCGACCAAGCCCAACGACTCCGAGCGTTTTGCCAAAGACTTGCGAGCCCTTGAATTTCTTGCGATCCCAGGCTCCGGCCTTCAGACTCGCATGGGCTGGAGCAAGTTTCCGCGAAAGCCCCAGCAGCAAGGCCATCGTGTGTTCGGCGGTGCTGACCGTGTTGCCGGCAGGCGTGTTCATAACGACGATGCCCAGCCGAGCCGCGGCGACTTTGTCGATGTTGTCCGTGCCGACGCCAGCGCGAACGATGGCTTTGAGTTGCGTGTTGCCTTCGAGTGACTCAGCCGTGATCTTGACGCCCGATCGGCAGACGGCTCCGTCGTATTCGGACAACGCCTGGCGAAGTTCTTCACCTGCGAGTTTGGTGCGGATGTCGTATTGAATGTTGGGAGCCGCGTCGAGTTTGGCGAGCCCTTCTTCGGCGAGGTCGTCCAGGACGATGACGCGATACGTTCCGTCGTTAGTTGCAGCGGGATTTTTTTCAGTTGCGACTGACATTAAACGATTCCGGTTGGTGGTGGTGTATGTTTTGTGGTGGCGTTCAACGCCGGGACTGCATCTAACGTGGTGGCGGCTTCCAGCCGTCGCAGTTTGCATGAAACAATCTGCCCATCCTTCAGCCATGCGGCGGCTGGAAGCCGCCACTACGACCATCGACCTACGCTTTGGCCGCGTAATCTTTCATGAAACTCGCAAGAGCTTCCACGCCTTCGACAGGCATCGCATTGTACAACGAAGCACGAATCCCGCCGACGCTGCGATGTCCTTTAAGCGTCGTCATTCCCGCGTCAGCCGCTTTGGCGACAAAGTCCGCGTCTTGCTCTGGCGTCGGCAGCTTGAAGACAACATTCATGATCGAACGATCGGCAACGTCGGCCGCATGGCCTGTGTAGAATCCTTCGCTTGAGTCGATAATGTCGTAGATCATTTTCGACTTGGCAACATTCTGCTTCTCCATCGCCTCAAGTCCGCCAATCTCTTCCTCCAGCCACTTGCAAACCAGGCCGGTAACATAGATTCCGAATGACGGTGGTGTGTTGAATCGCGAACCGCCCGCAGAATGTTTTGCGTAGCTGAGATAGCTCGGCAAGTCGCCGCTGCGTTCGACCAGATCTTTGCGAACGACGACGACCGTGACTCCCGCCACGCCAGCGTTCTTTTGAGCACAAGCGTAGAACAACCCGTACTTTGAAACGTCGACAGGGCGACAAAGAATGTCAGATGACATGTCGGCGACGATCGGCACGTCGCCTGTTTCAGGCAACTGTGCAAACTGAACTCCCTGAATCGTTTCGTTGGAAGTCAGATGCACATAGGCCGCGTCCGATGTCAGCGAAAGTTCAGACTGCTGCGGGATTCGGTTGTAGTTTGAGTCCGCGGCATCAAAGGCCACGTTCAGGTTCCCATAGTGCCGAACTTCTCCAGCACTTTTCTTGCCCCACGAACCGGTTTGAATGTAGTCCGCGGTTTGGCTGGAGTCAGTGATCAGGTTCGCGGGGATCATGACGTTTTGCAGTGCACCGCCGCCTTGCAGGAACAGCACTTCGTAGTCGTCCGGAATATTCATCACGCGTCGAATGCGAGCGTCCGCGTCTTCGATGACTTTGTCGAAGTCTTTGCTGCGATGGCTGATTTCGAGCACGCTACTGCCAACGCCGGGCAGCGAAAGCATCTCGTCGCGAATCTGTTCGAGGACGGGAACCGGCAGAACCGCGGGGCCTGCTGAAAAATTGTAAACGCGTGAAACGGTGGTGGTCATTGAGCGTCCAGTGTGTGGCCAAATTGTCGCGAAGCTGTTCTGACGCAGGCCAGAACGATTGGGCAATGGTTGGATCGCAGGAGGCATAAAATGTTCGCCGCGAAACGATTGCTTTTGCCCGAAAGTTTACCGCTTGGGCGAATATTTAAAAGTACTTGACGCTAACGCCCATCACGCGACCTGTGTTTGCAGAATGAAGGCAACTAAGCCCCGATTGCAAGTTGAGCTTTTGAATTACCGATGTGGCGGGCTTTTGCTACGATGTGAAGTTTTCTGCCCTCGCTTCGATCCACCATGGCCAAAATCCGGACTTTTATTGCCGTCTACGCTTCACAAAAAATCAACAGCAACGTCGCCCGACTGATTGAGCGGTTCGGTGCGTTTTCTCGAGAGGTGAACTGGATCCCGGAAGACAATCTGCACCTGACGTTGAATTTTGTCGGTGAGATTAACGATCGTGAGGTTCCAGAGTTCTGTTCGGACGCTGCGGAATTTATCTCGCAGTTCGAACCGTTTGATTTGGTGCTTGGCGGACTGGACGGTTTTCCTTCTTTGGAAAATCCAAAAACGATCTGGATTGGCGCTGAAGAAGGCGGTGATGAGATGGCTTTGATTTCGCGTGAGATCACCAAGTTTCTTCGTGACTGGAGTCTGGGGAAGTCACGTTTTGAATTCGCGCCGCATATGACGATCGGACGTGTCAAAAAAGGCACGAACTTTCCGCCGGAGTTGGCGACGCTGTTGCATCGACATCGAAATCACGACGCAGGCTCGTGTCATATCGATCGCGTGAAAATCTGTTCAAGCACGTTCGAAGGCGGTAGACCGCAGTACGCTTCGATGGCCACGATTGAACTGGAAGGGTAACGGACCTGTCGGACCTAGATCATGTATTCCATGTCAGGTTTAGCCGAAGAGGAACAGTGCATCGTATTGAGCGCCAAACCGCCCACGATGCTCAACGCATTCGCCACGCCCAATCGCCTCGCGACTTCCGCGGCTTTGCCGCTACGCTTTCCGCTGCGACACAGAAACAGAACTTTCTGATCCGAATTGCCAACGGTTTTCATGAGCTCCGGCAGAAAGTCGCTCAACCTGGTGAGGGGAACATTGCGCGGCACTTCCCGAAAACCAAGCTCGCTCCAACTTTGCTCAAACGCAAACTCGTGCGGCTCGCGAACATCGATGATCAAAGCCTCTGAGTCAGATTCCAGGATCGTTCGCAAGCCAGCTTGATCCAACAGCAACGAATTCGAACTATCGTTGTCCCTGCGAATCAAACCGCAAACCAGTTCCGAATTGCTTTCATCCGCAATCCCCGCGTCAATTCCAGGCTTGGCGTCCTTGAAGTCTGTCAGCGACATTGGCGAAACCGGATCAACGATCGAACGTAGAAAATCGTTCTCTGCAATTTCTGCGTCGAGCGTCGTCGCGAACTCATTGTGGTAGTCGTGAGTCGGACAGATCAGAGTCTGGTTTCCAATCAGCATTGGCAAACGCTGCAGCGATTCGTGCATCCTGTCCGCGGAACTACAAGGGAAATCAGTGCGTCCGATTCCGCCCATCAGAATCATGTCACCGGTGAAAGCAAACTTGATGTTTGCCGCCGGCAGTCGCTCACCATCGAGCGTCCCCACGAAATATGCGACTCCAATCATCGTGTGCCCCGGCAAATCGGTTTTGGCAATCACCAATTCATCCGAAAGTCGCATCCACTGAGCCGTTGTTCCGTCGCCGAGCAAACATTCGCCGTCAGCGTTTTGTGGCCAACCAAGCAAATCATCGGTTGCGGCTGAATCGGCAGCGAACTGACTGAGCGCACCGAGTAATTCTTTCCGGCATGATTCGTGATCGACATGAGCATGAGTATCGAGCACTGCGACGACTTTACTTTTCTGACATCGCACCAATGCCTCAATTCGCTCCGCCATCTCTTCAAACGGATCAATCACGACACAACGACGTGATGCCGAATCCATCAACAACCACGAACAGTTCGAACCGCTTTTAAGCTGAATCAGTCCGTTCAGATTCTGACTGGCAAGGGCATCCGCATCGGTGGCGACAACCAAACAGGAATCACAGAGTGCTTGTCCGACTTGTGCGATCCGCTCACAGGCCGCAGTGATTTGACTGTCGGTTGCCACGGCCCCGAACGACATCCGAATCGCACCGCGAGACTGCCAGGGCTCAACTCCCATCGCGTCGAGCACATAGGAATTGACGGCCGCGGACCCGCAAGCCGATCCGGAACTGACGCGCACGCCGGCCGCATCAAACAGGTCCAACAATTCTTTGCTGGGAAAGCCTTTGACGGCAAAGTTGATCGTGCAGGGCACGGAATGCTCAAACGGAGCATTGAAAACGATCGTCGGAAACGCACTTTTGAGCGCGTCCACCAATCGCTGGCGATAGCTTCGCAGTACGCTTTCATCAGCGAAGGATCGCGACGGCGAATCCGCCAGCAACTGCAACACGGCGCCAATCGCCGCGACCCCCGGCAAGTTTTCGGTACCGCCACGGGCGCCCTGTTCCTGACCTCCGCCAGCCATCAACGGAACCAGAGCAGCGGACTCGCGTGCGTACAATAAACCGATGCCTTTGGGTGCAAAGATCTTGTGTCCGCTGGCCGTGGCGTAGTCGATCGTCGTCTTTGAGAAATCCAGCTCCGTTTTCCCGATCGCCTGAACGCAATCCACCAGCCAGGCGACTTCCGAATTGGCACCGCGAATTCGCGATTCAACTTCCTCCAGATCGCAAACCACACCCGTTTCGTTGTTGACTGCCATCGTGCAAATCAAGTCAGCGCGCGACGCGTTTTGCTCGATGAAGTCCAGGTCCAGCATCCCATTTTTGTCGACCGGAATTTCGACGACTTCCGCGTTTACGTTCAGCAACTGTTTCCAGTGTCGAATCGCTTGCGGCACGGCTTTGTGTTCCGTCGCACCATACATCAGGATTCGATTCTCGGCCGGTCGTTTCCCCTGACTCTGCTGCTCCCGAGCGTTGCAGAGCGCCGACAGCACCGCCATCTGAATCGCCTCGGTGGCGCCACTGGTGAAAACAATCTGGCCCGTTTCGGCGCCAAGAATTTTGCGAGCGAGTTGCCGCGTCGATTCGAGAATGTTACGAGCCCGCAGTCCCGAGCTATGGGAACTGCTGGGGTTCCCGTAGAGTTCTTCCATCACGTCGCGCGCCGCTTTGGCTGCTTGCGGAAGGACTTGCGTCGTCGCGTTGGCGTCGAGATAAATTTCTGAACTGGTTCGAACGATCATCCTGTCCCTTTGCCGCATCCGAAGAAGAAGTGCCGCTGCACGACTTAAAGTCTATCTTCAAAACACATTTGTAGAAGTCAGGAATTGACAGCGCACAGCAAAGGCCCGCGCTTTTTAGAAACACGAGCCCTGTAATTCAGAATTGGACCAAAGTTTTGGGTATGCCGTCGTTCAGCATGCACGGCGTCTTGCAAGCCCCAACAACACGGCGCCTGCGAGGATGAACATCCCCGACCCCGGTTCTGGCACTGCGTTGAAACCGGTAACGGAGAATTCGTTTAAGGCAAACTGGTCGCGGGAGCCCGAACCTGCCAGATCTTCGCCAGTGATACGGATGAATACCTGTTGGCCGTTAGCGATCGATACCGGAAGCTCGAAAAGTCCTCCGACTGACTGTAGCTGCCACTCTGGGGCAATGTCTGCTGTTTCTTCAGAATCGATGCTGAAGAAAGGAACGTAGAACGCATCAAAATCCAACAGCGATGCTTCGAACGTCCACCGAGTGGAACGGTCGGCGTCGTTGAAAAAGAAAGCGTCCGCTTGAACGTCGAGATAGTTGAGATCAACCCCAGTGTCGTTTGACAACCGAATCGTCACGGCGCCAGAATTGAAGTCACTTCCTGTCGGCTGGACTCCGGCAGCAAAGTCTCCGGGCGCGACTTCGAAGGAGTAAATCCCTCCGGTCGAAACGGCTCCGGTAGCAGTTCCTCTGGCGAAGTCACCACTATCGTGTGTGCCGCCGAAACTTCCGTCGCCATCGCTCAAACCTGTCACACGATATGTGTTGGAATCCAGTTGGCCTGCGGAAGGCGTGGGCGAGAAACCAGTCCCTGTGAAACTGTTAAAGTCTTCCGTCACAGCGACGCCGTCAACGGCCAGGCTGATGTCTGCGGTCGCAATTTCGGCAGCACCGACGAATAGAGAAACGGACATGAGCCCGATCAAAAAAGGACGCTTTTTCACAGGAGACTCTCGGGAGAAATAAAGTGGCAGCCATGGAGAATGATCCAGCCTAGTTCCTCCGAATTCGTTTCTCAACCGCCTCTTTGGCCAAAGTTTCGACACGAGTTGAGTAGCGGAACCGCACAGCAATACCGGTAGTCAATTGAATTTGCTGGCACGGACAACCTGAGATCTTTATGCATTTTTGTTGTCCACCGGGACCTAACGTGTCCACGGGCTTGCCAATACTACTCTTGCAAGGCACTTGAAAACCCATCCTGCGAGCCATAAGGTAACGGGTCGCAACCTCAGCTGGCGTTTTGTGTGTCGTGCGTTTCCTGAAACTCACGTGTTCCCTAAAAGGTCTATTTCCATGGTTGCTACCAAATCTCCTGCCAAGAACGGTTCCGATAAAAAGAAAACGGCCGCCGCAAAAGCCGCTTCGACTGCTCAAACCGTTGTTCAAGACAAGGCAATTTCCTCATCCAAAATAACGGACTCCACGATGGCAAAAACGAAAACCCCGGCGAAGACCCCGGCGAAGAAAGATAAGGCGACCAAGAAGAAAGCTGAAGTTGCTGCGGTCGATAAAATCTACGAAGAAAACGAAACGCTCCGCACAGCCGTGCAACAGATCGAAGCCCAGTTCGGAACCGGCTCGATCATGACGCTCAACGGCGACAACGTCAAAAAGATCCGTGGCGTTTCAACAGGCTCGTTGTCACTCGACATGGCCCTCGGCGGAAGCGGACTGCCTTGCGGACGGATCATCGAAGTCTACGGTCCGGAATCAAGTGGTAAGACAACGCTGGCTCTGCACGCCGTTGCTCAGGCTCAAAAGAAAGGTGGTATCGCGGCGATCGTCGACGCGGAACACGCTTTCGATCCAACCTGGGCGAAGAAGCTTGGCGTGTCGCTCGATACGCTGCTCGTTTCACAACCCAGCAGCGGTGAAGAGGCGATGCAAATCGTGGAGATGCTGGTCAAGTCCAACGCTGTCGACGTGATCATCGTTGACTCCGTTGCGGCTCTGGTTCCCAAGAAAGAACTCGAAGGCGAAATCGGTGACTCGCACGTCGGGCTTCAGGCTCGTCTGATGAGCCAGTCGATGCGAAAGCTGACCGGTGCGATTGCTCGCAGCAAAACTTGTACGATCTTCATCAACCAGATCCGTGAAAAGATCGGCGTTATGTTCGGCAGCCCGGAAACGACTCCCGGTGGTCGCGCGTTGAAGTTCTACTCTTCGGTTCGTATCGACGTCCGTCGCATTGGTGCATTGAAAGACGGCGACGTGCAGGTGGGCCAGCGAGTCAAAGCAAAAATTGTCAAGAACAAAGTTGCTCCTCCGTTTCGCATCGCCGAGTTCGACATGATGCACGACTGCGGAATCAGTTACGAAGGCGACGTGCTGGATTTGGGCAAGGCTCACAAGATCGTTCAACAAAGCGGTGCCTGGTTCAAATACGGCGGCACGCACATCGGTCAGGGCAAAGAGAAAGCTCGTAACTTCCTCAAAGAAAACCCGGATGTTTGCGAAGAGATCAGAGCGAAAATCATGGAAGCCGGCGGCTACACCGAAGACTTCGCATCGTTCTCTGAAGAGGAAGCAGAAACCAAAGCATAGAACGGTGGCATAGGCTTCCAGCCTGTGTTCATCGCGATGCATAAAAAGCCAACCGGCAGAAAATTGACCAACGAGCGGCATTGAGAGCAGACCTCTCTTCCACTGCAACAACGCAGATCCGCTATCCGTCGAAAACCCCGCGAGCATTCCTGTTCGCGGGATTTTTTTGTGACTGTCGCAGTCTTAGCAACAAGTCCGCAGCCTGCAAAATTTTCCGTTTTAACCGCACGGAATAATCAGGCCGATCTGCCAGAAACTTTTGCACGATGGCTGCGGAGGACTTTGACTGATGACCGCCGAGCGTGCTGACCAGCCATCGCTTTGGAAAGAAAATATCGCCCGTGGTTTGGATCTCTTCCAACAATTCAAGGCTGGGCAAAATGTACTTTTCTGATTCGGCGGCACGCAGCGGATGATGCAAGTAATCGAGTGCCTCCAAAGCCCACCGTTCCGGACGTCGGTTGGCAACGTCTTTCAACGTTTCGAAAAATGCATCCCGTTTCGCCACGTCGGGGGAAAGAGCAGGCATCACGAACGCAAAACGCTTCTTGCGATCTTCGTTTTCCAACCGCTCCAACTGCGTCGCCAAAATTTCATCCGACTTTTGCGGCATTCGAATCGCCAACTCGTAAGCCAGCGTCATATAGTCGGATTCGGAAAGTGGGATGCCGGCGACATCGGATTCGTTCTTCCAAATATCGTACAGCCGATCCACCGTATGGCCCGTCGTTGCGACGCCAACCAGTGATTTGTACCACGCCGAACGAGCGTCCTTTTCGGCATCTTCGTTATCGATCAAGGTCCACAGCGCCGATTCCAGCGACGGCGCAAACTGAACCCGCTGTTCCGATGAGAGCAGCTTCCAGAAAACGGTTTGCGTTTGCGAGAGGATATTTTGGCGATTCAGCGGTTCCGATTCATTCTTGATTCCTGACAGCAAAGCGGTCATGTATTCGACAGGCGAAATCTCTTGCGTTTCGATCCCGCGAATCAGTGATTCGTAAAGCGTGATCCAGGCCGCGCCGCGAGTGACCTCATCGGAGATGGTGTGAATGTTCTGCAACAGCCAGGATTTGCTTTTCGCGTCGAGTCGAAAGTAGCCGTAGCCCAACTCCGATCCATTGACCAGAAAAAAGTCATAGTCGCCGGCGGATTCTGGAAGTGAAATCTCTGTCGACTCACCCTCGATCATGGCTCGCGTTTCGAAAACCACTTCTCCATCTTTGAGGACCTTGACGTCGACTTGCTGAGCCCAAAATCCGTCTTGCGGTGTCTTCTTCGTTTGACGAATCGTAAGGAAGCGGCGGTTGGCATCTTCGCCGGCCTCGCTCGCCAGCTCGGGCGTGCCAGATTCCTTGACCCACGAATCGCTCCATTGCTTTAAATCGAGTTCGGAATCGCGATCCAGAATCTCAATCAGGTCATCCCAAACCGCGTTGTCGTAGCGGAATTTGTTGAGGTATTCCCGCAATCCGTTTCGCATTTCTTTCTGGCCGATCATGGCTTCAAGTTGTCGCATCACAATCGGGGCTTTCTCGTAAATGATGCGTCCGTAGAGCGTCCCGGCGTTGCGGAGGTTGCCAAGTTTTTGCTGAATCGGATACGTTCCGCCGGTGCGATCTTCGCTGTAGGCACTCGGGTGGTGCCGAATCATGAAACCAAGGTCGTGGTTGATGTCGGTGAAACTGGGATGCACGATCTTGGCGGCCATGAAGTTGGCGAAGACTTCTTTCAGCCATACGTCGTCGAACCATTTCATCGTGACAAGGTTTCCGAACCACATGTGAGCCGTTTCGTGAGCGATCAAGCTGGCACGGCGAAGCTTCTGCTTCTTCGTCGCCGTTTCGTCCAGAAACATTTGGTCGGCGTTGTAAAAGATGCTGCCAATGTGCTCCATGCCGCCATATTGAAACGAGGGGATCACCACGAAGTCAAATTTCTCGAATGGATATTCGATCTGTGTGTAGTCTTCCATCCAGTCGAGTGCGATTTCGTGCATCGTAAAAATCGCGTCAACGTTGCGTTCGAATTTTTCCTGATCCGATTCGCGATGGTACATCGTCACGGGCCGGCCGCTGATCGTGCGCGTGACAGACTGGAATTCGCCCGCAGCAAAAGCGAACAGGTAAGTGCTGATTGGTTTCGTTTGGCGGAACGAAATCGTGTTACCGGTTTGGCTTTCTATAGCGCCGTTGGCACAAGCCGTCCAGCCGTCAGGCAATTCCAGTTCGAGTTTAAATTTTGCTTTCAAGTCTGGCTGGTCGAAGCAGGGAAAGACCGTCGAAGCCCGATCGGGAACCAGTAGCGTATAGAGAAAGTCATCGTTGCGGTTGAGCGATTGGTCACCGGCGACAAACGGGATCGTGACTTCGTTTCGGCCGACCGCCAGCGTCTCAACTGGCATGATGACATGGCCATTGTCGATCGTAAGCTCTGAACGAATGTCTGTTGCGTTTGGGGAATTAAAATCCAGCACAACGCTCCGGCTTGCGTCCGACAGATCGAAGCGAACAGTGACCGAGGCCGGGATTGGTCCAGATCTACCAAGCGTAAACTTCAGGTCGTATTCAACGTTCGAAATCGTCTCGGCTCGATGAGTTGCGAGGGCGAGCGAAACGCCACGTTCGAGTTCTTGAGCGCTCATAACATGGGGACCAACGAGCATCAGGAAAAGGAGAAAAACGATGGAGCACTTCATGATTTTGACTCGAGCAGAACGACTCAACGATAAAACATTAACGATCTACAGAACGCTGTAGCAATAGACGGAAACGATCGCCACGCCAATTAAATTTAGCATCAAACCTTCACGCACCATTTCATTGACCGAGATTCTTTCCGATCCGAACACGATCGCATTTGGCGGCGTGGCAACGGGCAGCATAAACGCAAAACTCGCACTAATCGTCGCCGGGATCATCAAGACGCGCGGATCAATCTCATTCGACAACGCGACCGCCGCGAGGATCGGCATCAGCAACGTTGCCGTCGCCGTGTTGCTCGTCAGCTCAGTCAAAAAGGTGACTGAGAAACAGATCAGCAGCACCAGTATCAAAACCGGAACGCTGCCAAGACCTTCAAACGAGGATCCCAAAAGTGCACTCAATCCCGACGACCCGAAGGCTTTGGCGATGCAAATTCCGCCTGCGAAAAGGATCAAAATTCCCCATGGAATCGTTCTCGCCGTTTCCCAATCCAGCAAACGCAACGCGCCACCGTCTTCAGCTTTTTTACCGGACGGAAAGACGAACATTACTCCCGCCCCCAGCAAAGCGATCGCCGCATCGTTGGCGCCAGTCAGCCCCGTCAGTTCGCTCCAGCCACCGAATGGTTGCTGCCGGGTTACCCAAAGCAACGCCGTAACCGCGAAAATGCTCAGCACGCGAATCTCTTCACTGCGCCACTGGCCAACTTCGGGCAGCACGACCGAAACCTCGGACTTGATCGATCGAGTTAACCACAACCATGCGATCGGAAGCATCATTGCCGCGATCGGCAGGGCAAACAGCATCCAACCCAAAAAAGTAAACTGCTCTCCGGTCTGTAACTTGTAGACTTCCATGAACACGAGGTTGGGCGGAGTCCCGATTGGCGTCGCGATGCCTCCGATGCTGGCCGCGTAGGCGACTCCGAACAACAACGCTTTCTGAAATCGGGAATTGGAGCTCTGGTCGACGACCGCCATCACGATCGGCAGCAGCATCAACGTCGTTGCCGCATTGGAGATCCACATGCTCAGCACCGCCGATGCAGCCATGAAGCCCAACACCAACCGCCTGCCGCTGGAAGCTCCGCACAGGTTGACCATCATCAACGCAATTCTGCGATGGGCGCCACTGTGCTCCATGGCAGCCGACAACAGAAAGCCACCGAACATCAGTTGCACCAACGGGCTGCCGTAAGCCAAGGCGGCGTCTTTGGCGTCAATAATTCCCAGCAGCGGAAATATTGACAGCGGAATCAGCGAAGTCGCCGGAATCGAAATCGGCTCGGTGACCCACCACCAGGCAACCAAACACGTCACCGCAGCGGTGATGGAAACTGGCCAACCCAATTGACACAGAAAGAGGATGCAAAATAGAGCCGTCGCGACTGCGGGGCCAATGAAAATGTGTAGGTCGCGTTTCATCCCATGATTGTACGTCGGAACGCGACCGGACACAGCATGCATGCAAAATAGTGGTTGGGTGGTCTCCATGAATCCGCAAAGCACACGGAGTAAAACAGCAGGTGGGACGGATGCAATCGCAGTCTGTGCCACCCCAGCGTCAATGAAAGATTTCCTTTTCGTGCATCACCGTTTTGATTTTCTGTTCAGCTTTGGCATCCTCCAGCGTCTTCGCTCCTTCGCCACGCTGAGCAAAAATTGCGTCGCCGGGACTGACATGCTCGTTCCAGTGCTTTTGAAAAACAGAAACTGCGGATTTGTTTTTGCACAACGCGTCGGGAACGGCGTGCAGCCTGGCTAAAACGTTTTTCGATTTCACAAAGTACTTTCCAATGATGCCGGGCAGAATGCGGGACAGAAACGTTTGCTCTCGTTCGTCAACGCTTCGTGGAATCATGTAGCGAGGACGATCAAGCGGCCCCAAAATCTGCTTCATCGCGTTGGAGAAAATCTGGCTGTCTTCCAGCGTCGCGTTTTGCAAGAAAACTCGAACGTAGTTGCCCACCAACTGCCCGGTCGCCAGGGAACCGCTGGGCTGTACAAGTTTAAGTTCCGTGAGGCTTGCCAAAACTGCGTTGCCGATGGCTTCCGTCAATGAGCCACTGGTCCACGCGTCTGTTGAATTGGAGAAGGGCGGAAACCCTCCGGGCGAACCTGGCATTTTCAGTTCGATTGCCGAAACAGCCTCGCCACGAAACGGTTCGCCAATCTTCCACGTTTCGCGCACGCCATCGCGATTGCGGCTCCGCTCAAGCATTTCCGCGTTGATCACAGAAACGGATTTTTCGATGCCTTCCGGTTTGATTTCGGTGAAAGCCGGGTGGACGTGGCCAACTCCTTTTTCGATCGCACTGTCGTCGGTCACGCCGAACAGGTTTTTGTGTTTGTCGCAAAACCGGCGATAGTCGTCGAAGCCCTTGTTGAATTCCGAGGCGACGCAAACGACGTCCCAATTGTTCGCCAGTTTCTCTTTCCAGCCAGGATCCAGTCGAAACGAGCGGCCGCGAAGCTGATTGATGCTCATCGAAGTAGTGACCGTTGTCAGGTCGATCAACACGTTGATTCGATTCGCATCCCAGCCTTCGCCCAGCAAACCGCGCGTCCCGACAAGGCACTGGGTCAGCCCGCGTTGAAAGTGCTCGGTGATCATCTCAACATAGACTCGTGGCGACCAATCGCGACCGCTTCCGCTGATTTGACGAAAGTCGGCCACGACGCTGGACGTCAATTCGACTTGTAGCTCTCGTTCGGCCAGCCACGCCTGACTCTGCTGCAAAAACTCGGCTTCGATTTCGTCATCGATCAAAATCGTGGAACCAGTCAGCAGAATCGGCTCGAGCGAGTCCGTTTTTTCATCGGAAAGCAGAACTTTGAAAGCTGCAATCGCTCCACCGGTTTCCTCGTCCATCAAATCGCGCAGCTCGGTGCTGACGGCAGATGTTTTCTCAAAGTCCGCGATCACGACGGCGCGAATCGAGTCGCCAAGGTTGTCGATTTCCTGTCGCAAGATTGGCACGATTGCGTTGGCTTTATTTTTCGACCACGCCATCACACGCCCGACCGGCGAAACGCAAGCGCGGCTTCCCGTTTCGGTAATTTGCGTGCCAAGCAACCGTAGACTTTCGGTCAACTGCGTGGCTCGATCATGACAAACAGACAACGGCGAGCGTCTGAGATAGTGACGCACGTAACGATCGAGCACCGGCACGATGTACTCCATGCCCGGAACCGATTCGTGGCTGTCGAGGGCCGGCAACTCGGGCACGTTTTCCGGCAGCGGTTGATTTCGGCTGGCAAGAAATTGGCGTGACGCGAGAGAGAATTGCGGATCACGTTTTGAGAAACTTTTCCAGTCCGACATCTCTCCGGTCGGCAAACGCAGGCTTTCGAGAGTCACGCCAAGCCATTGAATCAACCCCAGCGGTTGTTCCGCATCGCTTTCAATCTCGGCTTTGTGTCCGACGTTTTCAGCTTCATCGACATCGACGTCAGTGGAGCTACTTTTCGGTGCAACGCAGACTTCTTCGATCAGCCCTTCCAACTGTCGATCGACCGAAGCAACAAATTTTAATTCTTCGTCCGTCGGTCGCACGAACCAAGCCAAATCCTGATACGGAGCCAGGAACCCGTCTTTCACGACCGCCGGAACCGGAACCTGAAAATCGACTTCGCCAAAGAATTTCTCGTAGCGTTGCACATCGCGAGCGTCTTTGCCGCTCGTATCTGGAGGCGTCGCTGTCAAACCGATGACGACCGGATGGCTAAGAATTTCCAGCGCATCGGACAGGACTCGGCCCCAGTGCCCCAACAAATGATGGCACTCGTCAAGAATCAGAACGCCAACGCCTTGATCGGCCAACCGTTGCAATGTGGCTTGCGAGGATGGGTGCAGTAGCGAAACGGATTCGCCAGACATCGATGCTTCGTCACGGATCTTTTTGCGATAGCTGCCGAAGCGTTTTCGAAAGTAATCCTCATTGTGCGTTCGCAGATCATCAATCCAGACGTTCGCCTCACCGACGTCCATGGCTTGACCTTCTTCGATCAGCGTTTGAGCCCACAGTTCGATGGCCTGTTCGTCGATCAGGTCATTTTTCCGGGCAGGCATCGTGACAGACTGATACGTCAACGACGTTAGCAGCGAAGGCGACTGCGGATCGGTCGACACCATTTCGTCGGAACTCAAGTCGCACTTAAACAGATCCGTTCGCGCCGCCCACTGGGATTGAATTGCGGAATTCGGCGAGAGCACCAGGCAACGTTGCTGAATCAGCTCCGCCCACAACCACAGCCCCAAAACGGTCTTTCCCGAACCTGGCGGCGCGACGATGTGCAGTTGCTTTTGCCCTGTCGCCAATTGGCGTCGAGCGATCTCAACGACTTCGGCCTGGGACGGGCGAAGGTTGCCCTTGAAAGAAATTTTGGGAAACGTTGCGATGGAAGCGACTCACTATCGAGGGTACACACTTCAATCGAGCGAGCTTACTTGTCTTCGTCGACTTCTGAAATCGCAGCCAACAGTGCTTCGAATTCGTCTTTGCAACAGGGACAATTTTCCAGGTGCGACTGAACGAGCTTCATGGATTCACAAAGTCCCATGCCGGCCAACTTCGTTTCCACGAACTGAGCGACGTACCCGAAGCAGCGATCACAATCGAGCGAATCATCGCTGGAATTTGCGACCACCTTGAGCAGCGTCTGAATTTGTTCTTTGGAAAGTGTCATGATTGATTCAGCTGGAAATGGCGTGCATCAGGTCGGATTCGGAAAAGTTCGCTGACAAAAAGCCTTTTTTCAGGCGTTGTCGGGCGTCGTGGAATAGCTTGTACACCGCGTTGCGGTTACTGTCCGTTCGACTGGCGATTTCTTCTACCGGCATTCCGCCAAGCAACGCACGGACGACCGTTCGCTGCTTTTCCGTTAACTCGTTTTCAATTAGCTCCTGAAGTTTTTGAAGTATCGCTTCTCGATCCAGCCCATCCTCAGGACTTCCCTGAGTCAAATCGGCTGGATCAAACTTTAACCCATCCTCGGTGACCGCGTCGAGCGAAACGTCTTTGAAGTGACGTCGCCGGAAAGCACTGATCCCGGTGCGAATCGCAATCGACATCGCCCACGTTGTGAATTTGCTTCGGCCCTCAAATGTGTCTTTCTTGTCCAGAATCTTGATGATCGAATCCTGGGCAATGTCTTCGCAAAACTCGGCGGTGGCTCCTTTTGATGCCAGCGCAGCCTTTAACCCACGGACGAGGTAGGCGCGCAACTCTTCCACAGCCTGCTCGCGCTCAGGATGGTCGGCATCGAGCCAGTCCACCCAGCTAGTTCCTTCGGGTTTGGTTTGCATTATGATTTTGCGTCATTGATTCCGTAACGCCCTCACGGTATCGATAGGACGCCAAGATTAAAATGGGTCTTACTTCCTCCAGCCACTTTTTTCCGGGTTCCTCGCGAATGGCAGATCTGAATTTGCAAGAACTTGAACAAATCGACGGCGTTGGCAGCGTATTCCACAGGCCTTCGATGACTTCGACCAGCGATATTGCCAGGGAAAGGCTCCTGTCGAATCCTCAGATCGCGCTACCGATGTTGACGATTTGCGATCAACAAACAGCCGGTCGGGGCCAGCCAGGCAAGTCGTGGCTGTCGGACGGGCAAAGTTTGACCTTTACGTTGAGCATCGCCGCCAGTGAGATTCCTGAGCCCAATCGTTCATGGCTGAGCTTGATCGCGGGAGTCAGTGTTTGCGAATCGCTAGACGCGTTGGACGTGACAGGTTCGAAACTCAAGTGGCCAAACGACGTTTTGATTGACCGCAAGAAAGTCTGCGGAATCCTGGTCGAAAAAATTTCGGCATCGAATGGACAGTGCTTCCTTATCGGCATCGGTATCAACGTGAATCAGACGCCGGAAGAGATCGAAGCGTTAAAAAACTCAGACGCAAAGTTTCCGCCTGGAAGTTTACGAGGGCAGGGCAGTGAGCCAATCGATGTTCATGCGTTGTTGAAGACAGTTGTCGAGCGTCTGCACCGGAACGTGATGTCAGAATCAAATTGGCCAGAGAGTTATCAGGCGCGGATGGATTTCATCGGCGAGCAGATTGAGTTCGTTCCGCCGGGCGGCGAAACGATCACCGGAGTTCTGGCTGGCGTCGATCCCTGTGGCCGAATTTGCTTTGAGGTCGAAGGGAAACGCTTGGCTTTCGCATCAGGGCGGTGGCTGTAGCGTTTCAGTGCCGCAAACGTTTCCAGCATCAATTCCGGGACCACCAGTTGGCGATCCAGGATCCACTTATTTGCTGTTCAAGTTCAGCTGCCAACTGACTCCAAACTTGTCGCTTGTCCAACCGAACTGTTCGCTGAATCCATAATTGTTCACCGGCATCATGACTTTGCCGTCCCTGGAAAGCAGTTCAAACTTCTTCTTCAATCCTTCCAGGCTTTCGCATTCGACGAAAAAGGAAAACGAGGGAGTAAAATCGAAATCGTGCACGGGTGGACTGTCGATGCACATCACTTTCTGGCCCGCGATCTCAATCGTCGCCAATTGCACGGTGCCTTCCTTTCCAGATTCTCCGGCCTTGTACTTGTTCATGCTCACGACCTTCAAATCCGGGAACACGGTTTTGTAGAACTCGATCGCCGCGTCGGCTTTGCCCACAAACATCAGAAACGGAGTCACCGTTCCTTTGGTGGGAAACGTCAACGGCGTTTCCTGTTTGACAAACTTGCTGGTCATGAAAGTTTCCCACTGACCATCGTCGCCCATCATTTGCGAAACCGACGCAATCTCGGTTTCCGATTTGAATTCGTAGATGTCGCGATACTTTCGTTTCTTTGTCGCATCGTTCCAGTCCGGGCCTTTCGAACCAAGCGTCAGCTTCGTTCCCGTTTCGTCAACCGAACCGGACAGCTTCCACGTGTAATTGCTCGACGAGTCCACCCAGGAACCGAAGTACAGTTCCTTTTCCGCGTCGTAGCCAACTGTTTGCAGAGCTTCGAAGTTCATCGGACCAATTTTGCCGACTTGCTTGCTGACCACCCATTGGCTGCCGATGGCTCGCGAAGTCATCACGACGTTGTGCGAAACCTTTTCTGAATCGCTTTCTTTGGCTTCAACATTCCATGTGCCTTCGAACTGCTTGAGGAACTCAAAACCGGACTTCGCTGCCTCCGCTGCTCCTTTGGTCTCCTGCGCAACGCAGGACACTGTCAGCAACATTACGAAAAATGGTATCGCGACAAAAATCTTCATGATCGACTCCGAAATCTTTGGTTTCAATCATCGTATCAAATCAGCGACCGGTCATTTCAAACAAATAGGGAACTGTTCAAAACTTTGACCCTCGCATCACCGGCTCAACGGCGCAACAATGAAATCGGATGCCGGACAGGGTTTTGCTGCACAGTATCTGGTTGACTGGAATTGAAGCTGGAGATCATCATGCCTCTTTTTGAAATCGAGACTGACGCGCACATCATCATCACCTGGGCGGACGATGAGAACGATGCACGCGATGTCGCCAAAGATTCCTACCCTGGGGAGAGCATTTTGCGACTGTCGAAACGTCCACGGAATAGCTGGGTGATCTCCAAAGGAGTGCTCGGCATCAAGATCAAAACGGATCCCTGCGGCGTCGCGAGAGACTGTTTGTCAAAAGCTTCAGGCGATAAAGTCCATGCAATCCGACTTTATATGCAACAAACAGGCGACGACCTGGAACAATCACGGAAAGTGATCGAAACCAACATGGTCATGGGTTGGTAAGCTTGGAGAGTCCAGTCGTTGACTGAATTCCATCACGACAAACCGATCGAGCTGCAAGCTGCAGCAATTGAGGCCCGGGAGTTTGCAGCTTGCCAATGAGCTCACTGATTCAACTTGAAAACATCGTCAAGAGCTACCGTTCGACAACGGCGCTCAACGGAGTCGACTTGTCAGTCGAGCCTGGTATCACGGGCTTGTTGGGCCCCAACGGTGCCGGCAAATCAACGCTGATCAAAATCATTTTGGGGCTGATCCGGGTCACGTCCGGATCGGGTGAAGTGCTGGGCTGTCGACTGTACCGCGACGGTCGGCGAATTCGCAACAAGATCGGCTACATGCCCGAAGACGATTGCTATATTCCCGGCATGAGCGGCATCGAAGTCGTCCAGTTCGCTGGCTCGCTATCCGGAATTCCTCCAACAGAAGCCTTGCGGCGCGGCCATGAGATTCTGGATTTTTGTGGCGTCAAACAGGAACGCTACCGCAACATCGAAACTTATTCGACAGGCATGCGGCAGAAGGTCAAGTTCGCGGCTGCGATCGTCCACGACCCGGAGTTCCTGATTCTCGACGAACCGACTTCCGGGTTGGATCCGGAAGAACGGGAGGCACTGTTGAATCGGATCAAAATTCTCAGCACGCAAAATGGCAAGTCCGTTCTACTTTCAACGCACATCCTTCCCGACGTTCAGCAAATCTGCGATCGGGTGATTATTTTGGCCAAGGGTCAGATCAAGCTCAACGATCGCCTGGAAGTTCTTAACCAAACGGTTTCGCCGACGGTGACGGTTCGCTTTGAGGGCGATCATGACTCGTTTGTTTCCAGCCTGGAGCGCGCGAGACTTCGGGCGACTGATCTCAACCGTTCCAACACACTGAAAATTGAAGGCGACATCGAAGACCTGACGGATCAGGTTTGGAAAGCCGCCAGTGCAGCCAACGTGGCGATTCACTCGCTGGTCCCAGCTCGCAATTCGCTTGAGGAAATCTTTATGCAAACTGTGCAGGAGGCTTCCGTTGCCAATTCATGATTTGGGATATCGCCCCTGGAAAGGCACGCTCGGCGGCGCGTTTTCGCGGACGCAAAGCATCGCTTATGCCGGGATCAAGCTGGTTGGAAAAAGCCGTTGGTTAAAACGGATCCTGATCGTTGCGTGGCTACCGGTGCTGTATTGGGGCATCGCGTTTTTCTTCGTGGGTCAGTCTCTCGAACAGCCTGTTGCGAGGAATCTTCCGCAGCAGGCCAAGGAGCTTGAAGGAGCAATCGAATCGGCGACCGGAAAGCAGTTGCCGAGCGACCAATCAATGTTGCAGCTCGATCGTGAAAGGGCTGCCAATCAAATTGAGCGGATGTTCAAGCGAGTTCCGAGAGTCCGGATGCTCGCGGACTCGATTCGCAATGCGGAAGACGACGTTCAAGCCCGGAACCGGATTTGGGCCTGGCTGTTGATGTGCTTCTTTCGTTACTCACAAGCCATTCTGATTTTGATGATCGTGGGCTTCGTCGCGCCGTCGCTGATCTCTCAGGACCTCAGGTCGCGGGCCTATCTGCTGTACTTTTCCCGGCCGATCGGCAAACTGGAATACATCTTTGGAAAACTCGCGGTGCCGGGCGCGTACATCATGTTCGTCTCCACGTTTCCCGCACTCATCCTGTACATCTTTGCGATTCTGATGTCTCCGTCGGCCGACGTGTTCTGGACGACCTGGGACATCCCGTTGCGGATCATCGTTTCAACAGTCGTCCTGATTGTTCCGACCGCTTCGCTGGCGCTGATGCTTTCATCGTTGACCGAGGAAAGCCGATATGCGAGTTTCGCCTGGTTTGCGACCTGGATTTTGGGTCATGGAGCCTGGATGGCGATCACGGTCGGCGAGGCGATTCGGCAGCATACTCGAGCCAGCGCCCAGAGCGTCGCGGAGAGTTCGATGGTGAAAACCTGGAGTCCGCTTTCGATCTACAACAACCTTGGCGATGTCCAAAGTTGGGTGTTTGGTTTTCGCAAGTTCTCCGAGATTTGGCCAGCGTTTACGGTTCTCACTGCGATCACAATCGTTGCATTGTTGGTTTTGTATCGTCGCGTTGCCGCGCCGTTGAGAGCGTAGGAATTGTCATGATCGAACTTCAACAGGTAACAAAACTTTACGGGACCGTGATCGGCGTCAACGAGATCAGTCTCTCGCTGGAACCGGGAACGTATGGATTGCTGGGCCCGAATGGTTCTGGCAAAACAACGCTGATCAACTTAATTCTTGGCCAACTAAAGCCCACGATGGGCAGCGTCCGTCTGTTTGGCGAAAACCCGTGGCGACGCAGTCGGCTGTTGCGAAACGTCGGGCACTGTCCGGCGTTGGAAATTTCGTACCCGCGAGTCACCAGTCTGCAATGGGTGACGTACATGGTGCAGATGCATGGTTTCGGATTTTCGGAGGCGCAGTTGCGGGCCAAGACGGCGCTCGACAAAGTCAAACTTACTCACGTCATGAATCGGCCCATGGTTGAGTACTCATTGGGCATGCGTCAGCGAGCCAAACTGGCTCAAGCGATTGCTCACGATCCCCAATTGCTGATCCTCGACGAGCCATTCAATGGCCTGGATCCGGTGGGACGTTTTGAGATGACAGAGTTCCTCAGAGAATGGGGCCGTGAAGGTAAGAGCCTTGTTCTGGCCAGTCACATTTTGCACGAAGTCGAAGCTGTGAATCCTTCATTCTTGCTGATCTACGGAAGCCGCCTGATGGCTTCGGGTTCGCCGGAGGAAGTTCGACGCATTCTGGCAAACTCGCCGAATACTTTGGTGATTCGAAGTTCCGATTCGCGAAAGTTGGTGAGTCTATTGTCTGCTGAATGTCCATTGGCGTCAGTCCGGTTTCGGTCCGATGATGAGATCGAGGTTGAAACAGAGTCGGCGTCAGAAGTGTGCCAAACGCTGACTCGAATCGTTAGTGATCAGAAGATTTCAATCCATGAGGTCACTTCGACCGACGAGTCACTCAAGGCGTTGTTCTCGACGTTGATGCGGATTCACCGCGGCGAGATGCAGAAGGGAGCCATCAATTGAAGAACTGGATCATTGGGGCTCTGGCAACCTGTCGTTTCGAAATGCAGCGGTCGTTTAGCATGCAGCGTCTGGCGTCATCGTTGGGCATGGTGCTGTTTCCACCGTTGATGCTCTGGATGATTATCCTTGGCGCGACACGAACGCAGGGAGCCGGCGAAGTCCTGGCTTACGTATTGTTCACGATTATTTTTCTCGTGGCACTGGTTTCGCTGCTCTCGCTATTGCTGTGGGCGACCCCGAACGTACATGGGGAAATCGAAGGCAAGACCTGGTCTTTTATTGCGATGCGGCCCGGTGGACGAATCTCGAATTTTCTTGGCAAGTACCTGACTGCGGTCATGGTTTCTTTTGCGACCGCGTTTCTGGCACTTACGCTGTGCGTCGTCGTCGCCAACCGATACGGGACTCTGGGCGGTGGTTCGGAGCCGTGGGAAAAGCTGGGAATCCTGACGGGAATTTTTGCAATCGCCTGTGTGGTTTACGGTGCGATCCTTTCAATGCTCGGCGCGTGGTTTACGAAGCGTGCGATGGTTGTGGGAGCCGGCTATCTGATCGGCGTCGAAACGATTCTTTCAGCTGTCCCGGCGGTGGTCAGCAGTTTCACGATGAGCTATCACCTGCGAAGGCTTGGAGAGCTTTGGCTGGGGTGGTTCTTGCCTGACAGCCAGCCTGAGTATGAGATGATTTTCGGTCCCGCCGGACCGGTTTGGTTTCACCTGCTCTGTCTGGGAATCGCTGCGGTTGCGGCGTTGTTGGTCGGCGGATTGATCGTCGTGAATCGTCAGTACGCGATGGGCGAAGAAGTTTAGCCGCCTCAAGGTTCGGCGAAATCGGATTTGAGCCCGAAAAATTCGGCCCAAATCATTGGCCCGCGATTTGCACTTCTGTCTTAATAGTGAACGCAGCGTTCTGTCGTTCTTGCGATATCGATTCGATAAGCTGAGGATGTAGACCGCGGGACGTTGCGTCGAGTCAAACTTTTGTGAACCAGAATTGAGATGAGAACAACCATGAATATGCGAAAAGGAATTTTGGCGATCGTTGCCCTGACGGCTTTCAGCTTTTACGCCGCTAACGCCGGCGCCCAAATCGTATCGGCAGGATACGGCCAAGGACTCAATATCGGAGGCCCGTACGGCGTCCAGTACGGTGGTGGCCATGGCTATCGAATCGGTCCTCCAAATGTCGGCGTGCAATACGGAGGAGGCCAGATCTTGCGATACGGCGTACCTCGTGCCGGTGTACGCATCGGCGGTGGCGAAGGCGTTCGCTTTGGCACGCCCAACATCGGCGTTCAGTACGGCGGTGGACAACTGCTCAGGTACGGGACGCCCAACGCAGGCGTTCGCATCGGCGGCGGAGAAGGTGTTCGAATTGGAACGCGAGGTTACGGAGTTCAATTCGGAACCGGGATGGGTCTGCAGATCGGCAGAATCTACCGGCGCGGTTGGTAACCAATGACGTTGATCATCGATGCCAAACCAAACTGGTATCGGTAGTGCTCGCTTCAGCGCCGGAGTCCGCAGAGCTCCGGCCGAAGTGTGGTACGACGGTCTTGCGCGACAGGCTCGATTGCGATCCTTCAAGTCGCTACCAAGTGCCAGCACATTTCGCTGCACATGCTCAAAGTTGAGAGTGCTGGCAGAATCGTTTTCACGCTGCAGCGATTCGCGATTCGCAAAATCTTCAGGACAAGCGTCCATCGCTTCGCCGGCTTCAGCGCTGGTATGGCGACATGAACTGGCGAAAACAAAACAGTTCCGAAAAAACTGAACTGAAGAAAACCTGACTGCTGCGGAATGAAAGATAGGCAACATTGAGGTTTTGGCAGCTTTGATATTGCCGCTTCGGTCGAGACTCAGCTACTCTTCGCGCCCTGCGTTTTGTACTGACCCGATGCTCCAGTTCCATGAACACAACGACAAGATCGCAATCCGCCAAGACTCTGCTGATGTTTGCGCTGACAATGTGCGCGATGGCATTCGGCCTGAGTCCTGTTGCGGCTCAAGAATCCAGCGTCGACATCACTGAGCCGAGTAGAATCACGGACAGCTTGATCAGTCGTAGCGAACTAAATCGATTGCTGAATCAGCCGGTTCGCGACGCGAATCCTTTGCGGCAAACAGAACCGATGGCGAAACCTCTGCCGCAGCCAGTTCCCAGCCAGCCGCCTATACTGAATCCGATTGTCGACTCTCAGGTTCAGCCCACGACTTGGCAAAGTCAGGAACCACAAGTTGAACCGCCACAGTCAGATCAAGCGAGCGACGCTGTTGCTGAAGCGGTCGCTGCCGACGACCCGATTGCTGAATTCGGACCGATGCCCAGCCCGGCGATGCAGAGCTTCCACCATAAGCTGGACATGCTGCTCGAGATTCCGATCGAGCAACTCAAAGATGAAATCGCAGCCCGCCGCGCGACAATCAAGACGTCTCTCGGCTTCGACGAGGATGCCAAAAAAGATCGACTTCGACATATCGAAATCGCTGAAACAGCTGCGGCGCAAGCAACACAAAACGTGGCGAAGAAGGACGAGCTGCAGAATCGCGTCATCAACTTGAACAAGGAACTGGAGTCGCTGAGACTGGAGTCGAAGAAACCAGCCGAACCTGATCCGGTCGACCGGAGCCTGGAAGTTGCTGCGATGCAGTCGATTCTGGGACAACTTCAGGCGGAACTTGCACAGTCGACGACTAACGTTCGCAAGATTCAGGAACGGATTCAGCAGCGAGACGATCGAATGGCTCGCATTCCAAATGAACGTCTGCAGAGCCGCAACGAAGTCACCAAGTTGCATGAAGAGTTCTTGCAAAAACAGGCCACGGGAACTGAAGAAATCGAAGTTTTGCTCGCGATCAAGGCTCGTGAACTGGCCGAAAACACCAACGCGCAACTGCTCGATCAGGAAGCCAGCTGGCACGATCTATCGCAAGAACTGCTGCCGCTGAGCAAGACGATTCATCAGCGCGAGGTCCAGCGACTGGAACACGAAATCAACGCCTGGAATAAAGCGATTGCTGGGCGAAAACAGGCCGAGCTTGAGAAACAGATTCAGGTCGCGAGACAGGCTGCCGTTGAAACTCACGCCGCGTTGAAGGACTTTTCCCGGCAAACGACTGAACTGGCTCAGGCTCGCGCCGATCTGGCTGAAAAGATTGGGAAGCTACAAAACGACAAGCTGAAAGTCAGCAAGCAACAGAGCGAAGTTCACGATCAGAAAGATAGTCTGGAAAACTCTATCCGTGAGGTTGGAAAGGACGGCAGTCGCGACCTGCTGATTCAGGTGCATCGAAATCTGATCCGACCGTACGAAGGCATGGCCAAGATTCGACGAATGGAAGCGAGACTTCGCCAAACACGCGGCACGATTCTGAAACTAAGAGCCGAGCAGGAGCTCGTTGCCGACGCGCAAGCATTCATTCGTGACCATCTAAAAATTGAACACGATGTTCCCGTTGCCGACACAACGCTGATTGCGATGGCAGAGGAAGCCGTCGAAACGCATCGACAGCAGTTGACGGAACTGGAACGCGACAATACGCAGTTTCAAAAGCTGCTATTGGAAGTTCTGCCTGAACGAAAACTTTTGCTGGAAGAAATTTCCGCGACTCGCGAATTGGTCGACACTCACGCCTTGTGGGTGCAGAGTGCTGATCCGATGAGCCTGGAGCTGCTATCGAAGTCTTCCGATGGAGCGAAAGAGTTCTTTGAGTACACGCAGTGGCGTGAGCTTGGACAATCGATCGTTGGCCGAGTCACCAACCGTCCGTACGAATGCGCCGTCGGGCTGTTGGGCCTGATGGTCGCATTTGTGGTCGGAAGAAAGTTCAAAGGATAAGCCATGGCATCTGGAAACATCAATCATCCTTTGGCCGATGACATCCGTGCATTTTCACGTTTTGGTCCGGCAATTGCCAGCGCGATTCACACATTCTGCAATGCGCTCCTGCTGCCGCTACTATTGGCGATTCTCGCGTGGCAGATGGCTCCAGCCTATGAATTGATGACGCTCAAAGGCAGCGTGCACCACGCGATTATTGTGATCGTGCCGATGTTGTTCATGTCGATGCTGTTGCTGAAAACGTTCAAGCCTGACGGGCTTGCGGAGAAACATTTCGGATGGTCAAAATCGCTCTGCCGCGGAATTCATGCGGGCATGAGATGCTTTGTCTGGCTGGTGTTGCCGCTGAAGTTCTTCTGCGAGTCGCTGGGGACATTTCAAAACGGAGCCTGGTACGATTCGCTGGGGCGACTGTTCTTTCTGGCGACGCTTACCGCGATTTCGATGGCGCTCTACCTGATCTGTCGCGGCGTCAATCAGTGGCGAGATACAGTCCTGGAAACACAGGGGCTGGCAAGGACACGTGCTCAACGACGCCAGTATCGTGAAAGCCTGCTCAACGGCGGTCCAATCGATGTTGAAATGCTCAGCGCTGACACCTGGAAAGCAACACTCAGAAGGCTTCTGTTGCTCGGCGTTTCCCTGGTGCCAATGATCTTGGTCGGGCTGTCGATTTCGGGCTATCACTTTACGTCGATGCAAATGACAAAGCGGGGAATCTGGTCGACCCTGTTAGCAGGCTTGATCGCGATCATCGCGGGACTTATCAGTCGCATGCTGTTGGTGACTCAGTTTCGAGTCAAGCTTCGTCAGCTGAAGCGAAACGACACAGGGCACATCGGCGAAGACGAATCGATCAACATCTCGGAGATCTCGACTCAGGTCAATCAGCTTTTGAGAGCGACCGCGATTGTGGCGATGGTCGTGATCGGTTGGCACATTTGGTCAGAAGTTTCTCCCACCATTCGGTTCCTGGACAGCGTCGAACTTTGGGATGCAGAGAACCATAAAGGCGAGCTTAAAACTTACACTGGAAGCCACATGCTGATGGCGATTGGGACGCTATGCATTACCTGGGTGCTTAGCCGAAATCTGCCTGGATTATTGGAACTGACGCTGATCGATCGGCTGCCATTCGACAAAGGCGGACGATATGCGATCTCGTTCGTTGTCCGCTATCTGGTTGGATTGCTGGGGATTTTACTGGCTTGCAAGATCGTCGGATTTTCGTGGAACAGCGTCCAGTGGCTTGCCGGAGCACTGGCCTTGGGCTTGGGCTTTGGGCTGCAGGAGGTCTTCGCAAATCTCGTTTCCGGAATCATTATTCTGATCGAGCGACCGATTCGAGTCGGCGATTTTGTAACCATCAACGGGACCACTGGTCACGTCGCACAAATGCAACTGCGGGCGACAACCATTCGTGACCTGGACATGCGTGAGCTAATCATTCCGAACAAGAAGTTCATCACAGAGGACGTGATGAACTGGACTTTGAGCGATCAGTTGTCTCGTCTGATCGTGAAAGTCGGCGTCGCGTACGAGTCGGATACTCAACTGGTTCAGGACACACTGCTGTCGATCGCGAAAAAGCATCCGCTGGTGCTGCATCGTCCACAACCGGTGGTCGTTTTTGGTCAGTTTGGTGATTCGACGCTAAATTTTGAATTACGAGTGATCGTTCCGAAACGTGACCTGTTCCCCCAGGTTCAGCATGAATTGAACATGGCAATCAACGCCGAATTTCGCGCCAAAGGAATCGAGGTTGCGTTTCCACAACGAGAGATTCGCGTCAGAACAGAAGCGATGGCAAGCAATCCAGTTCTGGAACGTAAAGCGAGCTAGGCATCGCAATGGATGGCGAAAAATCAACTTCGCTGAAATGGTTGTGGTGCATTGTCCTTGCGCTTCCGTCGTTGCTTCCGCTGGCGATGCACTTTCACTTCGCCAACAGCGCCGACGAATTCGGAACCGGGTTCATCCAGAACGACCAGCCCTACTACATGGCGAATGCCCGCGAGCATTTTGACGCCGGTAAAATTTCGCTTACCTACAAAAACCCGAACGACTGGCGGCGCGACAGCCCGAGAATCTACTTCCAGCCGCAGACGCTGTTTCTAGGATTCGTGCAGAAGTTCACAGGCGCCGATCCGGCATTGATCTTTGCGATCTTCGGATTCGTTTTTGCCGTACTGACAGTCCGCGTCGCGTGGTCGCTGCTGCTTGAGTTCGTTCCCAGAGCCGATGATTCGTGGTTTGCGAATCTGGCAATGTTTATCTGGGGAGGTGGCCTCTTCGCCGTGGCTGGATTGGCAACGATGTTGATTGCTCCACAGTCGGACCTGGCTCTCTACGATTACCTGACGATGTACGATCCGTTTCAGGGCTGGTGGTTTCTCAACCTGGGACGCAATTTGGTGTTTCCGATGGAAGCCTGGTATCACTTTCTGTTCCTTGGCGGTGCATTGATGTTGGCGCGAGGCAAACACTTTGCGGCGATCGCAATCGGGCTGCTGATCTCCATTTCGCATCCGTTCACTGGTGTCGAATTTTTGGCCATCATGACGGCTTGGCTTTTTTTGGAACGCATCTTCTGGCAGCAAAAGTCAACTTCATGGATCAGCATTGCCGCCTCGTTGGTACTGCTTGTTTTGCACGTCGGCTACTACCAGGTTTGGCTGGGAACTTTTCCAACTCACCGCGAGTTACACGAAGTCTGGGAACTGGCTTGGGAGCTGAAAGCCGTCGACATGATCCTGGGCTATGGACTGGTTGCCGCGTTTGCATTTTGGACCTGTCGAAGTTCGACACAGTCGGCAAGCTTTCTGTCGCAGTCGAAACATCGCTTGCTGGTCGTCTGGTTCGCCGTGGCGTTTCTTTTGGCCAACCATGAGTTCTTCATGAAGTCCGTTCAGCCGTTACATTTCACTCGCGGCTACGTCTGGATGCCGCTATTCCTGATCGGAGCATCCTCGCTGCAACGATTGACGCAATACTTTAATGATCGTGGTCCGTTCAAGTACGCGACCTGGGTTCTGGTCCTGCTGATGTTGCTGGACAACGCCACGTGGCTGTCGGTATGCTCAATTGACGGGCGACACAATTCGGCTCATTCCAAAACTGACTTTCGCGCCGTCATGGCGGTTCTCAATGAGGCTCCCCGTGAAACTACAAATGAGAAGCTGGTTGTCGTCAGTAATTCAAGGCTGCTCAGTTACCTGGCCACGACCTACACGCCGCACGACGCATTCTGTGGCCACGGCTACCTGACACCGGATGTGCAACAGAGCGAACGGAAAGTCTCAGCACTCATTTCGGGTGGGGCGTTCATTGAATCGCTTGATGGATATCCGCAGCTGGTCGTGCTGGATTTCAATGGTCCGTCGGTCGACACGAAAACCGCCGCAGAGACCAAAAATCGCCTCCGAACGTGCTACGAGGAAAACGGCTACGAAGTCGCGGAGCTTGAAAGCTCGGATTCGTTCGCTGTTTTTCAATGCACGCCAGCAGTCTCCCGCCAGCAACTTGGCAACTCAGACGAAAACTGACAGAATTGGTGCAAAGGATGCTTTGCCCAAGGAGGGATTCGTTGCCCGCGCTGCTAAAAAAACGCAAGCTTGAGTTTGAAGGATTTGGACCTTCAATTTTGTCTGCCGTTGCGCGCGAAAGACTCGACGACTCGCCAGTTCCAAAAGACCGCATGCAAGCTCGGGCGATGCTGCATGATCAATGCCCGATCACACCTGGAGTCTACGGGTGGCTCGATAACAACAACCAGATTTGCTACGTCGGGAAATCCAAATGTCTGCGAAAACGATTGTTGTCATACTTTGCCAAAACCCCTGCTGACAAGAAGACCGTGCGCATCGTCCAGCACAGCCACCGTCTGGTTTGGGAGCCGGTTTCCCATGAGCTGTTGGCTCTGATTCGCGAGCAGGAGCTGATCTATCGTTGGCGTCCGGAATTCAACACGCAAGGTCAGCCCGTCAAACGTCAGCCTGCGTTTTTGTGCATCAGCGGCGGCGTGGCGCCCAACGTCTTCTTCACGCGACGGGTGACACCGAAAGCCCAGTTTTCAATCGGGCCGATTTCGGGGACGGGCAGATTGCGTGCAGCCGTCGAGAGCATGAACCAGATTTTTCGCTTGCGAGACTGCCCTGACAAAACACCGTTCTCATATAACGAACAGATGCAACTGTTCGATAACCCGTCATCTGCCAAGTGTATTCGCTACGAATTGAACTCTTGCCCGGGCCCCTGTGCAGGGCTTTGCGATCGCAAAGACTATTTGGGAAACATGCAACAGGCGATGGACTTTTTGCTTGGCGGCGTGACCTCGAAGCTGACTCTGGACCGGTTGCAGGACGAAATGAAAGCGGCGTCTTTATCGCACAGTTTTGAACGGGCGGCCGTGCTGCGAGATCACTTTCTTAACTTACGCTGGCTGGCGCGGCGATTAAAACAGCTGGAATCGGCGCAGCAGAAACTCAACGGCGTCCTGCCAATCACCGGCAAGAACTATCAGAAACTGTGGCTGATCCTGCGCGGCGGCAGACTGGTTGGATCCGCCGCGGCTCCACGTGATCGAAAACGAAAAGAGCAGGCGGTCGAAAAACTGGAAGCAATCGAGGAAAAGGACTTTGGCCTGCCAACAAACCTGATGGAAATGAACATGCAGATGATCATGATGTCTTGGTTCCGCAAATATCCAAAGTACAAGCAGCAGTTGAAGTCATTCGACGAGGCCATCGAGACCTGCAAACGGCCATCTGCGTAGTCGGCAGTTCGCTCAAGAGTCAGCCGACGGGCTCAGTCGTGCAGCCCGACACAGCTGCATCTGGATCAGCATCGAATCAATGATCGCCATTCCGGATCCGATTTTTCTGCGTGCTTTCCCGAGCCAGCGTCTACGTCGGAGAAATTACTACCGCTTCGGTCGCTCACCCGCGGAATTTTCAAAAATATCGGTGTCCATCTGTGTACATCTGTGGCCAAGTCATATCATGGGTCGTTTGATTCAACTTCGGCCAAGTAACTAAATCCCCCATGACCGTTCGCACCCGATTCGCTCCTTCTCCAACTGGCTACCTCCACATCGGCGGAGTCCGCACCGCACTGTTTAATTGGTTGCTCGCACGACAGGCCGGCGGGCAGTTTATTTTGCGGATCGATGACACCGATCAGAAACGCAATCAGGAAGAAGCTCTCCAACCGATCCTTGACGGTTTCCGCTGGCTGGGACTGGATTGGGACGAAGGCCCGGAAGTCGGCGGCCCGCACGGACCGTATTTTCAGTCCGAGCGATTGGACAAGTATCAGGCCGCGGTAGAGAAACTGCTGGCGTCAGGGCATGCGTATCGCGATTTTTCCAAGCCGGAAGAGTTTCAGGCCGAGCGTGAAGCTGCTGACAAAGCGAAACAGCAGTTTCAGTACAGCCGCAAATGGATGGCGGAGACCGACGAAGAAGCGGCAGCTTTGGAAGCCGAAGGCCGCAAGTGCGTTGTCCGCCTGAAGATGCCGCGCGAGGGAGTCTGTGAGTTCCAGGATCATGTTCGCGGCGAAATGTCGATCGAGTGGGCCACTGAATCCGATCATGTGATCCAACGAGCCAACGGGACGGCAACGTATCACTTGGCGACCGTGGTCGACGATCACGATTTCGAAATCACGCACGTCATTCGCGCGGTCGAGCACCTTTCCAATACGCCGCGGCAGATTTTCATCGCGCAATCGCTGGGCTATGACTTGCCAGAGTACGCCCACATTCCGTTTGTCGCCGAACCGGGAAGCAAGAAGAAACTGAGTAAGCGTGACATCGAGAAATATCTCAACAACAAGGACTTCAAACGATTGTACAACTCTGGAGCCACAATCGCTCAACGGATCGGTCTGGAAATCAGCCCGGCGACTTTCAACCCGGTGCTGGTGGATTTCTACGAACAATCGGGCTTTCTTCCTGACGCGATCAACAACTACTTGCTGCTACTCGGTTGGTCACTGGACGATTCTACGGAGGAGTTTACGCGCGAAGAGATGATCGAGAAATTCTCTCTCGACCGGATTGTGAAAGCGCCTGCCAGTTTTGACCCGCAGAAGCTTACTGCGTTTCAGGGCCGACACTTCAACGATCTGCCCATCAAGCGCAAGATCAAAATGTGCATTCCGTATTTGCAAAAAGCTGGCTTGCTGCCCGATCCGGTTGACTGCGACGTTTCGGTAATTACCCAAGTCATCGAAGCCGCCGGCGACCGACTGGTGATGGCCGGTGATATCCTGAATTTTGACGATTTCTTCCGACCCGATGGGTGGGAACTGGAATACAACGAAAAAGCATTTCAAAAGCGTTTGGTAAAACCAGAGAATGCGCCGGCGCTACTGGGCAAATGCCGTGACATGCTAATTGAGACGCCCGCCTACGATGCAGAATCGTTGGAAGCTGCCCTCAAACAGTGGTGCGAGGACGAAGGCATCGGAATCGGCGACATTATTCACGCGTTGCGAGTTGGCGTAACGGGCAAGGCCGCCGGCTTTGGCATGTTCGACATTCTTGCAATACTCGGCAAGGAGAAAGTCACCGAGCGGATCGATCAGACATTGGCAAAGCTGAAATCTGCCTAGATTTATCCACAGTCGATCAACGCCGTTCGATTCAGGTACGATCGCAAGCGATTGAGTCACGTACATCCAAAGACTCAATCGCTGAACTTCGGTCTGTTTCACGCCTGACGGTCGCGATAGACGATTTTTATGATTGCGGGCAGGAGCACCAGGTCGCCTAGCAACGCGGCCATCATGGTCACGATTGTCAATTCAGCGAATCGCTTCGTCGGCACAAAGCTGGAGTTCAACAGGATCAGCAACATACCGCAGACAATCAAAACGGTTGTCAGCACGATTGCCCGACCGCTACCGCGAGCCGTCCTTTTAATCGCGGTCATCAACTGACCATCGAGAGAATACTCTCCGTGGAATCGCGCCAAAAAGTGAATGGTGTCATCGACTGCAATCCCCAAACCGATCGCAAACACCGTCACATTGGCCGCGTTCAAATCGTAGCCACGCAATCCCATATAGCCCAAAGTAAACAAGAGCGGAGTGACGTTTGGAAGAATCGAAATCAATCCAAACTTCACCGATCGGAAAAAACAGGCCAATACAACGAAAATTGCCAAGGACGCAATGACCAGGGAAACAAATAGCTCCGACACAAACCCGTCGAGCGCGTGCAAGTCATGGTAGCCTTCGCCAGTCAACCTGGTTCGCACTCCCACATCGGGCGGAAACTCTCTCGCCAACGCCGCTTCCAGTTCCGCCATCAGCTCACGGCCACGGCGCGACCCAAGATCGGTGAGGCTCAGCAGAATCCTTCCCGCGGACTCATCCCGCGTCAGATACAACTTCAAGTCCGAACTTCCACGCTTCTTCTGCAACCCGTAACGTATCCGATCGAGTCGTTGAAGCGTGTTGGTATCATCCGCGACATCCGCTTCGGTAAAAAACGCTTTCTCTCCCGGCACAAATGCATCGGCTAACTCAAAGATTGTTGCCCAGGAGGTTACATGCGAAATTTCTTCATGGCCTTCGAACTGTTCTGTAATTCTTCGAACCCGGTTGAACAAATCGGGAGTCGTCAGCAGCTCTGGGTTGTCGGTCTCAAGGATCACTTCGGCTTGAATGAAGCCTCCCAATTTTTCTTCAATCAACGACATTGATCGTACGGCGGGACTGTCTTTGTCGATCGTTTCCACCAAAAACGAATTCAGTTCGACACCACTAAAACCGGGAAATCCAACCGCTGCAGCGATGGCGACGCTGGCAGCCAGTAGCGAGACCACGACTGCGATCCATGGACGTTGTGCAGAAAAAACGCAGACTCTTTCCGCAAATCGATTTTCAATCGCGGCCCCTTCGTTCTGGTACATGGCAGGCGCCCGGAACCAGATTCCCAAGGCTCCAAAGACAGCGATCAAGGCAACGTAAATCAACGCCAGCCCCATCGCCGATTGCCAACCAAACCCACGCAGGACATACGAACTGGTGAACAGCAGGCTAAGGAAACCAAGCGCGGTTGTCAGCGTCGTCAACAAGCACGACGGAATCATATGCGCCATGGTGCGTTTGAGTGCGACGCCACGATCGTCGGACCGGGCATGTTCCTCGGCATAGCGGCTCAGGATGTGCACGCAATTTGAAACTCCAATCACCAACAGAATGATCGGCATCACATTCGTGATCACGTTGATTGGTTCCTCGGCCCAGGCAAGGGCGCCGATTGTCCAGGCCAATCCGATTCCCAGAGCAACGCCGGGCAACGCAATCGCGGCTGAACATCGAAACAGAAAAATTAAAACGATGCCAAAGAAAACAGCCGCGATTGGAATCAGATACGTCAAATCGGTTTTCAACAAATCGATAATGCTGACTCGAACAAACGGCAGGCCGCTCAAGTGAGTCTCGAATCCGCTGGGGCAAGGATGTTCGCGCAAGATTGCTTCAATAATCTCGACAACTTCAGCAATTTCGTCGATCTTCTCGTCATCCTCATGCAAGAAAGCCGCGATGGCCGTAAGACGCATGTCCTCACTGATGACGCGCCCCTTGAACTGCTCGACTTCCGCGACGGTCTTCCTCAGCTTCGCCGCCGATTCGTCTGTGTGATTTCGAGTTTCGAACAGCCACTTGTATTGTTTGCCATCGAAAAAGGAAATCTTGTTCGGCAAACGAATGGTCGCCAGCCCTTTGGCTTTCAAGATCCGCGGTTCTTTCAGCAACGCCCTGGTAACGTCGTACTGCCAACTGAGCGCTTCGGGCAGAAAAACGTCGTCTTCGCCCGTGGCCGCCAGGGCGATCACGATAAATCGCGTTTCACCGCCAAAGGTATCGTCGGATCGAGCAGCAACCGAAGCTTCATCGCCCGCCAGCAGCATTTCCGGTGAGAAATCGAAAGTGATCTTCGAGGCCCAGGGGATGGCGAACAGAAGCGTCAAAAAGAGTACGACAAGGACGAGGACTCGCCGCTGTACGATCACCCCCGCGATCCATCGGGATAGTCCACCGTTCTCTTCCATCTCAAGCTGACCTTTTCTCGATTCTCGAAGAAATGACTATCCGACTCTGCCACTTTCCGTGTGGCCGTTCTGGCTGCGATACACGACTGGCCCAATGAGCTCTGCTCGCTTGTCGGAATGGGCAGGATATCGTTTTTACCCTGACTCTTCAATCGAAGGCGCTCGCCTTCTGCGTGCGGCTCCGTTGGCCGGTCAGCCCGGTTTGACGACGGCACAGATTTTCATCCCGGCTTTCCTGGATGTTGAAATTTCGACGTCTGATTCAGCTACAATTTGGGTTCTTAAGTTCTGATACCTGTTGCCAACGGACCAAATCGGCTCAACGCCAAGGGTCGTGGCAACGACATTTTCGCTCAGCGTTCAGTAAACCTATCCGGTTGCCTGATCAACAACCCTGACACTATTTTGAACTGAAGGAACGACGAGTGAAACAAGCTGCGCAAGCGAGGGAAGTAGATGTGCTTGTTGTCGGCGCGGGCGTGGCAGGATTGAGCGCAGCAACAGCTGCGGCCTGGTCGGGAAAATCGGTAGTTCTCATTGAGAAATCCGACACGATCGGAGGCACAGCCGCCATCGCCAATGGAAGTATCTGGATTCCCAACAACGACCCTGCGATCGCCAACGGGTTCACATGCGATCTGGAAAGCCAGGTCCGTTTCATACTCAGCGAGTGCTGGGATGGCTTTGACGAAAGCCAAAAATGGTGTGGCGTCAGCAAGGAAACTTTCCTGCGAGTCGATCGCTACGTCAAGTCTGGCCTTCGTGTCGCCCGTGACCTGACGAATACTCGCGTGCAAACTTTCACGCAGTTGGACAAGATTTTCAAGCGGTACTTTTTTTCGACAAAAGACTCGGTCGATTCCGTTCGGCAGGCGCTCGGCCCAAATCATTCACGATCGGATGACGAACTGGCGAAAGCGGCTTGCTCTTCGTGGGACTACCATTGGGAAAACAAATTCAACAAGGTCCCTTATGGCAAACATATTTGGGCAGCGTTCGATCTGCGACTGGCAGGCAAGTTTTTCTTTTCCGGTTTTAGAAAACACCTTTGGCACATCGTTCAAAACATGGTGTCGATTCGCAGCCTTTCCTCCCTGGCGGATCAAATCCCCAACCTTTTTACAAAGTTCTGGGGTTTCGGCAGTGGCCTGATTCTTGTCGAGCGATTTCGCAAACATCTGGATCGCCAAAAGGTTCCGATACTGAAACGTCACGAACTGGTGGCTGTTGCGACGAATGGAGATCGAGTCACATCTGTCGATGTGCAAACTGCGGATCGGCAAACATTGACTTGGAAAATTCGCGACGCGCTGATCATTGCCAGCGGCTGCTTCTCCCATCAGCTCACCGGCGACGGCGTTCAAGATTCCTATTCGGTCAAATCATCTTGCGTTGCCCCGGGGAACGATGGAGACGCGATTCGGATTCTGAAAAACGCTGATGTTCAAGTCAATCAAAACCCGCGTCCGGTGCTGGCTCAGACAGTAATACAGCTGGCCAAGGAGAAGAACGCGATTTCTCATGAGCCCGTTTTCTACTTTTACGGCGATAGTTTCTTCCTGGTCGATCGCCATGGACGCCGCGTGATGAACGAAAAGCTGACATACCACGATCGGGCACAGCACCATGTTGGCAATGCGGAACAGGAGTTTCTGTTTCTTGTTTGCGACCGCCGATTCAAAGAGCGATACTGGGGGCTCGGCATCGCAGTGCCGTTCGATCAAAAACACATGATTGTTGGCAACAACGAATCAACACTGCACGAAGAAATTGATCGAGAGCTGAGAGACAACGATTGCGACTTTCGACTGGCAGACAATTTTTCAGCCAACTTGCGTGAAACAAAAATAGCGTTCAACGAATTTGCACGCACCGGAGACGACCGCGAATTTGGCCGCGGGAAAAATGCTTTTGACGTTCTCGGATACATGAAACCGGATCGCGACCACGACGCTCCTTCCCGCAGCATGCAGCCGCTGGCAGGCGAAGAACTCTACGCCTGCATTTACGGACTCTCGACATTCGGGACTCATGGCGGGCTGGTTTGCGACGAAGACTCGCGCGTTCTGAATTCAGCTGGCGATCCATGGAACAACCTGTACGCGGTCGGGACTTGCGCCGCAAGTTTCCTCAACGGTCACTATCCGTCGCATGGCATGTCGATTGGCACAGGAATGGTTTTTGGTTACCTGGCCGGTTTGCATGCGACTTCGAACACGAAACGGCTGTAACACTTTTCCAGAACTTTCGCTGTTCATTTAGACAGATTCATTTCGAACTCAACTGCGGGAATCAATTCCGCTTTACTTCACCGATCAAACGCCTCGTTTCTTGATCGGTGTTTACCGCAATTCAACTTCGTCGTGCGAAACAACAACATGATACGCCAATCCCAAAACAGCAACTCTCTCAAACATCCTCCACTTGCCGTCGTTGGAATCGGCTGTCGATTCTCTGGCGGTGTGACCGACGCTGCGTCACTGTGGAAGCTTCTCGTCGAAGGGCGATCTGGAATCGTCGAGGTGCCAACCGATCGTTGGAATCGTGATCGTTTCTATCATCCAAATCGTGCGATTCCGGGTCGCATGATCTCAAAATGGGGTGGCTTTCTGGATGGACTGGATCAATTTGATCCGCAATTTTGGGGCATTTCGCCGCGTGAAGCCGCTCGCATGGATCCGCAGCATCGTTGGCTGTTGGAAGTTGCTTGGGAAGCGATCGAAGACGGTGGGATCGCTCCGCAAAAACTGCGTGGCGAATCGGTAGGTGTCTTCGTTGGCATCGCGGGCAACGACTACGCCGGAATCCAAATGCCTCACCACGCCGGCATCGACGTGCATACCAATAGTGGCAGCACGCAAAGCATTGCGTCAAACCGAATCTCATATTTGTTGGATTTGAAAGGACCAAGCGTTTCGGTCGATACGGCATGCTCCTCCGCACTCGTCGCGATGTCTCAGGCTTGTCATAGCATTTGGAGCGGCCAATGCCGCGCTGCGCTTTCTGGTGGAGTCAACGCCATCATTACGCCGCACGCAACGATCGGATTCAGCAAAGCCCAAATGTTGTCACCGACGGGTCAGTGTTACGCGTTTGACGCGCGAGCCAACGGATACGTCCGCGGTGAAGGTGCAGCCATGGTTTTGATAAAGCCGCTCAGTGACGCGATTGCAAATGGCGATCCGGTCTACGGGGTCATTCGTTCTGCAGTCGTCAATCAAGACGGCCACACGAGTTCGATGACGGTTCCAGGAGTCGAAGGCCAGTCGGCGATGCTGCGTCAAGCTTACCGCGATGCGGACATCGAACCGTCGCATGTGGCCTACATGGAAGCCCACGGTACGGGCACGCCAGTTGGCGATCCGATCGAAGCAACCGCTCTCGGAAATGTACTTTGCGAAGGGCGTTCAGAAGACAACAAGTGCCTGGTTGGCTCTGTAAAGACAAACATTGGGCACCTTGAGTCGGGGTCTGGAATCGCAGGTTTCCTCAAGTCGCTTTTGGTTCTTCATCACGACACGGTTCCTCCGAATCGAAATTTTGAGACGCCGAACCCCAACATTCCTTTCGAGCGTCTTGGGCTTGAGATCGCCAATGAACTCCAACCGTTGCCGCATTTCGAGGGCGTCTCGCCGATAACAGCCGTAAACTCATTCGGTTTCGGTGGCACCAACGCCCATGTGGTCCTCGAAGCCGCGCCTGCTGCGGCACGCGACGTGAAATACAGTCCGACGCTTGTGCCCGGGCGGACCAATGGCATTGCCAAATCTTCCAACGGCAATGGCAACGGGGCAACGAATGGCTTTCATCGATCTGAAAAAGCCAATCGACCGTTGCTGCTTCCAATCTCTGCTCGCGACGACGCGTCGCTGAACAGCTATATGCAGCTGATCAAAGAATCAATTTCTACAGACGACAACGACCAAAACCTCGCCGACTTTTGCTATTCTGCAGGCGCCCGCAAGGAACATCACCAAAATCGCCTTGTTGTGCTCGGCCGTAGCGGTGACGAACTGCGATCGCGACTAACGCGACGGTTGACTGACGAAAACGCAACGGCAGGAATCGTCCAGGGTAAATCGACGACCAATGTTGGCGACATCACGTTCGTGTTCACAGGGCAGGGTGCCCAGTGGTGGCAGATGGGGCGCGAACTTTATGCGAACGAACCGGTTTTCAAAAACCTCATCGACCGCATTGATGCGCTGTTGGCTCCGCTGGCTTCCTGGTCGCTTGTCAACGAAATGATGAATGCGGAGTCCGAATCCAGTTCCCGTATTCACCTGACCAGCATTGCGCAACCCGCTATCTTTGCTCTTCAAGTCGCATTGGCTGAGCTGTGGAAATCGTGGGGCATTGAACCCGCCAAAGTCATCGGTCACAGCGTCGGGGAAGTCGCAGCAGCCTACGTGGCCGGAGTCTATACGCTCGATGATGCTGTAAAAATCATTTTCCATCGCAGCCGATTGCAAGATTCCGCTGGAGGCGACGGTCGAATGGCAGCGGTTGGAATTTCGGCTTCCGAAGCCAGCGAAATGATTGGCCAAAACACGGACAAATTACAAGTCGCCGTGATCAACAGCCCGAGCATGGTGACGATCGCTGGCGATCGAGAGCCACTTGAAGAGCTTGTCGACCAACTCAAAAAAGACGACAAATTCGTCCGCCTGCTGCGAATCAACTATGCGTTTCACACGCACCACATGGATCCGATTCGAGAAGAACTGCTGGACGCTTTGTCGGACATCAATCCGCTTCCGAGCCGCATTCCTTTTGTTTCCACCGTGACCAGTTGCGTCCTTCCGGGAGAAAAACTGGATGCCATGTATTGGTGGCGCAACGTTCGTCAGCCAGTGCTTTTTGCGTCGGCGATGTCGAACCTGGTACGTGCCGGAGGTCGACTTTTCCTCGAACTTGGTCCGCATCCGGCTCTGGAAAGTTCAATCATGGATGTGATGAGCGAACAGGGAAAGCAGGGTTCCGCTTTTCACTCATTGAAACGAAAGACCAGTGAGTCCGAACAGATTTTGACCAATCTTGCGGGTCTGCACGTGCTGGGCATGCCGATCGATTGGGCAGCAGTCAACCAATCATCTGAACAGTTTGTTCGCCTGCCAAAGTATCCCTGGAATCACGCTTCTCACTGGTTCGAATCGGAGCAATCCGCGAGCGCGAGACTCGACGCGATCCCGCATCCACTTTTGGAAGAACGCGTCGTTGCGGAAAAACCGACGTGGCAATTCCAGTTGGATCCTCGACTGTTTGACTATCTGCACGACCATCAGATCTGGGACAGCATCGTTTTCCCCGGTGCCGGATACGGTGAGATTGGATTGGCAATCGCGGCTCAACTGTTTCCAGAACAACCGTATGTTGTCGAAGAACTGGAGATCAAAAAGGCTCTGTTCGTTTCCGAAGACAATGTTCCGACAGTCCGGGTCACCTTCAACACGGAAACGAAGACTTTCACCGTCCACAGCACGGTCGGCAAAGACGTTTGGGATTTGAATGGCCGTGGTCGGTTGATCGAAATGCCCGCTGAACAACCGAGTCCGATCGAAATCACAGCGATTCAGAACACGCTGACTGATCACATTGACCACGATTCCTACTATGCGGATTTCGCAGCCGCGGGATACCAGTTCGGTCCGAGGTTTCGACACGTCAATAATCTTTGGCGCGTTCCTGGCGAAGTCCTGGCTGAGATTGTCGTCCCGGAGCAGATCGAAGAAACAGTTGACCAGTATCGATTCCATCCTGCGGTTCTCGATGCGTGCTTCCACGTGTTCAAAGGCATGGCACCGGTAAGCGATTCCGGCGACGATTTCTTTTTGCCGGCTCACGTGCGCCGCATTCGCCTCTACAGCGAGCAGCCGAGTGGGCGACTTTGGGCGCACGCAAGAGTCGTCACTGTCGAAGAGCACACGATCTCTTCCGACATCTTGGTCTACGATGAGAATGGAAACCGCGTCGCGGACATACTTGGCTTCCGCGTCGACCGCATGAAGCAGGGTGGAAACGAAAGCGAGTTAGATGATTTGTACTTCCAGAACGCGTGGGAGAAAGCCAAACTGCGAGGCAGTCGCGTCGCTGGTTCCTGCGAGTTCGCCACGACGTCAGACATCGTTCAACGCACTGCCCAGCGTACCGGAGAAATTTACAGGAAACACGATCTTGCAAATCACTACCACGGATTTGCGCCGCGAATCGAAGCCGTCGTTCACCAGCTTATTGAGAACGCTTACGTGCAGTTGGGCTGGAACCCAAACGCCGGCGACCAATTCACGCTGGAGCAACTCACCCGAGAGCTGAAGATTGTTCCGCAACATTATCGTCTGGTTGCTGCACAGCTTGGTTGGCTGGCTGAAGCCGGTTTGGTCCGAACTGTCGAAGATGGACGCTGGGAAGTTCTGCGCGTTCCAAGGTCCGCTGACGTCTCTGGCGAACTTGATGCGTTGGAAACGGAGTATCCGAAAGCTGCGACGGAAGTCGAATTGCAACGCACGACTGGCGACGGACTTGCTGGCGTGCTCTGCGGCGACGTCGACCCGGTCCACCTTCTGTTCCCCGGCGGATCGTCTGATTTGCTGGAATCGTTTTACGTACAAGCCTTCGACTTTCCTGCTTACACGGAGCTGATTCCGATGGCGGTGGAGCGAACAATTGAGACTTTGCCGAAACGTCGATCGCTGAGAGTTTTGGAAGTCGGAGCAGGAACGGGTTCGCTGACGAAAGCTGTGCTGCCCATTCTGCCTGCCGACCAAACAGAATACTTGTTCACTGACATTGGACCGGCGTTTCTGTCCAAAGCGAAACAGCGTTTCTCGGCGTCGCCGTTTATCGAATACAGGACACTGGACATTGAACGTGATCCGTCCGAGCAGGAAATTGCCAACGGCAGCATCGATTTCATCCTTGCCACAAACGTTTTGCACGCGACCGCTGACCTCAAGAACACGTTGGCGAACCTGAAATCGTGCCTTGCGCCTGGCGGGATTCTGATGTTCCAGGAAGTCGTCCGTCGACGAGCCGCCTGGGACAACATCTTTGGCTTGCTTGAGGGTTGGTGGCGATATACGGACACCGATTTGCGTCCCCATTCGGCGTTGCTTCGACGAGAACAATGGACGTCGCTACTGAGCGAGTGTGGATTCGCCGACGCGGGGTGTTTTCATTGCTCGCAGCAGGACGACGAAGCCGAGCAAGCTGTCTTTGTGGCGTTCGCTCCGCAGCCAGTTGAATCGGCGGACGCACCGCCGGAGGTAACCAAAGAAACGCGTTCGGATCAGGGTAGCTATCTGCTGTTCGCTGACGATTCCGGTTTGGCCAATGAGGTTGCCAGTCGATTGCGTCAACGTGGCTATCGACCGATTTTAGTAAACCAGGGTCAAGGCCTGTCAAATCCGGCTGATGACACGTTCACGATTTCAGCCACGTCGAAATCTGACATGGAGAGTTTGCTGGCCGAAACTACTGCATTGTATCAGCCGATTCGCGGCATCGTTCACTGCTGGAGTCTCGATCATCCTTCGACCTTTGGCCTTTCGACAGAACTTCTGGAGAAAAGCCAAAAGACTGGAGTTCTCAGCATTCTGAAACTGGCTCAAGCCCTCGGAGAAGAATCCTTCGACGTTCCGCCTCGAGTCCTTGTCGTCACTCGTGGAGCACAGCATGTCGTAGAAGGAGACTTCGTCGATGGCATCGCTTCGTCTCCATTGGTCGGAATCACCCGCGTCGCCAACAACGAGCATCCGCAATTCCGTTGGACATCGATTGACCTCTCGAACGTTGCGTCGTCGCACGATGCGGAAGACGTCGTCGATGAGCTGTTCGGTAGCGACGGTGAACTTGAGTTGGCCTATCGTGATCAGCTTCGATACGGCAACCGACTGAAGGCGAGAAAAACCGAAGACATCGCCAAACGCTCGGTCAATGCAGTTCGGCGGGATGGCTCAACCATTCCCTATCGAGTCGAAACCGACAGACCCGGAATACTGACTAACCTTTCGCTCAACGAAACCATTCGACGCGCACCGGAAACAGGCGAAGTCGAAGTCCAGATCCGAGCCGGCGGCATCAACTTTCGTGACGTGATGAAGGCTTTGGCGATGTATCCTGGCAATCCAGTCGACCTTCTCTGGTTTGGCGACGATTTCTCAGGCACTGTTCTGCGAGTCGGTGAAGGAGTCACGGATTTACAGCCGGGCGATGAAGTCGCCGGTATGGCGCCGTATTCGTTTCGCGCTTACAACACGGTCGACCGAAGGATGGTATTCAAAAAGCCAGCTCACCTGACGTTCGAACAGGCAGCAACGCTTTCAACTGTTTTCCTGACGACCAACTACGCGATCAACCATCTTGCACGCATGCAGCCTGGCGAAAAGATTTTGATTCACGCCGGAACGGGCGGAGTAGGGCAGGCCGCGATTCAGATTTCCCAGCATCTCGGATTGGAGATTTTTTCAACCGCGGGAACGCCGGAGAAGCGCCAGATGCTTGTCGATGCGGGCGTTCAACACGTGATGGATTCGCGAAGCCTGGACTTTGCTGACAAAATCATGGAAATCACGCAAGGCAAAGGCGTCGATGCGGTGCTGAACTCGCTCGCAGGTGAGTTCATCCCCAAGAACTTTTCTGTGCTCGCGCCATTCGGTCGTTTCCTGGAGATTGGAAAGATCGACATTTACAACAACACACGGATTGGACTGGAACCGCTGCGGAACAACATTTCCTACTTCGTGATTGATCTCGCTCAGCATTTGGAACACAAACCAGACTACGTCGCCACGATGTTCAGCGAACTGTCGGAACGATTCGACAGCGGCGACTATCAACCGCTTACCTTCAAGACGTTTCCGATCACTGAAATCGTCGAAGCATTTCGATTCATGGCTCAGGGGAAACACGTTGGCAAAAACGTCCTCACCTTCGATATCGATGAAATTCCAATCGGCCCGTGCAGCGAAGACAAACTTTTACTTCGTGCCGACGCGACGTATCTGATTGTCGGTGGAGCCAGTGGTTTTGGACTGGAGCTTGCGAAATGGATGACCGAACACGGCGCACGAAATATCGTTCTGCTCAGCCGAAGCGGTCCGCGTGACGATTCGGCAGCGGAAACGATACGCTCACTGCAACAAGCCGACTTCAACATCGTCGACGCAAGAGGTGACGTCACGCAGCAGGCCGACGTCGATCGAGTCATCGCCCAGATCGAGGCTGACATGCCGCCGCTCAAGGGCGTCGTTCATGGCGCCATGGTGTTGGACGATGAGTTTATGGCTGGACTGAATGATGAGCGGTTCAGCAAAGTTCTGCATCCGAAGATTCTGGGAGCCTGGAACTTGCACACGGCAACCAAGGATCTGTCGCTGGAACACTTCATATGCTTTTCTTCGTTTTCGTCGCTCGTCGGCGGTGCGAAACAGTCAAACTACAACTCCGGGAATCACTTCCTTGACGCCCTCGCACATCATCGGCGGTCGCTGGGCCAGCCGGCACTGACGATCAACTGGACCGCGTTGAGTGGAGCTGGCTTCGTCGAGCGAAATGAAAAAACGGCTCAGTATCTCGACAAACTGGGGATGAAATCGCTGACGATGGACGAAGCGTTTGCAGTCTTTGTGCGCATGATTGCTCGTGATCCAGTTCAGATCGCGGCGTGCCGAGCGGATTGGCAAGCGTTGTCCCGGCGGAGTCCTTTGGTCGCAAATTCCAGGACGTTCACGTCGCTGGTTGAATCCCAAAGCGGCGTTGATACGGGCGGGGCGATCAAACCGAAGCTGCTCGCTGCAGCACCGGCTCAGCGTTTTGAAATGCTGCAAGACCTTGTTGCAGAACAGGTTGGCGGCGTGTTCGGCGTCGATCCAAATCAAGTCGATCGAGAAACTTCGCTGACCAATCTTGGGCTCGACTCACTGATGGCGATTGATTTGATCAACCGCGTCGAAAGCGAATTGGGCGTCAGTGTACCGATGGGTAACGTCTTACGCGGGCCAAGTCTCAGCGAGTTAGCCGAAGTACTGATGGGGCTTATTGGCGATTCGACATCTGATGACTCGACTGTGTCTTCCGACAAACAATCGGCATCGACTTCGCTGGCGCCGCTTGCGAAGACGAGCAAGTTTGGCGATGCGTTCCCGTTGACAGAAGGCCAACAGGCGCTTTGGTTCCTGTATCGACTCGCGCCGCAAAGCTCCGCTTACAATTTGACTTTTAGTGCCAAACTAACGCCACACATTGACATCGCGTCAATGGAAAGAGCATTCGAGTTATTGTTCAGGCGACACCCGATGCTGGACGTCACATTCTGCGATTCCGACGGACAACCACTCCAGCGGTACCGTCGCGACGGCAGCGTGGATTTTCGTGAGCACGACACGATGTCACTCAACGGTGAGGAATTGGACAACCTGTTGGTCGAGCACGCCAACCAGCCGTTCGATTTGGAAAACGGCCCTGTGATTCGGCTCGAGCTATTCCGCACCAACGACGGGCACATCGCTTTGATGACGATGCATCATATTATTTCCGATGCCTGGTCAGTCACCGTTTTGTTCAGAGATCTGATTGAATCCTATTTTTCAATTCGTGCCGGAAGAGATCCACAGTTCGCTCCGATCGAAATCGGATATGAAGACTTTGTTGCGTGGGAGCAGGAACATTTGGCCAGCGATGCTGGTGAGCAGATGAAAAACTGGTGGAAGCAGCACATCGACGGCGCACCACTGAGCATCGATTTGCCAACCGACCATCCTCGTCCGGCAGTCCAGTCATTCCGCGGCGCGACTCTTGGATTCAAACTCGACGAAGAACTAACTCATCAGGTTTTGCAAACAGCAGCCCAGCAAAACGTCACGCTATTTACATTGATGCTGTCCAGCTATGACATCCTATTGCACCGATACACCGGACAGGATGATTTCCTGGTCGGAAGCCCAATGGCGGGGCGGCAGCATCCTGAACTTCGGCAATCCGTCGGCTATTTCGTGAACCCGGTGCCACTTCGCAGCCGCGTCGATGACGACCCGACTTTCACAAGCTATCTTCGCCGAACCAAAGAAACGGTCACCAGCGGACTCGAACACCAGCAGTATCCTTTCAAGCGAATGGTGCAGGAATCTGGAGGATCTCGCGACACCTCGCGGTCGCCACTTTTTCAGGTCGCATTTTCCATGGAACGCATCCCTGGTTTCGACGAACAGGGAATCGCAGTTTTCCTGATTGGGGAAGGCGGATACAAGTTCCATCTTGGCGACATGGAGATGGAGTCGATCGATTTGCTGACTCGCCAGGCCCAATTCGAAATCATGTTGGTTGTTGAAGAAGCCGGAGGAAACATTTACGGCTGCTGGCAATATAACCGGGACCTGTTCGACGCAGAAACGATTGAGCGATTGAATGAAATGTATCACGATCTGCTGATGCAGCTGACGCGAAATCCAAACAAGCGAATCTCTCAGTACTCGATCGCAACCGAATCGGAGTTCCATCAAACGACCGAAGAATCGACAGACGATTTGCCGATCGAAGTTCGCGTTGAACAGTGGAACAAGACCGAGACCGCATTGGATAATGATCGTCCGGTACACGAGCAGATCGAACAGCAGGCTTTGAAAACGCCAGACGCAATTGCCGTTGTTTGTGGTAGCGAATCGCTCACCTATCGGGAACTCAACGAGAAAGCCAATCAACTTGCGTGGCACCTTAAGGAACTCGGAGTCGGGCCAGACGTTCGAGTCGGAATTTCGATCCAACGTGAAGTGCAACTGATTGTCACAATCCAAGCGGTGTTGAAAGCCGGCGGTGCATATGTTCCGCTCGATCAAAGCTATCCTCAAAAACGCCTGCAACAGATCACCACCACGGCAGAACTGTCCGTCGTTGTCACTGACCAGGCTCATCGTGAAAAATTCGCAGATACCTGTGAACATGTCGCCTGCTTTGATGCGGATGATTTGACTATCGCCAGACAACGCAATGACAACCCACCGGTGACGGCGTCCGCAGAAAACTTGATGTACGTGATCTACACATCAGGTTCGACAGGCGATCCAAAAGGAGCAGGCGTTTACCATCGCGGATTCACGAACCTGGTAGACTGGTTCCGTCGCGAGTTCGAAATCGACGCCAACGATCGTTCACTGGTTGTCACTTCCCATGGCTTCGATTTGACGCAAAAGAATCTGTTCGCGACGCTCACAGTCGGCGGCCAGGTCCATCTGACGGATTGCCAGATCTTTGATCCTGGCATCATCCTGAACGAAGTCTCGCAAGCTGACATTTCACTGCTCAACTGCACACCCAGCAACCTCTATCTGTTGCTGAGCGATTCAGAAAAGACTCCTCAGTTGAATTCGTTGCGGATGGTTTTCCTTGGTGGAGAGCCAATTGACATGGCGAAACTTGCACCGTGGCGAAACCAATCTGGCTTTGCCACCACCATCGTTAACACATACGGGCCAACCGAATGTACTGACATATGCTCTTTCTATCGCATTGCACCGGACAGCATCGAGAAATCGATCCCGGTCGGTTTTCCGATCTCGAATGTGCAAACCTGGGTTCTCGATGAGCAACTGCGGAAAGTTCCTGTCGGCGTGACCGGCGAACTTTGCATCGGTGGAGTGAGCGTCGGGGCAGGATATCTGCATGACTCGCAACTGACGTCGGAAAAGTTCGTTGCCAATCCGTTTGCATCGGATGATTGCGATCGAATCTACCGGACGGGCGACTTGTGTCGCTACCGCGAAAATGGAGCCATTGATTTCATCGGTCGCGTAGACGATCAAATCAAAATTCGAGGCAACCGAGTCGAACTTGGCGAAATCGAATCTGTTTTGCTAACGCATTCGCAGATCACTGACTGTGCCGTGATCGCCGTCGACGATGCTCGTGGCAACAAACGACTGGTCGCTTTTTTCGTTGCAAACTCCGTTCAACCAGGCAGCAACGGGCATCCGGTCGAAGCGTCAACTCCTCCATCGTCTGATGAACTGAAGCAGTTCCTTTTCGATCAACTGCCCTCGTACATGGTGCCGTCGCTGTTCAATTCTTTAGCACAAATGCCACTGACTCCGCACGGCAAAGTCGACCGAAGAGCACTCGCATCGATCGGCAATCGGTTCCGGCGAGTTGACTATCTCGCGCCGCGAAATGAAACGGAAATCATGCTGTCCGGGCTTTGGGAAGCAGTTTTGGGAGAAGAACGAATCGGCGTCAAAGATGGCTTCTTTGATCTGGGCGGTGACTCGATGATGAGCATTGAGTTGGTGATCAAAATCCGTAAAGCGACCGGCATTGAAGTCCCGCTGGCGGTGCTGCTGCAGAACGACACGGTCGCCGGAATGGCCAACTACCTGAGCCAGAATCCAAACTCGGCCTGGTCTCCGATCGTTCCAATTCAAACTCACGGAGATCGGCCACCGCTGTTTTGCATTCACCCAGTCGGTGGCAACGTGCTGTGCTACGCTCCGCTGGCCGATGCGCTGGGTGACAACCAACCGGTCTACGGTCTGCAAGCCCGAGGCGTTGCAGGAACCGATGAGCCACTGGCTTCGATGGAGTTGATGGTTGAAGACTACCTGAGCGCGATTCGCGAAATCCAGCCGTCAGGCCCGTACCATTTTGCGGCCTGGTCATCAGGAGGAATTGTGGCTTACGAAATCGCCAGACGGCTGATCGACAATGGCGAACAAGTCGCGACGGTTGCGTTGTTTGACTCTTTCGCACCGGCGTTGATGCGGATTGATGTTGACGATGATGCAATGATCCTGGCCGAATTGGTGAAGTTCCTCAATCGCTTTTACAACCTCAACATCGACGTGAGCTATGACTCCCTGGCTTCAGCCGGACCGGACGAACGGATCGCGATGACACTGGCCAGCGCCAAGCAAACCGGTTTTGTTCCCGAAGACTTTGACGAAGCCTACATGCGTCGATTCCTGTCTGTTTGCAAAGCCAACCTTCGCGCGATCAGCCAATATATCGAAGTCCAGCAGCCTGAAGTTCCAGCCGTTCTGTATCGAGCTTTGGATCCGAACGGGCGTAGCTATACGATTGATTCCGATTCAGCATCAGATCTTGGCTGGGGAAAATTGATTGGCCGCTCCATTGAGGTGATCGACATGAATGCGGATCACGTTTCCATAATTTCTGGCGAAGAAGTCGCGAAAGTTGCCAACGATCTTCGTGAAAGGATCGGTGTCCTTACCAAAACCAATCCAGCCTAGCGAACCAAATGCCGCAGGCAAATTCCTGCAAACGACTGGCTCCCTTGACATGCGCCCCGCGTATCGCAAACTAGACGCGAACCGGGAAGGCCTGTTTGAGTATTTTGGGAAATCAATTTGAACAAGTGCTGATTCGCTGATTGACGGACCTCATCCGTCAAGATCACAGGAGCAAACATTGAAAATCTATATCACATCGGTCATGGTTGACGACCAGGATAAAGCCTTCCAGTTCTACACGAACGTGCTGGGCTTCCAAACGAAGCATGATATTCCGATGGGAAAATATCGCTGGCTGACGCTCACGTCTTCAGATGATGAAAACGGCGTCCAGCTCGCGCTCGAACCCGCGGCTCATCCTGCCGTAGCGCCGTTTCGCGACGCGATGCTGAAGGATGGAATTCCGTGGACCTCGTTTTCTGTCGACAACCTCGACGAGGAACATGCTCGCCTTGAAAAACTTGGCGTTCAGTTCACGCAGCCCCCAACCACGCAGGGTGGCTACACGACTGCCGTTTTTGATGACACGTGCGGGAATCTGATTCAGATTATCCAACTGCTGCCGGAAGCTTAGGTTCAAGAAGAATGTCGTTGGCGAGGCTGGTAACTTACTTTGAGCCACGAACCAATCTCGCCGAAAAAGACTCCTTTCGGTATAACACCAGCTTCCATCAAGTCTCAAAACGACCCGAAATCAATGTCTGAAACCCCCAAAGAAGAAAAGCTCGACTTCGTACGCCAAATCGTTGCTGACGATATCGCCAACGGAAAAAACGAAGGACAAGTCCAGACGCGGTTTCCTCCTGAGCCCAATGGCTATTTGCATATCGGACATGCGAAGTCGATCTGTTTGAATTTCGGCATCGCGAAACAGTTTGGCGGCAAATGCAATCTTCGCTTTGACGACACCAACCCGGAAAAGGAAGACACGGAGTTCGTTGAAGCCATCGAAGAAGATGTCCGCTGGCTGGGTTTCGAATGGGACAAAAAACTGTTCGCCTCCGACTATTTCGACCAACTCTACGATTGGGCGGTGCAGTTGATCAAGGAAGGCAAAGCCTATGTCTGCGATTTGACTTTCGAAGAAGTCCGCGAATACCGCGCGGGCTGGAACAAGGAAGGTAAGGACAGTCCGTATCGCGATCGCACGCCGGAAGAGAACCTCGATCTGTTCGAGCGAATGAAGAACGGCGAGTTCAAGGACGGAGAAAAATCGCTCCGCGCGAAAATCGACAACAGCTCGCCCAACATGAACCTCCGCGATCCAGCCATGTATCGCATCCGACACGCTCACCATCATCGCACGGGCGACAAATGGTGCATCTACCCGACTTACGACTACACGCACGGCCAAAGTGATTCGCTCGAAGGCATCACGCATTCGTTGTGCACACTCGAGTTTGAAAACCATCGTCCGCTTTACGACTGGTACATCGAAGCGTTAGGCATCCATCATCCTCAGCAGATCGAATTCGCGCGGCTGAACCTTTCCCACACCGTGATGAGCAAACGAAAACTGCTGGAACTGGTTCAGAGCGGCCTCGTTTCCGGTTGGGACGATCCGCGAATGCCTACCATCGTCGGAATGCGTCGCCGCGGATTTACGCCGGAAGCACTGCGTAACTTTTGCGACCGAATCGGTATCACGAAGTTCAACGGGCTGACCGAGTTGCCGATGTTGGAATTGTGTATCCGCGATCATTTGAACCGAACGGCGAATCGGGCAATGGTGGTGCTGGATCCGCTTAAAGTCGTGATCACGAACTACCCCGAAGGTAAATCGGAGATGCGTCAGGCGATCAACAATCCGGAAGACGAATCAGCCGGGACTCGCGAAATGCCGTTTGGCCGTGAGCTGTTTATCGAACGCAAGGACTTCATGGAGGAAGCTTCGAAGAAGTACTTTGGCTTGACGGTCGGCAAAGAGGTCCGGTTCAAGAACGCGTTCTTTGTAAAGTGCAACGACGCGATCAAGGACGACGACGGCAACATCGTGGAACTTCACTGCACCTACGATCCTGAAACTTCTGGCGGCAAGGCTCCGGACGGCCGGAAGGTCAAAGGCACGCTGCATTGGGTGAGTGCGGAGCATGCAATCGATGCCGAAGTGAGGCTTTACGATGTGCTGTTCACGCAGGAGAAACCGGAGAACGTCGAAGAGGGTGAGGACTGGAAAGACAACCTGAACCCTGAGTCACTGAAGGTGCTGACCGGTTGCAAATTGGAGCCGTCCCTCGCGGAAGCCAAAGTCGGCGATCGGTTCCAGTTCGAGCGAATGGGTTACTTTTGCATGGACAAAGATTCCCAGCCAGGCAAACCGGTATTCAATCGCACGGTGACGCTAAAAGACGGTTTTGCGAAAAAGAAGAAAAAGTAGACTTTGGGACGAGCTTCCGTTGGCACGCGTCGATGGATCGGGGCATCCGCCAATGGACGTTGCGGCATCTTGAGGTTCGATTGGCGGGTATAGAATAGCGGGGTCGAACACGTTCCGAATGAGCCTCCGAATGCATCCGCAAAATCAGATCTACGCTGGCCTTATTCTGATGTCGCACAGTCTGTTTATCGGTATCGGAATGGCGATTGCGTTCCTGATTCCCGTCAACATCAATGAGGGAACGGAGGTGGGACTTGACACGTCCAGCCTCGAATACGAGCGACAGTCCAAGGCTCAACTGTTGTCCTGGCTGGCGATTTTGGAATTGCCGCACAAGGAAATGCTGGCCAGCAAGGAAACGGTTGACGTGATGCTGAAAACGAAATCTCAGTGGGCGGATTTTGAGTTTTTCCAGGGCGTGGATTTAAAAGAGCTGGGCGGCCATCTTTCGCGTCGACTTTCCGTGACTGAAAATCCGAACAGTAAGCTGCGATGGAAGATTCATCTAAGCGGAGCGACGGCAGATGATCAATCGGCGCTATCTGCGTCTCTTCTCCAGGCCTATGAAGAGCGATTGCAGACAATCGTTGAGGAGCGTGACACACCCGTTGAGGTTGGGATGGTGAACCACGGGGCTGCTGTTGAAAACGGCCAAGACGAGGCGCTTGCGGAAGTTTTTGGAAAGACCGTTGACCCGCTAATGGGTGCTCTTCTGGCGGTAGTCGCAGTGGTCTTGATCTGGTCGTTTTTCTTGCCGTCAACAATGCGAAAGCTTCCGATCTCGTTGTCGGCTATTGTGCTGTTGGGAGCAGCGCTGGCGTGTGCGTTCGTTGGCGCTGCGGCACAATACGTGTGGCACGCGAACCAAAATCCACAGCGACAGAGCCTAGCCGTTGTTCAAATCGCCAGCCAAACGTCTCTTATGCTGGAGACGAATCCGGACATGCGTTCCCTCATCGCCAGAATCCGCGAAAAGCTAAACGACCCGCCAGGCATCGACCCCGCGTTTAAAAGAGGGGTGATTGAAGCGATCGTCTCCAGGAAAAAGATGGAACGCTGGAAGTCGTTTGCCCCAATTGCCGCGGCGGCAAAAGAATCGGGCACTCACCAGGAATCAAAAACTGGCTTTCAGACGATCCCCCGTTTCGGCCAAAACAGGGAGCCTCCTTCGGTGGCTGACTATATCTTCGATCGCATGGTGATCGAACCTGAACCGGACGCTGCGGACATCTTCACCATCCGATTTAGCTGTAGCGATGGTACCGACGCCTGTTCCGTGCTGACCAACTTCATCAGTTTTTCACAGGAATACCTCGATACTGCAAACGAACGGTGGCTGAAATACGCTCAAGCTGGTGCTCAACTGGCACCGCCACGTTTGAAACTGAACCTGTTTTCGTCGACGGACGAAGCAGAAAAAATTTGGCCATCCATCGGGCCTGATACCGTTTCCAGCGGAGCCTACCTTGGAGCGATTCTGGCTTTGGTGCTGGTGTCGTCTGGAAAAGTTTTGATCGGTGTGACGCCAGTTTGAAACCGGTCTGGCCGCGTTTGGGCTGATTCGATCAAGGAATTGTTGGCGACGCAGTGGTCTGGTTGGACGATATCGGTGTTCAATATTGTTATCATGCGTGCAAGACCACACACATGCGAGTTAACCATGAAACGAATTGCCACGAGTTTATTGCTTCCGATTCTTGCGATCGGGTTTTGCTTTTTCAATCCTTTGCCTGAGGCTGCCAACGCCCAGCAAAACTGGCCCGAGTTCCGTGGTCCCACGGGAGATGGCCATGCGACCGACGCCAAACTTCCGACAGAGCTTGATTCGTCGAAGGTATCCTGGGAGTTGCCGATTCATGGCAAAGGTTGGTCGTCGCCAGTGATCTGGGACGATCAGGTTTGGCTGACCACGGCGACGGATGACGGCAAGCAGCAATCTGTGATTGGCGTCGACCTCGAATCGGGTGAAAAACTGCACGACTTTGTGGTGTTCGAAAACGAAGACCCGGATTTTTGCCACGACACAAACAGCTATGCCAGCCCAACGCCAGCGATCGAAACCGGGCGACTGTACGTCCATTTCGGCAGCTATGGGACGGCATGTCTGGATACTGAAACGGCGAAAATCATCTGGCAGCGGCGAGACCTCCCTTGCGATCACTTTCGTGGCCCGGCATCGTCGCCGATTTTGTACAAGAACCTGTTGATCGTTGCCTTTGACGGATTCGATCACCAGTACGTGGTCGCGTTAAACAAGGAGACTGGCGAAACGGTTTGGAAAAAGGACCGTGACATCAAGTACGGCACCGACAATGGCGACTACAAGAAAGCCTACGGAACCGGAGCGATTTTTGACGTCGGTGGCAGGCCTTTGTTGGTCTACCCAAGTGCCGTTGCGACAATCGCCTACGATCCAATGACAGGCAAGCAAGCCTGGACGGTCTATCACGATGGGATGAACGCGTCGGCTCGTCCTTTGATCACCGAAGATGGCCTGGTGATCGTGTCCAACGGGCATGGCAAGTTGCTGGCGATCAAACCAGAAGGCAAAGGCAACATCTCGGAGACGCATGTCGCGTGGCAGTCCACCAAAGCCATTCCCAGAAAGTCGTCGCCAATCATTGTTGACGGAAAAATGTATATGAATGAGGACAAAGGCATCCTCTCTTGCGTTGATCCGTCGACAGGCGAGCCGTTTTGGAAACAGCGTGTTGGCGGAACTTATGCGGCGTCTCCGATTTTTGCAGACGGCAAGCTTTACTTTTTCTCCGGCGAGGGAAAAATCCACGTGCTCAAGCCCGGCGACAAGTTTGACTTGGTGAGCGAATCCAGCTTGGGTGACGGGTTCAACGCGTCGCCTGCGGTCAGCGGCAATCGTCTGGTTCTGCGGTCGATTTCGAAGCTCTATTGTCTTGAAGAATAGTCTCGCATGATTAGTCTGAATTCTGGAATCCGCGACCGACAGCTCATAGCGCTTCGTTCGCAAAGATCTCAAGTCCTGATGCTTATTGTCGGCATGCTGATGATTGCCATGACGACGTCCGCTTCGTTTGGGCAGACGCAAAGCCAAACAAACGCGAAAGAACAAGCTTTAAAGGAGACTTCGTCCCGCCGGATTCAACAGCAAGTTAATGCCGTGGTCATTAATGCATTTCGAGCAACCCACGATGGCTGGAGTTCCGATGAAGTCATTTTGCAAAGTGAACTCAATGATTTATTTTTGTCCAGTTGCGAGGACTTGATCAACGAATCCAATGCTGGCTTTGACGAAAAAACGATGCCGACGACGGAAGATCTGAATTGGGCTCTGATGAATCTTCGTAAGGCCGGGAAACTCAAATCCAAAACTACAAAACGAAAACGAATCGACACGACGTCCGTCTCACACATCGCAGAGATCGTCACACGAAGCATGTCGGACAAACATCAATGCTCAATCGATCGCATGATGTGCAACAGCGAATTAAGGGCCGAGTTCGATCAGGCGGCCAAAGAAATCGACGACTCGATCAACAGCTACGCAGTTCGCAAAGCCGCATTTCAACTACGCAAAGCTCGGCGTCTGCGTCCGGAACTGATAACCCGAATCGCTGACTGGGGACGCAATGTCAGCTCACATTCGATTCAGGACATCCTGGACAACCCAAAGTTACTCAACGAACACCCGGGCATCTACATCTTCAGCGACGCCACAGGATATCTCTACATCGGGCAAACCGACAACTTGCGTGAACGGCTTCTTCAGCACCTCGACGAATCGCACAATCTGTCACTGGCGAAGTATTTGGACACCGAAGCCAACGATTCAATTTCGATCGAAGTCCATGACTTCGACCCGGAATCACAAGCCTCCAAGACGATGGTTCGCAGAGCTTATGAGTCCGCGTTGATCGCGAGCCGCAAGCCTCGATTCAACATTCAGCCCTGAACTCTGGCTGAGAGATTGAAGTCACGCCGAATCGATCTAAAGTTGAGTTTGGCTATCCGCAGACTTACAGGACGACATCGGAATCACTGCCCAACGGCAATTCAACGGAATTGATGAAGATCTCCAACACGTCAAAAAGCAGATCGATTTTGGCTTTGATAAAGTATCCCGAAACATTGGAGTCGTACGCATCCGCAATATCGCGTCGATGTCGGGACGTCGTCAGAACGAAAACGATATTCTTGCGCAGCAGGCTATCTTTCCTCAACTCTCTGAGAAACTGGTGCCCATTCATGCCTGGCATATTGATATCCAGCAATGTAATAACACGTTCAGCCGTCGCCGGAGGAAGATCCCGTAAGTAGGCAAGTGCGTTGGAAGCGTCATTGAAATCGCGAACATCACAGTCAAGCTTGCGACGCTCGATGCCCCGACAGACGACTTCCGTATCAACTTCGTCGTCCTCAACGATCAGAACGATGGGTTTCTCATCTCTCATGGCACAACTCCCGCTCGCGATTCTCGACGCATTCGATTTCTACAGGCCAGGACAGTTCGAAAACAGCTCCCATTCCGATATCCGACTCAACATGAATATCGCCGCCCGATTTTCGAACCTGTTTTCTAACGATAGCGAGCCCCATGCCGCTGCCTTCCACCTGAGCATCTCCAACTCGTTGATACATTTGAAAAACGCGATCATGGTTGCCAGGATGAATTCCGGGACCATTGTCTGCAACGGATAGCATCAACTCATTTTCTTCAGTGACGCGACCATGAATTCGAATACAGCCCTCAGCTTCCTTGTCATTGTGCTTGATCGCGTTTCCGACCAAATTTAGAACAACCTGCTCGAACTGCACTTTGGTAATTTTCAATTGTGGAACGTCAATGTCGTACTGAATATTGATCTCATGCGGGTTGTCCAACATCTCCACAGCATCCTCGATCAGCTCTCCCAGATCGACCATTTCTGCCATGGAATCTCCCGTGGCGACTCGTGAGAAATCGAGCAAGTCATCCAACAGCGATTCCAGCTTGCCGACGCGGCCCAGCAATTGATCGATATGTTTCTGCGACGCCGATTCGAGGCGATCTCTGGCGTCTTCGTTGATCCATTGAGCCAATTGACGAATTCCACGCAGCGGCGATTTTAGATCGTGTGACGCAACATAGGCAAAGTCGTCAAGCTCGTCGTTTTTCTCTTTCAGTTCGACCGACTTCCGCTCCAACTCCGAATTAAGCAAACGTGTTTCTTCCAAAAGCTCTCTTGTTCGGTTGTTGGAGTCTCGAAATACCGTTGCCGCACGTGCCATTTTTCCGATCTCGTCGGGACGGTCTTCCCCGGGGATAGAATCCACACTCTCTCCGTCCGACAGGCGTTCGAAACAACTCGTCAACCTCGTAATCGGCGGTAGAATCTTGTACGCGAGGGACACCGCAACCAGGACCGACGCAAGCCCGGCTGCAAGGTTGATGGTTCGAACCATTATCCGGGTCGATGCCATCTTCCTTTCGTTTTCGATATTAATCTGCTTTAGCTTTCCCGCTGCCAGCTCGCGCAGACCGCGTGCATAAAAGCTGATCTCTGACTGCTCACCCGCCATCACCACGTTTCGCAAGTACAAATAGCTGCGGGTTGCGTGCACCATTCTCATCCCGGTGACCGTGTACTCTTCGATCAGTTTCTCCAATCGTTCAGCGTGGTCTGGAGCAGCTTGCACCATTGAGAGACAGGTTTTCGCTTCCAAAATCGAGGAAATCGCTTTGTTGGCTGCAGTCGAATCCGGTGTATCGAAGTAGCTCAAAAACGCGAGGTTCGCGCTCCGGATGGCTGCCTCACAATCGGACAACCCTCGGTTGTCGAACGTCGTTTCGCTTGACTGACCAATCTCAGTTCGGGTCAGCTCAATCTGCTCAAAGAACTTGACCGTGATCGACTGAAACTTTTTGTCGCGAAGAGACTTTCGAATCTCCCGCTCCGCCACAACCATCTCAAAGTTCTTTAAATAGGTTCTCAGGTGAGCGCCAATTTTCTCATACCGGTTTCGGATCTCCGCGTCTGCATTCTTTGCAGTATCACTTCCAACTTTCGCCAACACTTCGTTGCAACATCGCTCAACTTCAGTTGAGAACGACTCGTGACCTGTTTCCACAAACTGATCCACACTTTGTCGAATTTGTTGCGTATCCAACTCCAATTGCAACACGTCCATGTTGATCAAACTCATTCGCCGAGCCGTACTTTGTCGCGCCTGGATATGACTGTCGCCAAACCAGTCCACAAACTTTCCGACCGAGAAAAACACGGCGATCAGCATCAGGCTTCCGAATATTCGGTGCTTTAAAGTGAAATTGCTCATAGGTTTGCGAAAGTTATCAAGGAGGGAATTCAGAGGTTGGGTTCAACTGGATTTGATTACGTCGCGGCGAGAAAACTCTGCCACGCGCGAAGCGAATACTCATAAGTCGGCATGACGGTATTCCAAACCGCGATGTTGTCGAATCGTCGTTGATAGGAACCGCCGTCGCGTGTACGTCCCTTTTTGGCAACGACGGAATTATTGGTTCCAAGGAGATCTTCGGTCGCAGGTTTACCTTCGTACCAGTAGTCCCATTCTGACTGACTCAGATGCTGTCTGGCTCTCCGTGGATTGGAAATGTAGTATCCCTGACGCGCGATGTAGGCTCCAGGCCAACCAGATAACCACCAGTTCATGAACTCATAGGCTGCATCCTGTTTCGCGCCGTTGGTTCGCGATGAAAGGCACATGACACCGTGCCACGCGCGAAAGCCTTCCTTCGGCGAGGCGTAAACGCAATCCACACCTTCGCTTCGAAGCGAATAAACTGCCGGCGAAAACATGCTTTCCAAGTGAACTTCACGGTCTCGCATCATGTCCACGGACTGCGGCACACTGCTCCAGGCACCTCGAAAGTGACCTTTCCGACGAAAACCGATCAGGATTTCAAACAGTCGGTCAATTTCAGCGTGAGTCAAACTGCCAATGTCTTCGAACTTCATTAGCCCTGCCGCTTCGACTGCGAGCGCGGCGTCGAAAATCCCAATCGAGGGAGCATTGACCAGAGCAACTTTGCCGTGAAACTGCTCGTCCAAAAGCCATCCCCAGCTTTCCGTCTGATAAGGTTGCCCCTGTTTGACGAACTCGGTGTCGTAGCCAAAGGAGTCGACATTGTGCACGTAGGGAAGAAACGAAATGTTGTTGCCTGGTCGAGCGCCCAGCGACTGATCGGGTTGGACGTAGACCATTTTGTGCGGAGCATCGCCAGCGCCCAGTTTCGAATTCTTTGTCAGTCGACCGACTTTCGAGATCCCGTTGATTTCGTCCCAGTAACGGATCCTCCTCGCATCAATCTGCTGGATGGACCTTGCTTGCCAGAGGACCTTTATGCTGTTGGACCACTGCTCGTAGAGGTCAAATGATTCCGGACGGGTCGATGCCTGATGCAGGACTTCTGCACTTCCTCCGGGCTGAAACTGAATTTCGATTCCAAGGTCTTTCTCAGCCTGGACTCGAATCTCCTCCTGCAGCGTTACATGAGTTCCAAGGACTCTGAGCTTAAACTTCTTCGGAATGTAAACGTACGGCGCCATCGAAGCTGCAAACGCAACGCCGGATGATTTGAGAAACTTTCGTCGGGATAAATTCATGTCAATTTCTGGCCAAACTGCCAATCTGGGAAACGGGAGAGCTCGCGTGTATCGGTTGGTGCCCGCTCTCGCATGGAAATAGGTTTTGCCCTATTGCTCCAACTCAGAGTTTTCATTTCACGCACAACGCCGTGTGAACCGTTTGGCAATCGCTTTCATTGCAAGCCAAACGAATCGAAGCCCGTGTAACGTAGGTCATCAGTTCCCTATGAGTTCCGAAACGTTCGTGATGTGGGAAAACCTCCTTTTGCGAATTGTTTCCAGAAACCCACCTCCCTCACCATGAGCGGAAACTAGCGTTGGAAACCCGATGAGTTCTCCAACGATCACATCGCGACGACACGAACCACGCCTCATGTCCTTCAGCGACAGCCAACATGTTTACAACCCCGAAATCAATTCTGCTTGTCGAAGACTGCCCGATCGATCGTGAAATGGTTGAGCGAGCTCTGAGCCACGACAGATTGTTCAACGGTTCGATTTGTTGCGTCGATACGTTGGCCGAAGCGATTCGAGAACTCGACAGCAAGGACTACGATGCCGTTCTTAGCGACTTGAATTTGCCTGATTCGAGAAAATTGGACACCGTTTCGAAGTTGGTCGACGCAACCGATCTACCGATCGTCGTTCTGACATGCGACAGCATGGACATTGGAGTCAATGCGATCCGATTGGGAGCCAGTGATTTCATCCCAAAGTCTGACATCGACAAAGTGTTGCTGTCCAAGGCAATCGCTTTTTCGATCGAGCGTTACAACATCAATCGCAGCCTTCATGATTCGAACAGCCAACTGGAAAAAGCAAACCAGCGGCTACAAAAACTCTGCCAGACCTCGTATGAGTTTGTGGACGACGTTTCGCATGAGTTCCGAACTCCACTTACCGTGATTCGTGAATTCGCCTCTCTGATCAAGGAAGGCATCGATGGCCCGATAAACAACAAACAGTCTTCCAGACTGGAAACATTGATCAGTCGGACTGATGATCTTGCCCGCATGGTGGACGATTTATTGGACAGCAGCCGACTGAGATCTGAACTAATCACGGTTTCTCGTCGCGACAATGCGATCACTCCAGTTATTGAAAATGTACTTGAACTGGTGGAACAGGACGCCAGAAGAAAACAGATTCAGCTGAACATTGCCGACGTCCCCGACGAAATGTTTGCGTTCTGCGATAGCGAGAAATTGGGACGCGTCTTGACCAATCTGGTCACCAACGCAATCAAGTTCACGCAACCTGGCGGAAAGATTCTGATCAAAGCAGAATGCTCAGATTCGCCCTGGAATCATACGCTATCCGTCATCGACAACGGTCCGGGAATCTCGAAGGAACTGGCGTCGAAGATCTTCTCCCGATTTCAACAGGGCGAAACACTGAACGAGTCCAGATCCAGCTGTCACGGCTTCGGGCTTGGGTTGAGCATCGCAAATGCACTCTCCAAACTGAACCTCGGCAAACTGACTCTTGAAAGCAAAATTGGACATGGCAGCAAGTTCTCGATTCACCTTGCGGGCACCAGCTTGAGCTCGAAACTTAGTGCTTTTCATGAAACCGTTCTCGACAGCTCCAATTGCAAACAGCTCGTTGCACTTAATGTCGAAACGCGCAAAACAGAAAGTCCAGACAGCCGTGACCCACAGCAGGGCTGTCTGGAGAAGTTTCTTAACGATCAGTTGGGAGCCGAAGCCCTGATTCTGGAAAGAACGCCGGGGCAGTTCCGAATCCTGTTTGGCATGACTGACTCCAATCCACGCGTCGTCGTCGACATGCTAGAAGCAGCTTGGTCAGTAGCTACAGTCGACACTCCAAAATCTGCTCAAAGCGTGAAGTTTGCAGTCTCGGACACCAGCTGCCTCGAAAGCAAAGACCAATTTCTGGGCTGGGCAACCTGCCAGATCACAGACGCATGCGATCACGACTCACGCACTCCGGCGTGGTGTCGCGTGAAACGCTCGTCGCAGTGCAAAACAACTTACTAATTCTCGACATCCTATTCTTGTAAAATCCTCATGACCAATCCATCGAATGACAGTCAAAATCCTTCTGAACGAAACCGAAAATGCATCGGCAAGCTTGGTGAGAAAATCTACTTTCGGGATCCGGCTTCCGTAAACCTAAAACCACGTTGCCTCGAGCCACAACTGATCATGGCCCCGGCGATTCTGCATATCGACGACGACAAGGATCTGGTCGAAGGCTTGACGGCAAGACTTGGGCATCGAGGATTCGAAACCGAGGGAGCGTTCAACGGACTTTCAGGATTCAAGAAAGCGGAACAGAGCGTGCCAGACCTGATCGTTCTGGACTACGACATGCCTGGATTGCGCGGGGATCAGGTTATCGAAGAACTGAAAGCCACGCCTGAAACGAAACACATTCCAATCATCGTCCTGACCGCTGTGTCCAATAGTTCGGTCAAAGAAAAACTGATGGATCGAGGCGCCGACGTCTTCATGAAGAAGCCTTTCAAATTCGAAGAAGTCCACGATAACATCGTGGAACTGCTGGGCGTCGATCCGCGAGAAACCGCGATGGTTGGCTAGTGGTGGTGTCGATCACCCGCCTGTGATTGAACCGGGATCCCGTTGCGCATCATCGCTACTGGGCACTGGTTCGCCTTCGATCCGTTCGAGTTTGTCAACATCGGGGTCCTGCGTTTCAGGTGCATCTTCGATGTCGAGGCTGAAATCTTCTGGAGTGCCATCAGGCTGCTCCAACACGGTTTCGGAACCGGCAGGCTCCTCCGTCTCTTCTCGCTTAGCCGCACGCGGAGTTTCCATTTCCGCATCTGACGTTGATTCATCATCGTTCCTGGATTCCGTCGCGGTGTCCTGCGCGTCGAAAGTTTTCTCATCGACGACTTTGCCGTTCTCGTTCCAAATTCTCCAAACACCGACAGGTCGATCTTCTTCAAAACGGCCCTCGCTGCGCTTCATGCCAGACTCATGCCAGTAACGCCACAGTCCAGTACGCTTGCCTTTTGCAAATTCCCCTTCGGCTTTCTTGTTGTGCGTTTCGTGCCACCAGGTGAACAAACCATCACGTACACCGTCGACGTATCGGCCAGTCATTTTGGGTTGTCGATTCGGATACCATTCAGCGACCGGTCCGTGCTGAACTTCTTCACCTTCCCGATCGAACGTCGCCGGTTTGGCCGTCCACCAATTGTCAGCGACCTGTGGCGTAAGTTTCTGATCGCGAAAAACTCGCTCGGATGCCAAAGTCTGATTCGAGTAAGTTGACTTTTTGCGGATCACTTTGCGACCATCGACAAACTGTTCGCGTCGCTGCATTTTCCCTTGCTGATCCCACTGCAAAACGATTCCGTGTGGAACGCCTTGTTTAAAAGTCGCTTCTCGCATCTTTTTTCCGCCCGGATAGAACCACGACGCCAAACCGTTGCGGACTCCGTTTTCAAAAGTGATTGAGCAGATCAGATTTTCTGACTTGTCTGTGATCGTCCACACGCCATCGATTTCATTGCGGACAAAATTGGCTCTTGAAAGGTACGGGCCTTCAAACAGATTGAACGGCATTTGAGAAAACAGGCCGCCACTTCCGGGCTCATGGACGCGTTCCCAGTCGCCTTCCATCGCACCGCGAACGAAAGTCCCCGAAGCGATCGGACGCTGCTGGCGATCGTACATCAACCATCCGCCATCGTTGTAGTAGTTCCCATCGGCGTCCTGGGCAATCGTGCGGACAATCTTGATGCTGCCGTCAGGATAGCGCTCACGAATAATCTCGTGAGTTCGCGAATCGAAGTCGCGGTTGGCACTTTCGATCGCCTTCATGCCGTCGATCTGCAGCCGCGGTGCAGATAGCGTCGGCTTGACCATTCGCTGCGGCGGACTGCTTTGCGTCATCGGACGTCGACTGCTGCCGAGACCTTCGCTTGTGTCTTTCCCCAGCCAATCGGGTTGCATGAACTCGCCCTCGTACTGATTTGGCAACGCCTGAGTTTCCGACAAGACAGTCGTTCCCGGAGTCGCGTCGAGCGATGGAGACTGATCGGCTGCCGTTGGTCGTGTCGACAAATGGCCTTCGACAGGTCCAAACTGACTGAAGTCGGGTTCCGTCAGTCCAGCGCTGGGCAAGACTTCGCCGTCGATGTCTTCCATTTTTGACGCCTGGTCTTCGCCTCCAAATCGCAGTCCGCCTAACGTCTTTGATGGTCTGATTTCGGGCGTGATGAATTTGTCAGAATCCTGAGCCGATACTGTTGTGACGTGGCACAACACTGCCAACAGAACGAAGATTGTTCCGAGCGTTCGCAATCCAAAATACTTGATTCGACTGTCGATCATTGCCACTGCTGTTCTTGATCCGGAAGTGTCCGCTTGAGGCTTTCAATTTATCAGGGCAGAGCTGAGATGGCGTGCATTTTCCCCTGTCAATCGTATCGACTTCCCTCAATGGCTGGCTGATTTGTGAATCTGTTCCCAACACAGCCACTTTAACCCGAGCCAACGATTGGGAAACTGAGCCGAGTTTTCGGTTGACAGCGGTATCCGGCGAAATGATGGCGATCCGGAATCGCGGCCCTTGCCGATCGTACCGGCTGCAACGACAATAGCCGTATGGCATTCTTCTCAGACAAAAAGCTTCGCCGCATCCGAATCACCATCGATGACTCGGCGATCAAATCCGACTCGCCCGAGATCCAGAACCGACTCGATCGGATTGCGGAAAACTACGGCAAGCTCGATGAAGTCCTCTCAGGTTTGGAGGACCGTTTCGAGAACGATGAGGCATTTCTGAGCCTGTTCCCGGAAGTCGCCGACGGTGAAGAACCGGTTTTCGATTTGCCCAAAAAGAAGAAACGAAAATGGCGCCCGCGGAAACCTCGCTAGGTTCGCGGCCAGAACGGATTTCGAATGAGCTATCTTTGCCTCTCCGGCGGACGTGTTGTAGATCCAACCAACGAGGTCGATCAAGTCATCGACGTCTGGATTCTGGACGGAAAAATCGTCGCCGAGCCTGATGCGGACCAACAATCCTCCGCAGGCGTACGTCGCATCGATGTCAGTGGTCAGATCGTCATGGCAGGAGCCATTGACATGCATTGCCACATCGCGGGCTCGAAAGTCAACGCCGCCCGAATGATGATGCCGCATCTGAATCGCCGATCGATCGAACAGTCTCGCGAGTTCGATCGGCAATGGTTTCACTCCGGCCACATGGGAGCCGTGCCTTCGCTGTTCGCCACCGGCTACAAGTACACGGGCTTGGGGTATACGACTTGCTTTGACGCTGCAATCTCTCCGCTGGCGGCCAGGCATGCACATCACGATTTCAATGTAATCCCTGGCGTCGATACAGGCTTCTTCACACTTGTCGGCAACAACCAGTACGTGATGCAGTGTGCTGCGGATGGAAACCAACAGGGCATGCAGAACTTTCTGGCGTGGCTGCTGAGCAAAGTGGGCTCTTACGCGCCGAAAGTCGTCAACCCTGGCGGCGTGGAGCTTTGGAAACAGAAACGAACGGGCAATGCTCGCGATCTTGATCAGACGATAGACGGCTTTAAAACGACGCCACGAAAGATCCTCCAGTCGATTGCTCAAGCCGCCAATGCGATCGATCTGCCGCACCCTGTTCACATCCATACAAACAACCTTGGCATCCCTGGCAACTGGGAAACGACTCTGGGAACGATGCAGGCGCTTACGGGCTTACGAGCACACCTGACGCACATCCAATTCCACAGCTACGGCGGCGGTGACGAAAGTGAGTCATCGCTGTGCTCAAAAGTTGCTCCTCTGGCCGAAGTCATCAACGCGAATCCGAACCTTAGCGTCGATGTTGGACAAGTCATGTTCGGTCCAACGATGAGCATGACGGGCGACGGTCCGCTCGGCTACTACCTTCAGCAAATTGGGGCCGAAAAATGGTATTCGGCGGATACGGAAATCGAATCTGGCTGTGGCGTTTCGCCGATCGAGTACAAGAATCGAAACTTCGTTCACTCGTTGCAGTGGGCGATCGGACTGGAGTGGTATCTTTCTGTGAAGAATCCATGGCAAGTTGTGATGAGCACGGACCATCCCAACGGTGGTAGCTTCATGGCGTATCCGCAGATCATTCGACTTTTGATGGATCGCAGCTTCCGCGCCGACATGCTGAACAAGGTGAACTCGAAAGTACTCGAGTTTAGCGGCCTCAAGGATATGGATCGTGAATATTCACTTTCCGAGATCGCGATCATTACCCGCAGCGGACCTGCGAAATTGCTGGGGCTGAACCAGAAAGGCCATCTTGGTGTTGGTGCCGATGCGGACGTGGTGGTCTATCGCGAAGACGATGACAAAGAAAAAATGTTTAGCGTACCGCGATTCGTGCTGAAGGACGGGAAAGTTGTGGTGGAAGATTTTGAAATCCGCAACGTCGTTCACGGCCGAACGCTGTCGACGATCCGCGACTACGACATCGATGCTCAGGGCGAAATCGAAAAATGGTTCTCGCAGCAGTATTCGATCGCGACTGAAAGCTACGGTGTTGAATCGGGCGAGTTTGCGAGGCTTGTCCAATAGAGACGTGTTTGCGGCTTCATCCAGCCGCAATTAAGCCTTTAGTTCATCATCCTCTGCCGTATTTCTGTCATCGTCGTTGCTGACCACGTCACCTTCATTGCTATTCTCCGTTGAACTCACTGAATGTCGATCTTCCGACATGCCAACTTTCTTGCTCCGCCAGGCCACGGTTTGTGTGATCAAGCCAGCGGTCACAGCAGCCAACGGCACCGACAGCAAAACGATAAGACTCCCAATCTCAGGATAGAAAGCGAGGTTCGGAAACGTATTTGCGATCGTCGTGTTGGCAACGATGGGCAGGCCATAGCTTTTTGAAGACATGATTTGCACGCAAACCAGAATTCCGCCAATCGCAACCGTTATCCAGAAAGGTCTCATTCTACCGCCGTAGAGTACCAGACAGGGCAGCATCGACGCAAAGCAAACGACGACCATGCTCCAAACAATCACCGACCAACCAACGCCGACACCGAACCATTCCATCGCGAAAGACAGCGCCCAGAAGAAACTCCAAACGCCCAACAACCAGCCTGGCGATTGTTCACCAAGCTTCATCCAGATCAAGCCAGCAACGACTCCCCACAACAAAACAGTGTGAAGTTCGACGACCCAGTATAGCGCGACCCAACTTCCGATTGTTCCTCTTGCGAAGTTTTCTCCATAGTCAGCAAACACATCAAGGTCACCGTGGCCCATCATTCGAAAAACAGCATTGGTCACATGCTCCGCCACGGGATTGGGTACGCCTCCCATCATCATGAACGCAATCAGTGACAACGTCGTGCTCGACCAACCAATCCAAAACTCTCGATGCTTCAGTTCCACCACCAGCGGTAGCATCGCTCCGGCAAATACCAACACAACAGTTATGAACTTCACCGCGTAAAATGCGAGTAGATTCGGCGGAATTGAAAACGCCATCGCATAGCAAAGAGCGGCCCAGGCAGTCACGGCTAGCAGGAGCCGAGTATCGAATTTCATCAGTTACTCTTTGAAAATGTGAAAAGATCCTGTTTCAAGAACCGCATTCTTGTATCGATTTCAGCCGCAATCCCTCGCAAGAGAAAACGTTAGCTCACACCTGAACACATACTATTTGATACAATGTCGATCCCTCCTTTCACGATACGGATCTACCAGTGTCGAACCAGCCAAACCACTCCAACAGCAAAATTGATCGCCGGTTTCGCTACGAACCGATGATCCCTGTGACGGTCTGCTTTGCATTCGGAGTCTTTGCAGATCGAATGTTAGACTTTCGCGGGCTGCTTCCAATTCTTGGCGGAATTTTTGCATGGATTTCATGGATTGTGATTCGCAAAACTTGGCCGCGCCGTGAAACGCTGGCTTGCTGCTTTCTTTATATCACCATTTTTTCCAGCGGAGCCCTGTGGCACCACTCCCGATGGAATTGGTTTCCGGAAAACGAGATCGGAAATTTTGCTGCCGACGAGTTTGAAGCCAGTGCGATCCGCGGCGTGTTGATCACCGAACCTGTACGAGTCGCCGCGGCGGCGTGGAATCCGACGCTTGATACGATGAAACCGAAAGAACGAATTCGGTTCCAAATAAATGTCATTTCGGTTCGCAGTGCGGGCGACTGGATTCTGGCTTCGGGAACGGTGCGTGTTTCCCTGTTTTTGTCCGAACAACAGTCAGAAAACCGGGCTCCGATCAAGCTGCCCCAATGCGGTGACGAGGTCGAAGTCATCGGTAGCTTGATTGGAAGAAGGCCAACATCGAATCCTGGCCAGTTTGATTTCGAGAATCACTTTCGCGCCAAAAGTCAGTTTGCAACCATCTTCGCCGACTCGACCGATGCCGTACGGCGGGTTCAATCATCTTCCAGTTCCACGGCAGGATTTCGCGCCAGAGTCCGAGCCTCGATTGATCGACAGTTGCATCTGCGATTGGCACCAGACCACGCGGCTTTCGCGTCGGCGGTTCTATTGGGAAACCGCGACCAGATGGACATCGCAGTTCGCAATCGATTCCTGAAAACCGGCGCCTCGCATTTGCTTGCGATCTCCGGGCTGCACGTCGGAATCCTGGCAAGCGGATTCTTGCTTCTACTGCGACTGGGGTTGATCAGCCGTCGAAACTGTTTGTTGTTGACGATTGCTTTCGTCGTTTCGTACGCATGGCTGGTTGAGTTTCGCCCGACGGTGCTGCGAGCCGCGATTTTAATTTGCGTGATGTGCGGAGCGAGACTGCTGGGGCGCACCGCGCTGTCGTGGGGCAGTTTGACGACGGCGTTGATGATTGTCTTGATCGTGAATCCGTCCGATCTGTTTTCGCTCGGCACCCAGCTTTCGTTTCTGGCGATTTCATCCATCATTATCGGCAAGCCATGGATTTTCAGTGCGGCATCACAGGATCCGGTTGACCAGCTGATCGCTCGAACGCGTTCCGATCCCGTTCGATGGCTACGAAAAATTGGTAGAGAAATCCGATCGGCTTTTTGCGTCAGCTTTCTGATTTGGCTGATGGCGATCCCACTGGTCGCATACCATTTCCATTCGATCGCAATCGTCGCGCCGCTGCTGAACCCGCTGCTGCTCATTCCGATGGCACTCGGATTGTATTTTGGAATGGCAACCATCGTTTGCGGCGCCACCATTCCCCCGATCGCCTTCGTTCCTGCGGCGATTTGTGGATTCAGCCTGGGCAGCATCCAGTGGATGATCGATGTGGCTGCGATTCATCCTGCTGGCCACTTCTGGTCCAGTGGTCCGACTGGGCTTGCGGTCGCGGTGTTCTATCTGGGAGTTTTCCTTTTCGCCGTGATCCCATCCACCAAACTGCCGCCACGGTGGTGTTTGTTGCTGGGATTTGGGTGGTTGGTTTTTGGCTGGTTGGTTCCTGACCGGATCGCAGAAATGAATCGGACTCATGCGCAGCAGCTGGAAGTCACGGTGATCGATGTGCGACATGGTTCGGCAGCTTTGATCAAGCTGCCCGACGGTCAGAACATTCTCTGCGACTGTGGTTCGCTGTCGGGATCCCAGAACGCAGCCCGCACGATTTCGGAAGTCCTGTGGCACGAAAGGATCGACCGACTCGATGCAGTGATCGTTTCGCACGCCGATGTGGATCATTTCAATGCGTTGCCAGAACTGTTGGACCGATTCACCATTGGATCGGTTTGGATCAGCCCGATGATGGCAAATGACGACGCCGCATCAGTACGGACTTTGCGGCAGGCGCTGGATCAGTACTCCGTTCCGATTCGCACGGTCGAAGGCGGAAATCTGATTTCGCTTGCCACGCGATCTAGTTCGGAATCCAGTTTGACCGTAGAGTTTCTCGGCCCGTCCAATTTTGCGATGTCAAACCTCGACGCAATCAGCGACAACGCGCTGAGTGTTATCCTTTGTCTGCGTTGGAACGGACGAAGCATTTTGCTTCCCGGCGACGTGGAAAAAATTGGGCTGGAGGCGCTGCTGGGAAATCCGATCGAGCAGGTTGACTTTCTCGTTGCGGCTCACCACGGCAGTAAAAACAGTGATCCGAAACGATTTGCCGCCTGGTGTAAGCCCGAGTTCGTCGTTGCGAGTTGCGGTGCTGGTCGGTTCGGCGACTTTGAAACACAACAGTTTCAACAAGGCCATCCATGTCAGGTGCTATCCACGAATCAGTTCGGCGCTATTCGTTGTGTTGTTGATCGTGAAGGTAGATTAACAGTCATGACGTGGACTCAAGGCGAGTGGCGACAGTTCAATCATCTTTGAATTTGGTTGCCGGTGTCATACAATCTGGCCTGACCAGCTATGAAAATTGGGAAAACGGTCCCGTTTGCCCAACTCGATGCCTTAACGACAAAATTTAATGGAACACGTTTTACTCATCGCCCAACAGGCGACAGAGGTTGTTAAAACCGGACCCGTTGCCGCGGCCCCGTTGCTGAAAGTTGCCACTATTCTGGTCGCAGGCATCGTCGGTGGCGAGATTTTTGCCAAGCTAAAACTGCCGAAAGTCACTGGCTGGATCGGCACAGGCATCTTCTTGAGGATGCTTTCTCTGCCCGCGATCGCGACGTTTATGCATTCAAGCCTGCCAGAGCCGGTCGCAAATTTTCTGTCGACGCTGATGGATGGGTTTGTAGCCAGACCTGAAACTCACAGTTATTTCTCTCCGATCGCCAACCTGGTATTGAGCTACATCACGTTTACGGTTGGTGCAGCCTTGTATTTACCGAACATGCGAAACGCGTTCAAACGGATCGGTTTGTTGCTGTGCTTCGAAGCCATCATTACGCCGACGATCGTGGCGTTGACGATGTTCTTCATTGGTCGGATGTTTGTTGGTGATTCGATGAGCCTGACCATCGCCTTGCTATTGGCGGCGATTGCGATTGCCGGTGCTCCCGGGACGACGGTGCTGGTTGTACAAGAGGCTCGCGCCGCCGGGCTGTTGTCGCGAACACTGATCGGAGCCGTTTGTCTGATCGACATGGTTGCCGTCGGCGTGTTCGTGTTCATGAACTCGTTTGTGTCTTCAGATTCGGCCGATATCGGGTCGGCGGTTCTGATGGTCCTGAAAGAATTTGGGCTCTCGTTTCTGATCGGTACTCTATGTGCCGTGATTTCGAAGCTGCTAATTCGCACTATCGTCAGCCCCGCCTTCGTTGGCCCATTGATGGTCGCGGTCATTATGGCGGCGTGGGGCGGAGCAGCGTTTTGCGGCGTCAATGAAATCCTGTCTGCCGCGTTTGCCGGCATCATGGTTTCGAACTTGCAGCACGACAATGTGCGTTCGGCGGAAGCCTATCTGTCTGCGATCGGCGGCGTATTATTCGCGATTTTCTACACCTTCGCCGGCATGAAGCTGGACTTCACGAAAGTCCCGACGGCGGCGGCGTTGGTCGCTTTGTTCTTCCTGTCACGTCTACTCGGCAAAGTTATCAGTTCATATACAGCGATGAGCATTGCCGGGGTCACTGATCGGGTGCGAAACTATCTTGGTCTGGCCTTGCTTCCTCACGGCGGCGTGGCGGTTGGCTTGATCATGCTGATCGGAGCTCAAAATCGCTTCGATGCAGACACGATTGAAACCATCACGACGGTTGGACTTTCTGCTTTGGCGATCAATCAGTTGCTGGGGCCGAGTGCAACACGATTCTGCCTGGGGCGTGCCGATGAGGATCACAAGGACCGCCCGCGACTGCTTGACTTTCTAAAAGAGCAATCCATTACCGTTGATTTGACGGGTGAATCAAAGGAGGAAGTCGTCAACACTCTGGCAACGATGTTGTACTCGACGAACAAGTTGCCGATCACTCAGGAGGAATTCGTGACCCGGGTACTCCGCCGTGAAGTCGACGAAACAACCTGCCTTGGCGAAGGCCTGATGATTCCTCACGCGATCATCGAGGAACCGGAACAGGAGACCGAGATTACGGGAGTGCTGGGCATCAGCTCCGAGGGCATCGACCTGGGAGCGCCGGACGGCCCGGTTCATGCCGTGCTTTTATTGGCGACGCCAGAACATGACCGGAAGCGACATCTGGAAGTTCTGGCTGCGTTTGCGACGGCGATCACGCGTGACGTGAACATGCGAGAGCAGCTTTATCATGCTCGTAGTGCTGCACATGCCTACGAAGTCCTTCATCACGAGGAGGCCGAAGACCTCAACTACTTTCTGGAAGATGCTATCGAGCGTGCCGGTATTCGCGATGACAATTAGCCGAAAACTGATTTCGTCAGGCTCAAAGTTTGAGAAAGATTTCGCTTACTCGCGAGCAGTCGTGCAAGGCAACTGGTGCTTTGTTTCTGGCACCACCGGCTACGACTACACTTCCATGTGCATGCCAGAACACGCCGTCGACCAGGCAAGGAATGCTTTCTGGACGATCGAAAAGTCGCTGTCCGAAGGCGGATTTTCGCTTTCCGATATCGTTCGTGTTCAGTACACGGTCGTCAAAGCCGAATATGCTGATGAAGTCCAACCTGTCCTGAGACGATTCCTTGGCGATGTCCGACCGGCCGCCACCATGGTTGTTGCTGGCCTGATCAAACCCGAAATGAAGATCGAGATCGAGGTCACGGCTCTGCGTGGTTTTGCCGAACGAGAAGATGAAATCTGACTAATTTGGACGTCAATTCATTTGCCGCTTCTCCGGATTCCGAAGTGGATTAGGATAAAGCAGTGGCCTGTTAACCGCCGCTAAATCCCTCTCTCAATTCGGTTCCAGGATTTTTCCTCGCTTACAAAATGATCTCGTTCCTGGCCATTTTGCTGACTCTCGTTGTACTTCTGCTGTCGCTGACCCAGACCTTGCTGGTAATCCAGTACTACTGGTTTCATCGAGACGCCCAAACAGAAATTGAATCACCTGTGGAGCCGGAGAACTTCCCCAAGGCAGCCATTATTCTCTGTTTGCGAGGCCACGAGGAATCGACACCCGAGTGCATCGCAGAGCTGATCGGTCAGGACTACCCGGACTATCAACTGCACATCGCCTTCGACAGCCCGGACGATCCTGCCGCGAAGCAAGTCGAAGATTTTTTTGAGAGCCACAACTCGAATGTACATCTTCATTTCTTCGAGCCGCAAGCTGACTGTAGCTACAAGTGCTCCGGCATCGTTCACGTTCTCGATCAGTTGAGCGACGACGTCGAGATCGTTGCATTTTGTGATGGAGATGCCATCGTCGACGTGAACTGGCTGCGCGATCTTGCAATTCCGATGATGCAGGACGCCTCCATTGGCGCGACGACCGGCAACCGATGGTTCGCCCCATACAACCACTCGATTGGTGCACTCATTCGCAAGCACTGGAATGCTGCGGCAGTCGTTCAGATGCAGGCCTACGACATCGCCTGGGGCGGTTCGATGGCAGTTCGAAAAAGCACGATCGAACGTTGCAATCTGAGAGAGCATTGGCAGACGACGTTCTGTGAAGACACGGTCATCACGAACTTGATGAAGCAGCAAGGCCTGCGCCTTCATCGCGTTCCGAATCTGGTTGTGGAAAACAGAGAGGCAACCACGCTGAGTGATTGTTTTGAATGGATTGCCCGGCAGCTGCTAACCGTACGCCTGCACCATCCCGGTTGGCCCCTCGTTTTAGGACACGGGGTTGCAACGGGTCTGGCAACGATTGTCGCACCGATTGCTGCCGTCCTGATGTTCGCGACGGGCTATACTTTCGCGGGCCGATCAGTGTTTATCATTTGGATGGTGTATCAGATCCTGAACCTTGTTTTGCTGTGGGTCATCGAGCGATGCAACCTCGCGGCGATCGCACAACGCAACGCTTCGGAAGTCGTACAATCTGCTCCGTCGTCCGACATGAGCTTGCTGGCTTTGCCGGGAGTTCAAATCCTGCACCCACTGGCCGTGCTGAAGGCATTCTTCATGAGCACCGTCAAATGGCGTGGCGTGACCTACGCGATCGATGCGAATCGAGTCCGGGTCAAAGAGAGCGAATAGCGTGGCCGCAGAATAGCCTGGCCGCAGTAAGCCGCCAACTACGCAAAACGCTGCGAAATCGCAGCTATCGCAACGCGAGTGAGATCGTGCTTTCGAACTGGTCTGCGAAAAGCCCAAAAGCTGACTCTGGATCCTGACTGGAAAACTTGTCCAGCAACTGAGCCACGTGTTTCCCATCGATCGTCAGAATCGGGCTGCCTTCGCCAGGCAATCCCCGGACGATCCGAATACCGGTTGCGATCTCGGCGAGAGTCCATTGTCCGCCGCCTTCGCCCTTGATGTCCAAGCCGACCGTAACCGGTGCATCGATGGTTGCAGTCAGACGACCGACGATCGATTCAGCCAATTTTCCGATCCGCTCCAGTTCGTCCTCAAACCAGTACTCGACTTGGGGAGTCCGAACGCGGCTCTTACCCCAACGGTTTGTCTCACCGAACGTGATGAAGCGATGAATCATGGCCTCGTCGATCGAAGGGCAGGGCAGATGGCCCGCCCATTTGGAAACATTGGTGCGATCAAACTCGGGATCGCTGGTGTCGTAAGATTCGTAGATACGAGTGTTCTCAAAAATCGCTCTTGAGAATTCGTCTTCGGGTGTTGGCTCTGCATCCGGACCTGCGTAAACGACGCCCGCCGAATTGAAATAGTTGCAGCAACTATCGATCACTTCACGCGCGGTGGTGCATTCTTCCGGAGTCAAATGATATGTGCGACCGTGTGCGTCTGGCGTGCAGACGACATGCGCGATCACGGCGGAAACCCAGTCGACAGGAACAAGGTTTCGCGGTTCGTCGCCCTGCATCGGCAAACGAATTGGAGTCATGTGCGTGCCGCTATCGTCGCACTGCTGATGCGGAACCAACATTGAAATCAATCGCAGATACAGGAACAGTCCGTGATAAGTGGATGTGTATCCTGTCTTTGAATCGCCGATGATGACGGCCGGACGGAATATCGTGACATTGCGAAAGCCTTTCGCCGACTGCACGAGCTTTTCCGCGTCGAATTTACTCTGTTCGTAATCGTTGCGCAGTTCCTGGCCAGCGTCGAGCCGATCTTCCATGACTCTCTCGGAAGTCTTGCCGCAAACGTAAGCCGTCGAAACGTAGTGAAAATCCGGAATGCCCTGTCCTCTGGCAAACTTAATCACATTGGCTGTACCGTCCAGATTCGTGCGGAACGGTTCGTCTGCTCGGGTCGCAGCCTTGAAACGCAAAATCGCTGCGTTGTGCACGGTCTCAACACAGTAACTGGCCACCCAACGCGCGTCTTCGCGAGACATGCCCAAATTCTCCTGGCAGATGTCTCCTTCGATCACGATCGGACGCGGCAAACTTCGTTGCAGCTGGTTTTCCCAGTATTGCATGATCGATTCGACACGATCGCGAGCACTCAGCTTGCCCGACGCTCGCGCAATCACGGCAACGCGCTCTTTTCGCAGAATCAGATCGCGCAACAGGTAGCGCCCAACCAGGCCCGTAGCTCCGGTCAGCAGAATGTAGGTTTTACCCTTCGAGTCGAAGGTGGAATTTGGCGGCAAATTGATAGCGTCAGTCACGAGGTAAGCCTTGGTGCCTTCTTGGCGATCCGGAAATGGTCGTCGATGCCCGGATGGACTATTATGTTCAGACTTGGCGTTTCTACAAACCAGAAAGTTGAAACGACCTCACCCGTATTAAATGGACTGGTTAAGGTAGCTTTTCGATGATGCAAAACAGCGGTACAGGGAAAATCCACCCTTTTTGGACCCAATTTCAGCTGCTGATTGTTTGCATTACCACGATTTTTTCGGCAAGCACGGATGCTCTCGCCCAAGCTGAACCGGCAGGGCGTTCCGCGGCATCGATCAAGACCGCGGGGCTGTCACAGGACGAAATCGATTCAGGCTGGATCGCGCTCTTCGATGGAGAATCAACATTTGGCTGGCGTGCGGCGTCAGAAGCCAACTGGACAGTCGAACAGGGAGTCGTCTCGGTGAGCGAAGGCGACAAAGGACTGCTCCGTACGACTTCACAGTTTGATAACTTTGAGTTGAAAGCCCGTTTCAAGATTCCGGCGGAAACCAACAGCGGCATCTTCATCCGCACCAGCCCGAAACCTCGTGATCCGGCAGGCGATTGCTACGAGATCAATCTGGCCAGCAAAAAAGTCAGTCCGTTTCCAACCGGCACGCTGGTTAGCCGCAGTAAGGGCGAAGACGTCAGCAACGGTAACGCGGCATGGTTTGAGCAATGGCACGACATTCACATTTCCGCAAACGGCCCAAAGATCATCGTTCATGTCGACGGTCAGGAAGTTACCAACTACACCGATCCAGCCGGAGACAAAGCGATCGGTCGTGGCTACATCGGCCTGCAACTGAACTCGGGACTGGCTCAATTCAAATCCGTCCGACTCAAGCCGTTGAACGTCGAGCCAATTTTCAATGGGACGGATCTCACGGGCTGGAAAACGGATCAGAAACTGGACAGCAGTTTTGAGGTCACTGAGGACGGAGAGCTTCAGATTCTGTCCGGTCGAGGGCAGATTGAATCGGAAGCAACTTTCGGCGATTTTGTTTTCTCAATGAAGTGTAAGACGAACGCCGACGGTCTGAACTCAGGAGTCTTTTTTCGCTCGATTCCTGGCGAGATGATGAACGGCTACGAAAGCCAGATTCAGAATCAGTTCAAGGACTCGGACCGCTCCAAACCAGTCGACTGCGGCACGGGTGGCATTTTTCGTCGTTCGGTGGCCCGGCACGTGAACGCGAACGACAAGGAGTGGTTCTCGAAAACGATCATCGCCAACGGACCTCGCGTCGCGGTCTGGATCAACGGTTATCAAGTCACGGACTGGTCAGACCAGCGCGAACCGGACAACAATCCGCGCCGCGGCCAACGTCTGGAAGCCGGCACGATCATCTTTCAGGGTCACGATCCGACGACCGACATTCTGATCAAAAACATCGGGGCACGTGAACTCAAGCCACGCAACCGATAATTGGCGAACGATAGCGATTGTCGATCGAAAGCGATCGCTTTCTACAAGCTCTATCTGACTTTGTTGACGCTGCCGGGAGCATAACTTCCGGAACCGCTGAGAATTTTCGCAGGGATGTCAATCTCGCTGACGTGGCTGGTCATCGCGTTGCGGCCTGCATCAAAAGCAGCCGGAATATTGGATACCGAAGACGACGATCCGAGATCGCTATTCTGCACCGCAGCCGTTCGCAAGTTGTTGCCAGGCGTCGACGAAGGTGTACCAATTTCAATGGGTTTCAGTTGAGACTGTGTTGTGCCGTTGTGCCAGGAGTTCGTCAAACTGGAATCGATTCCACTACGCTGGCCGAACCCAGAGCCACTTTGACTCGGGGTCGCAACAGGCGTCACATTGGCGATGCGTGGCTGATTGAAGGTTCCACCAAACGATGCCGTCGGCTGAGCAGTTTGAGCGGGCTGACTTGGCGTTGCGGCCGCGAAGCCACCGGACGCACCAGAAGTGTTTGACGGACTGCCAAACTTTGGCTCCTGATTCTGAGCACCCGGGAAATCGAATCCTGTCCCCAAGCCTGCGACCCGATCTTTGGCTTTATTGAGTAGTTCCTGAGCTTCAGCAGCGACTGGATCGCTTGCACGCGTGAACTTTGGCTTGAACCCGTTGTCTTCGCCTCGCAATGGTGGCTTGAACTCGGAAGCAGCCGAAACGATCTTGTCTTTCAGTCCTCCACCGAAGTCCTTGGAAGTCTTCGCCGCTTCGATAGCGCGATCGCTGACGGTTCCCATCACGTTGCTAAACCTTTGCCGGGCAGCATCGACCGAGTTGCCAATCGCCTTCGATGCGTTCGTTCCGCCAGTTGTTAGCTGACCGTTCATGTCGTAAAGCGACTGATTGACTTTCGCCGCAGCCGAATCCAAGCCGGCACTCTTTCGCGCGTTGTCGATTCCGGTTTGCAGCTGACTGTTCGTTCTCGCGAGCGCGTTCTTGAACTCATTCGAGGGAGCAGTCGATAGAACGTCAGCCGGTGCACGGAAATCGCCATTGCCAAACGGCTTTTTCGTATCCGCAACCGCGTCGTTGAATCTCTGCTGAGCATCCGACAGAGAGTTCGATCCGAACGTCGACGCTTTTTCCTTCGCCGAGGCGAATCCCTGGTCAATGCTGTTTCCAGCAGCTGCAAGATCTGCCTTGAAGTCTGACTTGAACGTTCCAGCACTATTGCCGAATGAGTTGCTGCCGAATGAACTGTCCCCGAATGTGGATTCGCCACCGTATGGTTTCCGCAACGGCTTTTTACTGCCGCCTAACTCTTTTTCAGCCGAAGCGATTCCGTCTTTCATCGCATCGATTTTCCGACGGTAATCATCAATGTCGATATCGCTGCGATCCTGATCAGTGTTCTGACTGGCCAAACTGCTGCCCTCAGTCATCGCGGGATTCAGGTGGCGCGACGGAGGTGGCGGCGGAGCGGAATCTGATTCTTTTTTCCAAAACGCAAGATCGCTCGGACTCGGCATCTTCATGTCGGAGAGTTTGGGCATCGACTGAAACGTCGATTTAAATGTTTGGCATCCGGGCAACGCCAGCAGACCCAGCGCGACGAGTAAGACCATCGCTCGCAACGAATTTTTGCTTGTGGATTTGGATCGTGGTTTCTGAAGCATTGGAATCCCAATCATTCGGGTACCGTTCATCGAGGCGAGAAACTGTCCCTTGTCGTCAAGGTTTACTCAAAGCGCTTTATCGGAAAATTGGCTCAAGTTGCTGACCCAATTCGTAGGAATTTTTTGCGCCGGGATGTTAGAGACGCCTTTTTTCGCCGTCAAGCTTCAAAAGCGATAGCATTCCTGGCAAACCACGAAGCATCGGGGATTGAGAGAGTTTGGCGAGTGCGAGCCAGTTGGCGATCCTCTGACCGAATCACGGCTATTCGAAGGCTGTTTAGCCTTTGTCGGACTTTGAGAAGCAATCCGAAATGATTTGCGAATGGTCAAAGGCCAGTTCTGGCAGATCATCGACCGGGAACCACTTGGCGTCCGCAGCATCGTCGGCAGCGGCGATCGATTCGGAAGTCGAGGCTTCCGCCATGAAAGCCACGGTCACAACGCGTCCTCTGGGATCGCGATCGACAGCTGAATAGGCTCCGATCTGTTCAACCTGGGCCACCACCAGCCCAGTCTCCTCCTTGAGTTCACGGATCGCAGTGGCGTCAGCTGCTTCGTCCATTTCCATGAAGCCACCCGGCAACGCCCACGACCCGGCGAATGGATCCTTCTTCCGCTGGATCAGCAATATCGAATCTGTGCTCGAGTCAAACACGACGACGTCGGCACTGACGGCTGGACGTGGATAATCGTAGGTGTAGCTCATGAAGTTCTTGCCGACTGAATGGCTGTATTAACAACGGAACGTTGCAAAGTAGACCTGTCAGAGAAAAAAAGCCTCTGCTTCATTTCCCTGCTGGCACCTTCACCGGTTACTTCTCCGCGTGCTCTGAGTCAATTTCGTCCAATCGCCACGTCAGCGGTGAGTTATTCTCCGCAAGAACATTTTTCGCCAGCGGAAACTGATGCGATCGGCTCTCGAGAAAGTGCATGAAATACCCGGCAGTGTTCGGAATCGCAATCACATCGCCAGCCGCAATTCCATTCGGAAACCGAAGTTTCCTCAACGAGATCAATTCCGATTCGGTGCAATAGGCTCCAACCAAATACCCTTCAATCTGCGTCTGGTCGTCATTCTCTTGACCGCGAATCACGACCGGATCGACCAGATAGTCATCGCTACCTGTCCGACATTGAGTCCGATTCATCGCGACGCCGACGAAATGGTCGCCGGAGTGATGCTGCTTGACGAACTCGACTCGGGCGAGGGTCATGCCGCAACCGTCAAGCAAACTGCGGCCCGGTTCACAGCGCAGTTGCAAAGAACGATCACGCAACGCGTCCGCAATCGTTGGGACGTTTGGCTCAAGATCCGCTTTCTGCTCGGCGCATGCACTGTCATCCAAAACATGCTGCAGCCATTGGGCTCGAACTGGATTTTGCCAGTAGGGATAGGTGTTGCGTTTCCCATGTACTTCGCCGTCGACTGGTAAAAAGCCTAACCCGTGGTTGCGATACGTGAGCTCAGTCCGCTTGGATTGCAACGCGTCCCGATGCTCTCGCCAAAACCGATTCCACTGCTGTTCGCTTTCGAGGTAGCTCATCGGAAGTCCGCCGCCGATATCGACAAAACGAACATCGAGCCCCACCGATCGGAAATGGTCAACGAGCGGAAGGCACTGGCGAATTGCGGACACTCGCTGCTTGCTGCAGTAGCCGTCGAGATGAAAATGCAATCCGATCACGCGGACCTCTTTGCGATCGATGGATCGCAAGGTGCTGCTGGCGAGGTCTTGAACTTCATCCACATCAAACCCAAAACGTGAATGAAGTTTTTCGCCGTCATGAACAAATCCGCTGATACGAATAGCGATCTCTGCGGTCGCCTTCGACGCTGCAGCGATTTCTCGCACTCGTTGCAATTCGTCACGATTGTCGATTGCGATGGTGACCTGATTGGCGACGCAAAGTTCAACCAGAGCTTTCGTTTTGATCGCCGCGGTGCAAATGATGTCCGGACCAGGAACACCCCGATCAAGAGCCTGCCTACATTCCTGCTCGCTCGCCACATCGACTCCGCCACCCGCTTGATGGGCCGCATCAACGAATGCGAGGCATTTGTTGGACTTGCGGGCAAAGAAGACTTTGAAAGGCAAATCGCGCTCCGCAGCGACGGACTCAAGTTGCCGTAAATTTCTCACCAGAGGAGCCGTGGCGATGACATTCAATGGCGAGCCAAACTGTTCGATCGACTGTACAATCTCCGTTGGCGTATTCGACAACGCTTCCGTCATCCAGGACTCGAGTCGCGCACTTAGCGCAACAATTCCGCTGCAGTTCGCTCGCAATTTCGAAGTGCCTTCGCCAAGTTGATTCTCAGTTGCGGTCGCGAAACTCATTGCGTCATTTCTTTCTGTTTGATTTGCTCAACAATCGACTTTGCCCATCGATCGGGATGGCGGTGCAGTTTTCGGCTGAGCGTGTCATTGCCGAGCACACAGCCTTCGGTGATTCGTCCGAAAATCGCCAGGCCTTCAACGACAGTCCCGTCGTGGATCGCGTTTCCGTTGCGGTCAACGTGGATCCCACCACCGCTCTCGATTCGCTGAACGATTCTATCGGAAAGCAGCTTCGCGACAGGTCCGTTGGAACAGTTTTCCAACGGCGAAGGCAGAACCGCGTTGACGTGATGATCGATTTCGATGCGATTCTCGCCGGCGACCAACGCAGGTTTTGACTTTGCGGCACACTGCATCGACGCGGTGATGAAATTGAGGTCAAGGATACCTGCGCGGACTAACGCCAACATTTTCCCTTGATTTTCCGCGGGTGGTCCGAATGCGATTCGCTCCATCTCGATGCCGATCGTGTTGAAGACCGGCCAGGCTTCTGCGAGCAAACCTTCGTGGCTAACGCAACGGGCAATCGCGGGATAGAGGTTTCGCCAAGCCGCGCCGAGAGCCCACGCGATGTCCGGCATGATCTGCCCGGTGGAAACAGCGTACGACTGCTGCATCGCCGCGAGGGTTCCATAGGGCTGCATCGGCTGTCGGCACCAGTGGTCAAACCAGCCTTTAACTGATGAGGCTGAAATTGAGTTTCGTCCCGAGCAGAAATTGACCGCGGAAGAAGCGGCTTCAGTCACCGACTGCCAGACTTGATGGACCATTGCCGACGCCGTGACTGGTCTTGCCGTAACGTCGATTGCTGCGCGACCTCGCGCCCAGATTTCTTCCAGTTGCACTGGCTGAACAAAAATCGTTTCGTCCGGCTTGGACAGCATCGGACGACCGGATCGAGTATACGGCATGATCACGGCTGGCTCGTCGCCGCTGCGTTCGTATTCCCATCCCGCCTCGCCACGTTTGAATTGGCCTCCGCGACCTTCGGTCATCGCCAATACGGCATCAATCGAAGTCAATCCGAAACCTCGGATGGCGACCCTGGAGTTTGGCTGCACCGTCCTGGCATTCAAATTTTGGTTGACCGGAAAGACGGGAATGCTGTTCGTCGATTCGCCGCTTGATTCGGCAGATTCAGGCTCGCCTCCATGCCCGACGGTGATGACGACCTGATCCAACACGTACGTCTTGCCGCCGGCTCCGAGAATCCAATGACGATCTTCAGGCTCGATTGAATCGACACAGTCACGATGAAATTTGATCTCTGCAACACTACGGAGTTTGCTGATCACGCGTTGAAAGCAGTCGTGAAGATAGCGTCCAACATCTCGACGAGGCACAAAGTCATCGGGACCCGCCGGAGATTCGCCCTGCGTGTTGAGCCATTGCACCAGAGGCACGCGTTCCTGATCGTGGCTCTCACCGCGTGACCACGCGTCGATATGCTTCGCGGCAAAGTTCATCTTCAGGTACGCGGGTTGATTGGGAGTATAGACGTTGCCGGCACCGGGAAAGTCAGCAGGTTCGAAAATGAGAACTTCAACGGGTTGCGAAACTTCCGAGTTCACCAGTTCGTCGGCCAGCGATTGGAGACAATACAACCCACGCGGACCGCAGCCAACAATTCCGATACGAAGCGTTTCATTTGTTCGGCTGTTTCGGTTCACCGCGAGACTTTCGCTTCTGTCGCTTGAGACCAGAGATCGTTTAAGGGTCTGAATCATGGCTGAGCCTCTTGCTTTGCGGGTAATGCCGGGGAGTCTATTCGCTTCTCGAGCACGTCCGCACTGACGCCCAGAGATTCCTCAACCCAACCGTTGTTGTAGACTGTGTCGAGATAGCGAGTTCCTGAGTCGTGAAGAATCGCAGCACACTTTTTGCCCTGAAGTTGCAACTGAAGCGATCGTACGACTTCCAAAACTCCTCCTGCCGAACCTCCCACTAGCACCGCCTCCCGTTCCGCCGCTCGACGGCAACCGACAACGCAATCCAGATCCGAAACCCGGACGACGTCGTCGAAACTTTGCTCGCGTGCGAGAGCAGGCTCATGTCCGGCGCCCAGTCCCGGGATCAGCCGCTTGCCTGGCGAACCGCCGAACAGCACGCTGCCGTTGGCGTCCACCGCGACGACTTTCGTTTCACGCCCCATTTGTCGCAAATAGTCGCGGCATCCTTGAGCCGTGCCTGTGCTACTGGTCGCGACAAACAGATAGTCGATGTCTCCTTCAAGCGCCTGATCGATTTCCCGAATCGTGCCGGTTTGATGAGAGATCGGATTCTGGCGGTTCGCATACTGGTTAGGCCAATAGCTGCCTGAAATCTGCTCCAACAGTTCGTTGACTCGTTTGAGTCGAGCACCAAGAAAGCTGCCATCGACTGGTTCGGTGACTCGAACCACGTTCGCGCCGTAGGCCTTCATGATGGCGACGTTTTGCGATTGAGCGTTTGGATCGACGACGCAAATAAAGTTCAAACCGTGAAAGCGGCAGGCTTGCGATAGTCCGATCCCCATGTTCCCGGAAGACGACTCGATGACGGTGTCGCCCTTTCTCAGTCGGCCAGTCTTCATCGCATGAGTCAGCATTCGCAGGGCAGGGCGATCTTTGGCACTGCCTCCGGGATTTGACGACTCCAGTTTTGCGTACAGCTCAACGGAGTCCTCGTCGAGATAGCGGCGGAATCGGACCAGCGGTGTGCCGCCAACGCAATCAAGAATCCCATCGGCGGGTCGAAGCTGCCTGGCTTGTCCCGCGCGACTCGCATGGCGGTATCCCGTTGCCCGCGAGTCTATCCTGTTTGCTTCTGTCGTAATCATTCCTGCTCTCCTGTTTGTGAATCGTTTGCATCCGAATCGCCTGGTTCTTTCGACAGAATCAGGATTGCATAGGGTCCGAACGACAGGGTTCCGTTGGCTGGATACCCGTCTCGTCCGACTGCTTCGACGACGACATCGGAAACCGGGTGGTCACAGAAGTCATCGCTGTACCCGGTCCAGTCCGAGTTGAGTCTCAACCGCCACGTTCCTTCGGAAGGAAACCCGATCTGGTAGTGATCCCAGGACCGGTCAGCAAAGTTGACCAGCACAACTACGTCATCACCTGCGCCGCCATCACACCAACGATGAAAGGCCACGACTTTGTCGCCGTCGTTGACGTGGTGAACGTTGATGTGTTGGCCGACAAGTCCGCGAGAGATTCCGTTTTCGTTCAGCCGCAGAGAAATGAGATCTCGATACAATCGCGTGATGCCACGGAACTGTTCGGCGCGATCCCAGTCGAGCGGATCGGCGTCGTCGAAATGCAGGTCTTCGACGAACTCCTGGCCCTGCATCAACATCGGAATTCCCGGTGCGGTCAACGCCAGTGCCGCCGCGACGGTGGAGAGCTTTTGTGCGTGGTAGCTGTCGGCTTCGCCAGGAGTGATTTCTTCTGGCACTCGCGATTTACCGTTGGCGATTTCGTCGTGCGATTCGCTGTAGATCACTCGCTGGAAGGCGTCATCGTTATAGCGAAACTGCAGCGCGTCGCGGATTTTGTGCATATCGCGATAGTCATCTTCGACTTGTTGCACGACATCGCGAACGGGATGAACAAAGTGAGCATCCCACTGAGTCGAGAATCCGGCACCGCCACTCGAAAGCGTTTGCGTCAGGTAAGGGTCTCCCTGCAAGTCTTCTGCGACCAGCAGTTTGCCCGGAAACGCGTTGGCGACTTCGCCATTGATCCACTGCATCAGGCTCCAGCCTTCGGGAATATCAGAAGCATCGATTCCGTTGACTTTTCGAATGTAGGCCGTCATATCGTAGCGTAACCCGTCGACGCGGTACTCGTTGAGCCACATCATCGCGTTGTCGAAAATGAACTGACGAACTTCTCCGCGGCCATAGTCCGGACGCGTTTCGCCCCAGGGCGTCGTGCTACGCCAGTCGTTGTAAAAGTAGATTCCTCCGCCGCCGTTTTCGCTCCAACCGTCGAACTGCCAGAGGTCGAGATCGCTGGGCCCGAAGTGGTTGTAGACGACGTCCATGATCACGGCCAGGCCTTCTGCATGAGCCGCTTTGACGAATCGCTTCAAAGCATCCGGACCGCCATAGGCCTGTTCGATGGCAAAGATGTGCGCCGGGTTGTATCCCCACGACCAATCGCCTGCGAACTCGGCGACGGGCATGATTTCAATCGCATTGACGCCCAGTTTTTTTAAATGCCCAAGCCGCTTGATCGCGTCCGCAAAATCGCCAGGCTGATCCGGATCGGTTCGGTTGAAGGTGCCGATGTGCATCTCGTAGATGACCAGCTCGTTGTGGTTCGGCATTTTGAAGTCGTCGTCTGCCCAGTCAAATTCCGGATCATGAACGACGGCATTGCCGACAGAGTTGGTGACTTCTCTCGCGTAAGGATCAATCCGTTCAAACGTTTGATCTCCGTTGCAGATTTGAAACTTGTATTCGTCGCCGGCTTTCGCGTTCTTGACTTCGGTAAACCAGCAACCTTTTTCGTCGCGTTGCATTTCGCTGGCGTCAGCAGACCAGTCATTGAAACTGCCAACAACGCTGACTCGATCCGCATGCGGTGCCCAAACACGAAACGACACTGCGTCTTCCAACAGAACGGCCCCCATCCCGGTGGCCGCGACACGTTCCATAACTTCCATTGTTCATTTCCAGCTGGCTTGGGTGATCTCCGTTCGAAGTGAACAGAGCTACGTGCGGAAATGCAAAGTCTGTGCCGGAGGAAAACAATTGCGACGGGGTTTGAAAAACCAGCGTCAAACCGCGATGGCCCAGCAAACCAGCGGATTTAATTTTTGGCCAAGCGGCTGGACTGGTGGCGACCAGCGCGGTCGCGGATATTCCAAAATTGCAGCTTCAAAGACTGATTTTGGATAAGCAAGGCGCATAAAAAAGGGCCGACAATGCCGACCCAAATCGATTTAGTGTCCAACGTCCTTGCGATCGCCAAGCCATACAACAAAAGGCGATTCGACAAGCCATTCGACGGATAGCTGCTCTACGCTTTTGCTGCGGCAAAACGCTCGGCAACTGCATCCCAATTGATCACGTTGAAGAACGCCTGAACATAGTCCGGACGGCGGTTCTGATAGTTCAGGTAGTAGGCATGTTCCCAAACATCACAGCCCAGAATCGGCGTGTGACCATTCATCAGAGGATTGTCCTGATTCGGAGTGCTTTCGACGTGAAGCTTGCTACCGTCATAGCACAACCACGCCCAGCCGCTGCCGAAACGGGTTCCGGCCGCGTTGGAAAATTCTTCTTTGAACTTGTCGAAACTGCCGAATGCTTCATCGATCGCAGCGGCAAGATCGCCAGTCGGAGCACCGCCACCGTTGGGACTCATCACGGACCAGAAAAGTGTGTGGTTCGCGTGGCCGCCACCGTTGTTTCGGACGGCGCCGCGTTTGTCTTCTGGAACCGCGTCAAGATTTGAGATCACTTCTTCGATCGGCTTGTCAGCCAAATCGGTGCCCTCAAGAGCCGCATTCACTTTGGTGACGTAGCCGTTGTGGTGTTTGGTGTGGTGAATCTCCATCGTGCGAGCGTCAATGTGTGGCTCAAGCGCGTTGTAGTCGTATCCGAGTTCTGGAAGAGAGTATCCCATTGGATTTCCTGTGAGTAGTCAATCGATATTAATAGCCGAAAAGACAAGACCGCATTTCGGGCTTCTGTCTAACTCAAAAGGATATCGCATCAGGCGGGATGCTGGAAGTCAGTGGATGGCCGAATCAGAAAGGCTGGTGCTTTGCAGGACTTTCGCGAGCGTCGGCACTTATGGCAAACGTGGACGCTCCGCAAAATCAGGAATCGGCCCTGAACTAGCGGCCTGGCGTAGCGGAACCGGCAGAATCAACGCGTATTTTGTTCGACTCGTCATTCAGCATTAGATAGTGGCGAATCTCCGCCAACAGTGTCGGGGCCAGCTCTTTGCAATTGGTCGCAAACCAACTTCGTTTCGCTTCCCGAATCACGATCTTGATATAGCTCTTCATTCGAGTCCCACCGGTTTCAATCGCTGACTCCTTCTCGCAGAACTCGAACGAGACGCGAAATCGACCTCGTTGGCTATAGTCTTTTCGGTTCTCGATCTCGACTTCAACAGACGCGAAATCTGATTGGACGTGGCGAATTTCCGCATCGAACTCCATGATGAAGCCGCGAAGTTTTTCCACCAGAACCGAAATCGGCGTCTGGGTTACGAACTCTTCCGAAAGCAGCGTCCGCTTGCCTTCCGGTTTCCAGGTGACTCCAGAAAGCGATTTGCCTTTGACGGACTTCATCGCTTCGCCCTGCGGAGTTGCCACTGCGACGACGCGGTTTCGCCCCATCTCTTTGGCTTTCAACAACGCTGAATCAGCACGCACGAAAAAGTCAGTCGCCGAATCGCTACCACGAAGTTGGGTCACGCCAAAACTGGCGGTGATGCATTTCCCGTCCAGCATCGGTTGAGCGGTCTTCTCCAGTGACATGCGAATCTGTTCGGCCCGGTCGATCGCCGAGTCAACGTCGCATTGAGCACACAGGATGACAAATTCTTCACCGCCGTATCGGCACACAAGGTCCTGTGCGCGAACGTGTTCCTGCAACTGATTGGCGAACGCAACCAGAGCAAGGTCACCGATGTGATGATTAAAGTTGTCGTTAATTGATTTGAAAAAGTCGATATCGCAGATGATGATGCTGGCGTTGAAGTCGTTGGCTTTTTTACAGCTAACGATCGTCTCCGACAGAACTCGCTCAAACTCGGCGCGGTTGGCGACCTGAGTCAGCGGATCAAGAACCGATGTTTCGTAGAGGTCTTTCAGTTGTCGCTGCAAATCCAGCTGGACGGATGAATCGTAGATCAGAATCACAGCACCAAGTACGATGTTGTCATCGATGACCGGTGTGACCGTCAGTTCAACTTTGACTTCGCGGCCACTAGGGCCGATGATGCGATAGTCGCCGGTGCGAATTTTTCCGCTTTGTAGCGATGCTGCGACAGGACAATCGTCGGCGGAGATTGGTTCACCTCGCGAGCTATGCAGGCTCAGCAGTGAAGGGCGAATTGTTTGCCCTACGGCCTGAGCCGAATCGCGTCCGGTGATACTTTCGACGGCCTGACTCCACGCGCCAACGTTGTATTCGCGGTCAACAAAAATGACACCCTCTCGAAGGTACCAAAACAGCGTACTCAGATAGGGGAACAGAACTTTGTTCGTGTCCTCTGGCATCACTGCGTTCTGATTGTCATGATTGTTTGTCACGATGATCTGATATGCGAATTGTCGTAGAAACTGTCTTCAATGAGCGTAAACCTAGGTTGCTGCTTGGTTACATCCTGAATTCAGTATCAAATTCCGCTTTAAAAGTGCTTAGATGTCCAATAACCCTGGCCATTTGCCGGCAGGTTGCAACAGTCATGCGAATCGTATCAATCAAAACTCAAACCAACTCGCACATCGCGGTAGAACTGGACGCCGGTTTTGCCAAACTGGATTTTGAAAATATTCCGCCTGTCCATTCATTTCCGGATTCGACCATCGAGCTGATCCGAGACTGGGACTCGTTGAAACCCCGGGTTGCTTTGTCCGATACCGACAGCCTGATCGCAAAGTCGGAAGTGCAACTCAGGGCTCCGATCGCGAATCCGGGCAAGATCATCTGCATCGGCAAGAACTACGCAAAACATGCTCAGGAAATGGGTTCGGATCCCCCTTCGATTCCTGTCGTTTTCAGCAAGTTTAATTCTGCAATCGCGGCCCCGGGGGCGGAAATTGTGCTGCCGAAGATCAGCCAGAAAGTTGACTTCGAGGCGGAACTGGTCGTTGTCATCGGCAAAGCCGGCCGTTTCATTGACCGCGCCGACGCGATGAGTCACGTTTTCGGCTATTGCTGCGGCAACGATATCTCGGCACGGGACTGGCAAAAAGAAAAGCCCGGTGGCCAATGGTTGCTCGGCAAAACGTTCGACAGTTTTGCTCCGCTGGGACCTTGCATCGTCACCGCCGACTCGATTCCCGATCCGCATCAGCTGGAAATTTCGTTGCGGCTGAACGGAGAAACAATGCAGCACTCAAACACCAGCCATCTGATCTTTCCAATCGATTTCCTGATCGCACATCTCTCCCAGTTCGTCACACTCGAACCGGGCGACCTGATTTTCACTGGCACGCCGTCAGGAGTTGGGGCGGGGAGAAACCCGGCTATGTTTTTGAAACCCGGCGATCGGCTGGAGGTAGAGATTGAAGGAATTGGGACGCTGTCCAATCAGGTCGTTGATTGCTAGCGATCCCAATTGCCGTCAGAAAACGGGTAACGAGTCTCTGTTGCAATCGCTCAATTCTGCCCCCTGCGAATGCCGAAAAACATTCTGGGACTACCTACCAAAGCGGGCGAGCAATCACCGCCCGATCCCTTCATCGCCACCGGCCGTTTCGGCCAATCCGCTCAATCGCCATTGTTTGGGAGACAGTTTTTTATGGTCACTCGTCGCACGGATGCTCGACGAAGACGTGTGCTCAGTGAGGAGTTTGTTCCCACCGACGAGAGCGCTGTCGCGGACGACAACAGGCCAATGCAAGCTTATTCGTTCGGCGCCAACCGAAGGAACCAGCCCAAAACGACGGACTTAATCCCCAAGCGGTCTCTCGCGATCACCCTTTTCTTTTTACTGCTGGCTTCAATCGTCGGGCTGCTAAATTCGCTGGCGTGGTACGCGAAACCGTTGGAACAGGTAGTCGGCGAAGCAGGCTCAAAGGCGTTTGCGCTTTCAGGCGATGGCACGCTGGCAAATTGGGTCTGCAGCATCAGCCTGTTGCTTTGTTCCGGAATTTGCCTGCAGCTGTTCCTGCTGCGAAAGCACAAACGCGACGACTACGGCGGCATGTATCGAGTTTGGATTCTAATGGCCGCGATGTTCCTTTTCGCCAGCCTCGATTGTGCGATCGACCTGCGCAGCATCGTTGCCAAGCTATTCGAATTCCTGACGCACCGTTCGCTGGTTCAGACGCCGTGGCTGATGATGGCCATCGAGTTGATCGTGCTGGCGTTGATCGTGATTCGGATGCTGTTCGAAGTCCGCGCTTCCAAATTTTCGCTTGCCGCAGTTCTGACAGTTTGGATCGGTTTCGTCGGCTGCATCGCATTGAGAAACGTCGCTGTTCCCGAAAGCCTGACGTGGGTCGACCAAAAGACGGCTTACGGAAATTGTATTCTGCTGGGCTGCGTCGGATCATTTGCAGCCCTAACGGTTTACGCGCGATTCGTTTTCCTTCACGCACACGGACTTATACAGCTCAAGATCAAAGAGCAAGCACCGGTTGTGGATGAGGAACAGGCCGCCGACCAGCCGCCTGCGAGGTTGGCAACGACCATTTCCAAAGTGGAAACCAAGATTGAATCGGAAACAGAAATTGAAACAGAAACTGAAATCGCACCTTTAAGCTGGTCACAAAAGAGAGCTGCCAGGACGGCTGCGAAGGCCGAAGCGAAGGCCGTTGCCAGAGCCGAGAAACAGGCTGCGGCGGAGGCAAGGGCTGCGGCCAAAGCTGAGGCTAAGGCGGCCAAGGCAGAAGCCAAAGCTGACGCTAAGGCGGCCGCGGATGCCAAAGCTGCTGAGGCGAAAGCCGCCAAGGCTGCTGAGGTGAAAGCAAAAGCTGAGGCCGCTGCCAAGGCTCGGGCTGAGCAGTCGGTTGCTGAGGCAAAATCAAAGTCAAAATCAAATGCTCCGGCTCCACCGCCTTCGAAACAGAAACTGAAGAAGAAACCGAAGCCTGCGGCCGCGAAACCGTCGACGCAGCAAACTCATTCGGTGAAAACGGCGCCAAAGACGGTCGTCCAACCGCATGTCGTCAGCCCGCAACCCAAACCAGCCGTTTCGAAGAAATCAAAGCTGAAGAAAGCGGCTGCGGCTGCTCCAGCTTCCACAACTTCTGTCGATACGGCATCGTCCGAGCTTGAAAGTCAGCTGGCAGAGATCGAATCGAGCTCGATGAGCAAATCTGAGCGTCGTCGGCAGCGAAAGTTGGCCAAGCGAGCGGCTCGGGCGAAAAAGGCGGCCTAAGCGACTGGAAAAGTGTCATTTGGCCCAAGCTTTCGGTCTTCGATTGCCGAAAACGCCGTTTACAACCACGGTTTGCCGACCTTAAGGCAGATTGTCACCGCAGTTGGGATACTTCGAGTTGACCCCGGTTTTTTGCGGTTGCGGGCGGTCTTTGAACGGCTATAATTCCGCGTCTCGATTTTAACAACTACAAAGATTTTATTTCATATTTGGATTCATCATGGCTCGCGTTTGTGAAGTTTGTGGCAAGGGCCCTCAAATGGGAAACCGAATTGAGACTCGCGGTAAAGCGAAGTATCTCGGTGGTGTCGGTACAAAGATTACTGGCAAAACTCGCCGTCAATTCCGTCCCAACCTGCAACGCGTCCGCGTGGCTCAGGCAGACGGCACCAACAAGCGTGTGAAAGTTTGCACTGGCTGTATCCGCAGCGGTTTCATCAAGAAAGCCGTCCGCAACAAGCCGTTCTCGCTTCCCAAGGCTTAGGTTGCCGGTCGTCGCTACGACAACCAACCAAATTGTATTAGAATCCGGGCCTTGTGTCCGGATTTTTTTGTGGCTCAACTTTGCCACCTTTCACTCTGCTGCTTTCTCCAGGAACACGATGCCTGATTCGAAGACCTCAGCGCAAAAGATCGCGTCGCTTGCCCGTATCGAATTGAATGACGAAGAGTCTGCCAAAGTGCAAACTGAATTCGATTCGATTTTGAACTATATCCATCAGCTCGATCAGGTCGAAATCCCTGACGGCACCGAGCCGTTCTTTGGAGCCACCGAATCGACCAATGCCGTTCGCCGGGATATCGTCGTGCCCAGCACCGATCGCGAGATCATTCTGCAAAATGCACCTGATTCTGATGGTGAGTTTTACCGCGTTCCACCCGTTTTCTAGTTTGTCATTCCATGTCAGTTCTCGACAACTCCATCGAACAACTCGTGCAGCAAGTCTCCGCCGGCGAAGTAACCGCTTCGCAGTGCGTCGACGAATCGATCAGCCAACTTAAAGCTCAAAACCCGACGCTCAACGCCTTCGTTAGCGATTGCGAAGAAGCCGCTCGGGCTGAAGCCGCCGCGATGGACGCGAAAATCGCTGCCGGTGAAAACGTCGGACCACTCGCCGGGGTTCCGATCGCAATCAAGGACGGCATCTGCACCAAAGGGCAGCGGACAACAGCCGGCTCGAAGATGCTGGAGAATTTTGTGCCGCCTTACGATGCCACGATCGTCCAACGGCTTCGCGCGGCCGGAGCAATCTGCATCGGAAAAGCCAACCTCGACGAGTTCGCAATGGGCAGCTCGACTGAGAATTCTTTCTTCGGCGTCACGAAAAATCCCTGGTCAGCCGACTGCGTCGCGGGCGGATCCAGCGGTGGATCAGCAGCAGCAGTCGCCGCCGGAATTTCGCCTGCTTCGATTGGATCCGACACCGGCGGTTCGATTCGACAACCGGCTTCGTTTTGCGGCATCACGGGCGTCAAACCGACTTACGGCCGCGTCAGTCGATATGGCTTGATCGCGTTCGCAAGTTCGCTGGACCAGATCGGCCCGATGGCTCGAAGTGCAAAGGACTGTGCGATTCTGATGAACGTGCTTTCCGGGCACGACGCAAAAGACTCCACATCGGCGCGAAACGATGTCCCTGACTTTGTCGCTGATTGCGACCAGAACTTGAAAGGCCTGCGGATTGGAATCTGCAAACAGTATTTTGAGAACGAACCCGACGGAAGCGGGCTCAACGAGAACGTTCGCTCCGGTGTGATGGCTGCGATCGAGCAGCTCAAGGAACTGGGAGCCGAAACTGTTGAGATCGATTTGCCACACACCAGGTACGCGGTCCCGACTTACTATGTGGTCGCTCCCTGCGAAGCGTCCAGCAATCTGTCTCGATTCGACGGTGTGCGCTACACATCACGGGAACAAGCCAAAGACCTGATCGGGATGTATTCGAAGACTCGAAAAGTAAACTTTGGCGACGAAGTCATACGCCGAATTCTGCTGGGAACATATTCGCTTTCGTCGGGCTACGATCACGAGTTGTACAAGAAAGCTTCCCAGGTCCGTCGACTGATCAAAAACGATTACGATGCTGCGTTCGAAAAAGTTGACTTGATCGCGGGGCCGACCGTTCCGACGACGGCTTTCAAAATCGGCGAACACGCCAAAGACCCGTTGGCGATGTATCTGGCCGACGTCTTTACCGCGTCGGCGAACCTTGCCGGAGTGCCTGGCATTTCGTTGCCCTGCGGTTTTTCAGCCGACGACGGTTTGCCGATCGGACTGCAACTCCAAGCCAACATGTTTGGCGAATCGACTCTGTTCCGCGCCGCTCACCAATATCAAACTCAAACCGATTGGCACCTTAAAAGGCCGCAATCATCATGACGACCATCGATCGTGAGGGACTCAAGTTCAGCGATGCAAAACTGATCATTGGCCTTGAAGTTCACGTGCAACTTAAAACGGAATCGAAGCTGTTCTGCGGATGCTCCACGCAATTCGGCTCGAATCCGAACACGCAAACCTGCCCGGTCTGCACCGGGATGCCGGGAACACTTCCGGTGCTTAACGAAAAAGCGCTCGCATTGTCGATCAAAACAGGCCTCGCGCTCAATTGTGAAATCGCTCGCTATACAAAATGGGATCGCAAGAACTACTTCTATCCTGATTTGCCCAAAGGCTATCAAATCAGCCAGTTCGACAAACCGGTATGCGGTGAAGGTTTCGTCGAAGTAAAAATTCCCAAAAGTGATGAACCGGCCAGAAAGATTCGACTCGAGCGAGCTCATCTTGAAGAGGACGCTGGCAAGAGCGTGCATGACGAATCGGGCAAAGGCGGAGTTTCGAAAATCGACCTCAACCGAACCGGCACGCCGCTGTTGGAGATCGTGACCAAGCCCGACATTCGCAGTGCTGAAGAAGCAAAAGCGTTCCTGACGGAGTTGAAGCTTATCCTGGGCTATGTAGACGTTTCCGATTGCAACATGCAAGAAGGAAGTCTTCGCTGCGACGCGAATGTAAACTTGCATTTCACGGACGGCGAAGAAGCAGTTGCCACTCCGATCGTGGAGATCAAAAACCTGAACAGCTTTCGCGCTGCGGAACGGGCGATCACGCATGAAGCGCGACGACAGTTCAAAGAGTTTCGCGAAACGGGAGAAACGATCGACGACGCGCCGAAGCAGACTCGCGGCTGGGATGACAGTGCTCAGAAAACGACGCCGCAGCGGGAGAAAGAGCTTTCTGCTGACTATCGATACTTTCCCGATCCCGACCTGATCGCGGTGGTGATTTCGGAACAGGAGATCGAAGACGCGAAGAGTTCGCTCGGCGATCTGCCGGCAGCTTTGAGGGAAACGCTTCAATCCGAATACGGCTTGAACGACTATGACTCGGACGTGATCGTCAGCGCGGGTCGCGAGATGGTGGATTACTTTCGCGCCGTTGCCGATGGCTCCGGCAAACCTGGCAAACCCAATGGAAAGATGGCCAGCAACTGGGTTGGCCAGGAAGTGATGCGCTATCTAAATGAGAACGCCGCGACGATCGAAGCGTATCCGGTTGCGGCCGATGCGATGGCTGAATTACTGGCCCGCGTTACCGCTGGTGAAGTCGATCAGACCCGTGGCAAAGAAGTGCTGGCAGAGATGCTTGCGTCCGGTTGTGATGTCCAGGAGGCCTTCGATAAATTGGGCATTGTGAAGGTGGATTCGAGCGATTTGGACGCGCTTTGCCAGCAGTTGATCGAGGAAAATCCGGCTGTGATTGAGGAAATCAAAGGCGGGAAGGTGAAAGCCGTCGGCTCGCTGATCGGGAAAGCCCGGAAAATCAATCCGAATGTGAATCCCGGCGTTTTGAGAGAATCCATTTTGAAAATAATTGGCCTTTGAGATTCGCTGTCGATTTTGAATAATCCGCCAAATCGTCCAAGGATGGGCCCAAACGGAACTGGTGGAGGAAATCATGGCCAAGCGAAAATCTGAGCAGGGATCGACTGCGCTTTCAAATCGCATCGACGGAACCGTTGCCTCGTGTGACTCTGCTGGCAATCTAATCACGGACATCGCCAACGATTCGGTTGCCGGTCTGGTTGGCGACGAAAACATCTCGGTAAAGTTTGGCGATCACGAAACGTTTGGCATCTTCCCAACCAACCACGGCGAACCAGACGCGACGCTGGTTGCAAGTCTCGGAGAGTCCGGGTTTGTTCAAATCGAAATCGTTGGGATCAGCTTGAGCGAGATGCTGGGCATCAAATCTGGTGTCAAAGTGGCCGTTGCCTGGTAGAACCTGGTTCTCTTTTTCATCCGGCTGGTTCTGTTTTCCGATTCTACGGATTGCAAGCAAAACTTGTCAGCCTGTACGCTTACGTCGTTATGCGCAAAGTGGTTCAGTTGAGCCAAAAATTCTGACAGAGAAATATTTCTCACAAAAAACTAACGTCAACCAATTTGACAAGTCGATGATGGTTGTGGATCGGGAACCCCGAACCAAGCGCCGCAAGGGCGGGACACGGACCGTCTCGCATCAGGATAAAGTCATGGCATGACGATGGAGCGACATGCCATGACTTTTTTGTGCGCTCATTTCTTCTGCCTTGCTGGCAAGTCCAACAACACGCGGCCTGGACCTTGACGCGCTGATCGATTCGTGAAGCCCAAAAAAGACGCGTTGCGGAGTCTGCTTTTGGCTATATTGGCAACTCTCGAAACTTCCACTTCGACCGCCCGTCTCAGCCAACTGGAATATGGAACTGTAATGTCAGAAAGCAATCAAACTTCAAATCACACTACGCCCGTATCACTATGGTTCTGGGTCATTGGTGCGATCGCGTTGCTGTGGAATCTGATGGGATTGATGGCCTTTGCAGTTCAAATGGCGATGACCGACGAGACGATTGCCAAGCTTCCAGAAGCTCAACAGGAGATCTACAGAAACATGCCCAGTTGGGTAATCGTCTGTTTCGCCTTCGCGGTATGTTTTGGCGTCCTGGGATGCGTGCTCCTGTTATTGCGCAACAAGCTGGCCATTCCTGCCTTGATACTCTCCCTGATCGGAGTTCTGGGGCAGTACGGATACATGTTCTTTATATCCAACACGGCAGAAGTCATGGGTGCCGGAGCGATGGTGCTTCCGGCGATTGTTGTTCTAATTTCGATCGCTCTGGTGCCTTACGCGATCTCTTGCAAACAAAAGGGCAAACTAAAATAGTGCTGCTCAATCAAGGTGCGGACCCGGTTCTAACGTCTCCATGACTGAACGGCGGGCGTGCCAAAACAGAGAAGCCTGGACCAGCGCTGAAACAGACGTATTTTTGATCGGGTATACTTCAGCGAACTCTGACTGTTGGAGAAGAACCATGAAACGAACACTGAAACTTGCCGTTATCGCCATTGCATGTCTCGTCGCCGGATGTGCGAATGAACCTGTGGCTCCAGGAAACGGAGTCGCCGCAGTCGCGCAGGCTCAACAGGAACCAATCGCTGACCCGCAGCCGGAAAAATCCGAGGGCATCGGTGACAAATTTTCGGACCTCGTTGAGCAAGCCAAATCCAAAGCTCCATCGCTGGATGATATGAAGAAAATGATCGGTAGCGCCGGCGATGCGACCGGTCAAACAGCTGACGACACCATGAAGTGGGCGAACGAGATGTACAAGTCGCTTAGCGAAAGCGGCATGACGACAACAACCAATGTCAAGGACTGGGTAGCGGAAGACTGGAGCAACATTAATGCCTGGGAGTATCAGGTAGTCACAGTGGAAAGTGCGCAGCTGGTCGAGAACCCTGGGATCCTTCAAGAGAAAATGAACGAAGCCGGCAAACTTCGCTGGGAGTGCTTCCATGTTTCCGACGGGCCTGGTGCAACGATGTTCTACTTCAAACGTCGCAAGAGAAGCTACATGAAGAACCTGCCGTTAAAGGACATGTTAAAACTCGTCCCACTGCTCGATAGCGGTGGTGAGCAATAGCGTGATCGAAAACTACCGCGTTGATGAGTTCGGCGTGATCCACCAAATCGACTTTGAGCCGATTGCTTACGACGAAGAGTACATTTCTTATTACGAGAAGAAAAGCGACCGGACGATCAAACTTGGCTACCAACGAATGGGTTGGATTCTTGGGCTGACGGGTCGCATCCCCGATTCGGTGCTTGAGATCGGTTACGGAACGGGGACTTTCGTCGAGGCCGCCCAAATCACGGGCGTTGGTCGCTGTGCAGGATTCGACATCGCCGAGTTTCCTTTACCGGACGGTGTAAACTTTGTTTCGTGGGACGAGTCACTCCATTCGTTCTGGGATCTTGTCGCCATGTTTGACGTCCTGGAACACATTCCTGACTTAAGCTTTCTGGGTCAGCTCCAGACAAATCATGTCGCAATCGCGGTTCCTTACTGCCGCTGGAATGAGCTTGGCGACGACTGGTTTCGTGCTTGGAGAATGCTGCTGCCCAACGAGCACCTTCATCACTTTGACGACGAATCACTCATCGCAACGATGGAGCATTTCGGGTTTGAATGTCTGAACGTCAACACGTTTGAGGACGGCATTCGACTTCGCGACGGCGAAACCGGCCCCAACATTTTGAGTGCTTTCTTCAGGAAGACCCCTGAATCGCATCCACGTTGACTCGATTCCAAGCAGTTTTCTCTTGGCTTCTCTTGGCAAGCCATGTGAACATTCCATTAAGAAACCACGAGCAACATGTGCTGTTGGTGATGATTTGGTTAAGACTGCGAAATGGTCGCGAAATCGTCGTCGACGACAGTTAAACTGGGTGCCTTATCTGGCCATTCACCAAGATTCACACCCTTTTGCTTCGAGTAATTGACCATGCTGAGACCGCTTACTTGCTTTGCTGCATCTTTGACGATCGCACTTATCAGTCTTTCTACTGCCAACGCTGACGATGTTGTCGCGTTTTGGGGCTGGACGAACGACTACGACTTCTCTGCCACGGCTCCTACGAAAATGGATTTCGCGGGAGACGTTGACAATACTGTCGCCGGTGACGCGAACCTCCAAATTTTTCTGGGCGATGCTGCAAACTTCGACCACAACGGCGGCGGCGGATTCGTTTCTTACACTTCGGCAGCCAGCGGCATCACCTACGATCCGACACGCACAGCGAAATGGGATGACCTCAAGGGCGGCGGCGATGATTTCGACATCGGCGGCAACTCAAGCTTCATGGTCGACAAGAACGATGGTGCCGGAGCGTTGGCAGATGATTTCGGAAACGACGCGTTGATGTATTTGACGATTGACGGTTCGGGATACCAGGACTTTCAGTTCCGCTTTGATATTGAATCAACGCCTGGAGATTTGGCTGAGTCATTCGATGTTTTCTATCGTGTTGGTGGCAACGGCACCTGGTTCCGCGACACTGCCCAGAACAACATCCCGCTGTCGTACATGGACTACCCAACGGCTGACCCCGAGAATCAGTTTGCTGACTCTGGCTTCATTAGTCTCAACTCGATGCTCAACAACCAATCTCAAATCGAAATCATCGTTTCAGATTTTGCAGAATTCGGTAACAGCGAACTTGAGATCGACAACTTCGAAATCACCGCGGTTGCCGTTCCTGAGCCAACGTCGGGCGTCTTGCTGATCGTTCTGGCAACAGCCGGTCTGGTACAGCGTCGACGCAAATAGCCAGCTTTGTGAAACGAGTTTCACAATAAAGCAGCGACAAAACTGCTCGCATCAATTCGTCAGGTTGACGTTTTCGTGCGAGCTTTTTTCGTGCACTTTTCGAAGAAGCCACGAAGCCTATCGATCCAGTCGAATTGCTCTGAGTGTTCCCGATCAAGTTCTTACTTTTTCGCCAGGCCCTCTTCAGCCAGCGGATCAAACTCCAAGTACCCCTTGAGCCAGTGAACAGCCACGTAGAACGGAATTGTATCCATCAAAGCTGCGGCGATCTTAAACAGATAACCGGTCGCGATCAGCATGAACAAATGCTGGGCTAACGTTGAGCCTTCGGCGGGAGGCGGAAGCGAACGAGCATAAAACTGGGAGATCAAAATTACGGCGACGGTATCAACCAGTTGGCTGATAATCGTCGAGCCGTTGTTTCTCAACCACAGGTGTTTCCCATTGGTCAGTCGCTTCCAAAAGTGGAACAGCCAAACGTCGCAAAACTGCGCCATCAAATACGCGATCATCGAAGCAACGACCGCGCCGTAAGCCATTTGCTTAATTCGATAGAAAGCATAGTCGTCGGGAATTTTGGCTTCGTACTGAACACCGGATTCGGTTTCCACGGCGACGACCTCGACTTTGGGCACGCCGTTTTCGTCGAACTCTGGTTGCTGTGGTAGCGCGGCCCCAAGCCACAGGACAAACACGACCCAAATGTTCAACAGCAACCCGACGATCACCAACCAGTTGGCTCGCTTTCGTCCGTAGAACTCGCTGATCAAATCCGTACAAAGAAACGTAATCGGGTAGGGCAGTACACCCACCGCGAGGGCGAAACTGATCTGCCCCCAACGTCCCCACGTCAACTCTGGCCCGCCTCCGCCGTCAGGCCACGAAAGGCTGGCCAGCACGATAAATCGGCTGATGCCAAGCACGTTCAGCAACGCCAGCGAACCAAGAAAAATCCCCGCCAGCACCAGGAAAACGCGTTCGCGACGGGCGTGGAGTGCCGAAGCTTCGATGGGATGAAGTTCTGATGACATAAGATCAGTTTAGCCGATATTTACTGGGCTGTGTTTGCAACTTCATCGCCCCGATCAGCTCGATGGCCTCCTGTCGTTGGCGATATCGTGTTAAAAAACTGCACCCATAACTCTGACAGAAATCGACCATGTTACGCTCAGCCTGCCTACTTTTTCAATGCAACGATCGGGTCGGAATCATCGCCGAACTGGTAACCTTCTTTCGAGACAGCAACGTCTCCATTTCCCGTTTCGAAGAGTACACGGACAACCAGTATTTTTTCGCAAGGCTTGAATGGAAAGGCGACCATCCATGGGACGACGCGAGCGATTTCGAAGCAGCATTTTCAGGTGTCGCAGACAGCTTTGAGTCAGCAAGTTTCCGCGTTCACTTTTTCGACAAACCGCAAAAGCTTGGTCTGTTTTCTTCGAAAGAACCGCACACGCTGATCGAAGCCATCAATCGCTGCGAGGCGGGCGAATACCCCAACACGGAAATCTGTTTTCTGATTTCCAATTCGGCTGAAATTCAACGCTACGCGCAGCGGCACGATATTCCATTTCACTTCGTGAAGACCTGGAAAGATCCAAAGCGCCACGAACCGGCTCAGATGGAACTGATCCAGCAGCACAAGCCTGATCTGATCGGATTGGCCCGCTACATGAAAATTCTGTCTGCCGAGTTTATTGAAAACGCTGGCTGTCCGATCGTCAACATTCACCATTCATTCTTGCCCAGCTTCATCGGAGCAAAGCCCTACGAGTTGGCTTACGAGCGGGGCGTCAAACTGATCGGAGCGACCTCGCACTACGTGATCCCTGAACTTGATCAGGGCCCGATCATTGAACAGGATGTGATTCGCGTCGAACCCGGCGATTCGGTAGATCACATGAAGAAAATTGGACGCGACGTGGAGAAACGTGTCTTTGCGACGGCGTTGGAAAAAGCACTTTGGCACAAAACCATCACCTACGACAACAAAACGATTGTGTTCAACTAAACGTCGTCCGCGAAACACGCTGATTGAAACAGCCTTCTTTCGGTCGCTCGACCTGTCGATTCCTAAACAAAGTCGATGGCTCCCTGAGCAATTTTCTCACGTGCTTTTTTGAGCACCGCTTCGGCTGCTTTCAAATGCTTACCCGCGATTTGTTCACCATCGATCGTTCGCATTATCCGGATACACTCGCGTGGTCGGTCGAGACTGGACAAAGTATGTCGGGCCAAATTTATCGTGATCGGAACGCGGAAATTCGAATAGTGTTTCAGGTAAAACCGCATTACATCGATCGCTTTTGGCCGTGTCGATGCGTCCGAGTTCAACCCGTTGATGATGGCGACCAGCTGGGCTTCTGACATCACCAGCGAAGCATTCTTTCGTCGCAACATCTCAAATCGTTTCCACGCGAATTCATGGTGCCCTTCGGCGACGTAAGCAGCGGCTCGCTCCAGACCATGCTGCTCCTGGGATCGTGCTTCGGCGCGAGCACGCTTTCGCGCCTGAATTACTTCACGCTCCTGCGCAATGGTCAGCACCCGCTTGCCACTATTTCCGGACTGGACGGACATCAGGTCATATCCTTCGCAATCCACCAGACGCTGCTTCACCATGAAATATCCGATAAGGGCTCCCGGCACAACGCCCATCAGGTGCAGCAACGCCGATGACATTTCGAAGAACGAGAACCACGCAATCAGAAATTCAACTCCGATCATGTAGAAGCAAAACCCCATCACTGTCACGGAGAAGGATCCGGCCACCGGATAGAAGAGCAGCAAACCTCCGTAACTGAATGTGATTTCGTTCTCCGGGGCCCAGATCATGATGATCGCCAGCATCCCGAAGATGACTCCACTGGCTCCCAATGATCCGCCGTTTGAAACCCAGAACATCATGGCGTGTTCGAAGGCGTTGGCGGAGACCCCGATTGCAAAGTAGATCAATATGAATTTCCACCATCCGACTTTGCCCTCGATAATCCATCCGCAAATCGCAAGGCCAACCATGTTGCCCAGCAGATGGCAAAAGTCGGCGTGCATGCAGCATGATGAAAACCATGTGATTGGATTGAGGATTGCATGCCGCAAGATGAAGAACTCAGCCGCTTCGGGAAACGCGAGCTGAAGCACAAGGACGATCGTGTTGAGCGCGATCATTCCGATGGTTGCAAACGGAAAATGATAACTTGGAGCATCCGTTGCGGTCGGAATGACGAAAAGCATGCTTGCGGCCTGTGGAAAGGAATTTGGTTCACCCAAAAAGTGATTCGGCAGAATCGTTCTGGCTTCCTCTCTTCGCTGACCAGGCGAGAATATTGTAAGTAATCCCGTAAAGCGCTACTTGCTTCATGCCACGCTCCGAGGCCGCAGCCCTGACACTGAACGCGCGGCGCGATTGACCATTTCACTCTCACATCCCGTTTTTGGGAGCATTCAGTTTTTTTGCGATTCCAAGCCCATTCGAGGAAAAAGTGGCGAGTTCTTGGGCCATGTTCGCGGCCCACTGGCCTGAATTTTGGACTCGTTCGCAGGTGGCTTTAACAGCGTCCAGTCTTGCAGTGTTTTCACGTACTCTTCCATGGCAACTCCGACTTCCCTGAGCTGCGACTGAGACATATCAGAAGAATTTTTTATCATCTCCACAAAGTGAGAAATCTCGTGCGACTCAAATGGACAGCCAATATTCTTTCCGTCGCGACCATGGGAAGAGGCAATCTCATTACCGTCGCCGTCGAGGATCACGATACAAGGCAATCCACATTCTCGACCGTTCAGAAACTCTTCAAAAAGTTTCGCTCCCCCGGCCATTCTCTCGGTGTCAATTTTTACAAAATGAAAATCGTTTTCAAACAACGGGCGATTCTGTTCAAGAAAACTCTCAAGTTTTTCGCACCAGGTGCACCACGAAGCATCAAACTGAATAAACAGTTTCTTGTCGGCTGACTTCGCCACCTCAATCGCCTCGTCCAAAACTTTCTTCGCAGGAACACTTTTGGCACTGCCAGTTTTACCATTTCGGTGAATTGACTTTTCCACAACAACAGTGGACTGGGAGAATTCTGGTGGGCGACGTAAAACAGTCCGATGCATTTTTTTCTTCGCGACTTGAGGCTCGGATTTCTGAGAACAGCCGACCGACAGAATGGAGGCTGCTGAAACCAGCATCAAGGCAACAATGCAGATAATTCGTTTCATAAATCACTACCTCACGAAAATTATGCGGTCCGCGTTACACTTGGGTTTGCAGTCGATTCGCTATTGGCAGAACAGCCGTTGGACGAATCAGCAGCGACGACCGGAACGAGCAAGCCGCTCACTTGTTGCGATCTTTAACCCCAACTAACACCTCAAAGTTTCACATCCGAGCTGACAACATTTCAACTTTCTCACCTGCCAGAATAGCCATGCAACACTTACAGACGTTCATAACCTACGTCGCAGTTACCGTCCTGCTGACAGCAACGCAAACTTACGCACAAGAAATTTCAAGTTGGCAAATTCTTGAAACCGTTGGTCAACCAACCGCGCGACATGAAGCCGCCATGGTTTCATATAAAGGCAAACTTTTTCTGATTGGTGGTCGTCGTATCAATCCGGTCGACGTCTATGATCCGGCAACCAATACGTGGACTGAAAAATCGAAGACTCCTATTGAGTTACATCACTTCCAGGCCGTAGTCCATGGCGATGCGATCTATCTGATCGGTGCCATGACTGGAGGCTGGCCGCGAGAAACGCCGCTGGAGAAAGTCGTCGTCTATTATCCGGAGTTGGACCAGTTCAAGTTCGTGCACAGCATTCCGGAATCGAGGCGACGTGGAGGTGCCGGAGCAGTCGTCTACAAGGACAAGATTTACATCGTTGGCGGAATCACCAATGGGCACTGGGACGGCTCAAGACCGTGGCTTGATGTGTACGATCCTGTGACCGGAGCGTGGACCCCGAAAGCGGACGCGCCGCATGCACGTGATCACTTTTCTGCTGTCGTTATCGGCGACAAACTTTACGCCGCTGCAGGTCGCACGACTTCGCAAAAGACCGGCCAAGGTTTCGACCTGACGGTTGCTCACTGCGATGTGTATGACCTTAAGAAGCAAGAATGGCTTTCCAACGACAGCCCGGAAATCCCGACGCAACGAGCTGGAAACATGGCGATCGCAATCGATGGCGATCTCGTAGTCGGTGGCGGTGAGAGCGTGGCACACGTCAAAGCTCATGACGAAGTCGAAGTTTACTCGCCAGAGACAAAGACCTGGTCTCGACTTCCGAATCTCAATCGTGGTCGGCACGGTTCGGCATTCGCGATCATCGACAACTATCTTTACACGGCGTCGGGATGCGGCAACCGCGGGGGCAAGCCAGAGCTTACTTCTCTGGAGCGACTTAAACTTCCAGCGGGACACAATAATGGTTCGCCAACGAAAAAGCTGCACACCAAAACACTTTCCTTCATCGGCCCGCAGACCGCGGAGGATGACGACGATAATCCCTTCACGAATTTTCGATTGAATGTCATCTTCAAGCACGCGGCCTCTGACCGCACATTCGAAGTTCGTGGTTTCTATGCTGCTGATGGCGATGCAGCAAACACTTCCGCGACTACGGGGAATGTCTGGCAAGCCCGATTCACGCCCGACCGTTCAGGTGACTGGACGTATCAGGCAACACTTCGACACGGAACCGACGTGGCGATCGATGACGAACCGAATTCAGGCACAGAAATTGAACTGGATAATGCTGCGGGCCGGTTCACTGTGACAAACACAACTTCCGACGACGTTGATTTTCGAAACCAGCCTGGCCGCATCGTCGCGAAGGATGGCTACTTCGTTTTCGAGGGCAGCGACAAGCGTTGGCTCAAAGGTGGAACCGACAGTCCGGAAAATCTGCTGGCCTTTGTTGATTTCGACGGGACGTTTCGAATGCAAGCCAGTGATCGGGACGGAGAAGCGAGCACCGATGAGAAGATCCATCGATACGAGTCTCATTTGGTGGACTGGAAACAGGGAGATCCGACTTGGGGACAGTCCGGAGCCAAAGGCAAGGCGATCATCGGCGCATTTAACTACCTCGCCTCCGAAGGCGTCAACTCGGCTTACTTTCTGACGCTCAACATCAATGGCGACGGCAAAGACGTTTGGCCTTATCTGAAGCCCGACGACTTTGAACGCTTTGATTGCAGCAAGTTGGACCAGTGGGAGATCGTCTTTGAACATATGCAGAGCAGAGGCATCATGTTGCATGTGCAGACGCAGGAAACCGAGAATGAAACGATGCTCGACAACGGCGATACGGGGCGTTTGCGAAAGCTGTACTATCGCGAACTGATTGCGAGATTCGCTCATCACCCGGCGCTGGTTTGGAACCTTGGTGAAGAGAATGGTCCCGCCGAATGGACGCCCGTTGGGCAAACTCCTGAGCAGCGAATCGCGATGGCAGACTACATCAAGGCTTCCGATCCGTACAAGCATCCAATTCTGATGCATACTCATGCGGACTCGCACAGCAAAGACGAACTGTTGACTCCGTTGCTAAGCGCGAAATCGATTGACGGGCTTTCATTTCAAGTCGACCAACCTGAATCGGTGCACAGTGAGTTGCAGAAGTGGATTGCTCGTTCGACAAAAGTCGGACATCGCTGGATGATCACGATGGATGAAACAGGACCGTGGATGCACGGCGCGGTTCCGGATTCTGAAGGCGGAGAGCACGACGGTCTGCGCCGCAATGTGCTGTGGGGAAGTCTGATGGGTGGAGCCGCGGGAGTCGAATGGTATTTCGGCGCCAAGCATCCGCACAATGATCTGACCAGCGAAGATTGGCGCCAGCGCAAACGGATCTGGGAACTGACCAGGATCGCCAGAACGTTTTTCGAAACCCATCTTCGGTGGTGGGAAATGAAACCATCGGATGATTTGCTGTCGTCGAAGGATGGCTACTGTCTGTCAAAGCCTGGCGAGGTCTACGTGGTCTACTTGCCAGTTGCCGGCGAAAACAGATCGCTGGACCTGGGAAAAGAAACGGGGCAGTGGAGCGTTGCCTGGTTCAATCCTCGAAAGGGAGGCAACCTGACGCCTGGTACGATTGCAATCCAGGAAGCGTCGAGCTCCTTCGAATTGGGACTGCCACCGGATTCAGGTTTCGAGCCTGGTGATGACTGCGTGGCGCTGGTCCGAAAAAAGTGACACAGCAGCAATTGAGAAAGCGAAAACTTTTTTAGTTCCATGACGGTTCCTTTCGCGTATTGCTTTGCGGGCGAAACATTCAAAGGGAACAGAACATGAAAACATTTCGAATTGCGGCAGTACTGATTCTTTGCGGTTTAGGCTGTTTTATCAGTCAGTCGCAGGCGCAGGAAAATGGACAGTGCGAGCGTGGCTCTCGCGGCCAACGGGGCAACTCGACAGCGAATTCTCGTGGTGGATTTGCAACGCAAAGCGGTGAGACCACGGGGACGACTGCCTCCGAAGGTCTGGGGCCGGAAGAAGTGGCCCAACGGATGATCGCCAACTTCGACACCGACGGAGATGGAGCGCTAAACCTGCAAGAGCTTTCGACTGGAATGGCCGCCTTGCAACAATCGATGCTGCAGCGAAGAAGCGAACAGAACCAGGCTTCGCGACGACAAAACCGAGGTGACTCATTGCAGGACACACAGACAACGGCGGCACGAACTGCCGGAGGAAGCGCTGCCTACCGGCGAGGGACCAGTGCACGTAGAGGCCGCTGAAAAGACGCATGCTGCTGATGCGCGTTTGATGTGCCAATGCGAGAGGCGTGACAGCCTGCTTGAATTCGATTGAGGCTGCGATTGCATCGCGAACTCTGTCTGCACTAGAATCAGAACTGCGATTCTGATTTTGGAAAGACAATGAGTGTTAAACCAGTTTCAACTCAGGACTCGAAAGCCAACGGCAGAGGGTGCCTTGTACTGTTCGGTTCCGTTTTCGTTATTCTCGGGCTGGTTCTGGCCTGGTTCATCGCAATCAGCCCGATTGTCAAAGCAGCAAGCTCAAGCGATTGGGTTGAAACTCCTTGCACGATCAACGTCAGCAAGGTCGACGTTGATCGCGGCGACGACAGCACAACCTATCGGCCTCGAGTTGAATTCAGCTATGTCTTTGATGGTCAAGAATTTAGCTCTGAGACCTACGATTTCACGTCATTGAATCGAGCCAAATCTCGTTGTCAAGAAATTGTTGACGCGAACCCGGTTGGAATGCAAACATCCTGTTTCGTCGATCCGAATGATCCAGAAAGCTCCGTGATCGCGCGGGACTACGATTTTTCATGGTTTGGGCTGCTGTTTCCCCTGTTCTTTTCGGGCGTCGGATTGGCGTTCGTGTTGTCCGCCCTGTTCTACATGAAGGGCAATTCGAATTCGGTCTCCGGTTCCGCCAAACGTCCTTCCAGCAACGCGGTTCATTCCTTGGCCCTCACCGCGGGCTCGAGCGATCCGTCGTCCGCGTCGTCACAGCTTCACCCTGGCGACGCCGAAGACCAAATGTGGGACCAGCCACAACAGCTTGAACCGACGCAAACACGACTGTCAAAGTTCTTGCTTACCTTGTTTCTGGCGTTGTTCTGGAATGGCATAATCAGTGTATTTGTTTTTGCCATCCTCAATGACGGGTTCCAGGGGCTCTCGATTTTCCCGATCCTGTTCCTGATTCCTTTCGTGATTGTCGGGCTCGTTTTGTTGGGTGCCGTTTTTTACATGTTTGCTGCATTGTTTAATCCGGGCGTAGAGCTCGCGTTGACGACGGGCGCTGTCCGTCGCGGGAATTCTGTCGACGTTGCGTGGCAGCTTTCAGGCCGAACGTCGGCTATCCGAACGCTGGAGGTTAAAGTCGAGGGCCAGGAATCGGCTACGTACCAAAGAGGCACCGATACGATCACCGACACAAACGTATTTTGCGCGATCCCGATTATTGAAACAGCAGATCCGGGTGACATTCAGTTCGGAAGCCGTTCCGTCACCATTCCGGCCGATACGATGCACACGTTCACAGCAGATCGCAACAAAATTTCCTGGCGAATCGTTGTGAGCGGTGAGATTCCATATTGGCCTGACATCGAGGAAACTTTTGAGTTTCGGGTGAAACCATGATCCAGATCAAAATTGAGAATGAAGCATCCGTTTTCACTCCCGGAGACCAAATTAATGGGGTTGTCCACTGGTCCGACCTGACAGGCGATTCGCTGGAGGTTCGATTGATCTGGTTTACTATCGGCAAGGGTGATCGAGATTTTGAATTGGTGGCCACGCATCGCGTCGTATCATATGGCCCTTCCGGAAGCGAGCGATTTCAGTTCGAAGCGCCTCGCCGACCGCAAAGTTTTTCCGGGAAACTGATATCGCTTCAGTGGGCAATCGAGGCCATCGTTTTCCCGGATCAGGATGCCGCACGAGTCGACCTGGTCATTTCCAACTCAGGCCAGGAAATCAACATCGCGGAGTCCTCCGAATGACTCTCGCCCAACCGGTTTCTGCGAAAGACAATCCGTTTGCGGTAGTGCAGACGGATTCGATCCCATTTGACTTTCAGGAAACCTGTTTTTCAACGCTGGATGAGTTTGGCGAGTATGTTCAGGATCGAAATTATCGCGGCGCGATTCTGGGAAGACATGGTCATGGAAAGACAACGCTGCTTTGCAGCCTGCAGCAGTGGCTACATCGCCAGGGAACGGAATGCGAAACGGTCTTTCTTCCACGCAGGAACGAAGACCAACGTTCTGCACTTGAAAACCTGAGCCACCGAGGACGGTGTGGAGCCGTTGTTCTTGTCGACGGTCTCGAAAGGCTCTCTTTTTTTACACGACAGCTACTGGTGAGCCAGTCGCGCTCGTTTGGCGGATTCATCGCGACGACACACCGACCGAATCGACTTCCGACGCTTGTTCGATGCCGGACGTCCCACCAAACGCTGCTTGCGGCTCTTAACTCACTGAATATTGACTCGCCGGAGATCCACAGTACCGCGGTTGGCCTGTTTTCGAAGCATCGTGGCAATCTGCGGTTGGTTCTGAGAGAACTCTATGACAACGTTGCCGACGGAAAGCTAAGCTGAAAGTCTCGGCAACTGCGGATAGCTCGCCTGCAGATTCAACATCCGTTTGCGGAATCGTTTCGCAAATATTGCGGAAACACAAAGAAAAAAGCTCGTGAAAACCTTGAGGTCGTCACGAGCTTTCTAAGTACCGGCTAGAGGACTTGAACCTCCACTCCCAAAGGGAACTTGATTTTGAATCAAACCGAAAAGCAATTCTGAATCAGCGTTTCAACCCGTTTTTTATCGAACGTAACAGATTATAGCATCGACAATTGAGCAGTGCAAACTGTTGCAAAAGGAAGCGGAAAAACGCGGTATTTGAAAACCAGTAAGAGTGCAAAAACAGTAGGGTACCGGAATTGCTTTTTCAATTTGTCACGCTGGACTTGGAATTGATATCTGACCAAACTCATCAAGCAACCTTAGGGTCACCCTGTGATGCACCAACGATGCAACAAACGTGAATCAACATTGCCAGCGGCGTCAAGAACACAGTCATGATGCAAATCAAATAGCATACCGGCATGAAAAAAAACCAACAGATTCCATTGAAAACCTGGCCTTTGTACATTTGCCCCGCACCTGGGATCAGCAGGCTTAACAACGCCGCAATACCCGGACTCCAACGGTTGGGAGCGTTGGCGTATGCATAATGAGATCGATCTGCCCTATCAAGAATTTCATGGCAATGCTGACACTTTCTCGACGTTGGACGCACGTCGTTCTGGCAAAAACAGCACGTCCATGTATTGTTTTCGAAGTCAATAATCGCGTGAGTCGAGTTTAGCCAAGAATCACGTATTCTCTGTTCGGCAGCGAGACGTTCAAGCATAGCTTCATGCTCTCGGTAGGCATTCTCCTCCTTTTCCCTAGCGGCCTGCTTCTCAATTCGCTTCTTTGCTTTGGCCTGATCGATCAACTGGCAAAGCTTTGGATGTTTTGCCACATAAACCCATTGAGATCGCGTTCCTTGCGGACTCATCACCAAATCTTTTCTTTTCAGCGTCCCTTCGGTGAGCAAAGCTCTAAGCTGGCCTGTATCGATTGGCCCAACGGTTTTCGGATCGCCGATTGCCACTGCAAGTTGATAGTACCACTGCTGTTCGCTCATTGTCACTTTTCGGAATCCCCATCCCGAATGCGAATGTTACACAGGAAAAGCTTCGGCTTTATCTGCGGGCAAGTTTTCAGGAAAGCACGACTCTTTCCGGAATCTTATTTCTTTAGCTACCATTGCTATCAAACTCCGGCCAGCTAGAAAAGTGAACATGCGTTCACTCACGAAGCAAGCTTGAGGATAAGAAATATGTGAAACGGGTTTCAAAGCTGGATGTCGGACTTAAACCATCTACGCCTATCGTTTTCGCCAGTCCCCCTCTTTGCCTCTCTGGCTTCCGTTTCAAGCTTGGCCAACGGTGTCATCGTCAGAGTAGGTTTTGAAGTGCCACGCGTGCCCTGGCGGATCAGTGCGGCGTTTACACTGCAGTTTTCCGTTTTGAGTAAGGTTGCGAACCTCAATCTTGGACCCCGCTGGTATTAAATATTTGGCATTCCATTCTTGCACTTACGCGGGACGTTTTGGCGGGCGTGCTCTTTACTCCAAGAATTCAATAGTGAAATTTTTACGTTGACTCATTAAAATACCGACAACATAACCCAGCCAGTAAGCATCTCTCAAACGTACACTCGGTGATAAATTGGTATATTTCGCCCCTGAAAAGTCTATATTTAGCTGCGTCGCGAATGTCACGATTCGACTTGCGGTTTTGGTCATTGCTGTTGCATTCGCGTGTGAAGGACGAGTGTCGGGACAAGATCCAAAAATCATGGAACGTCTGAACGGTTCCCAAGCTTTTAACGCCGTATACGGTGAACGTTCAGGCTCCAGTGGTAGCGAAACACTATACGGCATGCGGGTGATGCAAATTCTCGGTGAAGACACGGCGCTGCTGACCGAGGGCGGGATGACATTCTATTACGAAGGAAGTACCGCTGGTTGGGTCGACGACATTACAATCCGAGAATTTCGACCAGTGAAATCTGCCGGGCGCACGACATACAACACGGTTATTGGTGGCACGAAGACAGTTCAAGTGCTTCGTGACTACAGCGACGCGGAGCGTGAAGCCAAGATTAAAGAATTGCAGACTGCGCACGTGCTGGCAAAAACGAAATTCAATGCTGTAATCGAGAAGCACGACAAAATCGACTTGAAGCTTTTCAATAGCATAACTGTTCTGCGAAAAGCTGACTTGATCGGAGTTAAGCAACCGAGATTGCTAGTGTTTGAAACTGAGGAAGCAGTTGTGTGGGTCGAGATGCGCAACCTACACGCAAAAACATTGCTCGGAATTGACAAAGTGCTTGGGTCGATTGCGACAACGTATCAACGGACTGGCGTTAGGTTCGAAGACGCGATGGACCTGCCGACAGAAGGTGACCGGAAGATGATTGGGCCTATTCGAAACCAGCTTCCTGTTTTATTTGAAGCAAAAGAAGACCAAGAGAAGGACGCATCCGACAAGAAAGACGACAAGAAAGACGACAAGAAAGACGACAAGAAAGACGACAAGAAAGACGACAAGAAAGACGACCCGCGGTTTCGCGCTTAGCCTTGGGGCTCAAGCTAAAACACTACCGCGCATGGTCCCCAAACCCCCAACGTTTCTAGGGACGGACTGTATTTGAGTATTGCTGCGGCTTTCTGGGCCCGCTGTAGTGGTGAAACGCTCCGGAAGAATCCCGAAAACCTGACAGAATTAGCCATCACTGGCGAATGGCACTTAAAGCTTGCAAACTCCGTTGCATCGGTTAGTTATGTCATCTTGACGCACAGGGGCCTCACCTGCGATTGAGTGATTGGAATTTCGACGTTTCAATCGCCCAAGCAAGGAGGCCCCATGTTCCGTCAATTCGATACGCTCCGTCATCGCGTTGCCGAGGCACGCAACAACGACAGCCTGTTTTTCGCATCGTTGCTCTCTGAGAAAACTATAGACAGTGTCTTTGGAGATGCAAAGGCGATACTTGACTCAGCACAGATCTACACCACTGCTGTCACTCTCTGGGTGTTTCTTGCACAAGTCATGAGCATCAATCATGGCTGCGTTTCGGCGGTCGCCAAACTCGTCGCCTGGCGTGTGGTGAAAGGGCTCTCGCCATGCTCGGCCGCCACCGGCGCTTACTGCATCGCTCGTGACAAACTGGATGAGGAAGCCATGCAGCGGCTCGTGACCCAAAGCGGTGCAGCAATCCAATCACATACTCCCGATCATTGGCGATGGAAAAACCACCAAGTCATTGTTGCTGACGGAGCCACTGTCACGATGGCCGACACCCCTGTGCCGCCGCCATCCCGGCTTCCCGTTCGTTAACGTGTGATGCGATCGATTAGCCCTAGCTGCTTGGCTTCGTCTGCGGTCATCCAACTATCAGTGGACAACAGTTGCTCAGCCTTGGCCGTGCCGCCGCGTACTCTGCGGGCGTAAGCTGTGAGCAACGTCTGCCGCATGCGTGACAATACCTCACGCTCGCTGTCACTGGCCGCGCCTCCGTCAATGTTTGGCTCGTGCACCATCAGTAAAGCATGGGGCGTGGCTTGGCGTACGTCGCATGCCATGAGGATATAAGAGCCAGCGCTATACGCGTTGCTCTCTACGATGCCGATCGTTTTGCTAGGCCATGCTGCAATCGCGTCGTGGATGCTTGTCGCTGTTGCAACGACGCCACCATGAGAATCAATTCTGATCGTCAACGGTTGCGACTTGTCACACCAGGCCAAACCTTGAAGCCGTAAGCCGATGCTGAATCGATCTCGCCGAACAATGTGATTTCGTTTTGCTCAGTTGCGACTTCTGCAAACAGTGCTTTCGGTTCTCGGTTCGCGTTGCCGTCAGCTTGAGCCACAAACGACGCGCGTAGCTCAGGACGTGCCTTGTTGGCTGCAATGACTGCTGAGCCCCTGTCATGCCTTTGGCCACGTTGGACGCGACAAGAGCCCTGAAAGCGTTAGCTATTGGTTGCTTGCCCTGTTGCCTGTGGCTTGTTGGCCTTGGCGATAAGATTCAACCTCAGCTCCGGATGGGTCCGGTTAGCCTGGGCGCGACGTCAAGACAGCCGGATTGAATTAGCCGACGGTGGGGCGTTTTACGATCAAATATCTTAGAATTTGCATCTGCAATGGAAGAAAGTTGCCCTTCATGCAAGCAGCCATTAGATCGCCGTAAGCAGTCTTGGGGGCATCTCTGTTGGGACTTGGGTGAATGCGACATTGCGGACTCACGCCAAACCTCGCTAACGCGACTGCCCAGAGCATTCTTGACATTCGTCCATTGCCATCACGAAACGGGTGGATCTGAATAAATCTCCCGACTAGCTCTCCAATGACTACTGCTAAATGATAGGCCCTTTGCTTCGGTTCTAAGGTGGGCCACTTAATTTCAACGCTCAACGCGTTTGCCCTTGTATTTGAGAAAAGGGCTTCAGTATCACCTAAGACTTCTCGCGGGAGCGAACCTTGTATCCCGGCAACTCCGACTGGATAATCAAGGCATGGACGATTCAAGTCAATCTGTCGAAAATTTCCAGCGTAGTACTCATATCCCGCGGGAGGGAGACCATCAAAAACTTCACCGTGCCATTCCTTGACATCGCCGAGTTCGATCATTTTCGACTTGGCAGTATCGATAGCAGATCGATAAACCACAACAAGTTTCGGCACGCACTTATCGAAGCCATCGCTCGCGTTCCAAGCAGGGCAATTTTCAGTCGGTGACAATGTCTTCCTCTACAAGTTGCTCAATCAGTTCGTCTGAAACTTCGCCATCAAAAGGACCAATCTTTTCAAAATCTAAAACTGACAAGTCCGCGTCAGTAAAATCGAATTTCTGTTCAGATGCGTAAGCCTCCAATGCAGCAACCTTAGCTTGAAGATCTTCTTGACCCTCGAGCAACACTGCCGGTTCCGGAGAAGAATTCAACCCATTCGGCTGGATCAACTCAGGTGCATTGCCAAAATATACTCGTGGGCGACAAGCATTGTAAGAATTCGGTCGCCGTCCAGTTGCGCGCCTATTCATTGAGGTCCTCGTTTCTTTCGATTAAGCCGTCTTTTGCTGCTGCTTCAAGCCGTTCCTGTAGCCATTTGGAAAGTTCGACCGCGGTATCCAAGCCTAAAACCAAGTTAGCCTCGACATCTCTAATCACGCCCGTCTTTCCTTCACGTCGCAATTCTTTAGTTAACACGCCGTCCTGTGTCTCCATCACTAATAATTTTGGGATTGCGGAACGCTCGGAGTAGACCGTTAGATGAAGATTTCCATCTCCTCCAACTCCGCCAAAAATCCCGTCGCAATGAATTGAACGAAACTGATTGCTCTTGAGAAAGTGAAACTCAATCTCGGATTTTTTTGATTCGTCAGGTTCGTTCATAATTTGGTATTTACCTTGCTGTCTAAACAAGGAGGGAGTCAAACTATTGGCACTATTAAAAAATAGCACGCAGGGGAAATCAGGGCGCGAATGGTCAACAAGATTGAGACAAAACGCAGACAGCACGGTTCAGTTACATTAGTCAGTTGATTATTGACAGACAGATACGAAGCAACAAGTTGCCTAAATGCCTCCTCGAACGCGTGTCTGTCTTTACACAGTACCGCCGGTAAAATTTGGCACAGAGAGCCCGGAAATGGCCCAGAACGCTCTATCGGCGGCAAACCCGGATATCTAAAGCGGTACCTTAAAAAGCCCTTAAACCTGCCCTGCGAAGCGCAGGAAAGGCTGTTTGAGATAAGGGGCAAGGCAAAGAATCTTCCAAAAAGTAAGACAGGAAACCAGAAAGTTGGCTACGCAGCACTTAACGATTGTGATGTCTCAGCCGTTTTGGCTTTGTCTCAAATCAGCACAAACCGTGTCCGCACGAACCACGGTAGGTTGCGCGATTGCCACGTTCCCGCCGCAGCCTTCTCATTGCGCCCCCCCAAAAACAACGCGTTGAGATCATCGCAGCGGTAGAGCCTCTTACCGACCAGAGTGACATATTCAATATCAGATTTGGCAAGAGCGTCTTGCAGTGCGCGAGGGTGCTTCAATCTAAGTTCCGCCGCGAGTCGGTCACCGGTAATGAAACCAGTCGCCGGAATAAAGCCAAGAGATGCGTCTGGCTGTTTGGCTGAAGCGATGCGGGAATCGTTTGCAGAATTCGCGTCGGCAATCATGCGAGTGCCTTTCTGCCGAATTGGATCGGCAAATCAGAAGCGTCTCGCATCGGCCACTCTAACGCGTATGACAGCGCGGAGCCGTTACCGGTAATCCATACCCGATGCGAGACGCTTCCTGATTTGGCAGCGTCAAAACTTTTAGATGTCAAACTTTTAGAGATTGCAATCATCGGTTATTTAGCCCTCGCTTGTCAAATGCCCACAAACCAAACGTCATACTTTCAATTGTCGCTAGGCTCTTTGCTTTGCATTCCTCGCAGAACAATGCGGGCCATGTGAGCGGCGACAGCTTCCGAGTCAATAGTGCTATCAGCCTTACCACCGAGGAACAAATCCGTTTGATGCTTTAACCATGCGGGCGATTTTGAAACGCCAGAAGCGTCGATCGCCAGTTCGCAAAGCGTTAGCTTCTCAATCTCGGAAAGCTCATTCCGCCAATGGTGCGGCATCACGTCAGTCATATTACCACTAATCATTTCGTTCCAATCTTTGTTGCTGCTTCACTCAATCGCTTCCGTAACAGGTCGGCGGGCGAGGCTTTCAAGGGCGCGAGTCGTCGCCGCTGTGCTTTTGCTTTGTTGCTGAATCGCGCCGGTTTGCTTTTTCACTTCGGCAACCATCGTTGCGGTTTGCTGCCCGGTTTGTCGTTGCTCATTGGTCAGGATTTGGAACGCCGACCCAACGCCACCACCCGCGAACGTGTTCGCCGCGGCGGCCCCCAACCCGGAAACGTCGAAGTCTTTCGCGACTTCGACAGCGCCAACCAATCGATTCACCGCGAACCGCCCCAACGGTCCGGCACCACCCTTGGTCGCTTCCGCTTCGACTCGGTCGCGTGCAGACGCGCGACGCGATTCGCCAGTGCTGTAAGCATTCTCGGCGGCAATCTCGCGTGCGATTCGATCCGACGTCGCTTTGAAGTCGGCCGCACTTCGATCAACGGAAAAGTACGCGTTCAGTCGCCGCGAAATCAAACTGTCATCGGTGCCCGCTTTTCGCGTTTCGCTTACGATTGTGCGGTTCACTTTGTTAATGTTGCCTAGCCGCTGCGTCGCCACGGTGAACGCTGTGAGGACTTCTTTGTTCCCTCCGGTAATCTTTTCGCGAAGTTCCTTGTTATCGGCTGTTGACAGCGACTGGACGATTTGAGGCAACGATTGCGACAACGTATCGATGTTCTTCTGAACTGCCGCCCGGTCTTGTGGCGTCTTTGCTTCGCCCAACGCGTTTCGCTGGTTGATCAGTTCCGCGCCCAAGTTCGCTTGCAAGGTCCGAACGTACGTTCCGGTACGGTCGCCAAATTGCGCACCCAGAACAGAAACGAACGACGCGACGTCGGCGGCTTTGACGCCGGGAAGTAACGCCGAACCCTGCGCGGCGGTTCGAATTTGCGGCTGGATTTCCTGAACGTTAAACTTCGACGTTCCCGACGCAGCAAGTCCCAAGTTCAACGCCTGATTCGCGGTTAGGTTTTCCTTCGCGAACACCTTGCGGAATTCGCCAACGAGTTTGGAACCAATGTTTGCGGGAATGACGCGGTCGGCGCGTAGGATCGTTTCGAAGTCTTTTTCGACTTCGTTGGAAATCGCGTCGAACAAAACTTGCCCGACTTTGCTTCGCTCCGTCGCGTACTTTACGGCGGCTTCGTCAACGCGTTGCGAACGGCTTTGGAAGTTCGTTTCGTCAGAAACTTGAAGTAGCGACGTTCGCGATTCTCGCAAGCTAACCGTTTGGTCGCGTCCCTTTTTCTGTTCTTCGCGAAACTCTTGATAAGCCCTGCGAACCGCCGACACTGCCGACGTAACCGACAACACGCCCGCCGCGTAGGACGCAACCGACGCCAAGGCTTTCGAGCCGAACGGGTTCCCGTCGCGAACGTTCTTTTGTTCTGCGTCGAGCGCGTGCAACGATTGTTTGTAGTCTTTCGCGCCGATCTTCCCGCTATCAAATGCAGCTTTCAGTGCGGCCCGAAGTTCGCGATGTTTATCCGCGAGCGACTGCGTTGCAGCAACCAGTCGTTTCGATTCGGCGACGCCCTTTTTGATTTCCGCTTGTTCGGCTTTGTAAGCGTCGGTCGAAGTCCGTTTCACTTCCGCAAGATTGGCGAGCCGTTCACGTTCCGTCGCCACCAGTTTGCGAATACCGTCGCGTGCCATCTTCGCCGATTCGGCGTCGGTTTGCCCCAACGTTCGCAGCGCCTTGATGCGTTCGCGTAGAATCTGCTTTTGTGAACGCTGGTTGCGAAGTACGTTTTTGGCTTGGCGTAGCTGCGTCTTTTCGAGCTTCAACGTTGCGTCGACGACGCCTTTGATTGACTTCTCGTTCGCTTCAACAAGCTTACGTTCTTCGGCCAGTTTTCTTTGAACTTCGTCGTCGTCCAAAGTGAATTTGATTTTCGCTGTCATTGCTTCACTTCACTTCTCTTTGAAAGAAATTTTCTTGAATCTGTTCAAACTTGGTTAATGCATCGTTCAATAAAGCCGCAGCGTCTCTGCCGCGGAGCGAGCTTGCCAAGCCAAGCGTTGTCCCCATTTCTCGCATCGGTGCTGCCGATGCCATCATTGCTGCTTTTAGCTCAGCGATCGGCACCGAGGCGCCGGCCTGCTGATCGTTCTTCGCGTCATTAAGCTGGCGCCTCGCTACGATGTATTCCAGCTTTAACTGCTTCAGTTGCTCCGCAGTCGAATCCTCGTCGATCTCGCGTAAGCAGTGCTTCACCAGTTCACGCAAGTCACATTTTCTTGTCTTGTCAGACGCGGCGAGCCCCATCTGCTTGAACCACGTTTTTGGTTTCCCAATCAACTGGGCTGCTTTTGCAATTGAAACGTTGAAGCGAGTACTCATTGACCGGTTCCCTCAGCTGACAATTCCGCGTCGATCTCTCTGAGTTCGTTATTCACCATCTTTTGGAACTCAATGCCGGGCAACGATTCAATTTTTTTGAAACGCTCCAGAACGCCTGTCAAGCGATCGATGATGTAACGCCGTAATTCGACGACTTGAACCACCGAAACCGCTGAGCGTTGAATCGAGTCGTTCGCCAATTCAACTTTTCGGATTCGAGATTTGAGCAAAGCGATTTCTTCGGCCCGTTGTTGCGCGCTGTTGTCAGGGTCAAGCTTCGCCAAGAACCACGGGATCACGATTGCTGCGTCGTAGGCTCCACAATCCATGCGGGGTGCTGGATTATCACGAAGCCAAATTGATGGCTTCCCCAGAATCTGAGCCATGTCGGATTGATTGAATTTGAATTGGGTCGATTTCATTTTGGTAACCAAAGGGGGAGAGCTAAAAAACGCAATTTTTGGAAAAATGTTAGTCGGTGGGAGCTTCGCTCCGTGATGCGTCCCGCCCCCATTCAGGGAACCTAAACGCTTCGTCGATTAAACTGGACCATCTGGACCTAAACGTCCCATCGTTTCGTCGGACCATCTGGACCTAAACCGGCGATGGTCCACCGGGTCTGGACCATTTGGGTTAAACGCCATATACGCTCTCGTGTAAGCACTTAACTGCAATGGTCCAGACCATCCGGACCAAACACTTTTGAGCCCTAAAAAACCGATGTTTTGTCGCACTCGTGGAGCTTCAAGCCGACAAACACGGACCGGTTGCGATACGGCAATGCACGGCATTTGGTACGTTTGTAGGTCAGTTCCATCGAATTTCGGAATTCAGACTGGACCATTTTGCCGTTCCACTGTTTGTACAAAGCGTACGCATCACTAACAGGAATCATGCCTTCCGGGTCAGTGCTGTCGAGCTTGTCAGACACGAAATTGGCGATCTCGTCTTCGTTGTTTCGATACTCACTCGTGGCTTGTTTCACGCGTTCCGGCTCATAGGTATCGAGTCCATTCTTTTGGTACATCTGCCACCCTTCGATCGCCCAATTGAGAATGCCCGAATACTCCGCTTTGAGCTTCTCTTTGAACTGCTTGTCCACGTTGCCGCCAAGCTTCTCGCGAAGATCGACTTCGAATGGGATGAGCTTCACGCGTCGCCAAATCCCTTCGTCGTCTCCGCTAATCTTCGGCTTGTGATTTGTCGACAACCAAAACGTGTGCGTCTGCCTGAACTCCCAAAAGTCTTCACGCATCCGTCGCGCCTTCCCGACCGCATCGCCGGTCCATTCTTTGACCCGACTTTCCATCAGCTGGCAGCCTTTGCCCGGTTCCGAGATTGGAACGAACCGCTTCGCGAACAAGTCAGCAAGCCCAGTCGGATGTTGGTTTCGGCTCACCATCAGCAAATCGGCGTTACCAATTTCGGCGTAATCCCCCATGATGTCGTGAATAGTGTTCCAGACAGTCGATTTGCCGTTGCTTCCCCCGCCATAGCAAATTGGCAAAATGTGTTCGTCACGCGTCCCTGAGAGCGTGTAACCGAACAGCACTTGAACGTACCGAATCAATTCTTCATCGCCGTCGAAAATTAGCTTCAACGACTCTCGCCACAACGGGCATTGAGCCGACGCGTCAAAGGAGACGCCGGAAATTTGCGTAATCAAATCTTCGCGTTGCGAGTCACGAAGCTCGCAGTTCTGCAAATCGAACGTTCCATTGAGGCAGTTGAAAAGCAAGTCTTCCGAGTCGAGGCTTTTGTGATCAATCGTGACGCGTTTGTCACTCTGCGACAGCGTCCGAATGGCGATTATCGACGATGCTGAGTTTGAGCTTTTAACAAATCGTAACGTCCCCGCAGGGTCGTCACTCTTTCGCATCTCCTTTGTTCGTTCCCATAATTGTTCGGCGTAACGTCGCACCAACGCGTTGGTTCCGGCGTTTGAGGCGTCAATTTTCCATCGCTTGCCGCTCCAATAAATCCATTTTCCCCAACTTACAACGAAGCGAAGATCGTCACCGAATTCGTCAACGAATCGCCTTGCGTTTGCGTTGTCAGTTCTGCCAGCCTGCTTGTTGATTCCGACAGCAGTTCTGACGCGTTTCTTGGTGGTCGTATCGATTTCTTTAGTGGCTACATTGGAATTGTCTTTGGTCATGCAGTTCTTAATTTCTTCGTCTTCGCAATCGAATAGTTCGTCAGGGTCGACCGGCTCTGGCAAGTCCACAACGCCCCGGTTCATGCGTTCGCGGTGGATCGTCGCCACGGTCAACCCCGTGTCGTCGTTGGCGTCGAACGACTTCCAACGTTCCGCGATGGCGTCGCCGTGCCTGGCATACGCCGGGTCGGACGTCGACCACTGGATGAACGCTTCGAGCCCTTCGCCACTTCCGCCCGTCGCGTGATGCGATCCGGCGAACAACTTGAACCATTCTTCATGCGTGTTGAATTCGCACGCCGATAGCGGCTTGAGCAAGTCGGCCAATTCGACGCCCGTCAGCTTGTCCGCTGTCGACTTGGTGGCGGTCTTGCGTTCTTCCTTGCGAATTAGGTTTAAGAGCGCCGCCGGGGCTTGGGGGCGTTCGTAGCCGAACATTTGCGTAAAGTCGCTGAACCGATACTTCCCGCCTTGCCAATGAGCCGAACCAGCAATCACGACCAACCCGCCGTGCGATTTGATGTCGATGTCGGGAAAGCCTTCGATAACGTTTTTGAACTTCAACCCTTCCGGCACTGTCAGGTAGTATTGCCGCCCGCCGGTCGGCGATTCAACGCACGGCGCGATGTCCTCCAACGGCTGGGGCAACAACGCGTTAAGCTTCGCGAGTGATTCCATGCCCTGTTTGTTGGGACGTTCCTTCGTCGGCACGTCCACGTCGATGACAAGGTCGCACGGCCCAAGCGCCCACCCGATGCCGTGTTGCTGTTCGCGGTATAGCCTCAACGTGTCGACGTCGTGGTCGGTCGTTTGCCAGCCTTTAAGCAATGGGGTTTTTGCCTTCTTATCGCCGATGTGTTGGCGACGTTTCAGCGGGAACAAACGGGCGGCGTATTGCTCAATGTAAATGCTAATTGAATCGCTCACTTCATCGGAAGGGCGCCGATCGCCGCTAATTTGATCGGTGAACCAATTCATTGATTCACCCCGATTTCCGTCTGGTTTATCGGTTGCGTAGGCCTAACAACCATCCGCCCCGGTTTGACGCAGTGGCGCTTTTTTGGGTCGACGCTAATCCAGTAGTTTCTACTGCCGCGACCGCAATCACTAACGCGAGATTCAACGTGCGTGTGATCGTGTCTTGAATCCCAAGAATGACGATGCTTTCGATCACAGATCGGGCATCGCACCACAAGTTGGCAACGAGTCGATTCGTATTCCGGGTGCCCTTGGATCGGCCGAAAATTTGTGTCGCTTGGGTAATAAATTTTCAGGACGCCGCGCGCGACCTTTCGGTTCCTCGCTGGCTCGATCGGAAGCCGAAGAAATTCTGGCGTCTCGATCGATTTGGCAGGTCGAGAGGCTCTACCGGGCGGTTGATCCTTGAAGCGTCGACCCTTTTTATACGCCGCTTCAAGTTCAACTTTTCTTGCTTCGTGTTCGTTGTTTGGTATACTTTTCATGTCAAATTCCTAAGCCGTCCCGACGCTTCGCCAGATGTCGGGCGGCTTTTTGTGTTGCGGTTTCGGATTATTTGAAGTCGCCACCCAAAATCGCGTCTATCGGCTCGATCAACCATTCGCCAAAATGAAGTCGATGATTGTCTTTCCAAGGACATAGCCTTGCCGTCCGAAGTACTTCACTTCCAGACCGTTTCGGCGGGCATGCCGCGATGCGTTTAGATCCCTTCGGATTCCAGATACGCTTCGGTATCGCTTGCTGATTGGCTCACGCACTGAGCTGCTGGGCCGTCCGACTCAAAGAACGCCAGCAAAGCTTCGACGGTTGTTACGCGCCGCCCGCCAACTTTTATCGTGGATAGAATGCGCCCGCCGGAGCCTCGCGTTGTCCACCGAAACACGGTGCTTCGATTCGGCTGGAATCCGCAGTGTTCGGAAACCCATGCAGGGACTTTGGAAATTGGGACGGGTGTCTCTGCTAACAAATTGATCACGGCAACAATCCTTAAAAAGTTCTGTCTTGTTGCTGTAGTATTCGTTTGAGTCACCGGCTTTGAATAGCCTTATTGACGCCTCAAATGAGCAATGTCACTTAATGTCAGTTGCGGTCACTTCTTTTTTAATCCCCGCAGCTCGGGCGCGGCCAAGTCAACCCAATAGAAGTTTCCTTTGGATCTATAAATGAACGGTTTGTCATCCCGTTTTGACCAATCCCGAATCTGTTTCGGCGAAAGATGGAATTTGTCTTGGATATCTTGAGACTTATATTCGGCGATTGATTCAAGTGGCTTTCTCGCCGCATCGGGCATCTCTACCGCGCCCCCAATCAAACCAGTATCGCGGTTGAAGTCCCACTCGCGCCATTGATCTCGAACTGCCGCAAAAGAGATGTAGGAGGATTCACCTTGCGATTGCTCATCAAAGCAGTCGTTGATAAACCCGCTCATAAGTTCGTCAGCCGTCGCTGCAAAAAACGTGCTTGTATCGTCATTAGCGCTATGGCTGCTGCTCAATTCGGAAAACAAGTGCTTTAGCTCAAGCACGAGATTTGGATTCCGTTTTACGACTAATGGCACACTGAAAATTGCTTCGATTCTATCAACCAATTGTTCACAGCTTGCCAACGAAATTTCATGCAAATCCATTCAGATACCCGTTTCATTCGTAGAAACCGGCTGCCGATCGACACGACGGAAACGGGTGTAACCTTCGCGACGATCGGCGTTGTGGGAGCTACCCAGCACCGGCGTTCGATTTGTATGTTGTACGAAACTCAGCCGATCTTTGCCATTACTTGGGCTGCCTTTGCGATGTCGCGTTCGGCGTAAATTTCCGTTGTTCTTGCGTTCGCATGACCGGCAACAACTTGAGCCGCTTCCAGTCCATGTTCACGCCGTACAGTCGTTGCGGTGGCATGCCGCAACTGGTTTGGCGTCCAGTGATGCTCCTTCTCCCATCGCTTCAACGCTTCGCCTACTGTTCCTTCCGGTGGTGGAAAAGCTTTGCGGCAAGCTCGATGAATCGCTTGGCTGTAGTGCAACCGCGCAAACGGTTTCCCACTACGGCGTTGAAAGCAAAGCTCCGATTCTTCGCGGTGGGGCGGAAGGAATGGCGACAGCACTTTCTGAGCCTCAGGGCCGATGACCACGACGCGACCCTGCCCATGATGCTCCGTCTTGTGCGACTCAGGGCGATAGAGCCAGACGCCATCGTGACCGCCGCCGGTGCGATCGATGTCCATTGACCGTAAAATGAATAGCTCGCCAGGACGGCAGCCAACGAGACGCTGAAACCGAATCATTGCTCGCGTCGTCTCGTACGGCACATGCGCGAGCGTTGCGTTCACGACGTCATCGGGAACTGCTTCAACAGGTGCATACTCCGTAGCCGACGTCTTCCCCTTCCGCAACCACGACACGGTAGCGAGTGCCTGATGAACTCCAACCGGGACAAGTTCCCGTGAGACGCCCCATTTAAACGCACGCTTGATTCGGCCAGTCTGCTGATTCACATACTTTCTGCAAAGCCCGTCCTTTACCAACATGTTTTGGTAGGCAATCAACAGCAACGGCCCAACTTCATCGACTGGCTTGGTTCCGTAGGCCTTACGAAACGTTCGGACAGCCGACTTCAACGGCGGAATTTCGCCAGTCGGCTTGCCGTTCTTCACGTAGAAGCCCTTCGCGAACTTCCAGTATGCCGCCATCAGGTCGGAGACGGTGATAGCTCGCTTCGATTCCGACTTTGGTAGCAGCCGGCCATTGGCAAGCCATTGAGCAACGAGCATGTCGTATTGCTGTTTACTGGCCTTTGAACCGTGAAGGCCAAGGTAGAAATCCTTGCCTGAAAGAGTGACGACGGCTTGTCCCGTCTTTCTATGCTTCCGATATTTCGGCGGCGTTTTTGATGCTCCACGCATGACGATTCAGCTCCCGTTTAGAGCAAATCCGGTAGACTACCGGATTTGCTGGTTTGGAAACGGGCTACTCTGCCACACTTGGGCAGGTAATCAGAAAGCTGAATCATCCGCGTTTTTACGAGGTTTTCACCTCAAAGTACCGGCTAGAGGACTTGAACCTCCACTCCCAAAGGGAACTTGATTTTGAATCAAGCGCGTCTGCCAATTCCGCCAAGCCGGCTTGTCGCATGAAGGAATTTTAATCCAACGGCTACGGTTTGGACAAGTGGATTTCGGACGGGTTCGCAGCAATCGCGAATTTAAGCCAATACTGCCCAGACTGCCTAAGCTTTGAGCGAATCCAGCAGATTCATTTGCGACAAGATTCGTGTTGCAAGGAGGCTGGCGACGATTCCGATAGCGAAAATCGCGATGAAGATTCCCCCGAGTGCAACCCACGGAACCGAAGCATCACCAAAAAGGTAATGGGGCAGGGTACCGCATAACGCGGCGAGGATTCCGACGACCAATCCAGTCCCCAACAGCCATCCGTTCTCAATCAAAATCATCCCGGCCAGGCGTCCTTTCCCGAAACCTACGGCTCGCATCAACCCGAGTTCTCGTTTGCGTTCCAAAACGTTGCGAATTTGGACCGCGGCGAGGCCGAATGTGCCCAGCAACAAACCGAGGGCTCCCAGCGATTGAAACGTGCTGAGGTAAGTATTCTGCACCGACATGAAATTCGCCAACAATCGCGGCGCGGACCGGGCATCAAACCCTTCGTCGCCCAGTTGCTGTTCGAGAACAGCGACGGCTTGCGCTGAATCCGTTTCGTTCTCGCTGTCAATCAAGAAGTATCGCGAGCCCCCAAGGTATGGAAAGGCTCGGACAAAGCTGTCTTCGGAAACCAACAGACTGCCTTGAAGAATTGTGTTGCTGAGAAATCCGACGACTCGAAACGTAACGGTTTCGCCGGTATCAAAGTGCACCACATAGTCACCGCCAGGAGCAAAAATCTTCAAACTGTAGTTCGCGGTGTTCTTGTCAATAATGACTGGAATGGCTCCATCGTCGTAGCTGCGATTCAACATCGTCCACGGGTTTGCGGATTCAGCATCCGATTCAGCCACCGATCCTCCCCATGCGAACGCTGGAACTTCTGCGTTGAAGCTGTCAATGAAATCCTGTGTCGCGCCGAGCACGCGTGGCTGGGTAGATTGATAGAGATTGTTGCAACTGGCGTCCTCTCCCGGTTTGAATCGAAATCCGAAGACGCGCGTCGAAGGCGGAAGAGTCGCGTCAAGCAATTCAGTTTGCCCGTCGGCTGAACTCAGGTTTGAAAACAGCGGCTGGCTCGACTGAGCCACGTAATCGAATCCGGCTGTTCCCTGTTCGGTTGGAGTCAGCCGAAAGGAACTGACGGCGGCGATCAGGAAACTGGCAACGGCGACCAGGCCAATGGTCAGCGTACTTCGCAGTGGATTCCGCCTCAGACTCATCAGAGCCAACTGCTGCAGATCGGTTGCCGAATTGGATTCGCCATCGCGTTCCAGCATCGAGTAAACGAACATCAGCATCGCGGCCAAAACACAAAACCCACTGCCCATAAACGAACCGGCTTGCGCGTCGCCGCTGAGGTTAATCGCCAATACAGAAAGGATGACAGCGAGAACCAGCATGCTGACGATTGCAACAGGCATCCATTTTTTCGACTTTCTGTTCGGCAAACTCGCAGACTCGTCAATCCGACCAGCCAACATGCCGCGAACGCTTTGCCGACGCAGCGAACGCAAGGCCCAAAAGATCGTTCCGACACAAATCAAAATTCCGCTGACGAATCCGATCAAAATGCTTACCGGTCCGATGTGCAAGTCGATGATCGGTTTGGAAATGGCGCCAACCCACCAGGTCTTCAGCCCCCAAATCATGGCCGCGGCATAACCAATTCCGATCAGGATCCCGAGCACAGCTCCCAGTATGCAAACCAGCAGCATTTCACGTATCCAGATGCCCGAAACACGTTTTGCCGGCAGTCCAACGGCCTGTAATAATCCGACTTCGGAAGCTCGGGACTGCAGTGTCAATCGAAACAGCAGCGACACGAGAATCAGCCCGGACGCGATTACGAACATGCTGAGCGCGAGAAAAAGTACGTCAAAAGGGGTCGAGCCGGATGAAGCTGTCAACGCGTTTTGCCGCAGCGTAATCAGTTCGAATCCGGACGCTCCTTTCGTTTCCGCGATCGCAGACAGCAGCCGAGTTTGAATCTCGGATCGTTCCGTTTTCGCCGGAATGCGATAGGAGGTCACGTCTCCAAAACGGCTACTCCAAAGCTTCTGTCCGGTGGCGAACGACACAAACGCTTTCGGCGTCGTGCGATGATTCTCCCAATACGTATCGTCAGAAGGACGAAGTTTGCTGGCCGTTTCAAATGGCAAGTCCCAGTTCTCGATCGATTCAGCGTCCGTCACGCCGGGGACTTCCGGAGTCAGATTGGGATCGTTGGCAAGCGTCGGGGCCGTGTCGAACTTCGCCGGAACAACTTCGCCGCGACGGCGAACTTCGAAAGCTTCATACGGTTCAGTCAATGCCGCGATTGCGGAGACAACCAATGTCGCTTCCTGTTTTGTCTGTTTGCCGTGGGTCGTTTCGGGATCGAACCAGGCAATCGTGAGGCTGTCTCCGACATCAACGTCGATATCGTTGGCTGCCCATTCGTTGATTACGATCTCGTCTTCACTTGGAGGCTGAATTCGCTGTCCGTCGACATCACGCAATGGAAACGCGTCATCGATGTCGATTGCTGCGATCATTGAAAACGGAATGCCGGATTCCGAATCTGATTTGCGAATATCGTTGGCGAGATAAGTGAAAACCGGTTTGGCGCCTGGAAAAGTTTCTTCGATCGCCGACACGACCGCCGGCAGAAGCACCAGTTGCTCAGAAGACAATGTCCAATAGTCAAACACGGTTGCAGATTGTCCGTCGCTTTCGAAAGTCTGCGTGACGCGTTTGAGAGATATGCCTTCGTCTTCCAGTGTCCGTGGAAGCTCACGCAGAACGTTCTGAAAGTCTGCAGCGGCTGCACGATTGGCGTCAGTGCGGCCAAGGAAAGAAACGTTGACTTGCTCCGAACTCGACTTGTGCCGCAGTGCACTGCGTGAGAGCGAATCCTGGAGCATTTGAACGGGCACGAAAATGTTCGGACTATCCAGCTGGCTTTGGTGCATACTAAAACCTGCGAGACCTTCATTGGGCAAAATCTGAACGACTTCGATTCCGACCAGGCTTTCGATCAGATCACGCTTCGCCCCTAACGCACTTTCGGCAGGAAGCTGAGTCGGTTTCGGGATCCGCAAGGTGACAGGACTCGCGGACTCGCTATCAGCGATACCCAATTGGTCGGCGAGAGCCCGATTGATGATTGCGGTGTCGCCCGAAAGTTCGTTGACCGAAATGCCGCTGGTGTCGAGTTGCCAGAACTCGTTCGGGACACCGAAAACGTTGACGTTGGCCGCACGCTGAATGCCGGACTGGGAGGAATCTTGCGTTTCCACGGTTCCGTTGTTGAACAGAATTGCCGGGACAGACTGATCCCAAAACGCGGCAAGTTCCTGATTGTTGTCAGGTCGCATGGATGACTGGTCGAAGAACCCACGCGAAATCAGCAAGTCGTCTGTTTCACCAAGCCGGTCCAGCGTCAGGTCACGCAGACTCGTTCGCATACTGTCGCCAACGAGCAGTGCTCCCGTCAACACCGCGGTGGCGGCGGCGACGCCGAGCGCGATCGCGAGGTTGACCGGCAGGTAGTGCTTGAAGCTCTGGATTGCGAGATGCCAGGAATTCATAAAAACCTTGAATTTTGGTTTGGAGCAAGATGTTTAAACGCCACGAGTTGGCGGGAGACCATGCACAGAAATTGCAAACCGACGTGGTTTGCGATATTGCAATGAGGCAAGCGACATTGTATCCATTTCTCAATACGTAAAAAAAGAGCCGACTGACAAAAGCAGTCGGCTCAAGTGAAATTGTTCGCAAGAGTGACAGAGGACGGATCTAGCCTTTGCTCTCGCTCAGTTCCTTTTCCAGTTTTTCGAGGAACTTCTTGAACGATTCTTTGGTCGCAAGAGCAACTGCTTTCTTCTGTACTGCGATCGCATCTTCAAGCTTGTTGCAAATGTACAGAAGGTTTGCGTGAGTGCTCAGTGCTGATGCAATGGCTTCGTCTTTGCCATCTTTCTCCGTAAGTTCAACGCTTCGTGCTGCCGCTTCGCAAGCCGTCTTTAGAAGCTCTTCCTCGAATTTCTCACCTGCTTTGTGCTGACTAACGACTCGCCCCGTGAGCCGATTGATCATGCGCGGTTCGTCACCGGCTGACTCAATCAATTCTTTATACGCTGCGATTGATTCTTCGCCACCAGCCGCCATCGCAGCAGAGATTCGCATTCCTTTCATACGCGCAATTGTGCGAGCGTCAGCAGTTTCAGAATTCTCTTCCAGATAGGTATCGATCTTCTTCAATGCTTCCTCTGGTTTGTCCGCTCGCAAGAGCTTGCCGATCGAAGCCATCATCAAATCAGCCTTTTGCTGAACAGAGAATTCCTTCGCGAACGACTCGCGATCCCACTTGTCTTCAACGATTTCTTCAAGCGGCTTGTCCATTCTCATCGGGTGACCGATCCACTCGATTTCGCCTGTCTTGCCGACGATGAATGCTGTTGGAATACCGCCTTGGCCAGCGGCTGTCATGTAGTCTTTTGAGACCGAACCATCCGGGTCTGTGGTCAGGCAGTATGCACTGGTTAGTTCGGCATAGGTCTTCTCTTTATCGCCGCCTACGTTTTTCTTGAGAAACTTTTCAACCGTTTCAAGCTTCTCTTTGCTAACGCTGATGACCTGGACACCTTTATCAGCGTATTCGTCTTGAGTCTCAACAATATGAGGCATCGATGAGATGCATGGGCCACACCATGTTGCCCAGAACTCGACAATGTAAACTTTGTCTGCTTCAAAACCAGTGAAGCCAGAAAATTCACCGTCGCGATCACTAAGCCAGTGCTCAATATCAAGCTTCGGAGCTTTGTCCCCAATGGTCAATGTATCGTCCGCAACCGCCACTGTTGCGAGACCAGATAACGCGCTAATTGCGCAAAGCGATAAAATGGCCGCGAAGCCCCATCGGCTCAACTTGCCGAAAGAATGCTGAGCAAAACTCATGGATTTCCCCACTTAGAAATATGATTTTGATTTGTAAGAACGCAGGACCGCACGCACACTAACTTGTCGCGGTGAGTGTCCCTTTCGATCACGACATAATAGCAGGAAAACCTTCAGTAAGGGAAAGCTTTTAAGCTTCGAACGATGTGCATTTCGACCACAACACGTCCGTTCTGTGGCATAGGTTACGAAGCAGTCCACCGGAAAGGCGATGCAGAGTCGCAGACCATGCGACGCTGCGGCTGAACGACTGGTCGGCGCATTGCCTTTGCCGTTGGGATAGCCGCATGCTCCGCACTATAAATTTGTCGGACAGCGGTTGAGTCATGCACGCTCGATGCCTCGCCGTCGACGCGAGTTGAAGTCAACCCGCGTCGCAATCACCGACGCTGTGTCATTCTTTCTCAGATCCATTGAGCGACACGAGACTGCTTTGCCCCGACTCTTCGTTCGCCAACTGGCGAATGTCCTCGGAGATTTTCATGCTACAGAACGTCGGGCCACACATGGAACAAAAGTGTGCGGTTTTGGCACCTTCAGCTGGAAGCGTTTCATCGTGGTATTCGATCGCTCGGGCTGGATCGAGTCCGAGAGCAAACTGATCACGCCACCGAAACTCGAAACGGGCTTTGGAAATTGCGTTGTCGCGAATCTGCGCCGCCGGATGTCCCTTGGCGAGGTCTGCCGCGTGAGCCGCGATCTTGTAAGTGATAACGCCTTCTCGAACGTCGTCACGATTGGGAAGTCCCAGATGCTCCTTTGGCGTGACATAGCAAAGCATCGCACAGCCGTACCATCCAATTTGAGCCGCGCCGATTCCTGACGTGAAGTGATCGTAGCCTGGAGCAATATCCGTCGTTAGCGGACCAAGCGTGTAGAACGGTGCTTCGTGACACCACTCGATTTGCTTCTGCATGTTCTCCTGAATAAGGTGCATCGGCACGTGGCCCGGCCCTTCATTCATGACTTGGCAACCTTTCGCCCAAGCCCGTTTGGTTAGATCGCCCTGGACTTCGAGTTCGGCCAACTGAGCGTAATCGTTCGCGTCGGCAATCGAGCCTGGACGCAAGCCATCGCCGATTGAAAAGCTGACGTCGTAAGCTGCGCAAATATCGCAGATCTCGTCCCAGTGCTCGTAGAGAAAGTTTTCTTTCTCGTGATGAATGCACCACTTTGCCAAAATCGAACCGCCGCGAGAAACGATGCCGGTCATCCGGTTCGCCGTGTGAGGAACGAATGCTCTCAAAACGGCAGCGTGAATTGTAAAATAATCTACGCCTTGTTCCGCCTGTTCGATCAGCGTATCGCGGAACAGTTCCCATGTCAGCGCTTCGATCCGTCCGCCGGTTTTTTCCAACGCTTGATAGATCGGGACGGTTCCAATTGGCACAGGGCTGTTGCGGACGATCCATTCTCGGGTCGCGTGAATGTTCTTGCCAGTAGAAAGATCCATCACGGTGTCGGCACCCCACTTGGTGGCCCAACGCATCTTTTCGACTTCTTCATCAATGGTCGAAGTTACCGCCGAGTTCCCAATATTGGCGTTGATCTTTACAAGAAAGTTCCGCCCGATAATCATCGGCTCGCATTCCGGATGATTAATGTTCAGCGGAATGATCGCGCGGCCGCGAGCTACTTCTGAACGCACAAATTCTGCCGTAATGAAAGCAGGAGTCATCGCTCCAAACGTCTGACCGGGATGCTGGTGCTCCATGCGGTTTCGAGGCACCTGTTTGTCAGGATTGATCTCCGACGGCCGAGGCATTTCGTAACCTTCAGGAGTCGTGCAAAGCTGACGAATGCGATCAGACGCCTCCGGTGGCAGATCTTTAAGGTTCGGATACCTGTCTGCAATGGTCTCGAATTCTTCTTTTCGTCCGAGGTTTTCGCGGATCGCAATGTATTCCATTTCGGGCGTAATGATTCCCTGATCGGCATACCATTTTTGCGTGACTGGATGCCAATCGGCACCTTTGTCCTGGCTTGACTTGGCACGCAAAGGTTTTCGCTTCAATCCAGGATATTCCTTGAGCCTGTTCTTTCCATCTTTGAGCGAGTTGTATTTTTCAGCGTGCGCTTTGGAGAGATAGCCGTTGTCTTCCGGCTTCACGTCGCGACCCAAGTATTCTTCGACGTCGCCGCGATCGAGGATCCATTGAAGCCGCATCGCCGGCAAACCTTTGGTCACGTCGCCCTGAAAGTCCGGATCGCCCCACGGCCCCGCGCAGTCGTAGACTCGGATTGGATCGTTTTTCTCAACGTTGCCGTTGGGATGCTCCGTGTCCGAGAGTCGAATCTCTCGCAAGGGAACTTTTATGTCAGGATGAATCTCGCCCTGAACATAGATTCGAGTCGAGTTCGGGAACTGAGTCGGATCGTTCTCGATCGCTCGAATCTCTTCCGCGTTGTCGATCTCTTCGGTGAACTGGCCTGTATAGTCGCCGCGTTGCTTTCCGTTAACTTCTGGAGTCGGTTGCTTGGGTGCGTTCATTATTTTCCCTAATGGTAACTACCGGGGTAACAACGGGGAAAAACGACGCTGAAAGAAAGAGCGGCTTGTTCATAAAAGAAGAAACAGCCTCTCGCTCCCTTCGCCGGTATTATCCGTATCAGGTTCAAAGGGTTGTTCGGCATCTCAGCCAAAACTCTCAGTCCACTTAAAAGTAGGTCAGCCTGTCACAGACCAGGATTACGAGTCTGAAACCAACTACAACTTTGGACACCCCTGCGTTGTATTAGTATCGTGATTGGATTGTTTCTGGTCAAGGATTCATTTCGAGGATGAGGCCTACAACCAAGGCACCAACCGTAAAGAATGTCAGCAAAAAACTGAGGATTGAAGCTTCAGCGACAGATTATTCTGCGGCAAGGCATACCAACCGCACTCAAGCCCCGCTACGATTGGATACATGCACATTTTTAAAATAATTCATCGTGAACAATGGGCCGCAGCGGAAGCCGAAGGGACTTTTGCCGGTGCCGCTATCGATCTTCAGGACGGCTACATTCATTTTTCAACGGCCGAACAAGCTGCCGAAACCGCGGCTAAACATTTTGCAGGCGAAGCTGACTTATTGCTGGTCGCCGTGAATCCGGAGACGCTAGGCGATTCGTTAAAATGGGAACCGTCGCGCGGCGGAGCACTTTTCCCGCACCTCTACGCGTCGCTCAACCCCAAAAATGTCGACTGGGTCAAAGACCTGCCGCTTGGTGACAACGGCGTGCATCAATTTCCTGAATCTACCTGAGCAAAAAATCGATGTACGATCCCATTCGCTTCGCTACCGCCGAAGACGCTGAATCGATTGCCGATTTTCAGATCGCGATGGCCCTGGAAACGGAAAACAAAACTCTTTGCCCCGATGAAGTTCTCACGGCGGTAAAGTCTGTATTCGCCGACACGCAAAAGGGATTCTATTTGGTCGCCGATGTCGACAGTGAAGTCGTCGGAAGTCTGATGATCACTTACGAATGGTCAGACTGGCGGAACTGCAACATGTGGTACATCCAGTCCGTGTTCGTAAAACCAGCGAACCGCGGCAAAGGCCTGTTCAGCCAGATGTTTCACAAAGTGGTCGAGCTGGCGAAAAAGGAGAACGCAATGTACGTGCGGCTCTACGTTGAAACGGAAAACGAAAAAGCGCAGGCAGCGTACGAAAACCTGGGCATGAAACGAATGCCCTATTTCATGTACGACATGAAAGTCGAGTAGCGACAGCATCAAACCGTGTGACGCATGCCGTAGTTTGCTTGAGAAAGGTGAATGCAGACGGCCAACAAACTGCTTTCCTACGCCATTTTTTCGATAACTTCTGGCAAGGGTATTTCCAGGACCGACACTTCGCCCAGGGCTTTGATTTCGGCGAGTCGTTTCCAGCCGCGAGTCACCAGGGATTCGCGCTGCGCCACGTAGTCGGGATCCAGTTCTGCCTTCGAAAATTCACCTTCAACGACCACCGGCTCAAATGACGCATCGACAATGAACTGAGCCAACAGGGGATTGCAGCGGATGTGACGTTCCGGCGTGGCGTGGAGCAATTCGGGATCAAGCAACCCGATCACGTATCGCAAATAGAGATCGCTGTCGGTAATTTCCGCGACGTCTTCGCCGCAGACGCTGCACAGGTAACCTTCGTCACACTTGGCCATCAGACAGGCCCAGCACGTCGAACATGTTGTACAGTCCGGCAGTTTTTTTTGCGACGAATTTCGCGGCAGCCAAAGCGCCGAGCGCATAGCAATCGCGGTTCGATGCAGCGACGTGTAATTCGATCTTCTCGCCCAACATGCCGAACAGGATCGTGTGCTGGCCGGGATCGTCTCCTGCGCGAATCGCGTGGTAGCCGATCTCATTGCGAGGTCTTTGCCCGATGACTCCTTCGCGACCATGTTGTTGGTGAGTCAACCCCATTGCGTCGCCAACGATTTGGCCAAACTTGAGCGCCGTGCCACTTGGAGAGTCGACTTTGAATCGGTGGTGACGCTCGATGACTTCGACATCGACGCCGCCGTCCAGATCCTTCAATGCCGTGCCAACAAACTCGGTGACTTTCATCATCAAGTTTACGGCCAGGCTCATACTCGGGGCCCAAACGACTGGAATCGTTTCAGCAGCAGACTTGATCGCGGCGATGTCATTTTCTTCCAACCCCGTCGTGGCCATCACCAACGGACATTTGTTCGCCACGCAATATTCGATTGCCAGCTTTGCTCCATCAGGCGTTGAGAAATCGATCACGGCTTCGGATTCGCCACAGTACTCAGATCCGATATTGACTCCGGATTCTCCAGAACCGGCGACCAGTCCGGCATCGGATCCCACAGACGGATGCTCAGATCGGTCAATTGCATCGACAACGGTCAGGTCCTCGTCGGCAGCCGCGCAAGCGATCAGTCGCTGCCCCATTCGTCCGGCGGCGCCGCTAATGGAAATCTTTAAAGACATGGTTTTGGTTTTCCTCGCAAAGCGTTACATCAAAGTCGAGCCACTATGACTTATTGCATCACCAAAGTCACCGGGGCGATCGCGACGGATCATGATGCACGATCGAAATCGGACAGGGCAGACAGGGCAACTTGCACGCATGTTGGCTGTTTGGGTTTGCTCCGGTTCGTCTCGTGCTCAAAGGTGACCAGCTCTCCCAACAGCTAATTCCCGACAATGAATCGAGGAATCTGGACTTGAGTTTCTCGACCGACCGACGACCAATATCGAGACCGGTTGGACAATTGACTACTCAGCGCAGCCAACTGAAGACTCAGTAATGCCAATTCTGCAAAGTTTGGGGCCGGAAACAATTTCTCATCGGCTCGCATTATGACACCGGTTTCAAATCTTCGCCAAATGCAAATACCGTTTGTCAAAAACCGGATTTGGAAGCTCTAAGGTGAACGTAATCCACCCAAAACGAATCAAACGTGTTAATTCGATGAATTTCCGAAACCAAGTCTGGTGTTTGTTCGTAGAACGGCGATAGGATAATGCTCGAAACGGACTGGATCTTTCCCGCAGAAAGAGGCTTTGCAGGATGCCGGTAACGTTTCTTCCCTTAGAAAAACACGCTCGCTTCATCACTTTTTGAGTGATAACCAAATCGAATGCCGAAACAACTTTTCACGCATCGTGTTTAGATCTGTTCGGCGCTTAAGTTTGCGAAAGTGAATCGGGCGATAAACGGCGAAAGGAATAGAGATGGCAAAGATGAAAAAGGCGGAAGTGAAGCCTTTCAAGGAGTTGCTGCTGAATCTTCGAGCAAGATTGCGTGGAGACGTGAGCACGCTCGCGAATTCGGCACTGTCTTCTGGCGGTTCCGGCGGTTCGGGCTCTTCTTCGGTCCCCAGTCATATGGCGGACATGGGAAGTGACACGTTCGAACAGGACAACACGATCCTGTTGATGAACAGCGAAGGCGAAACTCTGACCGCGGTCGAAGGTGCTCTTGAACGGATTGAAGAGGGTGTTTATGGTTCTTGCCTTGAATGCTCTGGGAAAATCCCAAAGACTCGACTCAAAGCGATTCCCTATACTCCGCATTGCGTGAAGTGTGCCAGTGAACTCGAAGACGGCAATTATTAACGACGCTTCGAACATCGATCAACAAATTACTCCGACGGACGAGCGACTTCCTGCAAGTCGCTTCGTCCTTTTTTTTGGGCTGTTGATAGCAGGACTTGCGGCTGACCTGATCACCAAAGCCTGGGTGTTCGACAACTATTTTGATCCTCAGATCGCAACGGAAGGCGTCCACGGCCAGTACGTGGCATTCTGGTGGATCGAAGGAATCTTCGGCGTCCAGCCTTCGACCAATCCAGGGGCTCTGTTTGGCATGGGTGCCGGCATGAGTTTTTACTTCGCGATCTTCTCGCTGGTTGCTTTGGCCGGCATTCTTGGCTGGCTGTTCGTGTATCGGGCAGCGGTCGATCTGTGGCTGACGTTCGCGCTTGGTCTGGTCTCCGGTGGCATTATCGGAAACCTGTACGACCGAGTTGGACTGGGAGCCAAACCGTCTTATCCGGAACACATTCGAGATAACGTCAGGGACTGGATTCTGTTTCGCCTGGAGGGCGTTCCGTTCTTTGATCCCTGGCCGAATTTTAATATCGCTGACAGTTTGCTGGTTGTTGGAGCGATCATGCTTTTCATTCACTCTCTTGTGCTTTACAAACAGGAGCTCAATGAACAGGCATCCTCTCAAACAACGGCAGAACCTTGAGCCAATCTGAATCCACACAGCGATATGAACTCGCGCAGCAAATTGCAAAGTCCGCGGGCAAAGTCACTTTGAACTGGTTTCAAACCGACCGCTTTGAAGTTGAAAAGAAAGCCGACCGCTCGCCGTTGACGATTGCCGATCGTGAATCGGAAAAGCATCTTCGCGAACAAATCGCCAAACACTTTCCTGACGATTCGATTGTGGGTGAAGAGTTCGGAGTGACCGAAGGCAGTTCTCCGTGGAGGTGGATTCTTGACCCGATCGACGGGACGAAGTCTTTCATTTCCGGCGTGCCACTTTACGGAACCATGGTCGCGGTTGATCGAGCCATCGAAGGCAGTGACGATCGCGAATGTCTGATCGGTTCGGTTTATCTTCCCGGCCTCGACGAAGGCATCCACGCGATGAAAGGGCAGGGTGCCTGGCACTTCCGTGGTACTGAAACGCCGACAAAAGCGAGCGTTTCGACAACGACAGAAATCGCCGATGCGGTCATGGCGACATCCCAGGCGGAAACATTCGGCGAGGTCGGAGCAGCGGACGCGTGGAATCGCCTCGCGAAAGAAGTCTATTTTTGCCGCACTTGGGGCGACGTTTATGGCTACTTGCTGTTGGCCACAGGTCGAATCGAAGTGATGACTGACGCGATACTGAACATTTGGGACGCCGCCGCAGTGATGCCGATCGTTGAGGAAGCTGGCGGGGTTTTCACTGACTTTCGTGGCGAACGAAAAATCGACAGCGGCAATGCGATGGCCAGCAACGGTCCGTTCCACGATCGCCTGCTTGAAATCGTTGGTGCGAAAACGGAATAAGGTCTCACTGCAGCGGGTACGCGGCGGGCGTCGGCACGACAGGAATTGCCTGGACTGGATAGGTCGTTCCCAGCTGCTTGCTTTCGCCGAGACAGCCCCAAGGATCGCTTTCTGGTCCGCAATATCCGTTGTCCGTTCGTTGATAGTCGATCAGCCGAAAATTCGCCAAACGATCGAACGCGTCGATCAGCTTGTTCTCCTGGCATCCCGAATATCGACTCGCTGCTCGCTCCGGATTATGCTCGTCCAACTTGGCTGAAAACGGACGAGGCCAGTAAGCGGAAAACTGCGGATGCTTGTTATTGCATCGCTTGCCGCAGGCATAGCCACCGGGTTCAGTCGGTTGGTAAGGCCGACCGTGCAGCCCTGTGCGGGCCACCGAACGACATCCACAGCCACGGCTCGGCCCCTGCGTACAGGGATTGTTTTGCTTTCGGGGATCGATCGGATAAACCGACGGGTCTCGATAGACGTCATAGTTGAGCTCTGGTTTTCGGTGAGCTTTGGCAGTCGCTTTGTCAGCAGCTTTCTTTGCCGGATCACTTTTCATCACGCCCTGCGCGTTCGCGGCAGGCGCGGGTTGTATTTGCTGAGTCGACGGCGGCACAATCGTCTGCGGATGAGCCTGAATCGGTGCTGGATCAAACGGAGACCTGTACTGTGGCGGCAACGTCTTGATCGAACCGAGTTCTCGTTCAGGTTCGACTTGGATTTTCGCAGGCTCCGGGCTGACCGGTGCCAGACGTTTCGGTACGGGGGCAGGCTCGGTTGGCCGAACCGGTTCTGGAACAATGCCTGATGGAGAATGCTGCTCGGTTGAGTTCGACTGTACGTTCGCTTTCGGCTGTACGTTTGCTTTCGGGATGGCCTTTGGCGACGGGCTCGCGATCGTTTCTCCGCCAAGCAAACTCGCCAACGGATTGGGAGCCAATTCAACTCCCGCGTAACTCGGGCCGCTTGATTCGTCCGAACTTTTCGAGCTCGACACTGGCGGAGTGACTGGCTGGCTTTGCAGAGCGGATTGGGGCGTGGCTGCACCCGTAGTATTCGCATTCACCTTGGGCGACGGCTCGCTGAACCCTGGATCGGCGGTGCTTTGATACTGCGGCACGGGGCCATCAAGTGCGGAATCCAGCAGATCGTCCTCCGACCCGGAATCATGGGTTGTGAACGAAAACGCACCGAGCAACATTCCTGCGGTGGCCAAGTGCCAGCTATTGAGCCTGAACAATTGCATTTGAGTGGACCTCAATACAGATAAACGAACAATCATCATTTCGGTCACAACAGTCACAAGCCGCATATCTTGTCAGCGAATTTCCACATGTTCTGGTCAGCGAAAATGTTCGTCCTGGTTAAACTATGAGCTTTGTGCGGGCCAGGGGCTCAACCTCCTTCACTTCATCTACTGGCGTGCTACCCTATATTTTTGGCCTTTACCGGCGTCGCTATCAGGAGAAACCGAGTTGAACACGCGCGTACTTTCGACCATTTTGCTACTGCTTTCTTGCCTTGCCGTTGGCTGTCAGAAGACCAACTATGACGATCTGATCCAGGCGAAAAAGCAGCGGGATGAAGCTCGACAAAGATCAGTTGAATCAGACGTCGTGAGTTCTGAGCAACCGAAAGCTGAGCCGGTTCCAGTTGTCGAGCCACTGTCGGCTGAAGTTCGGGAAGCGTTGGTCAAAGAAATCGAAAACGTCGGCGGCTATGTTGTCCTTTCGAAAACCGACGGCACGATTTCTGAGGTCGACTTTGCGGACATCAGCAACGATAACGCTCTGCTGGAAAAGCTGGCAGATTGCACGGCCCTTACGCGTCTTTCGTTCAACGGTTCGACTCTCGACGCAAAGTCCTTCGAGGTTCTCTCAAGCTTCGACACGCTTCAACGCGTTGACATGCCTGGAGCATCTTTGACGTCCGCAGACATCACGAACTTGGGCAAACTTCCCAAGCTCAAGTTTCTACAGATGGCGCGAGTCAGTTTCCCAGCCGATGGTTTCGACCTGTTCGCCAAGTTTCCAGCGTTGGAGCAGATTCGCTGCACTCAAACCCGCGTCAAATCCTCGGACATTGCCAAGCTGGCGGACTTGAAGACACTGCGAGCGCTCGACCTTACCGATAACCAAATCGCAGACACGGCAGTCGAAGCGATTTCCGGATTGCCCAACCTTTCGTTTCTGAAAATTTGGGGCGGACAGATCAGCGACCGAACTCTCGATTCGGTGGCCAAGATGAAAAAGCTGAAAGTGTTGGGTTTGAATTACACGCAAGTCACCGACGCAGGAATGAAGAAACTACAGGGACTTGAGAACCTGAAGGAAATCTACCTGTTCGGCACTGACGTGGGCGACGAAGGCATGCGGGCTCTGGCAAAGATCCCCAGCCTCGAAGTCATGGTGCTTCGCAACACCAACATTTCGGATGCAGGAGTTGAGGCGCTTTCCGAGCTGCCGAACCTTCGAAAACTGGACTTGAGTGAGACGAATTCACCAGGCATCACGGATGCTTCAGCTCCGCATTTTGCTCGCATGGACAAGCTGAAAGAAGTCAATTTCTGGAGCACCAAAATCGGTGACCCGGTCGTCGAGAGCATCGCTACACTCGATTCGGTCACGTGGCTGAACATCGACAAGACCGCGGTGACTGACGCGAGCCTGAAGACGCTTGAGAAAATGCCTCAGCTCACATGGTTGCACTGCGGATCGAACAAGGAACGCTTGACCGACGACGGTGCCGAGTCGCTTTTGAAGCTTGAGAACCTGAAGTATCTCAACATCAGCCAAAACGATATCAGCGAAGACATGTTCTATGATCTCGACGACATGATTGCCCCCGAAGGCGGCACCGTTATCTGGTAGTCAGGCTTGCTGAAAAAACCGAATGACGGATTCAAAAACCTGAGTCTCACTGAGCACATCGCCATCGAGAAGGGCTGCATCGGAACAGGCTAACACACCCTGTTCCTTTCCCGGTTCCTGCGGCACGCCGTGCGATCCTTTGACTAGCGTGGCATCCAGCGGGACTGACATGGTCGCCATGTCGAAGCACAATTCGATCGGATCGTAGCCAGGCTTTCGATGAATATCGACCGTGTGGGCGAAGGATGGCGCGAGCGAATCGTCCAGCCACCAATAGTAAGCTTGCCAGCTATTTGCGTTGGAAACCAGAACGACGTCTCCGCTGCGTTCGTGGTCCAGATCACCTCGCTCTGGTCCGACCAGAACTTTATCGATGCCTTCGGTGTCCTGAAAAAGCTCGACGACCCTCGCGATCGTTTCTTCATTTCGATCTTTCACGAACACGTGTGAGAACTGGTGGTCGACCAATGCCCACGCGTCGCTGTGCTCAAAGTCCAACATCTCTTTGCCGGGATCTGAATCGGACTCGCAAACGGACAGCAATCCGGCGTTTCGTAAAATTCGATTGGGATAGCTCACGTGATCCACTGCGGTGATCACATACTCGCTCAACACCATCCACGATGGATCCTCCAAGCCGGCATTCATATCCGCGACCAGTTCGCCAATCAGCGCGTCCAGTTCTTCAACCGCCGCAATCGCCTGTTCGCTGTCAGGACCAAATTTCTGCGCCGCGTAATCCAGATGCGGCAGATAGATGTAGAAGAAATCCGGTTTAAACTTTCTGGCACATTCAACGGCTGAATTGGCAATCCATTTGCTGGACTTGATATTGGCCAACGGGCCCCAAAAATGTTTCAGCGGAAAGTGATCATACTTTTCCAGCAGTTCGCCGTAGAACTCCTGTGGTTTGGTGTAGCACCAAAGGTCTTCGCTGCCGTCAGGCTTGTGAATTGGAGCCGGCATGCAAACATAGTCCGCGCCGCAACCTTTGCTCAGCATCGGAAACCAGGCAGCCGACTTGAGCCCTTTGTCTTTGAGCAAATCCCAAATCTGCGGCTGTTGGATGACTTCGTTCCAGGCCGTCCACATTTCAACCTTGCATTCGTCTCGCCAGTAAAAACCATTGGCGACAACGCCATGACTGTCCGCTGCCTTTCCTGTCAAAACGTTGGCTTGGCTGGGCCAGGTGACGCAAGGGAACGCATGCCGGACGGTACTAACGCAACCTGAACTGGTTAGCATTTGCAAGTTTGGCATCTTCTGCAGGTCTTTGCGACGCAGGCCAGGGACGGTAAGAAAAACGAGTCGTTTGCTACTCAAGGTTTTTGGCCTTTGCTTGTTCGATAAGTGGAAAAAGGAAGTTGTAGCTGTTTTGAATCATCGCCGCAGCGTCCTGGCTGAAGTCAGGCAAGTCGACGTGAATTCCGCCGCAGTAGCCCGAACCGGCGATCGCATTGAGCACTAACGGAAATCCGATTTGGCCCTCGCCCAGCGGAAGATGTTGATGCTTGCCTTCGCGAACATCTGCGATGTGGATGTTTGCGATTTTGTCTTTCCAGCGATCGAGCTGCGCGGCCAATGGAAGTTCGTCGTTGCAGAAAATGTGGCTGACGTCCAAGGTTAACATCATCCGTGGCGAATCGAAAAGGTGCAGCAGTCGATCAAATCGTCCCAGCGTATCAACCAGCATCCCGGGCTCCGGCTCGATGCTGACGACGACATCGCGTTCGGCGGCGTACAGGAGCAGTTCTTCGACACCATCAACCAGTCGACCCATCGCTTTCTCGAACGTCAAACCTTCGGGTCGGGTGCCTGAACGCATTGACATACAGTCGGCCTCAAGTTCCGCAGCAACGTCGACGCAATATTTCAGATAGCGCATTCGACTTTCCACCAGCCCCGGATCGTGGTCCATCAACGTCGGACCGTTTCGCGTTTCGGGATCCAACAGAAAGTTCGCGGTCGCTTCGACCACGCAGTTGATCCCTCGATCGTTGAGCAGCGATTTCACGCTATGAACATTTGCTTTGACACCGGCGTCTCCGGGCGCGAGCCAGCCGTGGTCGATGTTGATCGCCACACTCCGGTAACCGGTTTTGGCGAGCAGGTTCAGCCCGGCGAACAGACCGTGCTGCGTCATTCCATTGGTGTGATAGCCGATTCGCATAGGTAGCTTGCAGCGGAGACGGAAACTGGAGCTGCAATTATAACCCGAAGCGGTTCCGACTGGTCACCGGGGGCGTGGCTCGGATTGCGAATTGGTTCACGCCGCGTGTTCGAGGTCTTTCCGCGACTTGGACTGCAGGAACCGACCTAGAATTTCAACCGTTCGAGCTGCTGCTCCTCGATGCTGTTGCACGAACTCCTGAGCTCGTTTTCCCATCGATTCGCTTTCAACGCGATCACCCAACGCTCGGGCAACGAAATCGGTCAGCTGCACAGTATCCTCGACGACTTTAGCGGCGTTGTGCGCGAGCAGACCGTCGACCGTGGATTGGAAATTCGCTGTATTGGGACCGAAGCAGACAGGAATTCCATAGGCCGCTGGCTCGATCATGTTTTGCCCACCTCGCGAGCCCATGCTTCCGCCGACGAAGGCCACGTCCGCCAAGCCCCACCAGCCTGAGAGCTCTCCAATGACGTCGACGACAAGTATGTCCGAGTCGACTGAAACGCTGCCGTGCTGCGAACGTCGATTCGCAACCAGGCCTTTCTTTTCCAGCAACGATTCGATTTCTGCGAATCGATCGGGGTGACGCGGGACGATGACCAGTTTGAGATCGCCAAATTCACTTCGCAGCATTTCCCACGCGTTGACCGCGGCTGATTCGTCTTCGATTTGGGTGCTTCCGGCGATCAGGATCCGGTCGTCATCAGCGATTCCAAAATCCCTTGCAAGGCACCGGCAGGCTGACGTTTTTGCGTTGTTGCGATCTGTTTCAATGGCATCGTATTTGAGATTTCCAGTGACGATGACCCGATTAGGATCGCACCCAAGTTCGACAAATCGATCGGCAGAGATTCGATCCTGGGCGGCGACTCGATTCAACTTTTGAAACATCGGCCGGGTGAAGAATTCAAAACGGCGATAATTGCGGTGGCTGTTTTCGCTCAGCCGTCCATTGGCGACAACGACTGGCAGTTCAAGATCCGCAGAAATGTGAATCAGGTTGGGCCAGAGTTCCAGCTCTGCAAGGACCAGCAGGTCGGGATCGATTCGCCTGATCACGTTTCGAATCGCCCAGCTGAAATCAAACGGAAAGAAGAAGACTTCATGCCGGTCTCCGAAGAGAGCCACCGCGCGGTCGTAGCCAGTTTCCGTTGTGGTGGAAATGAAGAGCTCGACATCGCCGTGATGCTGAAGCAACGAACCGACCAGCGTGTTGAGCAGATGGACTTCGCCGACGCTGACAGCATGCAGCCAAATCCGCTTTGAGCCAACCGGTTTGGCGGAAGCCGGAACCAACCCAAACAGCTTTTGACTCCAACCTCGACGGTTTTTGCCTTTGGACACAAAACGCCATGCGAGCCACGGCAAACCGATCAGCAAAATGATCAGCCAGATTCCGTTGAGGACGAAGGTGCGGATTTGGGATCGCAGGCGCAAGTCAATCCTTTGCTCTTGGGCGATTTGGGGGTTGCTGTCGGGTGTCGGTCTGGGACAGACCGACCTACTAACGGACAGATCGACCTGCTGCTAACCGGCTTTTCTCATGCAGCAGTTCTTGTACTTCTTGCCGCTGTTACACGGACACGGATCGTTGCGACCAACTTTGTTATCGCGGTTGCGAATCGTTTCCGCTTTCTGTTTCGAACCTGCAGTATCGGCCGCGTCCTGATTCTCCTGCGTGGTATCGTCCTGATAGGTTTCACGCGTTTCGATCGTGCGAGTTTCTGTCGGCGGCTTGGCCATGGTTTCCGTAAGCGTGTGGCTGACGAAATCCGCGTTCATATTTTCCATGCGGAAAACAAGATCGGTGACACGTTCGCCGATCGAGCTCCAAAGCCCTTCGAACATTCGCATACCTTCGCGCTTGTATTCGACTTTGGGATCAAGCTGAGCCATCCCTCGGTTGCGAACGGCACTGCGAAGGTAATCCATCGCCAACAGGTGGTCTTTCCAGGCCGAATCAACGACTTCCAACAAAACCATTCGCTCCATGCGACGGAATTCAGGATGGTAATGATTCTCGACGATCGCTTCGAGCTGATCTTCAAGCTGATCTTTCTCAAGCCGATCAACATGTTCAAGATCCAGTTCGTAATCCAACGTATCCTTGAACCAACTGGCCAGAGAATCAGCAGCACCGTTGGCATTCTTCAAAGGCAGTTCGCCTTTCTGGGAAAGCTCGGTCAGTTTTTCATGCAGCGTGGCAATCGCTGTTTGAGCTTGTTGCTGATGGTGCAGGCTTTTGTCGATCAACAGATCGGCAATTTCCTGACGCTGTTTATCCTGAATAACCGACGCCGTCATGTCAGCGTCTTCAAAACGCTGCGCGGCCCAGTCCATCAACTGCTCGCGATCAAGCCGCGGTTGCGCCCCGCCGCTGCCGGGAGTTGAGAACTGATAGAAACCAGCCATCACCGGGTATTCGGCTTCTTTGCGATCGTAAACTTCGATCGCCTTATCGGTCGCCAGTTCCGTGATCTCGTCGGCAGAAGCTTCGCTGTGCGATTCCGGATCAAGCTCGATACCGAATTTAGCCTTCAACCATGCGGCCGCTGTTCGGACGCCATAATTGTGATGCAGCATCTGCTCGGCATGAGAAATGTCGATCTTCTCGAGAGCCTTGCGAGCCTTGTCGATCAGAAATTCGTCGACCCGCTCACGACCCACCTTCTTCAATTCATGCTCGTTGACTTTCAAGTCCCAGCGACTGTTAGCGAAATGAGCCAACGCTGACCAACTCCATTCGGATTCGTCTTCCGAGATCGGCAAATGGTCTTCGACCTGACTGACGACCAGAGTTTCCGCCATCCGCTGCGCTTCATCGATCGCCGTTTTTTCTGCTTCATCCGGAGACAGCTTTCGAAACAGCTTTGGATCAAGCGAATCCACTGACAGCTGGTTGGCCGCAGAGCTTGCGAACGATTCATAGCCAAAGGAATCGTCGAGGCAAGTCGCAAGGTTGGACTCAATTTGCTCGCGAATCATGTCCTGCACGATCTCGCGACAACTGGCTCCGTCGAGAATCCGCTGACGGAAGCTGTAGATACGCTTTCGCTGCTCGTCCATCACTTCGTCGTATTCGAGCAAGCTTTTACGGATCTCGAAGTTAAACTCTTCGCGCTTCTTCTGGGCACTGTCGATTCGACGTGAAACCATCTTACTTTCGATCGGCACATCGTCCTTGAAACCGCCCATTTCAAGCACGCGTTTCACGAACGGACCGGCGAAGATTCGCATCAGGTCATCGTCGAGGCTGAGGAAGAAACGGCTACTTCCGGGGTCACCTTGACGACCGCAACGACCACGAAGCTGAAGGTCGATCCGGCGAGCGTCATGACGTTCGGTTCCGAGTACGTGCAAGCCGCCCATGGCTTTCACTTCTTTGCCCATCTCGGCCATTCTGTGTTCTTCGTCGATCTCGGCGACCAACGCATCCCACTCTTCCTGCGGAACATCCAAACGTGTCGGATAGGTATCCTGCAAGCGCGCCCACGCCATCGTTTCCGGGTTACCACCCATGATAATGTCGGTACCACGACCGGCCATGTTCGTCGCGATCGTGACGGCACCAAAGCGACCCGCCTGAGCGACAATATCGGCTTCACGTTTATGGTTCTTGGCGTTGAGAACTTCGTGCTTGATCCCGCGTTTGGTCAACAGCTCTGACAACAACTCACTTTTCTCGATCGTGGTGGTACCCACAAGGATCGGACGTCCGGCTCGCTGTATTTTTTTGACCTTGCCCTGCGACAGCGTGTGTTCTTTGCCGTCCATGCTGTCCTTGATCACGACGTCGCCATCGTCGCTGACCAGTTTGCCGACGTAGATGTCACCGTTGTTCATGAAAACCATGTCGTGCATGTGATAGTTTTCGACTTCTTCGGCGACAGCGCTCCACTTATGCTTTTCGCTGCTGTAGATGATGTCCGGATGAGCAATCCGCAGCATCGTTTTGTTTGTCGGGATGGCGACAACATCGAGTTCGTAAATCTTGTAGAACTCTTCGGCTTCCGTCATCGCGGTACCGGTCATGCCGCAAATTTTGTCGTACAGCTTGAAGTAATTCTGCAGCGTGATCGTCGCCAGAGTCTGAGTCTCTTCCTTGATCTTGACGTTCTCTTTGGCCTCGACTGCCTGGTGCAAACCGTCGGACCATTGTCGACCGTCCATCAAGCGACCTGTGAACTCGTCAACGATCACAATTTGGCCATCTTTGACGACATAATTCACATCGCAAGTGTAGAGCGAATGGGCGCGGAGTGCGTTGTCGATCAGGTGCGGCCATTCCATATTGCCGGGCGTGTAGAAACTTTCGACGCCGGCAAGTTTTTCCGCATGACGCACACCTTCATCAGTCAGCGTCGCGGTGTGATCTTTTTCGTTTACCTGGTAGTGCAGATCGCGTTTCAACTGCAACGCGATCTTGTTGGCTTCGGCGTATCGGCCCGGATTCGTATGAGCCGGTCCGGAGATGATCAGCGGCGTACGGGCTTCGTCGATCAAAATATTGTCGACTTCGTCAATGATCGCAAACGCCAACTTGCCTTGCGACTGCTGCAAGCGCGAAGGAAAACGTTCATCGCCGCGTGCCGCCGGACGCATGTTGTCGCGAAGGTAGTCGAATCCAAACTCGTTGTTGGTTCCGTAAGTGATGTTGCAACTGTAGGACTTTTGTCGATCCAGCACCGGCATGTTGGATTGGATGTTGCCGACGGTCAAACCAAGCCCCATGTAGAGTGGTGCCATCCATTCCATATCGCGACGCGCAAGATAGTCGTTCACCGTCACGACATGCACTCCGCGGTCCTCAAGCGCGTTCAAGTAAGCCGGCAACGTCGCCACCAGAGTCTTACCTTCACCGGTCACCATTTCTGCAACCGCGCCGCTGTGCAGCACCATGCCACCTACCAGCTGAACGTCGTAGTGCCGCATGCCAAGAAATCGCTTGCCGCCTTCGCGACAGACAGCGAAAGCTTCGGTCAGAATGTCGTCGGTTGTTTCACCGTTTCGCAATCGCTGCATGAACAGCTGCGTTTGATTCCGCAACTCTTCATCGGTCATCTTTTCGTAGGTCGCTTCGAGCGCACCGATCGCGTCGACGCGGCCCTGAAGTTTCTTGACCTGGCGCGCGTTGGATGAACCAAACAGGTTCGTGATCGTTCGCTCAACATTTCGGACGACGCCTGAAACGAAGTGCGTGGTGTTGTCCCAAAGAAGTTCCAGCTTTTCCATAATTCTTTCCGGTATCCGAACTAGCTGAGGTTGGTTCCAGCAAGAAAGTTCGGTTCGAATTTTTAAAGTTGATTGGTCTTGTCGCGCAGCTTTAACGCCATGCCGATCTGTCAGTCCTGTTGATCGACATTTGGCCTATTTTCAGCGTGTTTTCGGTTCCGTCAGGTTATCTTGCTGGCGAAAACGGGTCAATGTTAACTGAGCCGCCGTTAAGCCAACAAATGCTGATTTTGACCGGTCTTTCACAGCCCATCTTGCTTCAGATTGTCAGTCAGAAACGGGGAAGAAAGTTAGAAGGCAACAACCGTGCCCGAACTTCGCATGGCAGTGCATGATTTTCCCACGGTAAGCCCGGGCACTGTTTCAGTAAGCCCTGTCTTGAGTTTCAGTGCTGTATCGACAGCACGCCAATCTGATTATCCTTTTGAATTCCTGTTTTCGGATTCCCAATCCGCCTTATCCGCCCGACAAGCACCTGGCAAATTTTCTCGTGAGCAAGCAACCGGTCACAACTGACATCCGCGGCAAACTGATCCTGCTGGGGACGGGAACATCGGTCGGCGTGCCCGCGATCGGCTGCGGCTGCGACACCTGCCAAAGCGACAATCCCCGCAACAAACGGACTCGCTCGAGTGCTATCTTTGGGCTTCCAGAGGGCAATCTGCTGGTCGACACATCGCCGGATCTTCACCAACAATTGATCCGCGAAAAGATCGGCATCGTGCATTCGGTCATCTACACGCACGAGCACAGCGACCACATTATGGGCTTTGACGACCTCCGTCTGTTCCAGTTCTACCTCGGCCATCCGGTTCCGGTTTACTGCAACGAGACCGTGGAACAGCGACTTCGGATGGCGTTCGATTACGCTTTTTCGGATCGCGAGGTGACGCATGCAGGCGCTGCCCCGTCGGTCGATCTGCGTCGGGTCTCAACGGAACCGATCGATATCCTTGGTGCGACCGTGATTCCGATCCCGCTCAAACACGGGCCTTATTTTGACGTGCTTGGCTTTCGCATTGGCAACGTTGCGTATTGCACCGACGTGAGCCACATTCCGGAGTCGAGTTTTGAGTTGCTGGAGGGAGTCGAAGTCCTCGTTCTCGATGCACTTCGCAAAGACCCGCACCCGACTCATTTCAGCATCGACCAGGCGATCGAAGTTGCCGCACGAATCGGCGCAAAGAAGACCTGGTTCACTCATTGCGCCTGCAAAGTGAACTACGAAGTCGTGAATCCGACGCTTCCTGACGGGATTGAAATCGGTTACGACGGTTTGCAGATCGACCTGTCGTAGTCCTGACAAGCGGAACGTTGCGTATTCAATTTCGATACGAATGGCAGGCCCCCGGGGAACGCTCCCAAACAATGAAACCGGTTGCGTAGGGTTTTATTCTTGGGCAGGACTGTCAGGTGTTACCCGGATCGACCGATTCGAAAGGTGGAATGCGATACGGAATCTTTGCGTAATGTTGCTTCTGTCATGTTTCCCAATGGCTCTCATTGAAACTCGCGATAAAATAGGCTAACTGGGCGGTCAAATGCTGACGATTAGATGTTAACCGCACCGCCTCTTTACAATCGCAGTTTTCACTAGCAACTGCAATTCTGCTACCCCTTGGAGAAACATCATGATCAGACGTTTTGCAACTACGTTAGTAGTTCTGCTAGTACTACAGCGCTAGGTTGAACCCCAGTAGCATCGTTTGATTTTGCTTACTTTGATGCCAATTCTCCGGAGTTTTTTGCGAGTTCTCTTGGCGTGTGATCGTGTTGCTTTTGCGTTTCGTTGTTGGTGGTACTGAATCGTAGCGGCAACCCGGTCCAGTAGCGCCGACGATGCCCGCCCCTTAAGCCACCAAGTCTGGACCAGTGCCGATACGGCGTCGTGAACCTGATAGACGGTGAACCCTGATTTTTTTCCCCCCGAGCTTCTCTCGCATCTTCGTCAAGAACAGGTAGCTTACGCACGACAGAATCATGTGTCGTTTGAGCCCGAGATACTTCCGGCCCTCCCAGGCGTCGAGTCCAATGTCCTGCTTTTGATCCTGGAAGCAACGTTCGACATGCCAGCGGCTGAAGGCAACGAGCAACAACTTTTGAACGCTTGTTGCAGCCGGCGCGTTGCTGAGAAAGTACTTGATCTCATCCGGCTTGAGTGGGTTACGAGCCACCAACAAGTGCCAACGCTTGCTCGAAACACTCTTGCCGTCAGGACGATAAATCATCGCATGCTTGACTTCCCAGACCATGGGACCTTTATCTCCATCTTTGACGCGATAACGCTCCCATGACTGATTCGTGAACCGCGTGGATTCTTCCAGCAGTTTGCGAAACGGCTGAGCTTTGGGATTGTCTTTGGCAACTCGCGCACCTTTTTGCGGCCGACCACGACACGGATCTTTGGGAGGATGTTGGAGCCCGGGTTTCTTGATCCAGCCGGTCATTGAAACCGGAACCTCGCCGATGAATAACTGTGCTTTGGCATCAAGAGCTCGTAAAAACGGGCCTTTGGAGCCGTAGCCTTCGTCAAAGGTGATCCACTCAAACTCCAGACCGTTGGACAGCGCGCGATCGTAAAGCTCCAGTGCGATCTTCCACTTTGGCTGATACACCATCTCGTCGGGGATCCCGGCAACGCGACAACGCTCGCGATCTTCAGACCAGCTCTCAGGAAGGAACAACTCACCATCAAGCAAGCAGTGAAAGTCATCCTGAGCAAAAGCAAGATGAACCGTCACCATGCAGTTATCGGTCTTGCCAACCTTGCCACACCACTGACGCTGAACGCCAGGCGTCTTGGTGCCTTTCTTGACATCGCTCGTTTCGTCAAACACGCCGATGGCACGCTTGCTACCGCGCTCCGTTGCCACCATCTGTTGCAGACGATCTCGCACGGCGTCTTCATTCCATGCGTATTGAGCAAGAAACTCCTGAAGCGTGCGAACGGGAACTCCGGCAGCCAGTGCAATGGGCTCAACACTCTTGCGAGCAAGGTTTGATAGCTGACCCTGAACATACGTTGGCATATGAGCACGGGTATCTTTTCGACTAAAACAATCGGAGAACCGATTCAGAAAACGTGTCAAAGCTGGTTTCATCTGACGAATCCAAGTACCATCCATCAAAGCACCTCCTTGTGCGTGAACGATATAGAATCCCAAATTTCAACTAATTCTCAAATATCAACCTAGCGCTGTAGTACTAGCAGTCTGTCAAAGTTGAGTTGACTAGTTTTTGGCTATCGTTCATTGTCTTCTTTTTTGCCACGGAGGGCGAGATGAAAACGAAGTCAGAACGTTTTGTTGTTGATTTGACTGATAGCGAACGTCATTTACTCAAAGACTTGATTCGCAAAGGCGGTAAGTCGGTTTCTGTTCTTGGTCGAGCTCGCGTTCTGCTCAAAGCCGACCAGGGAAAGACTGATCAGGAGAACGCAGAGTTTTCCGGAGTGAGCCTTTCGACGGTATTTCGCATTCGTCGGCGGTTCGTCGAAGAGGGGTTGGAGTCGGCAGTGTTTCGCAAGAACACTGGCAAGCGAATTTATCGTAAGCTTGACGGTAAAGCTGAGGCGACGTTGATTGCAACTGCATGTAGTGAAGCTCCCGAGGGCAGAAGTCGGTGGACATTGCGTTTGCTTGCTGATCGTCTGATCGCTTTGGAAGTTGTCGACTCGGTCAGCCACGAGTGTGTCCGCGAGACGCTGAAAAAAACGAACTCAAGCCTCACTTGAAGGAGCAGTGGGTGATCCCTCCCGAGAAGAACGCTGAATTCGTAGCTGCCATGGAAGATGTCCTTGAGGTGTATCAACGCCCCTACGACGCCAAACGTCCTGTTGTGTGTCTTGACGAAACGAGCAAGCAACTCGTTGGCGAAACTCGAACTCCAATCCCCGCCAAGCCGGGCACTCCAGCTCGAGAGGACTACGAATACAAACGCAACGGTGTTGCGAACCTGTTTATGCTTTTTGAGCCACTGGCAGGGTGGCGCCACGTCGAGGTGACCGATCGACGAACGAAAGTTGACTTCGCCCATGTCGTCAAGAAACTTGTTGACGAGCTTGATCCTGACGCGGAGAAAATTGTCTTGGTCATGGATAACCTCAACACCCACAAGCCTGGCTCACTGTACGAGGCCTTTGAACCGCAGGAGGCTCGTCGGTTGATCGAGAAGTTGGAAATCCACTATACGCCCAAACACGGCAGCTGGCTCAACATGGCCGAAACCGAACTGGCTTCGCTGGCAAAGCAATGTCTCAACAGGCGAATCCCAACCAAAAAGACACTCGAAAAACAGGTTGCAGCCTGGAACCGTGGAAGAAACGAGTCGGAAGCAACCGTTGATTGGCAATTCAAAACTGACGATGCAAGAATAAAACTAAAGAAGCTTTACCCATCAATTCAGCTCTGACAGACCACTAGTTACTGCGTGTTCCATGCCGGCTTCGGCAGACGTAGTGCTGACCTTCGATTCAGACACCGAAGGCTTTGCTGTCACCGGCACGACCACCGGAGCAGTTGTATCGCACGCGATCGTCGGCGGCGAAGGCATGCTAAAACTGGAAGCTCCTGCCGGTTGGGCTGGTGACATGGCCAAACTGGATGCATCCAATTGGTCATCTGCACTGTTTGATGAAGTCACTGCCGCAGCGGTCAATGGCGGAACGATCAGTTACGACGTTTTGATTCTGGAATCGGACCAAACTTACACAACCGCCCCACAGTGGTTTGAAACAACGCACATCACGCAAGGAGAATTCGCCGGATACGACTCTGACACAGTTCGATACGGATTGAATTCAGGAAGCTGGCCTCTCGCCGGCGGCCAGTTTGCAACAACAGTTGTCGCTCCGATTACAACGACCGCTCCTGGCGCAGACGACGTCTCAGGCTACTTCGATGTTACAGATACGTGGCGTAACTTCCACTTTGGTCTGAACAACGACAGTGGCAACCTCACCGGCAACGCTGTCGTGTATTTCGACAATCTGACGTTCTCAGCCAACGCCGTTCCAGAGCCATCGACGCTCGCAATCCTCGGCGCCTTCGGTTTGATCGGCATGGTTCGCCGACGTCGCTAGATTGAACCAGCTTTGACAACAGGTACAGGCCGTGCCATTTGGGCACGGCCTTTTTTCGTACCAACATGATATCGCTAGTTATTGAAGAACGGCATTAAATTGTGGCTTTCCACGCTGATGGTTTCCACTTCGTAAGTCACCGTTGCAGCATCCATTTCTGCATCATCGACTCCCCGACCTCCGTCGACCGTTGTCTCGTGACCGAGCTTGACTCCGCACAGCTTCACTGAGTCGTTGCCGTCACCGAGGGAGACATCAAGGTAGTCTCCGATCTCGACGCTATTTAACTTGACCACGTCGCTACCGTTATCAGTGTCGACCACGAGATCTCGCTTGAAAAGTCCACCCTGGAAGTGGAATTGATCAACTTGATCGCCGCCGAAGACTTCAAGGTCGCGATCGCAATCGACATCTGAGAAATATCCGTAGTTGTTTCCGTCACGAGAAGCTCCGAGATCAATGACGGACTGATCTGCCAAGTCACATTGAACCAACATTGCGTAGTCAGTCCCTTTGCCGGTCGTGACATAGAGGGTTTCCGATTGAACCGCGAACAATCTCAAAAAGTCATCCTCGGAAGTTCGGTTGAAAAGCGTGCCGGTCGTGGCGACTTCAATGTTTCTGGTAAAGACATTCCAGAGCGTAAAATCAGTCTTGGCCGAGTCGCGATCAGCAGTCAGCCAAACCGATGATGGTTCAGGCGACACTCCGGTGCAAATCGGGCAGTACAAGCCAACGTCACCCCATGTCGTGTCGACATTGAAGATTGTCGCTTTGGTAGCCATCGCTCGAATCGCTCCAAGAAACCCGTCGACCGAAACCAGTTCGGCCTGTAGATCCGCACATCGAAACCGGCACTGGTTCAAGTGGACCCGTGACTTCGACAGTGTTGGATCGAGTGAGGTTGGCATCAGAAAACCGGTGGGACTATCGCCTACAAACAGAAAGTCGCCTTCGCAATCTTCGACCTGCACTGAATCGTCGCCGGCTCCCATGATGGCGCCAAAGTTTGTAATTTTACAATTTGAAACGAACGCTTCTCCCGACCGGAATTCGTGTTCGAGCAACAGCTCTTCAATCTGCAGATCATGAACATAAAACGTATCTCTGCCGCTTTTTAGATTTATATGTATTGCAGCAATGCCTGTTGGCGAAAAGTACTGGGCGCTTTGCCCGTTGATCGTTGTCCCGGCGTATCCTCTGACGACGATGCTCTTGGTGTTAAAGAATACTTCAACAGAATTGTCGCCGTTGTTTCCATCGATTTCGATCAGCCCGCTGCTGCTGGTAGCGATGATGTTGCTGCAAAACCCGGGCGCTGCTGCCACAAGACAAACGAGCGTGGCGAACAGAAAACGTGTTTGATGGCTTGACATGATTTTTCCCAATTTCGGTGAATGCATTGCGGTGGACGTACGTGGAGACCGCGGACGCCCGTGGTGAAGATGGCTTATTTACACAGCGTGTTGCCACGAAAAAGCGCACAAAGATTCTGGAAGAAACAGGATTTTTTTTCTGGCGCCCGCACGGCAGAGGACTCAGAGACCCCGTGAAAGTAAATCTGGACCGTTGCGAAGCAGACGAAAATTGGCCAAACCAAACGAGTGGTCTACCAGAACGGATATGACCAGCGGAACGGGTCCAATATCAAGCTTGGGCGAGCATGCTTGCGCGCTAGCAAACAGGGCGCTCTTCGATTGAGTCTTTACAATCCACCAAGCCTGATCGGTGTCACGCCACAGGACCTTTTCCCGTCCCGTCCGCGTGGCGAACTACTCTGACCCCATAGCGGAACCCGGGACTCGGGGATCGTGCACGCCCGTAAAAATTCCGGTCTCGGGATCGCGAGAAATCAACTGGCTCACACCCACATTGTCGGAATCGGCAATCTGTAGCTCGTGCCCAAACGAAGACAGCTCTGCCTTCAACGATTCGTCCATCGTCGACTCAACACGCAAACGATCTGGCGACCATTGGTGATGGAAGCGAGCCGCTCCAATCGCATCCTGTGGCGTCATCCCGAAATCGACAACGCGAATAATCGTCGACGCGACTTGCGTGATAATCTTCGGGCCACCCGCAGCCCCCAATGTCATCACTGGTTTTCCGTCCTTGAGAACAATCGTGGGGCTCATGCTCGACAACGGCCGCTTGCCAGGTTGAATCGCATTGTTGTCCGCGCCGATCAAATCAAAAGCGTTGGGAACGCCAGGTGCGATTGCGAAATCGTCCATCTCATTATTCAGAATCACTCCCGTACCTGGCACGATGACTTTCGAGCCAAACGTCGTGTTGATCGTTGAAGTGATCGCAACCCAATTGCCTTCCTCGTCCGCGGTCGCGATGTGCGTCGTGTGTCGATCCCGGAAAACGTCTGCCGGATTCGGCGGGCAGCCATGGGACTGAACATCTGACACAAATCCGGGATCAATCAGCTTGGCAAGTTCGCAAGCGTAAGGTTTGCAAATCAGGCTTTTGGGAACGTTGGCAAACGCCGGATCCCCTGGCCAATGAGCGCGATCCGCGAAAGCCAGCTTCATCGCTTCGGCAATCAGGTGAATCGCCTCGGCCCGATTGCGCTGAGCGATCGCTGCGAGGTCGAAGTGTTCGACAATGTTGAGAATCTGAGCCACGTGAATGCCACCGGAGCTTGGCGGCGGAAATCCGACCACGCAAACGTTGCGATACAGCGTAGCCACGGGAGCCCGATCCACGGTCTGGTAGTTGGCAAAATCGGATTCGGTAATGGCTCCTCCGGATTTTCGCATCCATTCCGAAACCGATTTGGCGAACGGTCCGCGGTAGAACCAGTCCGTCCCGTTCGCGGCGATATTGCGATAAGTAGCGGCGAGATTTCGCTGCTGCAGAAGTTCCCCGGCGAGTTTGGGAGTTCCGTCCTCATGCAACAACAACGCAGCGGTTGCGGGAAACAGTTTGATTCGTTCTTGTGTTCGCGCGATCCGGGAACTGTATAGCGGCGTGATCCTGAAACCTTCTTCCGCGATTTGGGCGGCAGGTTCGAGAAGTTCCGGAAACGCCCGCCTTCCGTGACGCGAGACGGCTTGTTCGAGGGCCAACAAAGCTCCAGGCACCGCGACAGCCCGTGCTCCGGTTTGAGATTGAGCAGACTGAATCTCTCCGTTTTCGTCTCGATAGAAATCCTGAAACGCCATCGCCGGAGCAGTCTCACGGCCATCGATCGCATATAGCTGTCCGTCAGACGTATGGATCAGGATGAAGCAACCTCCTCCGATCCCGGAGTTGTAACCGTCGACAACGCCCAGTGTCAGAGCCGCCGCAACGGCTGCATCGACTGCGTTTCCACCGCCACGAATCGCATCGAGACCTGCCTGAGTCGCGATCGGCGATACGGTCGCCACCATGTTTTTCTTGCTGTGGCCGACGTTCGTTGGCTGACACGCGGACGCGTCGGCGAAGCAGATCGCTGCGATGGAAACGGCCAGCAAAGCGGCTGAGAATATAGAATAGCGCGTTTTCATGATCCTTCACGTGTGGAAAGTGGGAGCCTGATTTCCTTACTTAATTGATCATAATTACCCAAACTAATCCATACGCGAAGAGCGAATTTAGAACTGGAGAATGGTAGCTGTCGGCTAACGCATTCGCGCAGCTCTTTTGAGGGCCGGCCATGCAGATTGAACACCTCCTGTTGTTCACCAGTGAAGGACGAATGGTTGTGTGGCTTTGTTCCGGTCGCCCGTTCTGACAAGTTCGCGCGTTGAGTCAAAGTTTCGCGGCAGTTGAGGCAATGTACTCGGCCAAGCACAACGCAGATCATGCATCAACGGTCCGGAAACAGCCGCTTCTTTCGAATACCGGACATTGCGGCGTCCTGTCGCCAAGCCCCGGTCCAACTCGTCCGCCGTGGACGGAATCGAATATCGGCAATCGAAATCGTCCGTTGCAGCTTGCCAGTCTCGATTGAAAGCGAGATGATGAAAACGCGCGAAACTCCATTTTATTCTTTTTCAGGAGTAAACCGATGAAGGCTGAACAATTCACGATTCCGCTCGCCCTGTTGATCACAATACTGGCCGGATGCTCAAGGCCGACGATGGCTCAATCGACTTTTGATCTTGAGCCGCCAATTCAGGCCAGCACGAATTCTTCTCAAGTCACCCTCTCGCCGGACCCCGCCGCGTTGCCGGTTTTCCGATTTGCGACTGCTGAATTTGACGATGCGGGAAACCTGAACATTGTCACCAAGCACGCGACTCAGACGCTGGTCGCTCCGATGCCAGGTCAAATTGACCCAGAGCTCGACCCCAAAGGCATTCCCTACACGGAGAAAGTTACGCAGACCTACACCGTCGCCGTTCCCTACACTGAGAAAGACGACGACGGCAATGTTGTCAGTAAGATTCGAACTGAAACCAGAACCCGTCAGGTTCCGTTGACTCGTTATCGAGCCCGCAACGCGGAGGAACAGGCTGAGTTCGAAGCCAGGGTTGCCGAACACAAAGCGGAATTGGAAGCCGCCGGAGACGACGTCATAAATCCAGCGGTCCCGAAAAACGTCACGATGGAGTACACCGTTAACGTGCCACAACCTGTCACCGAAGATGGCAAGGTCGTCATGAAGACGCGGGCAGAAACCAGAAAACGAACGGTTGTTGTATACCGCGGCAAATCGGAGACGAAAACTGAGCTCACGACGAAAACCTATTCACTGGACGAGGTGAAGTGCTATGGCGTCGATGGAAGCGAGCTGGATGCTGAATCGCTGAAGCAACGACTGGTCGAGCGGCAGCCTGTGATTTTGCTAAACAGCATCGAAGGGATCACGCCGTTCTTCGAAACGCTGCTCAACCCGAACGCGATTTTCGTTGTTGAGCCTCAGGAATAGAGTCCGTTCGTTTCGTGTCGTGCAGTCCAACCAGTGACAATCCAATCAGGCAGGTCACGACTGAAAATAGCGACAGGTTGTTCGTTAACGCGATTCCGCACAACACAATCATGGCCACGATCGATGCAACCTTTCGCGGCATCAGCCAAAGAAACGCGCAAATGCTCTCGCTGACCAGAACCATTCGCGAATGCCATGTGGCAAACTCTCGCAATCCCGCTTCGGTCATCGATTCACGCAGCAGGTTGTAAGTCCAAAAATCCCGACCCTTGAAGTAGATCTCATGAAGGACTTCGCCGGACCAATATCCGGGCGTTAGCTTTCCAATCGTGCCGCCAAGAAAGATCAGGCTGAGGATGACGTGCGACAGCCAGGCGGCTCGCGGGTACAACGTTTGAAATGATTCTCCTAACCGCGTCGTTAACCATAAACACCACAGCGAAGTCCAGGCACACGTCAGAAATGTGACGTCGTTGTAAGCGTTTTGATGAACGCAAAGAATCGACAAACCAACAACGCTTCCGCAGCCCAGCAACAACAGCGGACGTTTGGCTCGAATAAAAATCGTCAACGCAGAGCAGGTCGTGGCGATTGCGTAGGCGGCTACCAAAACAAACTGAGACCGAAAAAAATCGGGGAAGAACGGATCGACGAGAGGATACTGCTCGTTGACGCCCAGCGAGAACCAATAGAACCGCACTTTCCAAATCAGCGACACCAGGATCCCGGCGTGTACCAGCTTCAACAACGAAAGCGTTTCTCCTTCGCCAGCGATCTGTTTGTCAGCTTCGCTACTGAGCATCGTGCTGCACCCAGTTTTCGGAATAGCGTTGAACCAGCAGCGTGCCGTCCGGCTGCTCCTTGATTTCCCAACGCCCGATCAGTTCGGACTCGCGAAACTTCGTCGACATTTCAAACGTTCCGTGCTTCTGTTCCGCGAACCAGTGCGGCGAAAATTCTCCAAACGTCACGCAGCGTGCCGGGAAGTGATTTACGGGGCAGGCGAACCATGATTCGTGGTCGCTATCGATTGGAGCATCCCCGACCATTTCGTTGGTAAACTGCACGCTGTTTTCAAAGTTGTACATCGAAGGCACCGGCGCCATTGCCGCCCAAGCCGGGAACGACGGAGAAGCCAACTGAAAACGTCGCATCGCCTGTTCCCGGGTGGTTTGCGAAAACAGAATCGAAACAATCCAACAGGAAATTACCAGCGCAACGAACAACAACGACAGCGCAAACCAGTCTTTCTGACGATAACTTTCAGCGATCAATTTTGCCGGACGAACCATGGCAAGAGAATAGCAGAATCCAGCGAGCCACGGCCAGATTAGATTGCCGTCGCGAACCTGAGTTGACTCCAATGGTCTGATTGGCAAACAAACTCATCCTGCACGAACTACTAACAGAAAGCAAATCATGATCGAAATCGACGGCTCACAAGGCGAAAGCGGCGGACAAATCGTTCGATCTTCGCTGGCGCTGTCGTTGCTGACAGGGACGCCATTTCGAATTTTCAATCTGCGAGCAGGTCGGAAAAAGCCGGGGCTCAAGCGGCAGCACCTGACCGCAGTCAATGCGGCCGCAGAAGTCGGAAACGCGATCGTTCGCGGTGCGGAAATCGGTTCGCGAGAAATTTTCTTCGAGCCCGGAACGGTTTCCCCAGGCGATTTCCGGTTTCAGATCTCGACCGCGGGCAGCATCACATTGGTGCTGCAAACGGTGTTGCCAGCGTTGATGATGGCCGACGCGCCGTCAAGTTTGACTCTGTCCGGCGGCACTCACAACATGCTGGCGCCTCCGTTTGATTTCCTGGAGCGATCGTTTGTTCCGTTGTTGAATCGCATGGGACCGCAGGTCGATTTGAAGTTGAATCGGCACGGGTTTTATCCGGCTGGCGGAGGCGAGTTCGAGGCATCGATCGTTCCCGCAAAGCGTTTGCGTGGGCTGGAGATTGTTAGCCGTGGAAAGCTGTTGCAGCGTCGCGTTCGAGCCATCGTTTCAGAGTTGCCGATCGAAATCGCGCGACGGGAAACGGCTCGAGTCGTCCGCAAGATGAACTGGGATCGTACGCTTGAGGAGCAGGTCGTTGCTGCAGATCCGCAAGGGCCTGGCAACATTCTGTTCGCCGAGTTGGAGTACGATAATCTGACTTCTGTCTTCGCCGGGTTTGGACAACGCGGCGTGACGGCCGAGAACGTTGCAGATGCAGTCGTTCGTGACGTTCGTCGCTACCTGAAACACGATGCTCCCGTCGGACCACATCTGGCGGATCAATTGATGCTTCCGATGGCGATTGCGGCAGCAGTAAACGGAACGCCCAGCCAGTTTCGCACCGGTCCGTTGACCGGTCACTCGGAAACGCACGCGGTGATCATTCAACGGTTTTTGGAAGTGGATGTCGTTTTCAGCGAAAGTGATTCCGGTTCGGTTTCTGTCGCCATCACGTGACCGCAAAGGTGATCGATGGCGGCAGGAACGAGTTTCGCGCAGCCCGAGCGGCCATTTAATTCTTCAACTTTCGCCAGCCCGCAAAAACGGAACCCGGGGCTGACCCTCGAGACTGTCGTTCGCGAGCGATAGACGCTTTCTTCGGCTTAACTGCGTCCAGCCGCACAATCGAACCGCTCCGCAAATCCGGAACAGACATCACAGGGCAGACGACCAAATCCTCGATCGGATTTTTGCCAAATCCCGTTCCAGAGGGTTAACCCTGACATTCCGTTCAAGACGAATGCTGTAATCGGACTCACCCTTCATTCCGTTTTACCAGGTGCATTCATGACAAATGTATGTCGTCAACTCACTGTGCTAATTACGGCGGTCGCTGCGATCGCCATTTCCGGAACCTGCCAAGCCGACCTTGTTTGGGAAGACCTGATGACAGACGAACAGGCGATCACCAACAACCTGATGCTTTCCAGTGGCGGCACGACCATCACGTTTGGGACGGAAGTTTTCAGCGACAGCGATGGCGGAACCTTCGACCTCGTTCCGGAACGAAGCGCGAACTTCTTTTCGTTTGAAGCAGAATCGACTGGGAACCATACGGGCTACCTTGAGATGACGTTCGACAACGAGAACGACGACCCGACGGACTACCTGGAGCTGACTTTCAATTTTGGTCCGCCCGTGACGAACCTTCAGTTCACATTGCTGGATGTCGACGGGAATACCAACTTCAATTGGGACGACGGAGCGGAAATCTTTTTCAACGGCACGAACGTGAAAACAACTCCCGGCTACTACAGCATCGGAGCAATCAACTTTCTGGACAACGAAGCCTACATGGATGGGTTTGAGGCAGGAAATGTTGGTGCAGCGAGTGATGAAACGACTGGAAACATCGGATTTAATTTTGGCTCCGAGATCATCGACACTCTGACTATTCGTTACTTCACGACTGACGATGCCGTCAACAATCCAGCGTCACAATTTATCGGAATCAGTGACTTGCAGTTCGTGGCCGCGGTGCCTGAACCAACCGCGGTTTCGCTGATCGCACTGGTCGGTATCGCCGCCTGGACACGGCGACGACGAACTCAAGTTTGAAATGAAATTCCACGAAAAAACCCTCCTGGCAAAACGCTCAGGAGGGTGTTGGAATTTCAGAATGTTCAGTTCACAAAGACGTCAGGAGTTCCGGTCAGAACTTGAAACGCCCCGACTAACACGCCTGCGATCTTGTGATGGGGGAAGTAGCCCCGTCATCGACCCGATCGTGGTCTAGCTTCTCTTCTCGAGCATGGTCATGTAATCGGCTGTAATTTCGAGGACCTCATCGAGGTAGTAATCCCGTTTGATTTCCTTGTTACCGGAAACCTGTTCTTCGATTACTTTCTCGTCTTCTTTCTCGGCACGAAGTTCGCGACTGCGAGCAAGAAACTCTTCCTCGTTCAGCGACACAGTTTTCATGTCCTTTTGGCGAACGTACTCTTCGATCCGTCGAATCCGCTTGGCGAACTTATCCGAAGCCTTGACTCGTTCCGCCGAACGAATTTGAAGTGCCTTTTTGACTTCTTCATCGGCAGAGCCATAACTGCTGTAGTCCGCCGCGGAAATACGATCGAACTCAACAGGGTACTCAAGGTCTGATTCGCCGACCGGCATTTTGTCAGTGACCGAAGGCAGCACCAAATCCGAAAGGACACCTCGTTTTTGGGTGCTGTCGCCGTTGGGACGATAGAACTGCGAACGCGTGATTTTCAGTGCACCGTATTTGTTCGGAGCATTTCTCATTCGATAGAACACCTCGTTCAAATCCATCAACGTCTGCACCGTGCCTTTGCCGTGTGTTGTGGTGTCGCCGACAATGATTCCACGGTCGTAGTCCTGCAGAGCACCGGCAAGGATTTCGCTGGCACTTGCACTGAATTTACTGGTCAAAACCACAACCGGCTTACTCCAGGAAGCTCCACGATTGTTGTCGTCGAGCTTAATAATCTGGTTGGACGCGTCCTTAATCTGAACAACCGGACCGGCATCGATGAACAAACCGGTGCAATCGATGGCTTCTTGTAAAGAACCGCCGCCGTTCTTTCTCAAGTCCAGAACAACGCCATCGACGCCTTCGTCATTGAACTGGTCGAGAATTCGCTTCACATCGGTGGTTGTGCTGCGACCGTCGGGACGGCCAGACATATCCGCGTAGAAGCTTGGCAACTCGATGATGCCGATTTTTCGCGGACTTCCGTCAGCATTGGTGCCTTGCTCAAAAACTTTGCCTTGAGCCGCGCTGTCTTCAAGTTTGATTTTCTCGCGAACGATTTCGACCGTGCGAATGTCGCCACCTTCTTCGGACTGCACGTTCAAACGCACAACCGTTCCGGCTTTTCCGCGAATCATGCCAACGACGTCATCCAGCTTCATTGAGTTGATGTCAATGAAGTCGGTACCGTTCTTTTCAGCCAACGTGGGATCGACACGATTTCCGGTTTCGTCGCCCTGTCCGACTTCCATGATGACGTCGTCAACTGAAATGCCACCTTGCGTATCACAGGCTCCACCAGGAACGATGCTGCGGATGACCGTGTAGCCTTCGTCGTTTCCGGAAAGCGTTGCTCCGATGCCTTCGAGTTCCAGAGAAAGAGATATTACAAAATTTTCATACGACCGACGCGACATATAGGAAGTGTGTGGATCGAACGAATTGGTCACGGCTGTGACGTACATTTCGATAATGTCTTCAGTGTCGGTCTGCATCATTCGGCGAGCGAAAGACGTGTATCGCTTTTGCAGTTTCTCAACCGGGTCTACTTTCTTCTTTTTCTTTTCGCTGTTCCCGTCTTCTTTGTCCAGTTCTTCGTCGCCACGGAATACGAGCAAGTTGTATTTGATTCGCTTTCGCCACACGTCACGAGCCTCGGCCTCCGACGTCGCGTAAGTTGCCAGATCCGGGTCGGTAATCATTTCTTCCTTGACGGTAAAATCGTGTTCGACACCGGCTAGTTCAATCGCCAACTCGGTTCGTTGCTTGACTCGTTCGAGGAACGTCTTGTACACCTTGATACCAAAGTCAAAGTTTCCATTCTTTACGTTCTCTGCGATCGATTTTTTTTCAGCGGCAAAGTCGTCGACATCGCTTTGCAGAAAGTACGACTTGGTCGGGTCGAGCATCTTCATATAGAGCTTGAAGGCACGGCTTGAAATCTCCGTGTCCAATTCCCGTCGCGAAAGATGAGTTCGCGTCATGAGTTCGGCAACGAGTTTCCCGACACGTTTCTGGGATCTCGACGGAGGCGTAATGATGTCGTCCGCGTTGACGGCCGGAACCACCGTCAGGACCATCACGGCCAGCATCAGGATCTTTGCGTAGCAGCGATTTAGGAGTCTCGTTTGAGCAATCATGTGGGACCTTGCGATGAATTATTCTGCGGCGTGGGATTTGGGCCGTGGTCTACGGGCCAATGCATTAAACCAATTGTGGCAAGAAAGTTCTCGCCTCAATTGCATGGGCCGATATCGAAACTTGGGATTATTGTCTATAATCCAGCTAATAGTAGGGTTTCAGAAAACCCCAGACAATACCGATCCGTGATCAGTACGTCTGCTGCGATCCTGTTTGTTCAGTCCCTGTTCGAAAATCTCACTGGAAGTTCTTCCTGCCGTGCCAGCGTTTTTGATGATGAACTCGGGCTCCAATTCAGGGGCCAGATTTGAACTCAGTGCCGAAGAGGACAATTTTCTCGGCCGCGACTGGGAGTGCCGTGTTGTTCTCAACGACCCTCAGTGTTCCCGTAAACACGCCCGGATTTACACCAATGAAGACGGTTGGTGGATCGAAGACAACGGCAGCAGCAACGGCACGTACGTCAATGGTCAGACGATTCGGGAAGCCAGGCTCGACGAAGGACATTTGATCCGTGTCGGCGGCAGCGCTTTCACGTTTACCGAATCTGCCACCAAGACGCTTCCCGAAGAGGAAAGCAAAACGGGCGAGATGCGAGGTCCGGCGGCACAGACCGTGATCTTTGACGAATCGCACGACCCGATGGACACCGGTCAGTACACGTTGTCGTTCCTGAAAGGACATGATTGGGGCCAGGACTTTTTCTTCCTGTTCCAGCTCAGCGTCAAACTGCTGGGACTCGACGACCCGGATGCGATGATCCAAACCAGCATCAAACGGCTTAGCGAACGCACAGACTCAAGTGCCGCCGGGTTCCTTTGGGCATCCGATGGAGGAAAGCTGACTCCGAAAGTTGTCTATCCGAAAGAGTTGGCGAATGAACTGACGCTCGACCCGGAGTTGACGCGTCGTGTCGTTGCGCAAGGGCACGCGATTCGATTTGAGTACGACACCAGACACCAGGATAGTTTCACGGACAGCATTTGCGTGCCGCTGAACTCGGATGGCAAGATCAAGGGCGCGATCCATCTGTATAAAAAAGGCACCCGTTTCCACGATTCGCATTTCAATCTCGCATGTGCAATTGCCAATATCATGGTTCGGTCGCTGGACCGTGCGGACCGACATAGCGTGTTGGCGGCGGATCATTCGCGACTGAAAGAAAAGTCTGCGAACTTTGACGAGTTGCTGGGCGAGAGCCCGAAGATGCTGGAGCTGAAGTCGAAAATTCAGCGTGTCGCCAAAGCTTCTGGCTGCGTTCTGGTTCGCGGTGAAAGCGGAGCCGGTAAGGAACTGGTCGCTCGAGCTCTGCACAAAGCCAGCCCTCGAGCTGATCGGCCGATGCTCAGTGTCAACTGTGCCGCGATCCCACGGGATCTGATGGAGAGCCAGTTGTTCGGCCACAAGAAGGGCTCGTTCACCAGCGCCGATCGTGACCACAGCGGTTGGTTTGAACAGGCTGACCGCGGGACACTGTTTCTCGACGAGATCGGCGAACTGACTCTTGAAGGCCAGGCCAAACTGCTGCGAACGCTGGAGGGGCATCCCTTCCTTCCCGTCGGCGGAACGGAAGAAATTTCGGTTGACGTTCGTGTTATCTGTGCGACGAATCGTGACCTGAAAGAGTTCGTGGCGGAAAAGCGTTTCCGCGAGGATCTGTTTTATCGGCTGAGCGTGTACGAGCTTTACATTCCGCCGCTGCGAGATCGTGAAGCCGACATCGAGATGTTGGTGAACCACTTCCTCGCTCACTTCAAAACGCAACACGGAAAACATGACTTGCAGTTGTCACGCGAAGCTAAAGCCAGGTTGATCGGCTATCAATGGCCCGGCAATGTTCGTCAGCTTCGCAACGTGATTGACAGCGCGATCGTGATGGCGGAAACCAATGAAGTCGCCGCAGATGAACTTGGAATTCGCGATGCGACCGACGGTGAATTCGAAACGCTTCGCATCGATCACTGGGAACGCAAGTTGATTGTTGACGCGCTCAAACGAACTTCGAACAATGTGCCTGGTGCGGCAGAGTTGCTGGGCATCAGTCGGGCGACGTTGTATCGTAAGATTGAACAGTATGGTGTGGTGCGTAAGTAGGACGTAGATGGCTCGCAAGAATCCACGTCGCAACATTTCACGCGTTGAGCATCTTGACCGTGACGGAAAATCCAGCGGCTGGCTGGTTCGCATGCAGCGGAAGTACGAAAAGATTAGCAGCTTCTTTTCGGATTCCGTCTACGGCGGCAATCGGGCCGCGCTTCAGGCAGCCAAAGAGTTCCGTGATGAATTGGAAAGCGAATCCGAAAAGCTGACGACCGAAGAGCGAAGTGCCGCACCTTCGACTCGCAACAAAAGCGGCGTTGTTGGTGTTCGGCTGCATCGCCAAAAAGACGTTCGTGGAAAATACGAATATCAATACTGGTATTGGGTCGCCCAATGGATCGACGGGCGGGGCAGACGACGAACCCGCTCGTTTTCAATCCACAATCACGGCGACGACAAAGCGTACCGCATGGCGTGCAAGGCCAGACGCGAAGGCGTTGCCAGCGCACATCGATAGGCGGCAGTACTGCCGGCCCCAATCAGATCGGTACGTTTCCGAGTTCGAGTAGTGGCAACCAAGGTTCGATATCGATCGCTTCTATGTCATCATAGGAAGAGAAATTCTCTCGCTACGATTTCCCCTCTGACTTCTCCGCCTAAAGAATTATCTGGACTGACTACTGAGCCGAAGTCCGAAAACCGTCGGGGCCGCCAGAGATTGGACGACCGGCACTTAGAGGCCAGCTGGCCATCTGAAACCCGTGCTCGTGAAGCCAGTCTTTGAGCTTTGCATGCGAGTCGTAGCTGTTCGGATAAACCCAAACCGAAACCGTTGTGCGGCGCGGCTCAAGGCGACTGAGAACGTTCATGAAATGCGAGCCTTCCTGCAACGCCTGCTCCATCGGCTCGCCAACGTCCGAAGAAACGGGCTGAATCGTGAATCGCTTGAAACGTACGACGCGAGCATTCGGCTGGCCGGTCTGACTGTCAGGAACGATGCCCAACTCGTACTGCAAACGGAATCCGTTGACCGGACCGATGGTTTCCCGAGTCCCGTCGGCCTGCTTCAGCTTTTCAGCCTTGAGCCGGATCTCGCCCTTCATCTGTTCGATCAACTGGTCCATGGGAACGTGCACAATCCGGCCACGATCAAGCCGGAAGTGGATCTCGTTGGAGAATACGGTTTTGGCAATCGGATTCGGAAAGTGATCAATCGTTTCCACCGACGTTTCGATCTGAGTCACAGAAACCGCGTTGATCGATTTCTCGAGTGACTCCAACTGCGACACCAATTGGATTTTCTCGGATTGCAGCTCCAGTTGTTTTTGCTGTTGTTGATTCAGCTCGTCGCGGACTTCCTTTTTTCGCTGTTCGTGTTTGGCGCGAACGAACTCAAGCTGCATCAACATCGTGTGGCGACGAGTCGCGAGTTGCTGAGCCAGACGCTTTTCGTCGTTGGCTTGCATCTCCAAACGTGCCAGGTCCAGCCGTAGTTTGCTGGAGACCAATTCGCGAGAGGCCTGTTCAGCCTGCAGGTTTACCTTCTGTGTTTCGAACGCCAAGTCCTGCTCTGCTTCCTCCGCCTGCTGAGCGACCGCAGATTCGGTATCGGGCTCCGCAAGTAAACCTGACGTCGCCTGAGCTCCGACGATCACGACCAGAATGATCAACACGCCAACAAGGTTCGCGATGATGTCGAGGAACGAGTCCTGGCCTTCATTGAGATTGTTGAGGCTCATGGTGACACCTCCTCGATCCCCAAACCGCTGCCGCGAAGCATCTGCTTGATCGACTGGAACTGCTGTCGGGCTCCCGGTTCAACGACGACGGCCAGGTTTGGCTTCCAGTACGCGCTGGCACCGGCGATTCCCCAAGCGTCGATTCGCTGCCATATGATGTTCACCATCTTGTCGATCGCTTCGGCCGGCTGATTCTTGTATGGAATTACGATCGTATCACCAGCCACGTTTTTGATAGCCAGTGAGTCCTTTCCACAGACCAAACCGACAGGCCGGACGTAGCCGGTAGCGCCGCTGGTTTGCGTTGGCAGCGCCCAATCGGCACCGCGTGCGTTGGCGAGGCTATCGCTGGGAGTCGTGGTTCCGTTGGCGTTCGAACCGCCGGCGCCCTGCTTCATGCTGCTCGCAAAACTGGCGTTGGTGTTCCGGGAATTATTGGAATCGAAGCGTGATGCAATCTTCGAATTCTGGAAGTCACCGCCGTTCGCAACATCCTGCGGGCCAGGCGAATCGGTTCCCATTTCGGAACTGTTTGGACTGCCGAAATCGCCACCGCTTTCTCCGCGGGATTCAGACTCCTGATAGGCGACTTGCTGGTTTGCCTTTTGTCCAGTCCCTGCCGACGCTGGTGAAAATCCACCTTTGCGAGCAGAACTTCCTCGCTGCGAGGATGATCCAAATCCGCCTGAATTTCCAGCTCCGGCGCCAACGCCACCGTCCTGCGCGAATCCGCGCCGGGCGCTAGCCAAAGCAGCGCGCCGCTGCCGGAGAGCCAACTGAGTCAATTTGGATTTCTTGACCGCGTCCTGAATTTCGCTTTCCAGCTGCGGGTCGATCGTTCCAAAATCGAGATCTTTCTCCTGCGACACCAACTCGTATCCGAATTCGTCGTCCCAACTGATCAACGAACGACGAGCCAGCCCGTAAGACTGTGCACCGTCGGGGCGAACCACCAACAGAGGATAAGGGCGCTGGTCTTTATCAGCCAGTTCATGCTGTTGATAGTAATTTCGAACCGTCGACAAAGCCGCATCGACAGGATTGCCTGCTGCGACAGGATGAAAGAAATCTTCGCGAGACAGCTTGATACCCCACGGCTGCAGCACCAATCCGTCACGATTACACTCCACAAACACCGGTACGCGTTTCGTCCCTCCGGTGCCGTGGTAGGGTACGATCGCGTACTTCTTTTGCTCGATCGTCGTAACTTCGCTGCGTTTCTGTTCCAGCCGGGATTTGGCCAGTTCGACTTGATCGCGAAGTCGTTGCAAATCGTTGTCATCCACCTCAACCACTGCGTCTTTTCGATCCTCGTCCAACAGCTTCATTTCGTCGACGAGTCGCTGAGCCTGCGATTCAAGTTCGGCCAGCTCTTTTTCCAAATGAGCCCGGTAGTCGCGAGCCGAAGTAAGTTCACGGCGTGCCTCGGGACGCATTTCTTCAAAGCCTTCCGCTTCGAGAATGCTTCGATCGATATCGTCTTCCAGTTTATCGATCAGCTGCCTCTGTTGCTCGCGTTTCGCCGTCAGTTCAGCTTGAGTTTCCGCAGCCGATTCAGCAATGGCATTGGCGTGATCCGCCTGCTTGATACTGGCTGACTTGACGGCCAGCACCAGCAACACGATCAGCACTCCCAGCGTACAAATGAGCACGGCCAGAAAGGGAAACAGCGAGACTCCGGGCTGCGTTGATTTTGGACGTCGGCGCCTCATGCGGCCCTTCGGTTCCCGTTTGATTCGTCAGAATTCTTCGACGCACGCACGCCACTGACAGGCACTTTGAAAGTCACGTCCGAACTTGAGATGCCGCCCGCATCGCCTGCAAGGGCTCGGGCAACTCGCGCCGAATTCGACTGGTTGATCACCTGTGTGTCGCTGACTTCCACAGGAAACTTGATTGAATCGAATTCGCGTTCTGAATCGGCTGGGGGCGCATCTTCAACAGCGTCATCAGACTCGTTGAACAGCCGAATCGTTGGCTGTTCGAGCTCGACATCATCTTCAATCGATTCGACAACTTCCTGATCCACGTCTGCCACAACGATGTTGTCGGCAGAGCTTTGAGCCGCAACAGGACTTTGCGTCGCGACAGGACTTTGCGTCGCAACAGGACTTTGCGTCGCAACAGGACTTTGCGTCGCAACAGGACTTGCCAGCGGTGCATCTGCGACCAAGCCAGCGTCTTTGACCTTTTCCAGCAGCTCATTGAGCACTCGGTGCGTTCGCGTCGTCGCCAGAATGGCATCCTGCTGATGTTGCAGAGCAGCATCGAAGGCGGTGGAGTTTTCCAGTGACCCGACAATCGTTTGCACCGACTCGGTTTGGCTTGCCAAAGTCAGCAAATGCTTCTCCATCAGCCTCGCATTCTCCGACAGGCAAACTTGCCACTGCGACCAGCGATGCGAAATCGACATATCAGCTTTCTCGATCGCCTCGCCAAGATAGTGAGCCAATGCCGCGATGTTTTCGTCCAGCGATTCGGTCAACTGATTGCGAACGAGGTCACTGGTCTGAGTCAGCGATGCCGTCCACGCCTGTTCGGCTTTGCGAATGCTGTCTCGCCAGATCTCGGTCTGGTCGACCATCACATTTTTAATCGTCTCGATGACCTGTTGTGAGTCAAAGCTTCCGCCGCTGGCGGTCAGTTCGTAGTGTCTGGCAATTTCAGATCGAGCACGCTGATCCACCAGTCGCAACAATTGTGATTCGAAACGCTCAACAAGGAACTGGGCGAACATCATGACCATCGACAAAGTCAACGCGAGTGCCGTGGTATCGAAGGCGATGTAGAGGTTGCCTCGCAGCCCATCCATCATCTGTTGGAAATCATTGTCAGGCCCGACAGCAATCCCACCGAGCGCCTGTGAAATACCGAGAACCGTGCCGAGGAAACCCAGCATTGGCGTGGCCCAAATCAGGATTCGTACCAGTGCGTATCGTTGCTGTTGACGTTCCAGATCGATATCGGAAAGGTACTTCAGTTCCTCTTCGACGTTCCCGGTCGAACCCGTGCGGTAGATCGAATGCACAGCATTGACCAGTCGCTCCCACAAATAGTGGCTGTGCAACCGATCTGGCAGATCCAACATTGACTGCCCATGATCAACAGCGGTCTCGCGGACGTCTTTTCCTTCAGCGCCGTTGGAATCGGTGCCTTCTTCGCCCAGCGTAATTTCGCTTTCAGAGGAAAACTGTCCGACCAAATTCCACCCAATCATCATCAACGATGACATTCCAATCAGCGCCATCGCGACGGTGATTCTGGAAACCGGGTGGCCGGTCAGGTAGCGTAAAACGGTTTCGTCGGCGATCGCTTTTGTGTCAATCAAATACTGCAGCCCAAGGTAGAAGCTCAGCCCAAGACAGACCGGTACGACCAGCGATGGGAGAACAGTAATCCAGCTTGGAGTTCGTTTCACGTTGCTATCTTGTTGGCGAAAAGAGCTGTCAGTAATCGACGCGCAGCAGTCCCGGCGCTGTCGGTTATTTCGGACCTCGACGCCGACCGGTATGAGCGAATTTCGACGTCACAATCCAGAAATCCGAACTTTCTTGCCTGGTCGTGCAATCTTTACCAATCGGCAGCATTTGTGAAGATTCGCTCAAACCACCACGCTTGCGGAACGATAAAGACAGCAACAGAGAGCGGTTTAACCGCAACATTGCGAGTCGAAAGACGAACGCAATACCCAGGGGGGTTTACCCGGCTCGTCCACATGGACGAGTCGGGTTATTTTTTGCGCTGGTCAAAACGTTGCCCTGAATCACCTTTGTGGCAACGACAACGAATTCCACTGTAGAAAGTATGCATGGCGTGGCTCAGACTTTTACGAATCGCGGCGCTGCCCTCGGCGCTGGCGAACCTGCTGATCGGATACCTGCTGGCAAACCTGTCGTGGCAGCCCGCTTTGCCACTGGTCTGGCTACTGCTTTCGTCAGCCTGCCTGTACCTGGCGGGCATGGTGTTGAACGATGTGTTTGACATCGAAATTGATCGTGTGGAAAGGCCATCGCGACCACTGCCATCCGCGTCTGTTTCCCTCTCGCTAGCCCGAATGGTTGGATACGGGCTGTTGATTGCAGGGCCGATTTTCGCAGCACTGGCTTCGGTGACCAGCCTGATCATTGCGATCGGTTTGGCCATCGCGGTATACCTCTACGATGGTCCGTTGAAGCGAACGTTGCTGGCTCCCGCCTTGATGGGATCCTGTCGCACATTGAATATTTTGCTGGGCGCGTCGACGGTTGCCACGATTCCATCGGTTGCGATTTGGTACGCCGTCGGGATCGGAGTCTTCGTCGCAGGGATCACATTGCTGGCCCGACGGGAAGCGGAAACGAACCAATCGGCTTCGTTGCTGATTCCGGGAAGTGCTCTGATGGTTGGCGGAATGTTGGTGATCGGTTATTTCGTCTGGACTTACGCCTCGCAAAACGTTTCCGATCCCAAGCTCGCACGTTTCTTTCCGCTCGCGTTTGGCTTCTTGTTTCTGCCGATTCTGCGCCGACTGGCGATCGCGATTTCAAAACGATCCGGCAGCGCGGTTCAGGCCACGGTCATCACGAGCCTTCGAAGCCTGATACTTTTCGATGCTTGCACCGCGATGTTGATTGAGAACGGCCGGCCGTATTATTCGATCGTGTTCGTGGGCTTGCTGGCGGCGTCATGGTTGCTGGGGCGAGCAACGAGGCTGACTTGATGGCGAACGTCTCCAGCGACGCGAAAGCGGACTAATCGGACAAAATACGGGCTTTTGACTGGAAGAATTGGCGGTTTTCGCTATCATACCGAACTGTTTGAGACGCTCGAGCCCGGGCTGTTTCTCTTTGTACGTATCCAGGTGACGCTAACGAAAGCGTTGCCATGCGGGCCCCACCTACCACCCAAGGCTCGCTGTAACTGTTTACCTCGGGAGAGTTTAGTGGCCTCTGGCAAATATCTATTTACAAGCGAATCCGTCAGCATGGGTCACCCCGACAAGCTGGCAGATCAAATTTCTGACGCAATTCTTGACGCGATGCTTGAGCAGGATCCTGCCAGCCGCGTAGCTTGCGAAACCATGGTTTCAACCGAGATGGCAGTCATCGCCGGCGAGATCACTTCGAAGGCCGACGTTGACATCGAGAAAGTCGTCCGCGACGTAATCCGCGACGTCGGTTACACGGATGCTTCGATCGGAATCGGTTGCGATTCATGTCAGGTGCAAGTCAACCTTGATCAGCAGAGCCCTGACATTGCGATGGGTGTCGACGCTGATGGTGCTGGCGACCAGGGTTTGATGTTCGGCTTCGCTTGCGATGATACTGAAGAGCTGATGCCTCTTCCGATCGCGCTTTCGCACAAAATTCTTGACCGCCTGAACAAAGCACGCTTCGACAAAGAAGTTGATTGGTTGCGTCCGGACAGCAAGAGCCAGGTGACGGTCGAATACGATGGCTTCAAGCCAGTTCGCATCGACACCGTTGTTGTTTCGACCCAACACGATCCTGGCGTCGACAACGAGACGATTCAAAAGTTCGTTCGCGAACAGATTGTTGAGCCTTTGTTGCCTGCAGAATTGAACAAGGGCGACATCAAGTATCACATCAACCCAACGGGTAACTTTGTGATCGGCGGTCCTCATGGCGACTGCGGGTTGACGGGTCGCAAGATCATCGTTGACACCTACGGTGGCTGGGGACGTCACGGCGGCGGTGCATTCAGCGGCAAGGACTCGACGAAGGTTGACCGCAGTGCGGCTTACATGGCGCGGCACGTTGCCAAGAACATTGTGGCATCCGGCCTGGCCAGTCGCTGCGAAGTTCAACTGGCTTATGCGATCGGCGTTGCTGACCCTGTCAGCGTTCATGTTGACACTCAGGGCACTGGCTCGATTCCCGATGAGAAGATTTGCGAAATCGTGACGGAGCAGTATCCGCTGTCGACTCAGGGAATCATCAAGTACCTCGAGTTGCGTCGTCCGATCTTCCGCAAGACAGCCGCTGGCGGTCACTTTGGCCGCAGCGATGCAGATTTCTCATGGGAGAATACTTCTTCTGCAAAGGCTTTGGCCGACAAGGCAAGTGCTTTGGTTTAAGTCTGAGAATATTTGAAAACACCTCGGCAGGAGTCTATCTCCTGCCTTTTTTGTGCGCAGATTCAGCTCCGCGGCAAACTCACGTTCGAAAATTAATATAATTCTGTTAGTCTTCCCGGACTGATTCGAACTGAGCCAACCAATGTCCGACCTTTCAGCCATAGCCAAATCCGACCCAGATTTTTACGATCCGCAAGCGATCGAAGCGCGGCTTAATGCGCTCGCCGGAATCGGTGATGAAGCACCGATACTGGATCAACCGGAAACTCCTGAACTGCAGGATCAGTTTCTCGCCGACACGACGTTGACCTACCTTGGTTCGCGCACCACTTCTCGAGGCGAAAACGGCCAGGACATCGACGCTCTGATCGAGTACCACCGGCTGGAAGTTTTGCCGAATCAATCAAGGATCATTCTTCATCTCGTTTTCCGTCCCGATTTCGAAACCGCCCCAACGATCGACGTGAATCTCGTTGACGTTTCCGGCCGGACGCGAATCACTCAATGCTCCAGATTCGGAGCACGAATCGAGATCACTCTTTCACAACGCCAGTCGTCCGCATCCATCATCTGCGTAGAAGCACTCTGCTCGACTCTGGCATCCAATGAACAACCTGATGCACCTAACTCACCGGAGACTTAAATTGAACGCGACAATCGACTCGGGACTTAGACAGCAACTTGAGCAATACGAGCAGCAGCACGTTCTGCAGTTCTGGGATCAACTCGACGCCGAACAGCAAAGTTCGCTCGCAGAATCCCTCTCCAATATTGACTTCGCCCAGCTTGGCGAACTCTTCGCTGCCGCATCTTCGGAATCCAGCTGGGCAGAGCTCGCAGCAGCGGCAAAAGTTCCTCCGGCCAAAACGTTGGAAGATTTTGCAAACGCCGCATCGTTTGCCAAAGCCCGCGAGAAAGGGCTGGAAACTTTGCGCGGTGGAAAAGTCGCCATGGTGATCGTGGCTGGAGGGCAGGGCAGCCGACTTGGATTCGATCACCCCAAAGGTCTGTTTCCGATCGGACCGATCAGCGAACGGACTCTGTTCCAGATCTTTTTCGAAAACGTAAAAGCTCGCGGCGCCGAATCGGACACCACGATCCCGCTGTACATCATGACCAGCCCGCCAACGCATGTCGAAACTGTAGAGTTCCTGAAGCAAAACAACTGGTTTGGAATCGACGAGAAAGACGTTCGCGTTTTCTGCCAGGGGACGATGCCTGCGGTAGATGAAAACGGAAAACTGATCCTCGAATCGAAAGGCAGCATTTTCCGCAGCCCCGACGGGCATGGTGGCACGCTTAAAGCGCTCGAAGTCAACGGTTGCCTGGCTGACATGGAACAGCGAGGCATCGAACATCTTTTCTATGCGCAAATCGACAATCCACTGGTTCAGGTCTGCCACCCCGCGCTGATTGGGTATCACGTTTTGTCGGGATCAGAGATGACGTCTCAAGTGGTCCGCAAGTCGGAACCGCTACAGAAAGTCGGCAATGTGGTCGAGGTCGACGGTGTTGTACAGATCATCGAATACAGTGACTTGCCAGAAGAATACGCGAGGCAGACGAACGACGATGGATCGTTGAAGCTCTGGGCGGGAAGTATCGCTGTCCACATCTTCACCGCTGACTTTCTCAAACGATCGGTCGCCAACGCGGATTCGTTGCCGTTTCATCGGGCTCACAAAAAAGTCCCGTTTGTGAACACCGAGGGTACTTTGGTTTCGCCAGACGCTCCGAATGCTTTCAAGTTTGAAAAGTTCATTTTTGATCTTCTTCCATCGGCGAAGAATGCGATCGTTTGCGAAGTCGATCCGGCAGAAGGATTTTGCGCCGTCAAGAATGCTCCTCCAGCACCATCGGAGACTCCGCAACACGTCAAAGATGCGATCGCCAACCTGCATCGTAGTTGGTTGGAATCAGCCGGCGCAACGGTGGCAGACGAAGTCAAAGTCGAAATCAGTCCATTGTTCGCGACGGACCGGGAAGCTCTGGCTGCGAAGATCGAACCCGGCACAACGATCGACTCTGACAAATACTTCGACGCCTGAAATTGGCTGACGCAGAATTCGCATCGCATCTACGTAGGTTGAAAGCTTCCGCACAACCACGGTGAGGATAGCGAGGTTCGTCGCAACAACTCGAAAACTCAAAACTGACGGCTCGGCAATTCGACCGGGCGTTTCATTTAAACAAGAAAACTAAAAATGATTTACGCAACGATAATGGCCGGCGGCGCTGGCACCCGGTTCTGGCCAGCCAGCCGCAAAATGACTCCCAAACAGTTGCTCAATCTGGCTGGCGACCGTTCCATGATTCAGTCGACCGTAGATCGACTCGGTACGTTGTGTCCGCCGAAAAATGTACTGGTCGTGACAAACGAAGTACTCGTTGACGCGATTCGCGATCAGCTTCCCGACGTTCCTGCTGAATCCATCATTGGCGAACCCGCAAAGCGGGACACGGCTCCCTGTGTGGGACTTGCTGCGGCGTGGGTGATGGCGATGGACCCGGAAGCAATCATGGCCGTGATGCCTGCCGACCACGTGATCTCGCCGGACGATGTGTTACAGAAAGCCATGCAACATGCGGCCAGCCTTGTCGAAGAAGACGAAACTCGAATCGTTACTTTCGGTATCAAGCCAACCTATCCGGCGGAAGTGTTTGGCTATATCGAACGCAGCGAAGAGCTGCCAGGGACTGAGTACCCGACATTCGATGTCGCACGATTCCGGGAGAAACCCGACGCAAAAACTGCTGCCGAATTTCTGAAAGCCGGCACGTTTTATTGGAACTCCGGCATTTTTGTCTGGAAAGCAAAGACGATTCTGGCAGCGTTGGAAAAGTTCGAGCCAGAGATGACAGCTCATCTGAAAACGATTCAGGCTTCGATCGGCACCGATTCATTCGCCGAAACGCTGACTAAAGAGTTCACTGCGATCAAGGGAACGTCGATTGACTACGCGGTCATGGAGCGATACGACAACGTGAAAGTTGTCGAAGCTCCATTTCAATGGGACGATCTTGGCAACTGGACTGCTCTTCCGCGGCAACGGGGAGTCGACGATGAGGGAAACACGATCGACGCGAAACACCTCGGGATCAAGACCAGCAACAGCATTGTTCGCAGTGATGACGATCACCTGATCGTCACCGTGGGCATGGAAGACTGCATCGTGGTACGCACTCCTGACGCGACGCTGATCGCAAACCGCAACGATGAATCAGCGGTGAAAGAAGTCGTCAAAAAGCTGGCTGAGAACGGCTGGACCGAGTATCTCTAAAGTGCAACGAACGGAGCGGCCCATGAGACACTTCATTTTTCTGGCCATCGTTTTTTTAATGGGCTCGCTCGTTCAAGCTCAGACAGAACCGAAGAAAAACGACCCGCCAAAATTTAGTTTCGGTTCAATTGAACCAAAAAACGTTGCATACCCAAACTGGAAAACAGCCACGTTTGGCGGGACCCAGTTCTGGACTGACGTCCGCGTTGCTTCCGACTGGCGGATCCAGCGCAACAGCAGTTTCGGCCATTTCCGTTTGCTTGATGAAGATAACATTCGCCAAGCCTGGGGTGAAGAATCGAAGTGCACCGCAGAGCTTGAAAAGAGACTGAAGACTGGAACGGTCAAACCGTGCCGAGGTGAAGTGGTCATTCTGTTGCACGGACTTTGCCGCTCGTGGCGTTCCATGAAGACACTGGCCGAGCATCTCGAAACGATGGGCTACGAAACGATTCTTTTTCGCTATGCGAGCTCTCGCCAGCCCGTTGCAGAGCACGCCCGCTGCCTGAGGCAAGTGATCGATTCGCTGCCTCCAGATGTAACAGAAATCAATTTCGTGGCCCATTCCCTGGGCAACATCGTCGTCCGACACTACGTTTCGGATTGTGCCAAATCATCCGATTGCAAACTCGATTCCCGAATCAATCGCATGGTTATGATCGGCCCGCCGAATCAGGGGTCGCGAATGGCGAGACTGATGAAAGACAGCTTGAGTTTCAAAATGATCGCAGGCGCCAGTGGAGCCCAACTTTCGCTCGGCTGGGAGAAACTGAGCGAGAATCTAGCGACGCCTGAATTTGAATTTGGCATCATCGCGGGAGGCTATGGTGCGGATGGTTCGGCATTGAGCAATCCAGTGCTTTACGGCCAGGACGATTTTACGGTTTCGAAATGGGAAACGATGTTGCCCGGCGCTGATGACTTCCTGGTCAAGCATCTGGTCCATTCAACGATGATGAATCAGCTGGAGGTACTTGAAGCGACAACACAATTCTTGGACAAGGGTTATTTCATCTCGAATGAACGCAAGCGGCCCATTCAATCGCTGCCAGCAAAACCAGGCCTTGAAGAGGTGGCGAAGTGAGCCACGAAGCGGAATCCTCGAATCCAGTTTCCGACCCGATTCCTGATTCCGGAAGAGTCATCGGTATCGATTTTGGAACGGCACGAATCGGCATCGCGGTTAGCGACCCCGGTCAGTCGATTGCCAGCCCGCTGGAGATTCGTCAGGTTCAGAATCAGAACTCGGACGGCAATTATTTTCAACAGCTGGTCAAAACGGAAACCGCGGTTGGATTCGTCGTTGGCCTGCCCGTTCACATGAGCGGCGATGAGAGCAAGAAATCTCGGGAAGCCGTAGCGTTCGGTCAGTGGCTGCACGAGATCACCGAACGCCCGGTTGCGTTTCACGACGAACGATTTTCCACAGCGATGGCCAAAGAAATCTGCTCTCAACTGGGCCTCAAAGGTCCGAAACGGAAAACCCACCTGGACAAAATTGCCGCTCAGGTGATTCTGGCATCCTGGCTGGAACTGGAAGACCGGAACCAGAACCTGCCGAAGTCGCTCGACTCAAATCAGTAGCGAGCGACTCATCAAGAAGCATCGCGCCTAGTACTTCTTGCCGGCCTTCATCGCGTCGAGCTGACGTTCAAGTTTACGAATCGACCGCTCGACTTCTTTGTTCTTCGACTCAAGAACACGTTTCTTCTTCGCGAGATCCTGGCGATTTTCGTACACCTCTTTGATCCGCTCGGTGATTTCACGTTTCATACGTTCCAACTCTTCGATCTTCGCAGAACTGTCATCGACGCCTTCGATGCTTTCCTCGACAGTCTCCTTGTTCGATTCCAGACGCTCCTGCATCGCAGCGATTTCCATCTCCGAGTTACGAATTCGACTTGCATAAACTTTCACAGGAGAAAACTCGCCCGTCTTAAGTTTTTCGATGACGGAGATGACGGCATCGATCGGAATCGCAAGGCTGGAAACACGACCAGAACGAGCGATGTTGATTCCCACGATCTGACCATCAAGGTCAACAACCGGACTGCCACAATGTTTGGCTTCGAGTGCCATATCATGCTGAAAAGCACGTGGAAAATTTTTGCCACGACGACTCAGACGACTACCCATACTGTTTTGAATTCGACTTCGATTGTTCATCGGGCTGACTGACGAAGCGTCGGCAAGCGTGAGCTTGATGACCATCTCTTCATCGTCCCGCTTGACGGTCAGCGCCACATCGGTGCCCGGCGTGTATTTGCCAATAGCCTGCTTCAAAGCGTTACGGTTTTTCACTTCAACCTGATCGATTTTCAAGATCACATCTTCAATTCGCAGTTTCGCTTTCTGAGCCGGAGTGTTTTCGACAACTTTGGTAATCAGAACGCCACCGTCGCTGACTTCGTCCAACATTTGAATGCCAATGAACGCCTGTGAGGCGGGAATCTTTCGCTCATCGACGCCAACGACGCCAACTTTCAGCGAACCGTTTTGATCGGTGGGCGAGACAATCCACTTCCCACGCGTCGGTGGAGCAACAGGAGCAAGAGGAGCGACTGCCAAGCCGTCTGCGTCAATCTTCAGCAGCGCGAGATCATTTTCGGTATCGATCCCAAAGACGCTGGCCGGGATCACATCCCCGTTGGGTAATCGACACTTCAAATCGCCGCGCATCTCGCTGGCCTTGGTCAGAATCAAACCGCTTGAGTCCACAACGGTGCCTACCGCAATCTGGCGAGTGCCGCTTTGGACGCGGACAGTCGACTCACCAGCCGAAATCGCAACCGGTTCGAAAACCGAGAGTAGCGACGAGTCTTCCTTGGTCAACGATCGTCGAGATCGCCGAGTCGTTTTGGAACTGCTGTCCTCGTCTGACTGAGCCGAGGCCGTCAAGGTGGACAAAAGGCTTGCGCCGATGAACGCGACGATGATCGCGGTGATCGAAAAATTGCCTGTCTTCTTCATGATACGCTCCATACTATCGAAACCCCACTTTTTCAGACTTCTCGCCAATCGTGACGTCAACTACTGTCTTTTTACCTTTACGCTGAACTTCAAATTCGACTTGCTGATACGGCTTCAAATCTGAAATCGCATCGTCGAATTGAAGCTTGTCATAAATTTCTTTGTCACCAACCCGGATGACTCGATCTGAAGATCGCAGGCCACTGCGGGCAGCAAGCGAGCGGCGAGGAACACTCGCGATGACATTCGTTCGCCCGCGAAAATTCAAGTTCACTTCCGGATCTCGATCGTGAACAACCGGATTGATCAAAGCAGTCCAGTTATCAACAAAGTCGTTCGACGGAACGTGAAAGTTCTGCCTCAACTGCATACCGATGCGGCTGTGAATTCCGACTACGCTTCCATCCATTCCGATCAGAGGTCCTCCAGAGTCACCGCCGACAAGCGTGCAGTCGGTGCTGACGTAGACGCTATCTTCTTCGCGTTTAATTTCGTTGATTCGGCCGACCCGAAGTACGATACCGCGGTCTTCATCGATGCCACCGGGATGGCCGACTGCGATGACCCACTGACCGAGCTTGAGTTCTGCAGAGTCACCAATTTCGAGATAGCTGAATGAAGGGAGATCATCTGCGACAGCGAAACGGTCTACTTTTTCAGGGCCGGTGTCCTCTTCAGAATCACCTTCGGCGTCGGATTTGTCTTCTTCGTCATCGGATTCAGAGTCACCAGAATCTGATTCGGGTTCCTCCTGCTCATCCGGCACGTCTGTATCAGAGCTGTCTTCGTCAGAGCTGTCTTCGTCAGAGCTGTTTTTGTCAGAGTCCATTTTGGAATCGTCGGACTCATCAGCCTCCGGCGTTTCCTCCTCATCACCATCGTTCGAATCAGCATCCTCAACTTCGGCTTCTTCTTTGCCTTCGTCCTTGGACGGATCAGACGCTTCAGGCACCATGGCGTAAATCTTCAACAGTCCAGCATCGAGTCCTCGAAACAAACCTAACGTCTGAGCTCTGGCGCGCGAACCGTCCGGGAACGTAATGATCGCCGATCGGTTGGGAATCGAAATCACGTGTGCTGCCGTCAGGATGTAGCCGTCACTGGTCACCACCACGCCGCTGCCCTGGCCCATGCCTGACTGGATATTGACGACCGCGGGTTCGACTCGTTGATAGAGACTTGCGACGTGATCTTGCATTGCCTTCAGTTGATCAATCGACGTTGGCGATTCTCCAGAGTTCAAAAACTCCAGATCGGCAATCGTGGACTTGTCCACCAATCGCGAAAGCTCTTCACTGCCTTCTTCGGATTCACCAAGAATCGTTTCGACTTCAAGCAGGATGTCGCCTTGAACTTCAAGCGTCTGGGCAAACCCGACTGGAACAGAAACAAAAAGTGCGACGAGGCAGATCAAAGAAGCCGCTCGCAGATAAAACGTTGTTCGCAGATCGTTCAATTTTGACATCCAAATTCCGCAGTAACAAAACTTCTGGCCCACGATACAGTTTATCATGGGAATTCAATAATACCGTTGCGCTAAAGGTTAGGTCGAGTTTTGTAGGTCCTTCTATCATAGACCGCAAATTTGGGCCATTATGCACCGCTGCGGTTCTTCAACTTCACCAACTAACCCTTAAAACTGTGAAAAGACTCGTAATTGGCTGCGGATTTCTTGGTTTACCACTGGCAAAATTTTGGCAATCCAGCGGCGACAGCGTGCATGTGACGACGCGCAGTGAGCAACGAGCCGCCGATTTTTTTGCCGCAGGACTACTGCCTTTAGTATTGGACACTACCAAACCGACGACGGTTCAGCAGCTTGAATCGATGGAGTTCGACACGGTCGTGTCTGCCGTCGGCATGGACCGCAGCCAATACAAAAGCGTCCATGATGTATACGTCGGCGGGATGCAAAACGTTCTGAATCATCTGAACGAAAACACGGGACAGCTAGTTTACGTGAGCTCGACCGGCGTTTACGGCGATTTCGATGGAGCGTGGGTCGACGAGTCTTCTCCGACCGACCCGCAGCGTGATGGCGGCAAGGCCTGCCTGGCTGCCGAAGAGCTTTTGAAGGCAAGTCGCTTTGCTGACCGGACCACGATTTTGCGAATGGCGGGTCTGTATGGAAACGAACGGATTCCGACGAAGTCCGCGGTTGCATCGAAACAGTGGAGCAAACTTTCAGCCACCGGATTTCTGAACTTGATCCACGTAGACGATGCGGTGCAAGCGATTTGCGTCGTTTCGGACCGACGGAATTTCGCGGAAACCTATTTGGTCGCTGACTCGAATCCGACGTTGCGCAGGGAGTACTATCAGTATCTTGCCGACCAGTTCGAGCTTGGCCCAATTCCATGGAGCGACGCTCGGCCGGACCCGAACTCCCGCGGCTCAAGCAGCAAGCGAATCAGCAACCGGAAACTGCTGGAGCAAACGGGTCTGGTTTTGAAGCATCCAGATTTCCGCAGCGGCCTGGCCGGAACCTGAACCGAAACCGCCAGCAAGTTCGGGCGATCGCCAATGGCTGGGTAAACTTTGCGGGCACGCGAACAGGAGTTCTCCAGATTGTGCGGTCATTGCAGCATATTCAGTTAAACGCGGCTATGCCGGCCAGCCGAATAGTGCCTTGAGTAGAACCGACTCGATGTCGTTCATATCAGGACCCAGTTCAGGCGGCCTTGCCGTCCCAACGGAGGAATTCTCCATGTTTCGTCGAATTTGCATTGCTGCCGTCTGCGCCGTCGCGCTGACATTGGTCGCCACCGAGACCAGCCAGGCACAGGAAAAAGGTTATGGAGCCAGTTGGGGTGTCCGTCAATCTTCTCAAAACCTGAGCCGATTTTACCATTACCCCTACGTCACATATCCCCACAACTACTGGGGCAACGAGTACTTCCGTAGCTCGGACAACATGTACCATCGCTATCCTGCAGAAATGCGGATCCCGGTTTACAACAAGCAGTGGCACAACTATTACCCGTCGCCACGTCGCTATCATTGGGGTCACCACTTCATCACGGACGTCTTCTAGGACGGTTCGTCGAGAATTGAACACACGCTTCGTTTGAAGCGAAGAAACGCCCTCCAATTTCGGGGGCGTTTTTTAATTGATACAGCCCGCACCTGTTCCCGGTTTGCCAAATTCGGAAAATGTTCCCGCAAAATTGGAACAGTTTCTATTGACGCACGTACGACACAAGTAATACTACCTTTGTCGGGCCGCCAGAGCATACCTTCTTGTTCTGGTTATCATGCGTAGCAGTCAATTCAAAACCTGGTTCTTGCTGGGCTACCTGGTTCTATTATTGAACTTTGGGCCGTCGCTGCATCACGCCCAGATTTTTGGGTTGCACAGCCATTCACATCGCAACGGTAGCGACGATACTGCGTCCGGCTCTTCTTGCTGTTGCCACCACCATTCCGGCGAAACGCTCATCGCGTCGCTTTCTGTCAACGACACAGGCGACCATGATCCCTCCGTAGCTTCACTTCGAAGCGTCAAAAGCGGAGTTCACGACTGTGCGTTTTGTAAATTCTTCGATGAATACAACGTCGTCGTAGACTCGTTTGAGTTGCAACACGTTGAACAACCAATCTTCCTTTTGGCGTCCCTACGCCCCAGTGCCGCAGCGGCCGAGTTCGTGCCGACAATTGCACGCGGTCCACCTGCTTCGTAAGTCGCCACTGATCTGGTACTGACCCTATTCAAAACTTGGCCTTGAAGCGTCACGCTTCCGCACGGCACTGAATTTGTCGTGCGTAACGCTCGGTAAAGCCCTGCGGTTTTGAAAATGGCTTGCACAATCACGTTTTAGTCTGCTCGATTTGCGCGACCAACTCGTGACTGGATTCTCCAGATCTCTTTCATTCGGCGATCCAAAACCGGAAGTGGATCTTCTGCCTTAAATGACTAACGTGCTTTCCTCCTGAGGACCATCCTGTTGATGGCTGGCGCGTTCGTGCTGCTCACTTGTACGAGTTCGCGATGCAGATCTCTCTCACAAAACAACTCAGCAAACGCCGTCGTGGGCAACCGCGACGTTCAAGGCGGCCCGACAAATCCGTTTCGAACTAACGGTCTGCCCCGACGGTCTTTTGCTACCCCTCCGCTGCCTCACACTCCGTCCGTGTGAGCCCAAGGAAACTATGTCTGAAGGAAGTCAAATGTCACGAACCGACCAACGCCAAACCGGATTTACGCTTGTTGAACTTCTGGTCGTAATTGCGATTATCGGAATCCTGATCGGCATGCTGCTTCCCGCAGTTCAGTCCGTGCGGGCGGCTGCAAGACGGACGGTCTGCGCGAACAATTTGCGACAGATCTCTCTGTCCGTGTTGAACTATGAGTCCGCACATGGCTACTTCCCCGAGAATCAAATTGGGCCTGGCGAAGCCAATGGTGCCGGGGGATTCGAGACCGGTTACTACAGCTGGCTCGTTCCGATTTTGCCGCACATTGAACAGAACAATCTTCACGACCTTTTCGACCTCCGCGTAAACAATGGCGACGGTGACGGTTACAAGGTCAGCGACACGCATATCAACGCAAACGCAGTCTCCACGTTGGTGCCGACGTTTCTTTGTCCTTCCGACGAACCCAACACGGAGAACGAGGTCATCCTGGGCAGTGCCAATCCAGCACCGGGCAACTATGCTGCCAACGCAGGATGGCCATCCTATTCAAGCGGCTTCTCTGGCGAGCGAGCAACTCCCGGACGTTACAACGGAGTCATCTCGCTTCGTCACCCATCGAGTCCAGTTTCATGGCACGGCAATTCCCGTATCGGTTTCGCCCACGTCAGCGATGGTTCTTCGAACACGGCACTGGTTTCCGAGCGTCTGATTCAATCCGGAAATAGCGCGACTGCGATTAACAATGGCGATGAACGACTTCGTTCACTGCACATCGTCGAACGCGTTGAATCACAGCCAGAGATCGTCGACCAAATGGCCAGCTCGCATGCTCACGTTTTCGAATCGGCTCATATCGGACGCTCGTGGTCCAGCGGGTCGCCGCTGACGGCACCGACTTACATGCACGTGCAAACTCCGAATTCGACGATCGGTCACTACAACACAAGCATGGAGCAAGGTGACTTTGTTGTCACACCGAGCAGCCAGCACACCAACGGAATCAACCTTGGCATGACCGACGGTTCCATCCATTTCGTTTCTGACTCGATCTCACCGGAGGTCTGGTGGGCGATTGGTGGACGGAACGACGGTCGCGCCGAAACACTTTCAAACTAATTTCCTACAGCAAGTTTTTTCTAATCTGGAGTATCAACTATGAAGTTTCGTTTCCTTTCCCTGATCGCAGCTGCCGTACCGTGCTTGCTTGCGACCAACGCATTTGCCCAGCACGCAGGCGATGTCGAGGTGGGCTATGACAGCCTTGCCACACCAAGCTCGCTGATTGTCGAAGTCATCGAATCGACTTCAGAAGGGATTGCACTTTTCGAAGCGGATTTTGAAGAGCTGGATCCATTCAACGCAGGTGACTTCAGCGCCGATGAGCCTGGCTTTAACACCAATCCTGGCGAAGGATTGTTGGTCAACACCGGAGACCAAATCTGGCTGAACGTTCTGGATGCGTCTGTCGAGTCTTCATTTGGCGTTGGCTACGTCAACTACTTCAACCCAACCACGAACATGCTGGAAAACTCTGGCCGAATGTCGGTGCTGGGCAACAGCACATCTGTCGGAGACCTTTTCCTTAACGGCGGCTCGATTGAATCAGGAAGCACACGCCAGTTTATCGACGCAGGGGACGCTGACCAGGAAATCCATGATCACGTTGTCTTTGACTTGCTGGATGACGCTTCGGCACCTATTGGCGCGTACGGTCTGCTGATGGAACTGGAAAGTGATTTTGATGCCGACGGAACCGCAGAACTGGTTTCAGACAAATTTTGGCTGGTCTTCAATTACGGCATGGATGAAGGCGATTTTGACGATCGAGCTCTGGCAAGCTTTGGACTGTCTTCAGTTCCTGAGCCCGGCTCGCTTGCGTTCTTGATGCTTGGTGCCGCCGCGATTGGATTGAAGCGTCGCAGAAACGCGGCTTGCTAACGCGACGACGATGAAGCTTTCTGAAGCCAGGCTCGACGGAACGAGCCTGCTCCAGGAATTCGCCATTGCTCAGGAGTTTCAGGAATCGACCAATGAAGCATTATCTCGAACGTCTTTCGGTATCCGTTTTACAATCGGCGAACCATGATTTTTGCCCGAACCTGAACCGATACGTCTACTGGCTAAAGCAGCCGTTTGGCTGGTGCATCGTGGCGATTTTATTCTCACTGCTGGTCGGATTGAGCGTCGGACCGCAAGGATACGTGTTGGCGTCTGTCTTCCTGGCGTTGCTGGTTCTTGGAACAGCTTGGCCGTGGCTATCGATGAAAGGCATTCATTGCAGCCTCGCTTTGCCGTCTGGCGCGATGAAAGAAAACGAACCTGGGCAATTCGTTCTTGGCGTTCGCAACAACTGGCCGATCCCTGTTTTCGGCGTCACCGTTGAAGGCGATTTCCTTCAAGGATTCGATCCGGACGACGACCCGATCGCTTTTTCACTAAAACGAATTCCCGCGTTCTCCAAAACCGAGTTCCCCGTCGCAATCACTCCGCGACGAAGAGGCGTGTTGCCGGCTGGCGAAGTGCGAATCTGCAATGGGTTTCCGTTTGGTCTGGCCGCAGTCTCAAAACCCGTAGCCGAAATTGCGACAACTCTGGTTTGGCCAGAATGCGAGACGCTTCAAGGAAGTCCGCCAGCCGATGGCAGCCTGTTTAATATCGCTGGAGCCCTTGCTGACCGGGCGGGAAATGATGGCGAATCGATCGGCATTCGGTGCTATCGCGAAGGCGACCGACTAAGAAACATTCACTGGGCTCAAACCAGTCGATCGCAAAAACTGATGGTTCGCGAGCGTCAAACGCCGTCTTCTGCCATCTCAACAGTATTGCTGGACTTGTGTCCGGATCACCATTCAGGACGCGGTGTCGACAGTAGTTTCGAATGGTCCATTCGAATCGCGGCAAGTATTTGCTTCCAACTCCATCGCACCAATGCTTCATTTCGAGTCGTGTGCCTTGGCCTGCCGAGGAATGTGCCACACACGAAAGGAAATGCACGCGGCATCGAGCCTGTGATGAGATTCCTTGCGAGCCTGCCGACGCTGAAAATGCAGCGGGAGTCATCGGATTTGATTCCGAAGAACCGCCCCAATCCGTCACTTTCAAACCAGACGTTTTTCGTTTGCACGAGTGATTCTCCTGTGATGAATTCGGCGGGAGCCAGGATCGAACAAATCGTAATCGAGCTAAACGGTTTTGCGGATAGTCATTCAGAACTCAGGAACGGGAAAGAGAACCGTCCGGAAAAGCATCGCCACGGCGGCTTTCTCGTGACCGCGCCGAGATTGGCAGCAAGTCAGCTCGAAGTTGCCTGGCGAAGGAGTTTCGGTCATGCGGCTGGATAGCCCAAATCGAACCAGCCCAGTTCCTGTTAACAACGAACTGCACTGGAATCCAATCGCTTTGCTGGGGGCGTTGCTGGCGGGCTTCGCCGTGCACATGTTCCGGATGGACCATCATCGCTGGGTGCCAGCGATCTGGATCGAGTTCGCGGCTTTCTCATTGGCTTCTGTCGCAATGTTTTATGTGGTAAGGCGCTGGATCGGCCGTCGCAAGACTCCAGTCCCCCAACAGACAGTCGCCTATCTCGCTCAAGCGGGTGCTGCAGTTTCCGTTCTGGCTCTGATCGCCTGGCATCTGATTTCGCGGAACATCGGGCTCGGCGATGCCAACGAGACCGTCGCTCTATTGGCAGTGCAATGCATCAGTTGGCACATTGCAGTTTTTGCGTCGGTAAAAGGTTTTGAGAAGACAAGCCTGGTGCTGTGCGGCGCGATCGTATTCTTCGTCTGTTGCATGACCAGTCGATTCGACATCCTCTTGCTGGGCTCCATTTTTGCCGCCGCGGCCCTTTGGTGGTTGGCCGGGATCTACTGGTCAACGCTTGACTCAAAAGCCATCGACGGCAATCCAAAAACGATTCAAATTCACGGAGCATCGACTGCCATCGGAGTGATTGCGATCGCGATCGGGCTTGGGATTGCAATGCTCGTCCCTTTGTCAACGAACCGGATTTCTATCCGTGGCTTCATGCCATTTTCGGGCGGAGAAGAAGGCTATCAGGACGAATTTGCGACTTCTGGTGTCGGCGACGGAAACATGCTGATGGCCGGGAATAACGCAACCACGACCGGAGCAGTAGATTCGAACGAGTTCATCGAGGACGACAAGCCTTCGATGTACGACGTGATGACGGAAAAGTACGACGGACCAGCTCGCAAAAAAAAGTTCAATCGCGCGGTTGCTCTCGATGAGGTCGCCAAACACATCCATGACGTTGTGCAGTCTGAACAATCTGGCAGAACGTTCCGCACAATGCGAAACACGGACAAAACTTCCGACATCAAACTGAAAGACAAGCTGACGAAGGCTCTGTTTTTTGTGGAAGGATCGGTGCCGGCGAGGTTCGTCATTGAATCGTTTCAACATTTCGACGGGCTGGACTGGACAAGGTTACCCCTTGAAAAGACCGGTCCAACGCCGCCCAAACTGGTTTTGCAAACGCGAATGGAAAAGCCGGTTTTCAAGATGTGTCTTTTCAGGTCCGGCTACCTCACTTCGAGTCGCAGTCATCGAGTGAAGATCATGCGACTGCAAACTCCGAACCTTCCTTCGCCAGCCTTCCTTGATCGATGGCACATCGACCGGGTGAATGACCCGCAAATCTTCCAATGCAACGATGCCGGCCACGTGCAGTTTGCGGGAGAAGTGATTCCCGAGCAAACGGTGATCGACGTTCAGGGCTATGTGCCGAACTACCACACCATGCGATCCGCAAATGACCTTCGCAACTGTCGGCCTACCAGTTGGGGAAAGAAGATGTTGGGCAAGCTGGCTGGGGAGACCGAGGAGGATCCAGATCCGGCTTGGCAGCAAACGATGCCGAAGCTGTTCGACAAAGAGAACTCTCCGTTTTTACAAATCCCGGACAACGGTTCGCGTCAAGAAATTGAATCGCTGGCGAAAGCCTATACAGAAGGCATCCGTCCGGGCTGGAATCAAATCGAAGCCATCGTCAATCGCATACGGGAAGATTTTGAACTCGATCCTGAGTCCTCGGACGGCGGCAGTTCGGATGTCGTGATCTTAGAAGCCCCGGAGGACACCGTTGGGCAATTTCTGGATCAAAAAGGTGGGCCTTCCTGGATGTTCGCATCCAGTTGCGTCATGGCATTGCGAAGCGCGGGCTATCCCACTCGTTTGGCAAGCGGTTTTCTGGTGAAAGAAGAGGACTACAACCGGAAGGCTCGTCAATCGATTGTCACATCCGACAACATGCACATGTGGCCGGAAGTATGCCTGGACGGAAAGTACTGGATCCCTCTTGAGCCGACTCCGGGATTCCCGGTCCCGTACAGTACCGAAACGATGTGGCAATGGCTGACCTCGAAAGCATACGCCGCCTACTATTGGATTTGCGATCACCCGCTTACCTGTTTCCTGGTGGCGACGGGTCTCGTTTTGACCTACCTGTATCGCGTGAATTTCATCACGTTTCTGATGTTGATCTGGTGGCACCTGAGTCGATGTTTCTGGCCTCAAAACTTGCTTCGTGCGACGAGGCAATTGATCGATCTACGATTCTGGGCGGCAGGTGACAGCCGACCGCTGTCCAAAACGATCATGTCCTGGTACAGCCGGGTCGATCCGGGACTTTCGACTGGATTCTATGACCTGTGGAACGGCCAGAACTACGGCGACCAACAAAACATTGGCCGAGCGGATCTGGCTGCTCACTGTCGGCAGCAGATCGAACAATTGACCCTCAAGAAAATCAAAACGTTCGTCATCGAAAAATCCAAACGAGAGGCACCATGATTCAGAACCTTGAACCGAAGATATCCAACGAGAAAGTTGACGCTCTCAGGGATGCTCTGAACGCTGCATTGGTCGGCAAAGCGGACGTCGTCGAAATGGTCATCGCTTGCATCCTTGCTCAGGGACATCTGCTGTTCGACGACCTCCCGGGACTTGGAAAGACAACGCTTGCGAAAGCAATTGCGTCTGCGATCGGAGGCAATTTTGCGCGTGTTCAATGTACGCCTGACCTGCTTCCCACCGACATCTCCGGCTTCAATGTCTTTAACCAAAAACTGCAGGAGTTTCAGTTCAGACCGGGCCCCGTTTTTTCGGACCTGTTGTTGGCAGACGAAATCAATCGGGCAACGCCGCGAACACAGAGCTCGCTTTTCGAAGCGATGGCAGAGTGGCAAGTAACGCTGGACAATCAAACGATGCCGTTGGCCAAGACCTTCCTTGTGCTGGCGACTCAGAACCCGACCGAAAGCCATGGCGTGTTCCCGCTGCCAGAAGCTCAGCTTGACCGTTTTGCGATCAAGCTGAGCATTGGATATCCGTCACGGCTCAATGAGATCCAGATGCTTGCGGACAAGGTGGGAGACACCGGAGATGCTGTCGAACCACAACCGGTTCTCACTCTTGATGAGCTGGAAAAGTTCCAAAAAGAGGTCGTGGGCATCAAGGTCAGCGAAAACGTACGCGGCTACCTCGTCGATCTTGCCGCGGTCACAAGAGATCACGACGAAGTCGATACCGGATTAAGCCCGCGTGGCCTGATCATTTGGCAACGAATGGCCCAAGCCTGGGCGTGGATGCGAGGGCAGGAGTTTGTCACGCCAGACGACATCCAAACGGTCGCCAAACCGGTCCTTCGACTTCGAATCTCCAGCCGGAAAATCGATGCGGATCGAATTATCGACGAAGTCATCGACTCTGTGAAAGTTCCCGGCCTGTAGACCTCGATCGTTCAACCTTGATTCAATTTTAAAACTTGTTGCGCCAGTGATTATCCGGCGCTCACAAATCAGGAAATCTCAAATGCTTACCAAACAAAGCCTCCCAGGTGTTTCGTGGCTTCTCATTGCCGCAGCGTTTCTGTTCGTCGGCTGCGGCGAAGAAGTTGCAGTTGAACAGGCAGCGAAACCGTTGCCAAAACTTGACTTTCACAAACCAGAGAGTTTTGAAGCGGCGGTGGCACGGATTCGTGAAATCCACAATGCGATTGTGTCGGAAGAAGCACTTCCAGCGCCAATCACCTATACGGTTGTCGAAGTCAGCCACGCCCATGGCGACGGCAATCCTCACGTGCACTATCACCTCGCCGAAACCGAGGACCATTCGCACGAAGGACACGATCACGAAGGACACGATCACGAAGGACACGATCACGAGGGCCACGATCATGACGGTCATGACCATGGAGACCACGATCATCGCGACCCGTTCAAAGCGGAACCGCCACGGCATAAGGTTTCAGTTGACTTGTTCACGGAACTGGAGGACATCGTCCGCTGGTTGCCGGCGATCGCGTCAGACGGTGACCTTCCGCAGGATCAGTGGAATCAAGCCAACGCATTGTCTGAAGATATGACAGGGCGACTGGAATCGATCCAAGGTGACGGGATGCCACTGCTCCAACGTGCCAGCTATCAGGAAAAGGCTGCTGAGATGGAGAAATGCCTGGGCGAACTGGAGGCGATTGTTGTGCCAACGACTTCACCTTCCAAAAGCGAACCAAGCGAATAGCTCGCTCGGCGATGGCGTTGCGATGGTGTCCGTCGCGTCTGGCCTGACTGACACTGAACTAAACGCGGAACTTTTTCGGAATCGCAGAATCGCAATGCTGGAATACTATCTTTTCGGAGGCGGCTTACGTCTTGGACAAATCATCATCTATTCTTCTCTGTGGCTGGTGATCGGTTTCATTGTTGCAGGTATTTTCCGCAACATGCTGGGGCCCGCGAAAGTCAGAAAGCTGTTTGGTGAAGGAACGAAGCGTGGAATTTTTACCGGTTGGCTGATCGGAATGCTGCTTCCCGTCTGCTCGCTGGGAGCGATTCCGATCGTTCGCGAACTGTATCGCTCGAAAGTCAAAGGCGGAACGATCATCGCGTTTGGACTGACCGCGCCGCTGTTCAATCCGATGTCGATCCTCTACGGACTGACACTGTCAGATCCGATTGCCATACTTTCATTTTCGCTTTGCGCGTTGGTGATTGTTGGTTTGCTGGGCATTCTCTGGGACCGTTTCTACCCGGACACGGTAGAAGAATTCCCCGACGTCAAAATGCCTGCTCCTGGGATCAAGCGAATCGCGGCTGTCTTCTACTCGGCCGTTCGTGACGCGACAGGATCGACATTGATCTATGTCCTCATCGGAATCGCGTGCTCGGTTTTGACTGCGGTATCGTTTGAAAAAGGCCACTTGCAATACGGAGTCGAACAGGACAACGTCCTAGCTCCGGTGCTCGTCGCGGCCGTCGCGTTGCCGATCTACAGCACGCCGCTTTTGGCGATGAGTCAGGTTGGCGGAATGTTTCAACATGGCAACTCCATCGGAGGCGCGTTTGCGCTGCTCATTCTCGGCGCAGGAGCCAACATCGGGCTGCTGGTGTGGTTCAACGTGACCTATGGATGGAAACGGAGCTTGGCTTTCCTCACCTTATTGTTTGTGACGACGATTGCTCTCGCGTATGCGATCGACAAACCGCTTACACCGAAAGGCATCACACCGGCAGGCCATTCGCACGCATTCGATGTCTACACTCACCCGTTCAACAAAAGCCAATCAGATATCGGACGTATTTGGCGAACACAGCTTTCAGAATTTTGGCGAGTCAACGAGCTTGGCGGTACGTGGATTCTTGGCGGTTTCCTGTTGGCTGGAATCGTTATTCGATGCTGCGGCACGGCCCGGGTTGAGTCATGGCTCTATTCGGAATCTCCCGCACCGGAACGCAAATACGACTTCGATGTTCCCGGCTGGGTTTTGGGCGGTACGACGGTCAGCGGTTTGATCGCAGCGAGTGTCGTTGGATGCTATTTTTACTATCCGTCTCCGGAGCAACTGCTGCCGGACCTGTCCACGATCAACACCGAGTGCGTATTGTCAGCGAAGAACCAGCAATGGGAAGCCGCCGAAAAGTGGATTCCTTACGCAGACGATCTCTCGAGGCGATTGGAAGTCGGTGTGTTTTTGCGCAACGGTTCGGTCGACGAGTTCAAGACCGCGAAAGCCAAAACCTATCGTGACAAACTGGACAAGCTAAAAGAGCTGGTCGAGCAGCGTGAAGGCGAAAACATCGAGGCTTACGCGATGGACCTTTCGAAATCCTATCAGCGGTTGAGCCGGGCGTTCAAGGACGAAGCAGAGTAACGGCAGGAACAGGCTAACCAGTTCGTGTCGCGTGCGGAATCGAGTCCGGAATTTCGGGCTCACTTCGGTTACTCCGCGTTCTTCTTTTCGTAGACGACGGACAGGAACGCGTCGACGTCTTTGAACTTCTTCTTTTCCACCAGCACGTCGTCGACCATCTTGCGAGACTCCTGCTCGGAATGCCCGAAACTGACCAAAATCTGATAGACCTCTTCCGCGATCGACGGTGCAGTGCCAGAGCCCTGATCGCCCTCGGCCGCAGGAACCAGCAAGGCAAAGCGAGCCATCTTGCGACGTAGTTTGGCCACGATCCGCTCCGCCGTTGCGGCACCGATTCCAGGCATCGTGGTCAACGTTTTCACGTCCTGTTGCTCGATCGAACGAGCCACATCCGGAACCGGTCGGACCATCGCTTTGAGCGCCTTCTTCACGCCCAACCCGTCGACCGAACAGAACACTTCGAAGAATTGCTTTTCCGCGACGCTGTTAAATCCGATCAAACGCGGCGTCATCCGGCCGCCTTTCTGCACATTGCCGTCGATGTACTGAATCGTGTGCAAAGTGATCTGTTCGCCCAGCTTCATCTGAATCTGCCGTCGCGTAAACTCGGGCACGAGGACTTCGTATTCAAACGGAGGCACTTCCAGAACAGCACAGTCGTCAGGCAGCGCGCACAGCAGTCCGGTAATTTTTCGAATCATAGAATGGAGGTCGGTCGTGAGGATAAAAAGTGGTGGCAGATCGCGATCGCGGCCGCATCCGCCACGTCCGCGGGTTCTGGAATGGAATCGAGATTCAACTGTGTCGCGACGGCGAGCTGAACTTGCGACTTTGGCGCTCGGCCATTTCCCGTCATGACTTTTTTGACTTGGGTCGCCGCGTAGGGCATCACCGAAACACCGTTTTCCGCGCACGCCAAACAGATGACTCCACGGGCGTGGCCCATGATGATCGCGGTCGTCGGATTCGCATAGTGACTGTACAGTTCTTCCAGTCCCGCACAATCGGGCTTGAGTCGTTGAATGACTTCGGTCAGCCCTTCGTGGATTTCTTTCAGCCGATCGCCGAGCGAATCTTTGCGCTTGCTGCGAACGATCCCGCCTTCCACGATTTGGAACTGATTGCCATCGGTATCGAGCACGCTGTAGCCCGTAATATTCAGGCCCGGATCGATGCCAAGGATTCTTGTTTTGCCGTCCATGAAGTTACCTTTCAGTCTTCCCGCGTCAGCAACGCAACGCACTGAGCCTGCATAATTTTTCCAGAGCCAACATCGCCGACGCCTTCTCCCGTTTTGGCTTTCACGCCCACGCAGTCCGGAGAGATGAACAGAATCTGGGCGACGCGAATCGCAATCGCTGGCTTGTACGGCGAAAGTTTTGGCTTCTGCGCGAACACAATGCAATCGAGATTGGCGATCGACCAACCTTCATCGGCAGCCCGCCGCCACGCGAGGCTCAACATTTCAGCCGAATCCCGGTTTTTGTTTTCTTCGGCGTTGTCAGGAAAGAGCTCACCGATGTCGCCCATCGCCGCGGCACCCAGAATCGCGTCGGTGATTGCATGCAGCAGCACGTCGGCGTCGCTGTGGCCGGCAAGATGAAAGTCAAACTCGATGTCGACGCCACCGATCTTGAGCGGGCCGCCTGGTTCGAGGCGATGCGTGTCGTGTCCGATCCCGATTCGATGTTGCATGTTGAGTTCTGCGTGGTTTGTCAAAGACGAAATGGTGGGTGCCATGATTGCGAATGTGTAAGCATGCTCACGAAAGCGCGAGGCATGGGCCCCGGTGCTTCTGTGAGCGACAGGGCGCTAGCCGTCGTTTCGCCGCACCCTCGATACCGGCGGCTAGCGCCGTGCCGCTCAATGGATCAACCCGTATTGGGCTTCCAGCGCGATTCGCGATTGAATCCGTGAATTTTACTCATCGGATACCGTCGCGACGCTCTTTCGGTAAGACTATTGTACGGCTCGCGTCTGAATCGACGTAGGCCATTCCACTCGCCTGACTCCGACCTATAATCTCGGCTCGCAAACGCTTCTTAAACACGCATCAAAATGCCCGTCATCGAGATCAAAAATCTGCACAAGTCCTACCGCGTCTACCAGAAACGCGAAGGAGTCATGGCTTCGATCAAAGGGCTGTTTAAACGCGAGTATCGCGAAGTCCACGCCGTCCGCAACATCAGCTTGACCGTCGAAGAAGGCGAATTCGTGGCCTTTCTGGGTCCCAACGGAGCCGGCAAAACGACGACGCTAAAACTGCTCTCCGGCGTCATCAACCCGACCTCCGGAAGCTGCACAGTGCTGGGCCACGTCCCCTGGGAACGTCAAAACGAATACCGCCGACGTTTCGCCCTGGTGATGGGCCAAAAGAATCAGCTTTGGTGGGACTTGCCTGCGATGGAATCCTTTCGGCTGAACCAACACATCTATGGGATCGCCGCCGAAGAGTTCAATCGAACGCGTGACGAACTGACCGACATGCTGGACGTGACGCGGTTGCTATCCCAGCCCGTTCGCGAACTGTCGCTGGGCGAGCGGATGAAGATGGAGTTGATTGCGGCGCTATTGCACAAACCCGATGTGCTGTTTTTGGACGAGCCCACGATCGGTCTGGACGTGATCGCTCAACACAAGATCCAACAGTTCCTCAAGCATTATCAGGAAGAGCAGAATAACACGATCCTGCTGACCAGCCATTACATGAAAGACATCTCTGCGTTGTGCAAACGCGTCGTCATCATTGCCGGTGGCTCGATCTATCACGACGGATCACTGGAAGAGATCGTGGATCGGTTTAGCAGTCACAAAATCGTAACGCTGCAAATGGCGAACGATTCTTCGCTGGAAGGTTTGCAGAATTTGCCGAACGTGATTTCCGTTCAGGCGCCGAAGATCAAGTTTCGTGTCGAACGCGAAGACGTCGGCCAAACGCTGAGCGAAATTCTTGGCTTGCACGACGTGGACGATATCGTCGTTGAGGATCCTCCGCTAGAGGAAGTGATTTCGAGCGCGTTTTCGGACGCGGCGAAGCGACAGGAAGCTTTCGAACTGGAAACTGCCGAGGCGATCAAGGGATGAGCCAAGCCGCCGTTTCCAGTCCGCAGCAACTTACATTTTGGCAGAAAGTCCAGATCTGGTGGACGTTCTTTCAAGTCTCGATCAATGAACGCCTGGTCTACCGCGGCGATTTCATGATCGGCACGCTGATGCGATTCTTGCCGACACTGACGCAAATTTTCCTCTGGTGGGCGATCTACGATGTCGTGGCGCAAACCGGTTCGGACACGATCGCCAGCTATCGATACGGTGACATGGTGGCGTACTATTTGATGGTCACGATCGGACGTGCTTTTTCCAGCATGCCGGGTTTGACCAGCGGAATTGCGAATCAGGTCCGCAACGGAGAGATCAAGAAGTTCCTGATCCAGCCGATCGACATGCAAGGCTGTTTGCTGGTCCAGCGGATTGCTCACAAGCTGGTTTACTATTTGATTGCGACGTTGCCGTTCGCGTTGGTGTTCTTTCTGTGCCGCGAGTTTTTCATCGATGGTTGGCCGTCGGCGGAAGTCTCGATGGTCTTTTTCGCCTCGCTGATCCTCGGTTTCCTGCTCGGGTTTTTCATGGAGAGCGCGATCGGGCTGATCAGCTTCTGGTTCCTGGAAGTCACTTCGCTGACGTTCATCTACATGCTGTTCAACTTCCTGTTGTCCGGGCACATGTTTCCGCTGGAGTTGCTGCCGGAGTCGCCGGTAAACATTCGAGCTTTCGTTGAGTTCCTGCCGTTCAAGTATCTGGCCTATTTTCCTGCGGCCGTGTTTTTGGGCAAAGTCGACGGGCCGGAGATGTATCGCGGTTTGGCGATCGAGGCGTCGTGGGTTCTGTTTTTCATCATAGTTTCGCGAATCATGTGGCTTCGCGGCGTGAAGCGTTACAGCGGATACGGAGGGTAACCCATGAGCCCGTCTTACCTCAAAGTCTTCTTGACCTTCGCTCGCAACTCGCTTGTCCGCGACATGAGCTTTCGGCTCAACTTCATTTTGACGTGCTTTTCATCGGTGTCCTGGGCGTTGATGAACTTTCTGCTGTTCAAGATCGTCTATCAGCACACCGAATCGATTGGAGTCGGCACGGGTTGGTACGAGAACGAATTCTTTATTTTTTTGGGAACGATCTGGATCATCAACAGCCTGATCCAAACGTTCTTCATGACCAACGCCGAAGAATTCTCTGAGATGATCCGCACCGGCAATCTTGATTTCGTGTTGCTCAAGCCAATCGACACGCAGTTCCTGATTTCGTTCCCCCGAGTCAACTGGGCTCAGATCCCCAACGGTCTACTCGGGCTGGCGCTGGTGATTTATTCGTTGGGTGAACTGACAAACGATCCCGAAAAAGTTATCTCGGTCGGACCTTTTGAGTGGCTGCTGTATGCGTTCTATATTGGCTGTGGCGTGCTGGTGATGTACAGCGTGATGATCATCATGGCGTCGACAAGCATTTGGTTGGGACGGAATCAGAACCTGCATACTTTCTGGTTCTACATCACCAACTTCTATCGCTATCCGATGGAGATCTATCAGAAGTCCGGGATCGGCATGGCGCTCTGGGGCACGTTTACTTTTGTGATTCCAATTCTGGTCGTCTCCAATGTGCCGGCCCGAATTTTGGCTCAACCGATGGAAAGAGGTTGGTACAGCTGGCAGTCGGCGTACGCGATCTTCGCGGCTGCCGCGTCGTTGATGATCAGTCGCTGGGTGTTCAGGACGGCGTTGCTGAGCTATCGAAGCGCCAGCTCATAGGCCAAACTCAGGCCACCTCAATTCGTCAGTGCTGGCGGATATGGCTTGCCGTTGGATTGAAGGACGATTCGTTCGAGCGGAATTCCGATGGCTTTGGAAAGCTTTTGTGCTTTCTTCCAGGCCAGATTGTATTTGTCCGCCAACAGCGGCCACTTCGCGATGACTTCCTTCCCATCGCGCACGACCAGATCCAATTCCGAATAGCTGGATGCACCCTGGCTGCCGGGCTCGGGATCGTGCTGTGTATAGCGAAGGATCGAGCCAACAGGTAGCTCACGTTTGTAGCTGACATCGCCTTCGAGCGTAAAAGTTCGGTCCGCATAGACCGTCAGAACTTCAGCCGGCCACGCATCGAAGTAGCGAACTTCTCCGTTGATAAACATGCGGAAAAGAATCAGCTGGCCGACGAAAATCAAAACTATGAAGCTCAGAAACGTCACCGCAAAATCGCCGTCTGGCTTGGCATGCCAAACCGCCAACCCTACGGATCCGAAAATCACCAGCCCAACGACAGGGATAATTACGACTCCCAAAGTTTCGCGAAGCCCCCAGCCTTGCCTGAGAACGAGGCGAGCTTTGAAAGCATCCGAGTCGCTGCCTTCGACCACCGACCATCGTTTGGGCTCGTTGGCATAGCAACGTGTTTTGTCCGGTCCGCGGCACAATAGCGGAATGGGTTTCTTTTCGTTGAACATGGCCATAGACCAACCAAACTCCCAATAATTCAGGTTGTGATCAATATTCAGTCGCCATCGAATCCGCCTGGTCAGGCTGTAGTGGGGAAATGCGCTACGATGGATTGAAAGGCCGAATCCGCCGAAATGTCCAGAAGACGTGTGGAATTCCAGCGGCAAGGCTTGCGAACCACTCTGTAGACAACAGCCAGGATCGAATTTTGTTGCATCCGTCGGGAAATCGACGCAAAATCTGACAGATTTCAAAGTTGGCAAGTTATACTGTTTGGGCAATCCAAACTTGACACCGTCCGAGTCAAAATCGGGCGAAACACCTAGAATATAGCAACCTTTCGCACACGCGTTCGAGACGACACGGAGCCAAAAAGCATGTCAAAACTGATTCCGATGGAACAAGCCGCAACAATGTTGGGCATGTCAGTAGAGCAAATCAACGAGCTCCGCAGCAACCAGGAAATCTTCGGATACAAGGATGGAGGCACCTGGAAGTTCAAGATGACTGAACTTGAACGTGTCGCTGACAATCTCGGAATCAACCTTGGCGGACTTGGCGACGCAGCTGCGGCCGTCACCGACAAGGCCAAAGACGTTGCTGACAGCTTTGACGATTTGGACTTCGGCGATTCAGAAGAACTGTTGCTCGACGACGACTCTTCTGGCGATTCGATGGGCTTGGACATTGACGAAGATTCTTCCGTTGAGTTGATGCAGAGCGCAAAGTCTTCCGACATCTTCTCTGACCTCGAAGAAGACGGCGTGACGCTGGAAGACAGCGGACTTTTGCCGTCAGGCACGTCGAAAGATTTGGACAAAAAAGACGACGATCTTTTGATCAGCAACAGCGACGAAATCGATTTGGGCGAAAGCGGCAGCCTCAAACTTCAGGGCGAAAGTTCACTCAAGCTCGACGACAGCGGCGTCTTGAGTCTCGGTTCGGGCTCGGAAGTTCTCGACGATGACGACCAACTTTCTTTCGGCACCAGCGACATCAGCCTGGCTTCGGGAAGCAGCAAAAAACTCAAAGACGGCGACACTGGTTCGGATGTGCTCAGCGGCGAAGAAGCTTCTGAAGGAAGCGCTTCGGACACAGGAAAGATGCTCGGCGAAGCCGGCGGCGACGATCTGCTGTTGGCCGAAGACGATCTGTTCGAAGACGATTTGGTCCTGCAAGACAGCGCGTCTTTCGAAGACAGCTCTGACCTCGGCAGCGATTTTGACGAAAGCGATCTGATTCTCGACGACAGCGATTCCAGCTCAGAATTGGCTTTGGAAGCCAACCAGTCAGGCATCTCGTTGAGTCCCAACGAAAGCGGCATTTCGCTCGGTGATGAGCCATTGGAACTTGGCGGATCGGACATCGATGAGCTTGAGCTTCCTGAAGACGACATGATCGTTTTGGAAGATGCAGCCGATCCGGAAGCGGCGACGATGATGCAGGAAGACGATTTCAACCTGACGCCTCTTGAGCAATCGCTCGACGGAGACGACTCAAGTGGATCGTCATCGCAGGTGATCGCACTGGAAGACTCTGAAATATACGCGGACGAATCAGAAGCAACGATTCTTGGCGAAAGCGACGCCAGCTTTGGCGAGCCTGCGTTGGTAGACGATGGCTTCGGTGCAGAAGCAGGTTTCGCTGCGGGTGCTGCTGCCGCCGGTGGCGCGATGATCCCGGGCATGGCGATGGACGGCACTATGGTGCAAACGGGTCCTGCGGGCCCTCCGGAAGCTGAATATTCGCTGATGAACCTGTTGGCACTCGGCGGAGCTGCCATGATCATTTTCCTCGGAGCATTGCTGGCCTTCGACACCTGTCGCAACCTTTGGGTTGGCGATGGCTCGGTCGTTTCGAGCGGCTTTTTGAACTTCGTGATCGAAACACTCGGCATGAAAAATTAGGCCGTTTGGCTCTGCTAACAAAGAATCACCAAAAGCGATCAGCAATTTATGCTGGTCGCTTTTTTCTTTGGACTTCGGTTGCGGACGCAGCGGCCATTCTTTGCAAGCCACTCGATTTCGCAACTAACCGTATCGATCAACCTTTTGAGCTATTTGGCATCGACGCGTGCCAATCTCTCTTGAATCCATCGAATCCGTCAGCATTGACCTGATGGCACTCTGAGCAATTCACCAACCTGGAAAATTCCAGGTGCTCCTCTTTCGCGAACTCACCCTTCTCGATCAACAGGTGACATTTCGCACAATCAGATAGCCCGCCGGGATGAGCTTCAAAAAACTGTTCGTCGCCATAAAACCAGTCTTTGAATATTCCAACCAGCGCCGCGTCACCGACAGCGGGCAACCGATGACACAGACTGCAGTCTTCGAACTGTTCTTGTTGAGAATGTCCATGCAACAGATTGAATGCCTGGACATTAAACGCAACGGGTGTCAAATTTCCAGCGGAGGATCCAGCGGAGGATAACTCCGAATCAATGACCGCCGCACTGGTTCCGGTAATCGTTTCGCCAACGGGCACGAAAGAACTCCCCAGCCAAATGCCCGCCAGCATCGCAACTGCAGCCGTCGACAAAATTGCTGCCCAGCCAAACCGGGCAGGGTTTGAAACAGGCGACGAGAGGCTCACCTCATCCTTGGAGCTCAAGCTGGCGATTGCCGTGTCCAGCTGACTCGACGGTTCACGCAACGTCATTTGTTGCAGCAACAATTCAACGTCAGCTGCCCCTTGATCGGGTGATTGGACTCCTCGAGATTCGCCTCGATTCATAGCTGGCCTTTCAGATGATCTTTCAGTTTCAGCAACGCCCGACGGTATCGAGTCGCCATTGTTTTCGGAGACGTTTCGGCCATTTCCCCAGCCTGCTCAAATGTCAAACCAGCGAAAATTTTCAAAACGACAACTTCTCGCTCAAGCTCAGCCAATCCATCGATCGCAGCCCGAAGCTGTTCGGCTCGTTCCTGAGTCAACATCGCATCGTCAGGTGAAGCCTGATCTTCCCGTTGCTGTACGCTCTCAAACAGACTTTCGCCCAGTCGCTGTTGCCGTTGCTGATTCCGCTGCAAGTCGATCGCGCAATTGCGTACGCATCGAAAAACGTAGGGAACCATTTTGTCATCTTCAATTCCGCCGATCGGAATTGGAGCGTCGTGCAAACGGGCAAATGCATTCTGAATCGCGTCTTCAGCGGTTTGTCCACATCCGAGGATCGAAAGCGCGTACGTAAACAAACCCTGGCGGTGTTCTCGATACAAGCTTTCCATGCACTGTTTCATGAATTCCGTTTGGTCACTGGCTCTCAGACCGCGGCAACATTCAATAGACGATTGTCGAATCGATTTTGCTTCAGAAAAGTTTGAAGAAATTTTGGGCGGCCGTTCGTTAGTAAAGCAGACGCGGCCTGCAACCATTAACTCCTTGCGACATTATGTCCTGCAGGGAAGGGCAGGGGGCGATTCCAATTCTCAATCGTTTTCACAACTTGGCGATCGCCCATAGGACTTGTTCCATTAACGCATATAATTGGTTATCAACCATCCATCGGCCTTTCAAACCTACTGTACCTGTGTTGTTTTCCATCTCCAAAATTTTAGTTTCTGCGAGCCTTGTTGTTGGCTGCGCCGTATTCGTACTTTTCGCCGGATGCAAAGAAGAACCGCAAATCGTTACCCATCGAATTCCCAAATCTCAATCGGGATTGGAGGACCTGCGTAACGAGGCAGCAGATCCCGACAACAAATCGGAAGCCGCGCCGGCGAAGTTCCCAACGCCTGACGGCTGGACGCGTGGCAAATCCAATCCCATGTTTCCCACTGAAAAATTCCTCAAGGATTTCGACGGTAACGAGGTCGTGCTGAGCATTATGTCATTGCCGGCTTCGAACGATTGGGAATCCAACGTGCAGCGCTGGCTTGGACAAGTCGGGATGGAAAAGTCGCTTGCTGAAATCAAGTCGATGACGACGCAGGTTCCCGTTGACGGCAAATCTTCGTCGAAAGTTCGCTTGCTCGCTGACGATTCGGATAGCCAAGCCATCGTCGGGATCATGGCTTTGAAAAGAAACACAGCCTGGTTCATCAAGTTGATGGGTGAGAAGGCTGCGGTCGAGTCAGCGGAAAGCGAATTCGACGCTTACGTGGATTCGATCAAGCTACCCTAGCAATCGAAACGAAACCCGGCTTTAACAGGTCGGTTTAATAGATTCCTACGCCTGAGACGAAGCGTTTAATCAAACCCAATTGTGGTGGAAACGAAAATGGCAACGAACTCGCTCCCGACTAAATCTGGTACTGCCGCAAATCGCCATGGCGAACTTTCGGCCACGGATATTGCCACTGCGATCATCGCTCCACTGGCTTCCTTGAAGCTCACCGTTTTCCTGTTGTTCACGGCGATCGCGGTCGTCTTTATCGCAACCTTGCAGCAGGCTTCGATGGACATGTGGTCCGTCAAGAACATGCACTATGACAACTGGTTCGTTACGATCCCGTTCCAGGCGTTGCTGATCGAACGTTGGTTTCCGGGCTTTCAGGACGTCCCAGGCAGCTTCGTCATCCCCAGTGGAAAATTGATTATCTATGGGTTGATCATCAACCTGGTCGCTGCGCACTTACTACGTTTTCGTATCAAAGCCAAAGGCGTGAAGCTGTGGATCGGATTGGTGACTGCGGTGATCGCGGGCGTCGTCACGTGGGCGATGAGCTTCAACACGTTTGGCACCGATGGGTTCCAGAAAGCTCCTCCTGTGAGCTATTCACAGATGTGGTTGATCATGCAAGTCATTTTGCTGGGGTTGGCCCTGTCCTGCGTCGCCGGGATGTTCCTGACTGAAAAAGGGAAACGTATCGAAAAATCGATCCTCGGCATCTTCGCTTTCCTCGCCGCCGCAGTTTTGATGATCACGATTGGTTTGGGAAAAGACGCGTTCATCGGCGATTCTGGAATGCGAATCCTGTGGCAGTTGGCTCAGTCCACGATCGCGGCTTGCGTTGCGTGGGGAGCCTGCGTTTTGCTGTTCCATCGGAAAGCCGGCATCGTGTTGCTGCACCTCGGAGTCGTCGGCTTGATGGCGAACGAGTTGTACGTGACGTACACGAACGAAGAGACACGAATGCAGTTCGTCGAAGGAGAATCCACCAGCGTCGCGACCGATATTCGCGCAACCGAGTTTGTGATCCTCGATCAGTCTGACCCTGAGTTTGACGAGATGGTGGCGATCCCGGAATCGATGCTTAAGTCTGGCGAACTGATTCAGGACGAGCGCCTTCCGTTCTCGATACGCTGCTTGAAGTTTTATGACAACGCCCGCGTCGACCGAGCATCTGCTCCCAACAAAGATATCAAAGGCATGGGGCGAATGGTTGACATTGTTGAGCTTCCGCCGAGCGTTAGCGATCAAGTTGATTTTGCGGCCGCGCGAATCGAACTGTTGTCCAAGTCCGGAGAATCGTTGGGCACGTGGAAGGTTTCGCAGATGCTTCGGGAGTTCGCGGATACCGTTTCGGTTGGTGACAAAGACTATCGCATTGGGTTGCGTTTCAAATCCGAGTACAAGCCATACGCTTTGAAACTGAACGACGTCAAAGCCGAATACTACACGGGTACTTCGACACCCAAATGGTTCTCTTCGAACGTGGAACTGGTGGACCTCGAAACGAATTCCAGTTCGGAACATGAGATCTGGATGAACAATCCGCTGCGATACGACGGCGAGACGTTTTACCAGGCCAGCTACGATGCATCGGGCGGTGAAGAAATGTCTGCGTTGCAAGTCGTGAAAAATCGCGGCTGGATGATCCCTTACATTTGTTGCATGTTCACAGTCGTTGGCCTTGCCGGCCAATTCGGCAGCTCGTTGCTTGCGTGGTTGAAGAAGAACAAGGCACAGACGGAATCAAAACTGGAAAAGGACGATTCCGGCCGTCCGATCAGAAAGCGGTTCAACTGGAAGTCTCCTGCGTTTCTTGTCCCAAGTGGCATCGCTGCGATTTTCGCTCTGTATGCCATGTCGGGCCTGTCCAAATCGGCGCGTCCGGTTGTCCATGAGTCCGGAATGCGATTGGATCGTTTCGGCGAAATCCCGATTACCAACAAGGGTCGCATCCAGCCTCTGGATTCGTTTGCTCGCAACACGGCCCGGCAATTCAGCAAACGCGAGTTCGTCTATGACAAAGACCTGACGAAACAGCCCGCCATTCGCTGGCTGGCGGACACGATGTTCGAAGCGGACGGCTATGATGAGTTTCGTCTGTTTCGCATCGAGGATTTGGAAATTCTGGACTCGCTGGACTTGCCCAAAGAGGCCGGAGCCGGCGAGCCGAAGGATGTCCGTTTTCGCTATACGCTCAAGCAACTTGAAAAAGCCCCACCGAAGCTGTTTTCAGCGCTGCCTGAACCGGGCACGCCCGAATCGATGTGGAGCCCGTATCAATCGAGGGCTCAAAAGCATCTGGGGCGCATCCAACAAACGCTAGGACTGTCCGCCATCGTTGCCGATACTACGGACTCAGCTTCGCAACGACTTGATCGCCAACGCGGCAAAATGGCTGCCATGCTTGGAGACCGTCCGTTCCCGATCAATCCGGAACGATGGCCGCGGTTCATTCCCAAAGGCAACGAGTGGAGTACTCTTTCGGATGCCGACAATCGCCGCTGGCTGATCGAGAAAGCGACCGATCTGGAGTCCGAAACGGTGATGGGACTGTACCCGAAGTTGCTTGAATCGAGCGATTCATTGCGTGATTATCGGCTGGAAGAATCGTCGACGGTTTTGGATCAGGTCGACCTGAAGAAATTGCTGTTCACGCCGGATCGAATCGATGCTGCGGAGAAAGAAGGGGCCAAAACGCCCGAGGAAATTACTTCTTCGATCCTGAGTTCACCTGCGGCACAGCGTGTTCGGCTGATGGCCTTCAACGAGTCCGATCGGCTGATCAACAGTCTGCTCGCCAACATGAATGGCGATGAAAACGAAATATCAACGTCTGGCGAATCGATTGACGTTCAACTTTCCGGGCTGTTTCAGAAGATGGGCGTAGCCTATCGGGCTGGCGACGCTGATACATTTAATTCACTGACCGAAGAGTACCTCGGTGCCGTTCAGGCAACGAGTGAAGTCAGTGGCTTCCTCAGCAGAATGAAAGCGGAGAAAGTCTACAACGGCTGGTCGCCGTTTTACGTCAGCATGGTGCTGTACTTGATCGCATTTGTTGCAGTTGCGTTTTCATGGTTCATGAGCTTTGACCAGAACTTCAGCAAGATCTTTGGCCGGACGGCAATCGCCATCGTACTGATCGCACTGCTGGTTCAGATGATTGGTTTGGTTTTTCGCGTTTACATTTCGGGTCGGCCGCCAGTTACGAATCTGTATTCGTCGGCTCTGTTCGTTTCCGCGGTGTTTGTCGCCGTGATGCTGCTTGTGGAAGCGATAACGCGACTGGGCGTTGGCACAGCGATGGGTAGTATCGGCGCGTTCGGTGCATTGCTTTGGGCATGGACAATGTCCATCGTTGATGGCGACACATTTTCGGTCCTGGTCGCTGTGCTCGACACGCAGTTCTGGCTTTCGACGCACGTTGTCTGCATCACGATTGGCTATGGTGTCACCTTTGGTGCAGGTTTCCTGGCGGTAGCCTACGTTCTTATCTCCATGTTCACGCCAGCGTTGGACAAAAACGTTCGAAGACAATTCTCCAGCATCATCTACGGGATCACTTGCTTCGCCCTCTTCTTCAGCTTCTTTGGGACCGTGCTTGGCGGGCTTTGGGGCGATGATTCCTGGGGACGATTTTGGGGCTGGGACCCGAAGGAGAATGGAGCATTGATGATCGTACTTTGGAGTGCACTGTTGCTTCACGCTCGCTGGGGCGGACTTGTGAAAGAACGCGGTATCGCCATCCTCGCAATTCTCGGCAACATCGTCGTGCTGTGGAGCTGGAAAGGCGTGAACAGCATGGGCGTCGGTCTGCACGCTTATGCGGGCTCCGAAGATAGCACGGTTTTCTGGATCGTCTTCGTTGGTGCGATGCATCTGGTCGTTGCTGCAGTCGCCCTGACTCCAACGAAGTTCTGGTACAGCCACATACGACACGCCACATAGCCGGCAAGTAAATCCACAGGCGGTCGAACCCTAATCGCCACAATGCAATTCACGAAAGGCATTGCTGCGCCAAAAGCAATTGCGCGATGCCATCCATTTGTTCAGGATCGTCACATGAAAATCCGCAAGCTAACTTCTGCGATCGTACTTCTGGGCACGTTGCTCGCCGCCGTTGCATACCCTTCCACACTGCCTGGCCAGGACCAACAACCTTCAGGTGATCAAAGCACATCCGCTGGCGCAAAAGCAGTCGCCAGCAACAGCGCTCTGGATCAACTCATTGAATCCAACTCAATCGCTCAGCTCTTGAAGGGCGATGATCTCGAGCTCGATTCCGCTGACTTGCCCGCCGTCAGGAGTGCGCTTTGGAAGAAACTCAAGACAGAGACTCGCGAGGACGTGGCCCGAAAAAAGGAAGACGAAACGCAACCTTATTCGATCAAGTATCGCCGAGGTCGCAGAAGCAACGCGAAAATAGTTGAGTCCGTTTTGGACGTGCGCACGATTGAATTCAACGGAAAAGTGATGCGTTTTGCCACTGAGGTGAAAGGCAAGAAGCCAGAATCCGGATATCCGCTCTACATCTCGCTGCATGGAGGAGGCAGTGGCCCCAACGGTCGAGTCAACGATCAGCAGTGGCTGAACCAGACAAAGATCTGGAGCCGATCGGTTGAAACAGGTATCCATGTGACTCCGCGTGCGGTTTCCAACACCTGGGACTTACACTTCAGACCAGCTTCTTACGTAATGTACGACCGGTTGATCGAAAACATGATCGCGTTTCACGATGTTGATCCAAACCGGGTTTACATTCTTGGGTTCTCGGCGGGAGGCGACGGACTTTATCAGATCACTGCGAGGATGCCGGACCGATTCGCGGCCACGAACATGATGGCTGGGCATCACAACAACGTTAGCGTCGTCAACTATCGTAACGTCCCCTTCCTGATCCAGATGGGAGAGAAAGACGCAGCTTTCAAACGTAACATCCAAGCCGCAAAGTTCGATGCGAAATTGAACGAGGCCGCAGAATCATTTGGAGGCTATCCGCATGAAACACTGATCCACCTTGACGGAAATCACAACAACTGGATTCCCGCATCAAGCATGTTGTCTCGACAGGAAAACATCGTGATTGCCGATCCGGGCAAGTGGCTCGACGGTGATCGAACCACCGCTACGAAAAATACAAACAGCATTGTCTGGCTGAGCAAACATACGAGAAATCCGTGGCCCAATCGAGTTCGCTGGGAGATCGGATGCGGAGCGCCCAGTCGCTCCGGGGTGGCGGAAGACGACAATACATTTTGGACCAGCAAGGCAAGAAGCCGTCAGTTCTATTGGCTGGAGAACAACGACGACTCTCGCACGAAAGGAATCGTCGACGTCAGCTATGATCGGAATTCCCGGATCAACATTGAAGCATGCGGCGATTCGATCAAGCTGCTGCTGCGTGAAGAGATGTTTGACTTTTCACGCCCCATCACTATCACCGCCGGCGGCAAAGACTATTCGGTAACGCCAAAGCCACACCTGAAAACGATGGTGCAAACGCTGGTCGACCGAGGGGATGTCAACTATGCGTTTCCTGTGGCCATCGAAGTCAGGAAAAACAAGAACGGCAAGTTTTCGTTTGATGGAGACGTCAAAGCCGGAAGGCCGAACACCGGCAACGACAGCAACTCTCGCTAGTCACGGCGTCGCTGTACTAACGCGGCCCAACCAGCTTCGAGATTCGTTGCAGCAGATATCGAATCATTCCGATCGGACGGGCTGGTGTCCGAGAATACTCGGCGTCTCGTTCCCAGAACTCCATCGCTGACGCGGACAATTCAGTTTCCTTGATCTCCGAGCCGGCTGATTCATGGCCATCTTTTGTCCTGGCAAAATTCTGCAAACGGGTTTCGAAACCCGTTTTGCCTAGCTGAGCCTGCAGGCTGTCGAAATTTTTCTTCGCAGCACTCTCCCGACGAGCTTTCCGTCGTTCCAATCGCGTCTGCTGCCTGACGCCCAACGCGTCACAGGTGACCAACAAGATCCAGAACATGGAGGCAAACAGCACGATTCCAATCACGAACACCCTGCCTGCATAGGAAAGGTGCCCCCCAGAGACACTCGCAATGATTAAGACCAGCGCCACAACCGGGCACAGCCACAACCAATTGGCGGTCGGCTTCTGGGCTTTCGAAGGTCGTTTTGTTGGCGGCGATGGTTTCATGCGGAACGATCCAATGAATTCGGCAAACCAACTATAACCGAAAAACAAACGACCGTCCTCAACACATATCGTGCCGATAGCAGCGCTACTATTCAGGCTTTCGCCCGATGAATTGATAGTAGGGCGTTCGCAGCAGCGGCACGTAGGGCATTCGGAAACGATCTTCGAGCAAATGGACTTTCTCGAACCGGTCCATCAGAAACGGCAAGTGATCCGGAGAAGGAAACACATTGTCCGTCGCAAACCAGGGCTGCCACAGCGTACGTGAAAGCCACTTTTGCTTTTTCAAACTTTCTGGCGGATACTTGCGTCCGACATAGAAATCCACGACGCCGATCAGCCCACCGGGTTTGAGCATTCGCAATGCGTTTTCGATCGCGGCGAACCAGTCGGGAATCATGGTCAGCGAATACGAAAAAGTCACGACGTCTGCCTGGCCTTCAGGCGGCTGCCATTTGGTGGCATCGGCGCAAACCGATTGAGCATTGCCCCAGCCTTTTTTCTCGAATCGATCGGTCGCGATTTTCAAAAGCGATTCCGAAAGGTCAACGACGTAGACTTTGGAAAGCTGTTCAATACTGTCCGCGAGGTTTTCGATATTCGCACCGGTGCCTCCGCCCATGTCGACCCACACGCCGCCTGCGGGTTTGTCGATCTTCTGATACAGCTCTTCGCGTCCACGCAACAATCTGCGGCGAAAGTCATCGTAATTTTTCGCCTGCCCACCATAGAAACTTTCCATCCGCTGCGCGTGGTCATCACCACGAACTGGCTTGACCAGCATGTGGTAGAGGATTTTCATGTCGGAGAAAAATGGCATGGACGGTTCTTGGTTAGCGCGGCAGAAAAAGGAGTTCAGCAGATTAAAGCAGCTTCGATTCAAAACCGAAATTCAGGCACCCAGTTCGGCAATGTAGAAACTGCCGTAGGTGTGAACCCGGTCCTTTTCGTGCAACTCAGTCGACAACTCTGGCCGATAGCTCAACATCGGAGAGACGTTCTGGATCTCGCCGTTGTGCTTGACTTTCACATGCTCAATGAAGTCCGTTCGCAACCCGCCGCTGCGCCAAATCAAACGCGCTCCGGGAGCAGCTTTGTCGATGATGGCTTGCCATTCCGACTCCAGCAATGGAAAGAATTGATCGCTGAGCCAATCCATATGGTCCAGCAAAATGAACCTTGAGATTTGGCCGTCGTGCTTTTCCAGGAACCCCTGAACCGAATCGGTGTGAGTCGAAACGCGATCAACGATTCCGTTCTTTAGCTGCTGAAAGTTTTCTTCCTTCAGATACTCCGGGCAACACTCACGCGTGTACTGTCCGTTCAGATAGACGCGCCAGAAATAGTTATCCTGAATCGGAAGTTCAGCGAACACGCTTTCGACACAGTCCTGAATGAACTTTACCAATCCACCCGGATACTGCGTTTCGATTTGACGTCGTTGGGCTTTTGGAACGCCCAGCATCGACATCGTCGTATCCCGATTCATGGCGAACTTCATCAAGCTCGACCAAAATTTATCTTTGAGATGTTTCTCGTAGATATCGCGTTGCTCTTCGATCGACTTCGCATCCAGCAGCGCATTAATATGAGGCCGAACGCGGATCACTTTGTCGGTGTAAGCCTTGACCATTCGCGCAAACGCACCTGATGTCCCGCGAAAGTAGAATGTCTTTTTGGGATTGTCGAACCATTTGATTTTCTTGTCCCAGAAATCCTGAGACCACGTCGGCAATTCGCCCCGAAGTTTGTCCGTATAGACGGCTTTGGCTCCCGGCAATCGACCGTCGCCAAACATTTTGAAAAAGTCATCGAACTCGAGGTTTCTGATGGCCGATTTTTTCAGATCCAGCAACGCATTTTGGCGCGGATTCATATCGACGGCGTGGACATGATTTGGTCCGGCGAGCGAATAATCGAGCGCGTTACATCCGGCCGACGTGATCACCATGACGTTGTCTTCGGGGCCAAAATCCAGCGCAACGCGATCGAGCCTGGGATCTTCCCAGCAGGTGTTGTAAACCAGATTATTACCGTGAACCGACTGAAAAACGCGTCGACTCACCCAGTCAAAAATCGCCATCATTGCTCGCTATTGAGACCCATCAAAATGAGCCACAGATTGTAGCAATCGGACTCCAATCCTGCCATGACGCGATCTCAGGTACTGGTTGTGCCGATGATATCGGTGGTGCAGAATCCTGAGCCATAAATAGTTGCTGATTTCCAAATTCTGACGACTTACCCCTTCCAGGCGTTCTATAGGGTGTACGTTTCGGGGCAGCAAACGGCTGCATCCGAATCAACACAAAGAGGTAGTTACATGTTCAAGTTCGTTTTCTCAGCAGTTGTTTGCGCAGCAATGTGTCTTCCAGCAGCATCTTTCGCTCAGGACTGCGGTTGCGGTTGTGAGCCAGCACCGGCTCCATGCGTTAAAACTCGCAAGCGTCTGAAGCTTGTCGACGTTCAAAAGCAGGTTTGTCGCACCAAGAAGATTTGCACAACAGACGAGTGCGGTTGCCCAACGACAAAGCGCGTTCGCGTCACTGAGTGCGTTACACGCAAAAAGCTGGTCCGCGTTGAAGTTCCTGTTGATCCATGCCGCAAAGGCCTGTTCAGCCGTCTTCGCGGCAAAATGGGCAGCGCGGGTTGCTGCGAGCCAGCACCGGCTCCATGTGGATGCGAAGCACCAGCTCCTTGCGGTTGCGAAGCTCCTGCACCTGCACCTTGTGGTTGCGGCGACGCAGCTCCAGTAATGGCTGCTCCAGTTGAGTACGCTCCAATGGCTGTTCCAACTCCAGCGGCACCTTGCTGCGGTGGCTAGTTTGTAAGCGTTGCTGATTAAAATCGGAAAGCACGAGTCAACTTTTGGCTCGTGTTTTTTTATGCGCCGATTTTCCCGCAGGCGGTTCAATGATCACGCAGGGAATCAGTTTTGCACTGTCGCTACGCTCGCCAAACCAGACGACACCTGACTTCCAGCGGCCATGAGAATCAAATTCGATCGCCAGCGACTCCAATCGATCTTTTTGTGATCGGTACTGAGATTGAGTTAGCACGCGGAACATTCCTTTGGCGCCGTCAGCGGTTCTTTTTTCGATTGCCAAAGCAACATGGCCCATCGTCGTCCGTGGATTGAGCTCCACGAAGGGGCGTATTTTCAGGGACGATTCCCTGTTCCGAAACACGAACGCGTCGACTCCAAAGTTGCCGCGAAACTGTCGCGACGTCAACTCCGGCAGCAGGTTGCGTTCCAGCCACTGTTGCGTCAATTTGAGTTTCAGGCATTTTTCGGACAGCAAGAACTTTCGCACTTCCGGATCACAATCGTAAAACGGGCTCCCAAGCTTGGTGCCTTCGTAGCGGCCGCCTTTGGAAACCAGCGGGCGGGTCCAGCCAAGAAACTTCAGCTCGCCAGCTTGATCGACGTGCCACAAAAACGAAAGGTCAACGACTCGTTCTAGCCACGGCTCAACAATGGCTTCGATATCCGAACGAAACTGCTTCTGCGGAGCCGGCTTTCGCGTTGCGATTCGATGCATGCCGCGCCCTGATGAGCCAAGGTCATGTTTGTAGATCGCGACATCAAATCCACGGCTTGCGATTTGGGAAAGTGCTTCGTCCAGGGAATACTGATTGCCGACCGGAATGCCGCTGCACTCAACACCCGCCATCCAGGAAGGAGTTTCATTCGCTGAATCAAACCAACGATCGATCTTATTGGCTGCCCATGATTTTCGAAACAGTTCGGCCTGCGAATCCAGCCACAGCCCCGGTTGATGTCGAACGGAATTGCGAACGGTTTCGACACGGACCTGGTTGGCGGGCGTCCACGCCCAAGGCTCAAGTCGATTTAGTTTTCGATGCAGCAAAGATTGCTGATCTTCAAACAGACAGAACTCCGGGAATTCAACTCCGGCATCGACCCAGTGCTTCTGAAGTTCCTGCGACGGAAGTTCACGAACCAACAGCATGTCGTCAGGCTTTGAGAGCGCGACCAGCACGAACTCCAACTCCTTCCCCAGCTGTTGCATCATTGGATCGGTTTGGTCACCGCGGGCTTGCAGATTTGCGGCACGAAGTTCAGCCTCGGCTCCGGGATCGAACCAGCGAACGGCGGCCGAGCGGTCTTTGGATTGGCCAAAAATCTCGATCGCGTCAATAAACTCGTCGCTCAGGCCAGCTTTGCGTCTGCCTTCGCGATTGAAACACGACCTCGGCCCGCGAGCCCGACCGGGAGACATTGGAAAGTCGAGCGTTTCTTGCCAGGCGTCGAAGTCACTTTTCCCCGGCTCTTTCCATTGCCGAAACCAGTGCAGACCATGCTGTACGTGACCGATTTCGTCTTCGTAGATTTTCTGCAGCAAGCCTGCGGTATGGTGATCGCCGATGCGTGCGAAAACTTTGGAATAGTGCAGACTAAAGTCGAGGTTGGCTTGCTCGAAGGTCAAACTCAGCCGCGACACGAAATCCATCGGCGAATCCATCGGCTCAACGATTCGCCAAAACTGACCACTGACTGGCCAAGTCCCGAACTCGACGCCACACTGCTTCATCCGTTCGAGATACATCCGAGTGTGAAGCTGCTCCTCCTGCAGCGTCACCAAAACGCCTTGGCGAAAAGCCCGCGGAGCATTGGGAAATTTAAGCAACACCAAGGCCATTAGCTCTGTCGCCAATAGCTCATGGTTGGCCAAAAAGTGCAGCAATTGGCCTCGCGATTTTTCGTTCTCAAGCTGATCTTCACGAGGCGGCTGAACGTTTCGTCCAGGTTGATGCTGCATCAACAGGTGAGACGGCCTGCCGGGAGTTCGAAGTGATTTTTCCGACACCAGCCGTGCGCTCGTGTGACGATCGAAGCTCAGCTTCCCTGGTGCGGCAAGCTTTTCCTCTAGCGAGTTCGAGAATACGACCTGCTCGGCGAATTCAGTGATATTCATTGGAGCACTCGCGAGCTATCGCACGATCGACGCATTTTTCATGTTGAAAATCGACCAAATCGCTCCGTCCGGGCCCTCTTTTTCTTTGAAGTAAAAGTCGCCACGGACTTTAAACGGACGAACGATGTAGTCCGTATCGGTGCCCTTTTTCATATACACTCGGACGCAATCATAGATCGCAGCCTGGGGCCCGAAGCAGCACTCTTTGTCGTCGCGAACAAAGATAAAACCCTTCAAGCCAGACGCCTTGAACGATGGTCTCATGTAGCCACTAAGCGTGATCTGCTTGCCATCGAATGCTTTGACTTCTTCGGACAACAGGGAACGTTCGAAAGGTTCGCCGACTTCGATATCAAACTTCAAATCGTCAAACGTAAGATCAAGTTTGTCGCCGCTGGTATCGATGGGCACAACGCGTTCCCGCTGCGGCTCAATCCATTCCTCGGGCATGTCGCCACGCTTGAGCCGACCGGATTTTTCTTCTGAATCAGCCACCTGATCGGCTGCATCTGCAAGATCAGCATCGGTCAACTCGCTGTCGTCCAGTTTGTTCACGTCCGGTTTGCTCACGTCCGATTTATTCTCGATGGCGGGCTGGGAGTTGGCCGATTCAGTGTTGGCGTCCGCCATCGTTTCGTCAGTCGATTCTTGCGTTACTTCATCGGCATCCGATGATTCGGGATGATCGATCGTTGGCTCACAACCAGCCAGCATCAAACCGCAAACGATAGATAGGGCCGCGAACAGAGCTTTCGCAGCGGCAACACAATGATGAAGCGATATCATTCGAGCCCGTTCGCTATCGGACGTGATCTGCTTCGATTTCATAGAACACCCGTGGGATTTCTTCTTCGTCCGAAGCTGCAGTTGAAGGATTGAGTCGGAACGTTCCGCCAATTCGCCGCAAACCATAGCCATAGTTGACTGTATCGTCTGACTGAATTTTGATGGCAACGACATCTGTGATCGCTGGATCACCGCCGAAGCAACAGTCGCCAAAGTCACCGACCATGATAAAGCTTTTCAGCCCATACTGCTTCCCGCTGGGCGGGCGCACGTAGCCTTTGATGAAAACTTTTTCGCCATCAAGCTCCGCAGCACGCTTGGGAAATCCCTGCGCGTCTGTTCCTCGACTGGAAGGCTTCAACTCGGCGAACGAAATTCGACGATATCCTTCCGGGACTTCCGTCGCGTAAATGAAGCTGTGCATGGCTCCGCTGCCAATCAGACAAACTGCACTCAACAGCAATCCAAATTTTGCCGCGCCTTTTCCAACAAGTTCATCGGGGTAGGCGCGAATCGCTTTCAATGCAAGCAACGCGAAAACAATGCCCAGGATCGGCAACAGCATAAACATCTGAGCCAGAAACGCGGACAGTCCCAAAACTGCGAAGATCGCAGAAGCGACTGCTGATTTGCAAACGGCCTGGTAGGTCGATTCTTCTGTGAAGGCAGAAGTCGTGGGCTGGGATGAGAAGGGGTTTTCTTTGATCATCGTGTCAGACATGGCATCATTCATTGACGTTGCGAAATTCAATTCTAGCATCGGGATCCAACATCGGCGTCGCCAAGCGGAAAAACCGCAGGCCGGGGTGTCCAATCCGCCACTTCTTTCGCCAAATTCCGATGTCGTGGACCGGGTTGTGTCGCGAATGACATCCAGACAGGCGAAAAATGTAGATGCGGATGCGGAAACGCGAGTTAGCCTCGCCCGAGCGAAACTAAAAAATCAAACGCTCAAACCAGCCGCTGAGTACTGACCACAGGAGGACAAACAGCACGATCGACACTGCCATCGGGATAAATATGATCTGCCATGTCAAATTTGGAGACGTGGCAATCACTGGCGCCGCAGGAATGGGAGCCGGATTGGTTCTGGCTACCTGAATTCCAGACTGCGAACTCGAAGAAAGTATCGTCTGATTCGATGCGTTATTGCTCGATACGAAAGTTTCCTCACGAGGGTTCGATTCAGAAACTCTGGCATCGTCAGAAGCTTCCATTTTCGCAAGAACATTCTGTCGCCCGGAACGCAGCGAGCCACTTTCGGTCGAAATTTCAAACGCCGGCTGTTCGACTTTCTTGACAACATGTCGAGTCCTGACGGGCTCATCGAAGGACGGCTCATCGATATCAATCGCGGACTGCGTCGACTCATCGGCAAGAGACACAAACTGAGGCGAATCATCGGACAGCGGCACAAACAGGCTGACCTTTGAATCGGAAGACTCGTCTGCGGACTCATCTTCATCGGCTTCTTCAGCTTCGTCGTCGTCAAAGTCCATCCCGCCCAGGAACTTCGCACGGGCAATCGAAGCCTTGTCGATTTCTTCCAGATCTTTCAAGTGTTTTTTTGCTTCGGGAAGCGGGCAAGCCATCAAGTAGGACGCGATCGGAACGCGAATCCAACTATCGTCGTCGCTACTCTCCTTGAAGATTTTGACCAGCTTGTCCATCACGGACCAGTCTTCCCATCGAGCCAGGTCGGGGATCACCAAATCGCGTGCTTCGTCGTTGTCGAGCACTTTTCTGGCAGCGGCAACAATCCGATCTTTGGGAATGATGTCGGTCTCTTCGGCATGGAAGCGAAGCGCTTGCATCGCCAGCATCGTGTACGTGAACTCACAGTCTTTGTTTTCGAAAAACTCGCGCTGAATCAGCGCCATCCCCGCTTCGCCCTTGATGTTCAAATAGCAAGCAATCAACGCTTCCAACCCACGCAACTTGCGGCGACTTCCAGAAAGCAAAAGCTCTTCAAGCATCTTTGCATCTTCAGGTTGGCCACAAACGCCAAGCATCGTGAAATACAGTCGGCGGCGGTTCGGCGATGTTTTGTCATCGTTGATCAGCTTAATCAGACGTTCCCGATCCATGCGATCCTTGAGCGCGATCAGGTCCTCGTAAGGAGCCTTGGCGAATTCGTCGTAAGCGTCGAACGCCAGCAATGATTCTTCGTCCTCGAAGAACTCCTGAAAGAATGCCAATCGATCAGCACCGCTTTCTGGCAGCGTTCCAAGCTTGTCCAAATATTCCAACACGCGATCGCTGGCTTTCATCGGAGTCGTCCAATTGAGCCTCGGTGGGTCAACGCCCATCACGAAGAACTTCTGCCCAACCGGATATCGACCGACAAGCAGGGCCTTGAACTGCATGCCTTCTTTGACCAGCTCTTTGCCGCGGAACACCTTAACGATTTCGAATTTCGCCCGCGGAAGCTCTTCGGCGTCATCGTCTGGCTCTGGAATCTCCAGCAACTTTGCTGAAACGACGACATCTTTCGAAGCCATCTGATCAGTGAACGTCAGCCCAACAGCAGCACAGAAAGGGCAGGCCTCGACGACAGCCGCAGCGCAAACCATCATCCCCAACAACACTGCGGTTGCGAGCAGAAAACTTCGTATTCGACGTGCCAGATTCATAGGTCCTCTTTTGATGGCCGAATTATAACGCATTGAGCCATTTCCCAAGCCCCAATTCGAACTTCTTTTGAAATCAAATTACGAAGATTGACCAAAATGGTTCCGCAGAAAAAAACTGACGGGAATGGTTGTTGCCCAAGGACGCTGATGGCGTTAAAGATTTCATCGCAAAAGAATTTGCCTATTTCCCCAACGACTGCGACACATCAGTTCGATATGCAGAAATCGCCGGGTAAATTCCAACAAGAACCGCCAGCAGAACAAGACCCGGAATCACCATCAACTCGGGAGACACTTTCATCGCAGACATCCAACCGGGCAAGTTTTCTGCTCCGGGAAGGAATGCCAGCGGCATGCTCGGCGCCAAATCAAAGAACCCCATCTGGATTCCAGTTTGCTGCTCGATGACATCAGACATCGCAAAGTTCAACGCGTGCCCGGCAACCCATCCGATGACTCCTGCAGTCAACGCCAACAAAATGGATTCCGACAGCATGATCATTAAAACTTTGGTGCGGCTTGCACCGAGGGCTCGCATCACCGCGATCTCGTGACGACGCTGACTCATCGAGTTATAGATCCCGACCAGAATGCTGATCGAAGACACGATGCAAATCATCAATGTCAACAGCAGCAACGCCAGCTGAATCGGATCGATAAACGAAGCGAACAGTTTTGTGACGACCTCCACCGGATTCACTGCCATCGCGGCTTCCTGAGAACTTTCCGGGGAAAACGGAGTCCACGCCAGAGTCGCCTTCAGGTCTCCGCGATCAATCTGTGGCGGCAAATACTGACCGACCGAATCGATCCCGTCGTCTCCGATTTCGCCGCGGATCAGCAACGAGGTAACCTCGCGTTTTTCGATCGGCAAACGGGCCGGGCCGGGCGTTACGTATTCGTCCGTCGATTCGTCTTCGTCGTCATAGACTTCGCCTTCTGCTTCCAGTTCCCTTCTTTCACGACGTCGCTTGGCAACGGCACGCACCGACTCGTCCTTGATCGATTTCGTGTGGCCTTCCATCAGGAAAAAGCCTTCGATATTCAGAAACAGACATCGATCGCTCGGCGAACCAGAAGGCTCCATGATCCCGACGATGTAGAAATCCGTTTCATGCAAGTGCGATCCGGAACTGTTGGGATCACCGTGAGTTGGCTGAATCGTGTCGCCGATTTTCAAGCCGCTTTTTGCCGCCACGGCAGATCCAATGACGGCCTCGTAGAAACCATGCTCTTCGTTGTATTCCTCGAAAGCCCGCCCTTCGGCAAACTCAAACTTCCGTTCGGTTTCCACGTCCAGCACAAGCTCAGTGAAGTACGTGGGCTTGGTGCCGACGCAGCGAAAATTGGATTGGGTTGCCTCATCGACCCAGAAATCGCCAAGGTTGATCGGGATGACGGTGTGGACCCAGCTATCGAACATTCCGCGGTCGTGAAACTGCATCGTTTTCATCTGCTCGAATTCCGAACCCGCGGCCAACAGTTCGTGGCCCAAGCCGGAAATTGCACCAAGCGGTCCTGCGGCCAGACTTGCCAATTGCAGCGAATCCTGCTCGTGCGATTGAGTCACCATGGCGAGCGAATGTCGCATTTCACGCTGGCGTTTTTCTTTGTCCGCGAACGCGAGATAGTACTCGTAAGGAACGTTTTCCACGGGAGGCGCCAGAAAGAACACGCTGCTCATCGTCAACTGGTATTCGCCGCCCCGGGCCCCGACCAGAATGTTGTATCCAAACGTTCGGCTGTTCTTGAATGACTTGGAGACGATGCCGTGAATCGAGATGACGGACACGACCATCATGATGCCCAAGGCCATCGACAGGATCGTCAGGAACGAACCGATGCCGCGGTGTTGAATGCTCCGCCATGCGATTTTGAAAAGATTCATGCGTCGCCTCCTTCGCTTGACGCCGCCGAAGCAGTACTGCGGAGATCCGCCACGACGCGATTGAGTTCGTCCAACTGAACGACGCGATCGAACTGGTTGGCGACTTCCATCGAGTGAGTCACCATCAGCATTGCGATGTTTTCTTCGCGGCAGGTGTCTTTGATCAGCTGCACAACCTGTTGTTGATTCTGAGGATCAATGTTTGCCGTCGGCTCGTCCGCGAGCAGCAGGGCAGGGCGATTGGCAACCGCGCGGGCGACGGCGACTCGCTGCTTTTCACCGACTGACATTTGATGCGGTTTGTTTCCAAGCCGATGGCCCAGCCCGACTTTTTCCAGCAGCTCTTTGGCTCGGGCCGGCGAAGACCGTTTGGCACCAAAACTGATCCCCAGCAGCACATTTTCCAACGCAGAGAACCCATCAAGCAGGTTGAATGTCTGAAAAACGTAGCCGATCTTGTCCGCACGGATGCGATCACGAGTCGATTCGCTGTATCGAGTCAGCTCTGTGCCGTCAACGAAGACCTTGCCACTGTCAGGTTTGGTGATGCCGGAAATGATGTGCAGCAGCGTCGTCTTGCCACACCCGGATGGTCCGATCAGGACAACTTGTTCGCCTGCCGCGATTTCAAACGACGGCACGTCAAGGATCGGCACCCGTTTTCCGTCAGGCTGAACAAAGCTCTTCTTGATGTTTTCGAGTCTGAGCATAAATGGTCGACGTAGGCCGCTGGCTCGCGATCCGGGTGCGTTGCGTGTTTTGGAAGGTTGAGCGAAGGTCTGGAAACGCGTGAGGCTGTCTCACCGTGCAAGCCGCAAGTTCACAGACTCGATGCCTATGACACATTTTTACCAGATTCGATTTCTACGACCACCACAGCAAACGGTTCGCGAAAACTGGAGCCAGTTTCAAACTTCGTGAGCCAGGCGTTGCACGCCGCGAACCGATGTGACTGAGACAGAGACAACATTGTTCTACCAGCAGCAGATTCGCTTCAGGCTTTCTTCACGAATTCGGACTTGAGCCCCATGGCTCCGATACCGTCGATCTTGCAATCGATGTCGTGGTCTCCATCGACTAACCGAATGTTTTTGACTTTTGTACCGCCTTTGATCACGGTCGAGGATCCTTTCAGCTTCAGATCCTTGATCACAATGACCGTATCTCCGGACTGAAGCACATTGCCGTTGGCGTCGCGAGTTACATCGTCGTCTTCTTCGACGACCGTCGGGTCCCATTCATGGTTGCAGTCAGGACAGACGACCATGATTCCGTCTTGCCACGTATAGTCGCAGCTACATTTCGGGCAGTTTGGGAGTTCAGACATGGAATCTTTCAGGAAACGTTAGACCTGATCTTTTTCACAGGTCGGTAATGGAAGCAATATTGAAACAAGCTCTGCCCGGCGCATCAACCGCGTCGGACAGGCTTACAAAGAACATCAAGCGAGTGAATCGATTCTTCCTGCGTTAATTGTCGTCAGGACGAAGCACTTCGCCGTTGGCCGGCGTCTCACCCGCAGACCACGCCGGATCGGTGACTCCAGCGGTAGCGCGACGAACAGAACCGTCGGCCATCGCCATGTGAATGATGCCGGCTGAGAAACTCTGGGACTTCAACGGATGAGCATTGGTTGGCTCGACGTTGAATTCGGGCTTCAACATGCAGCGGCATCGCCAGGGCTCATCGCCTGCCCAGGAAGTCGGAACTGCGCCGCCGCGATTAACGAACCCGCTTCGCGCCCAGAAACTGCTGGCGTACAAGTGATCTGCCGGCATGGTGACCGAGTAGTCGTAGGGTATCGTTGGCGGAAAAACTCCATAGCCCCACAGGTTGGCTCCATGCGTTGGGTCTCCAACTTCGCGTGACGAAATGGCAAACTTTTCATTGAACAGAATCGTATTGGAAGCTCCATCGCGGATGGTCGCAAAACTCGCACCCTCATCCCCGAAGACTTGCCAGTTTGCAGAATAGCTGCTCACGCCCCACTCGTTACTTGTCGAACTTGCCCAAGCCGGAACCTTTTCGTCCAACTCGTAGATGCCGTTTCCGAAAGAGGGATCCGAAGGCGCTTGCAGGACCGGCACGACATAGGACCGCGATGCATCTGGCCCAAGGGCGTGAACGTTGGATTGCTCAAGGAATGGCAACAGGTGATAGAAAACCGTTCCATACGGCGGATTATCATTCCCCGCAGGAAAGCTACCGTACATCGGCGGCATCTCCATCATGGCGGTATCAGCGTTATGCAACGCCAATACAAGTTGTTTCAGATTGTTCATCGATGTCGTGCGCCTTGCCGCGTCACGAACCGACTGCACGGCAGGCAGCAGCATCCCAATCAGAATGCCGATGATCGCGATCACGACCAGTAGCTCAACCAAAGTAAAACCACGCTTCGTTTTGTGTGTAGACATAATTAGTTTTCCCAAATTTTTACTGACGAACTTCACCGACAACAATCTTAAAAACGGACTGCCTGGGCAGCGTTTCAAAACCAGAACCCGAAGCGTCTGCGAGTCAAAGCGAGTCGCTCGCGGACGCATCGGGTTTTGATTCAATGAGGCCCCATCGGCCCGTGATTTAACAGGCCGACAACACGGCTACGACATCGGGTCCCTTGCCACAACGACTTTGGGATCAGACACGATCTGATAGGTACACTTCACTTCATTTCGCTTCCCTTGCCTGTCCTGTACCGTCAGCGTGACCGCGCAACGTGCGGTTCCATCGGATTCCATGTAGGTCTTGCGAATTTCGAAATCAAGCAGCTTGTTGGACAGGTTCCAGTCGTCATCAAAGAACCTGACGGGCTCTTCCTCGGCCTCCAACTCAGCCGGTTTTTTCCCTTGTTGCCACGCCTCGAGAGATTGCTTTACGGTCGCTTCAGCAAACTCCATCTTCATTTGGTCTTCGTTGTTACCGCAGCCGGTTAGCAGCAGGCTGAGCATCAAGCATCCAAAAAATTGCGATATTGATTTCGTTGTTGAGAGCTTCATGTTGGGAACTTTGACTGAGGGCTACGTTTGCCCCGAATTTTCAATGATGAAATCGTTCGGGGTTACTGAAAACAGCTGAGACACGATCCGGGCAGAGCCGGAAAGATTGGTGCGACGCCGGGACTGAGGCCACGATGTTCTCAAGCACGAGAAAATCGCGGTTTGCAAGTCAACGGGCACGCCGCTTCGATGCTAGGCGAGTCACGTGAAGCCAGTGCAGCGCAACTGGCAAGCGCAGGGACCGGCACAAGGTCCTGAGTTAACAACAGAATTTTGGAGAACGTGTTCCATTGCCTGGTCTTGTTTGCTGCCAGTAAAATTTGGTTGGCAGGTGACTGATTCCATCAAAAATAACGGACGACTCATATCAGGCCGCGAGTCTTTCGTGTGCGTTGCCGCAATATAAACGAACGGCACCGAAGCATGTAGAGACTAACGGTATAAAAATCTGATAGACGTCGAACAAATGCTGGCTGCCAATGACTGCAAGCCAACCATTAGATTTGAAACGTCGATTGCAAGCTCCTTAACTGCCAGCATTGGTTCTCATAACTCCCCACGTACGATACCGGCAGCTTTAACCATTGACTGCAACTTTTTTGCAGCAACGGACTCTTCATTGACACAACGGTTCGCGAAACAACCGAACCCGCAATCTGGATTCAGAAAGATCTTTTGCGGATCCCAAAATCCGAGTGCTTCCCTGATCCTCGCGGCAATGAAATCCGGCGATTCCGCCACGTCAGTTCGCGGGTTCACGCACCCCAAACCGATTTCCCTGTCCGACAAGGCTTGGCCGACCACACTCAAGTCACCGGCGCGCGGCGTCGCGTATTCCAAAACCAATTGCTGAACGTTCATCGATGCAAAACAATCCACCAGCGGTTGGTAGTCACCAGTGATCATGACATCTTCACGTTTGGACCAGTTGCCTCGACAAACATGCAGCCCAATACGTGCTCGCCCCGCGAACCCATCGATCACACGATTCAAAAGCTCCGCAGCATACGTTAGCTCTGCACCCGCATCACGGCGGGTCGCCAAAGTCGCTCACATAAAGGTGCGCCGTTTGTCGTCGCTGCTGTGAACAACTTCGGTCAGGATCGGTTCGTCGAATTGAATGAATTCAGCTCCTGCCTGAATCAGCTCCTCAAGCTCTTCACGCAGGATCGAAACGATGTCGTCTGCCATCACCGGTTTATCGCCGTAGGCTCCGGTCGAATAGGAGGTCACCCACATCGCCCGAGTCAGCAAATAGGGGCCCGGCAGTGTGACTTTAACCGGTTTGTCCGTTAGCGAGCGAAGGAACTTCAGTTCGCCGCCGGCCAGTGGTTCGCGGCGGCGAAGTTTCCCCACACAGGTGGGATTGCGGATGGAAAACGCGGGTGCATCGAGCGTTTGCAACATCTCTTCAAAAGCGGCTTTGTCTTCGACCGTCTCGAGCATATCGGCCAACGACATCAACTTGGTCCCGTCGACTTTGTCAGTGATGAAAGAATAAAAATTGTCGCGCCGAAGCTCGCCATCGACCACGATATCGACGCCAGCGGCGTGCTGCAGCTCAATACAACGCCGGATTTCGTCATCAGCAAAACGGTTGAATTGCTCGTCACTGATCCGCCCCATCCGTTTTTCGCGCAGCGCCGCAAGCAGCTCTTTCGAACGCGGCCACGAACCGACTTGAGTGACTGGAAACAGCATGCCTGGTCCGTTAAAGGGTTACGATTCTGGCGTCGATCTGACAGGATTTAATCAACGTTTGAAACACCGGCGAATCCTGCAATCCTGCTTGCCAAGCTTGCTCCACCATCGCGTCGTCCGCCGAAGTCGTGAGGTAGACGGTCAGAGCAATCGTTTCGATCGACGGGTCTCCTGATTCGAATCCTGCGGCGGCCAACGAGTTTACCAACGTCGCGTTGAGCGTTGCTTCCAAGTCGTCGACCACCATCGAAAGCCGACTGCATCGAATGGAAAAGCAGGCGATGACGTTGGCCAGCAGGGAACCGAGGAACTGCTCCAGCGAAGTTGCCGTTTCCGATTTTCGATCGAAGTCAATCGACGCCCCGGACTGCCAGGAAAAGTTACGCGAATAGACCGTCGTTTGGTGGCCATCTGTTTGACGTGCACGAAGGCTCCACTTGAATTGCTGAGCCTTCTGTCGATCGGACTCAAGTTCGGCTTTCTCAGTCGCCTGATCGGAGCCGCGCTGGACCCAATGATGCCATCGTCCACTGGAGACTTCTTCGCTTCCCAGATGGGAATGCGAAACCATGCGGCACCACGGAGGCAATTCCGAAACGACAGTCGGTTCGCTGCTTCGAATTTCCAGCACGCCGCCAACGGGAACTTCCAACATGTTTTGGCGAATCAGCAGAATCAAACCGGAACCGCAATCCATCGCGCCTCCATCGAACACATGGTCGGCACGCGGATAACCGTTTGGATGCGATTCGTTTTTGGATTGATTCATGAACAGTTTGATTTCTGTTTAAACGCGAAAGCTGGGCGGCGTTACTGAACGTCGAACGCACCTAGGCATGTTTGGTAAATGTGAGCGACAAGGCGCTAGCCGCCGTTCCGTTGCGCTTTTTAACGGCGGCTAGCGCCTTGCCGCTCAAGTTTGGCCGCGTTGATGACATAAAAGTCAATTTGTCAAACAGTGCACCTAGTAGCTAACGTTGGGAGAACCGTTGCTCAGCCATTCAACCAGGACGGCTCCACCAGCGATTTCGACGCCATCGAAGAGCTGATCTTCCGAAATCTCCCGCTTTTTACAGCACGGAGCACAGGCAATCACGCGACCACCGGCCGCGATGAAGCGGGTGACAAGATCAGTCAACGGCTTGAACGGGCCGCCTTCATTGACGTTCGCTGCTTCATCTTTGACCGACGCCCAAACACCATCGGTGCTGAGGAAAACCATCGTGTCTTTTCCAGATCCCAACGCCGCAGTTGCGACCACGAAACCGACTGTGGCTTTGTCGCCGTTTTCCTTGCACGAGTTAATCGTTACGCAAAAAGTATCACTCATTTGAATTTCCGTTTTGATCTGGTTTTTTGATGATGTACAGCGGGTGATCCATCGAAATCAGCTCGTGCTTTGTCAGACGGCACCACGCAGGAATCTCCAGCGGAGCTCCGGCGTCGAGAGCACGAACTTCGACGACGGCGTCTGCAGGTTGTTGTCGCATAAAGAGCAACAAGTCCAGCAGCAACTCGCCACAACCGGTTTCTCCGCCGTCGAATTTTGCGTTCGGTTCGCTACGGCTATTCATGCACCGTGCCCCTGTTGATTTTGAAACATCGACGCCGCGAACTGGTTTCCCGGCTGTCAGGAAAATGCCTGAAAGTTTCGCTCGACGTTTAGCCACAGCGAAGTCGCTGATTGTCCCAGAGTCTTGCCAACGATCAATGGTCAGCGATGCAAAATCGGCCTGCTAAACGCGAAAGGAAATTTGTTTTTTGACACAGACGAGCAACCGTCGCCTTGAAACCGGTTTACTTTGACGATGCGCTGGAGGGACTGGCCAAAACATTTTCGTTGTGGGTGTAGTTGTAGTAAGTGAAGCCCTGCAATCGGAGGTCTGCTTTGACTTTGCCGGAGGCCGATTCGCTTAGCTGTTTGCGGAACTCGGCTTCTGCGGACTCCATACTGTTCGCCTGCAGCCAGTCCAACATGAACTCCTGTTCCGCCGAAAAAATGACAGACACGTTCAAGCCGGGCTTGCCATTGGCCAATCCCTGCAGGCGACTCGCCGTGTAGGCAAAATCTGGACGAGACCGGTAAGCGTGCACCCTCAGCTGATCCAAATTTTGAGCAATCAGCCGGGCAACTTCCTCCTCCGACGTCTCTTCCAAACCGTTGGTCCAACCAATGTAGGCTTCGGTCGTGATGCTGCGAGCGTTGGCTTGAGCGAGGGATCGAATCGCTTTCAAGTTGGTAATGAAGAACTCGAAAGCACCGTCTTTTGTTGCCGCGAATCCACGGGGAATCAAATAGGGTTCGGCGTAAACTTCTTTGACGCGACTTTCGATCCAAAACTCGAACTCCAAATTGTAGATGTCGAATTTTTCGGAAACGTCGACTCGGCTGTTGTTGTAGGGATCAATAACTTCGCCGAAAAAATCGGCCGACTCGCCAATCGCCGCGATGCGTTGCACGCCGTATTGCGTTTTGGCACGAGAGATAAACGAGGCCAACGATTCGTTGTGGTCAAGATCGCTGGCGTTGTCCCGATTGAGCACTTTGTGAAGCTCGTACAACAACAGCACGTCCATCTCGTGGCTGTCCGCATATTCAAGCAGCTTTTCCTCTGCCGCGACGTCGCCAAGAATGCTGGAAAAGCCGTCAACGTACAGGGATCGCTTGCTGTCGTGACGCTCCTCGGTCTGATCTTCGGCCGGTTCGGAGTCGCTCGGACTATCGGCGTCTGACGATTCGGAAACACCGACTGGCTTTACAGGCTCGTCACACGAAAGCAACGAAGAGAACGCGAGAAAGAAAATCAGCCAACGAAAACGGGACAACATTTTCACGTGTTTCACTTTCTGAATAGACCGATTCAAAACCGTTGCCAGTTTTCAATCGCCGGCATTAGCGTTTCGTGGCCGCTGCTCTCCTTGAGCGTAACAACGATGTCCGCCGAAATCGAAATGCGAGGCTCGGTGGTCATATTCGGAGCCGTTGAGTGTAACGTTTTTGAAGGAAAAATCAGGATCTCACCCTGTTCCGGTTCGACGTAGATTCGGTTCAGCGTTCTTTCGCCCGGCCGTTTGATGATCTGCAATTCTTCTTTTGAAAGCGTAAACAAACCGGCCGCAAACTCGTTCGGATGCTCCGCGACGCTGAAGTAAATTCCGCCACCATCAAGCGACTTTTTCAGGTAAAAGGCAAAACTCAAATGCGATTGCTGATGCGCGTGTTCGAAGATCCGTTGACCTTCGCGACTGACCGTGGCCCACGAACGCTGGAAGTAAAACGCCAGGCGATCGTTATTAAGTCCGAGTGCTTCGGTGTAGCCACGAATGGCGTCGCCGATGGACGTGAACAACGCTTCGAATTCGGGTTCACGAAAGAGGAATTCAAAGCCAGCGGTGTCACCCAGCCAGGCCGATTCCTGGTCGGGTTGAGGACGCTCCATTTCGAGAATGCGATTGCAGAGCTGTGATTGATAGCCCGCATCGAGTTTGAGTTTCTGCCGATAGACAGAAAGGGCAAACAGATCGATGAACTCGGACATGAAGCGTTTCCAATGGCCAATCGCTGGTGGGCGCCACCGAACGATAGAGTGCGAAAGTTACAAACAAAGACGCGTGGCGGCCCGAAGCCGCCACCACGAAAAAATGCTTTCTACGGAAACACCAGCATGGCGTTCTCCGTTACGAGCTTGCGCCAGCAGGCACTCCCATTTCAATCTCGTAGCCTTCGCGATACGGACGGCTCAACATCGAGTTCGCCAAATCATCGCCCTTGATCGATTCGGACGCGGCGTCCCAATCAAGTTTACGGCCAACGCGAGCGCAAATACCGGCAAGGTGGCAGATATTCAGCATCCGCATGTGCGAATGAACATCCGAAATCGGCTCGACTTGCTGATCAACGCAGTGCAGGAAGTTCGCCCAATGAGCTCGCCGCTCGTTCTCAACAGGATCGTAGCCTTTGTAGACTTCCTTGATAATTCCTTCCGGCAATGGCTTGCTCTCGAGATCCTCGACAGGTTTCCCCTTGAGCGAACCGCGGCTGACAAAAATACGTCCTTTGTCGCCTTCGATCAAAACACCGTTGCTGGTGTCGTGACGGATGACCATTTCGGCGCCTTCCGGGAATTTCACAGTGAAACTGAACTTGGTCGCCGTGTTGTAACGATCCGTTTGCACTGGCTTGCCATCTTTGAACTCAACCGGATGCTCGGCAGTTCCTTCGATCGAAAGCGGCTGTGAATTCTGACCGTTGAGCTCCAGAGCCCAGACGCCGATGTCCACATGGTGCGCGCCCCAGTCCGTCAGCTTTCCGCCCGAGTACTCGTACCACCAACGGAATTCGTAGTGGCCATTGGTTTGCGGACGGCCTTTTTCGGGCTTGAGCATTCGATAATCGGCTTTTGGTGCCGGCCCGAGCCAGCGATCCCAATCCAGATTTGTCGGCACATCAGCGACAGGCAGCGCTGGCGAAGAAGGTGCTCCACCGATCGCGACCTGAATCTTCTTGATTTTCCCTAACCGGCCGTCTTTCACCAAAGCCATCGCCTTGGTGAAGAGATTGAAAGTACTTCGCTGCTGCGTTCCAACCTGAACGATGCGACCAGTTTCCTTTTGAACTTTGCGAATCAGTTTGCCTTCGTCGATCGTCAACGTCAGCGGTTTTTCACAGTAAACGTCTTTGCCCGCGTACATTGCTTCGATCAACGGTTTGGTGTGCCAGTGGTCCGGCGTCGCAATGTGAACGACCTTGATGTCGTCGCGTTCGAGGATCTTTCGATAGTCAGAGTAAACATCGGCTTTGCCTTGTCCCAGCCCCGCCTTCATGCTTTCTGCTCGGCCAGAATCCACATCAGCAATCGCAACGAGGTTCAGCCATTTCTTGGCAGCATTAATATTCCCGCCGCCCATTCCGCCGGCTCCGATGAGCGCGATGTCGACCTTGTCGTTCGCCGAACCGGTATCGAAGGCGAGCGAAGGAGCCGCAGAAAAGTGGTACGGCAGGAAGAGGCCTGCTCCAGCGGCAGAAGCCGTTTTAATGAACGAACGACGTGACGTGTTCTGCTTTTGAGTCATTGGTTGTCTTTCAAAATTTACGCTTGATTGATTCGTTAACGTCTGCCGCCAGCTTTCATCTGTCGGTCGATTTGTCGACGAGCTTCCTGATTTTTCAAAGTCTGGCGCTTGTCATGAATTTTCTTACCTCGCGCAACTGCCACCATCACTTTGACGATACCGCGTGCGTTGAAGTAGGCTCGCAATGGAACCAAGGTTAGTCCGTCCGCCGTGGCTTTAACACCAAGTCGATCCAGCTCTTTCTTGTTAACCAGCAATTTCCGTTTACGTTTCGGATCATGGTTCCACAAATTTGCCTGGCGATACTCTGAAATATCGGCATTCACCAGCCAAAGCTCGCCGTTCTGAAAACGGACGTAAGCCTCTTCCAGCGAAAGCTTTCCAACTCTCAGGCTTTTGACTTCGCTACCGTGCAGCACCAGTCCGCATTCGAGTTTTTCAAGCAACTCGTAGTTGTGGCGAGCCTTTCGGTTTTCCGCGATCGTCTTTCCAGTCGGCGCAGCATTCTTTTTCTTCTTGGCAGGCTTGCCAGCCGAAGTCGGTTTGGGCTGATTCTTTTTTTTCTTGGACAAACGAGTATCCAGGTCTCTGTCTTGGGGGATTTTGAGGATGCCACGTCGCGAACAATCGCCTCGGGCCAACATCCTAACATTGTTCCCGATCGTTCACTTTGACGCTGGAACTATCGAATGTAAATGCTTCTCAACTGGAAAAAATACGGTTCAAGGCATAAAATACCGATCAGCTATTTGACAACCATGCTGCAGAGATCGAACGTCGTGAGCAAAAGCTCCGTTGCGATTTCTGCACGCAAGCCCTGCGGGAAACGCTCAATGTCTCAACTTCCAATCGTGAACTCTGACGGCAAACCGGAAACAGCAGGCTCCTGCGGGAGCGGCGGTTCTTGCGGTGGAGCCAGTTTTCCGGCGTCGCTGACCTCCGGCGAAATGAGCGCCACAGGCCGACTTCCTCGCTGGCTCAAGCGACAGATCCCCAAAGGAAACCACGTAAACCACACAGCGAGTTTGCTGGACGAACTCAACCTCGTAACGGTTTGTGACAGCGCCAAATGCCCGAACCGGATGGAATGCTACTCACAGCAGACCGCCACGTTCATGATTCTGGGCGACACTTGCACTCGGCCTTGCGGATTCTGCGCGGTTAAACGCGGCAAACCGGAAGTTCTCGAAATCGACGAACCAGATCGTCTCGCCGAAGCAGCACTGCGACTCGGGCTGAAGCACGTTGTGATCACGTCGGTGACTCGCGACGATCTGAGCGATGGCGGCGCCGAACATTTTGCTCAATGCATCCAAGCCGTCCGCGAGAAATGCGATGCGACTGTCGAAGTCCTCACCCCGGATTTTCTGAACAACCCCGATGCTTTGATGAAAGTTGTGGCTGCCAAGCCCGAGGTCTTCAACCACAACACGGAAACCGTTCCAAGGCTTTATCGCCGAGTCCGTGGGCCTAAATCGGACTACAAATGGACCCTGGAAATGTTGCGACTGATCAAGGAAGCTGACCCAAACATTAAGACCAAAAGCGGGCTGATGCTGGGACTTGGCGAAACCCACGAAGAGCTCTTCGACGTGCTCGCGGACCTGCGTTCAATCGGCTGTGACTTCCTGACGCTGGGACAATACCTACAGCCATCGACGGATCGCTACTTGCCGGTCGTTCGCTACGTTCCACCCGAGGAATTCAATGCTTTGGGCGCCGCAGCGAAACATCTGGGCTTCAAAAAAGTCGCCAGTGGTCCATTCGTTCGCAGTAGTTATCACGCTCGCGACATGGCAGAAACGGTGTAGGCACGATGAGCGACCTGGACCAATCAAACATCAAACTGAATGGCGAACCGTTTGCGATCGAAGCGGACTGGACGATCGAAGATCTTTTGGTGCGGCTTGCGGCGGAGAAGCACGGAAACGGAACCTCGGCTCAATCAAAAACTTTTGGCGCCGTTGCTGTTGAACTGAATGCTGAAATCGTGCCGCGAAATCAATTTAGCCAAACGAATTTGAACGCCGGCGACGAAGTCGAAGTCGTGACGCTCGTCGGTGGCGGATAACATCTGAAGAACGAATGACATGGCTACAGACGCACCAACCGAAACTGAATCTGACGCTGGGGACCAGTCGCAGTTTGACGCGACGCCATTGCGTATTGGATCGCAGGTCCTCAACAGCCGACTGATTCTGGGCTCGGGAAAATATGACTCATTTGAGTTGATGCGAGACTCGATCGAAGCTTCCGCGACGGATTGTGTGACGCTGGCTGTTCGACGCGAGAAACTGAACGACAGCTCCGCGCGAAACATTCTCGATTTCCTTCCCTATCAAGAACTGACTTTGTTGCCGAATACAGCGGGCTGCTACGACGCCGTCACCGCCGTCCGTTGTGCGAAGCTGGGCAGGGCGATCCTTGAAGGACTCGACAATCCCGGGCAAAGCTGGGTCAAACTGGAAGTCCTCGGGAACAGCAGAACGCTATTGCCGGATCCGTTTGAGCTGTTGAAAGCCACCGAGACGCTGGTTGCGGACGGTTTTGATGTGCTCTGTTATTCCAATGACGACCCGGTTGTCGCCAGGCGATTAAAAGATGCTGGCGCCGCGGCGGTAATGCCCGCAGGCAGCCCCATCGGTTCAGGGTTGGGCATCGCAAATGAGAACAATCAGCGAATCATTTTGGCCGAACTTAAAAGGGGTGATCCCGATTATCCCGTGATTCTTGACGCTGGTGTCGGTACGGCGAGCGATGCGGTTATCGCAATGGAATTGGGTTTTGACGCGGTACTTCTAAACAGTGCAGTCGCGAAAGCAAAAAATCCGATAAAAATGTCAGCTGCGATGCGTTTGGCCGTGAATGCAGGTCGACTGGCTTTTGAAGCAGGTCGAATGCCTACATCGGCTTACGGATCAGCCAGTAGCCCGGAGTTGGGGGTCATATCTGACCGCAAACTACAGGACAGTTAAGCTGAGACTGAATATTCGGAAATTAGCAGGAATGCTGGTTTTTGGCGTCTGCGAGTCGATTTGAAAGTTATTTTTCATTTGTCTTGCCCAGACCCTCAATTTTCTTGACCCGGTTGTAAACGGCAGCTATAAATGGGGACTAAATCGGATCGGTCCTCATGCCTTTTCCGGCCACAATTTTGTAATGCAACTTGAGCTATTTGGTGAATCAATGATTAAAAAACGGAACAAATTTCAGCTTGGGCTGATGCTTGTTGCTCTTCCTTTCGTAGCAACCGCAGCAGCTTCGGCTCATCAATGGATCTCTTCGGCGACTCCAATTGCAGCACCTGAGGCGGTGACCGCAGTGAACGCTTCAGCTGATCGTCTTCATAACATTACGCTTAACAGCAACGGTGGAATCGAAGGACGTATTACTTCGCTCAAAAATTCTGAAGGCGAAGGCCTTGCAGATTTGAAAGTCTACTTCGTTCGCAATGGAAAAATTGCCAAGGAAGCAGTGACTGATGCATCAGGTACATTCCGCATCGACAACGTTGCAGACGGTGCATACTCATTCGTCGCGACTGGCCAAAACGGTTTTGCTGCTTACGGCGTTAACGTTGTTGCCAACAACGGCAGCAGCAAAGTTAACGCGATGGAAGCCGCTGCTGTTTCTCCTCGCTTCGCTGTTGTTAAAGAGATTCTTGAAAACAACCTTCCTCAGCAAATCGCTGCTGAGATTCTTGACGGTGCTTCAAACATCACTGATCAGCTTGTTGGTGCTAACCGTATCAAGCTTCAGAACGGAAGCCTTGTCGGAAACATCGTTCCTTTGTTCGGCGAAATTTCAGCTGTAGAAGGAACACAAGTTCACATCATCCAGAACGACAAGCAAGTTGCTCGCGTTCAGACAGACGTTAACGGTGACTTCTCTGTTGCTGACCTTGAGCCTGGCGTTTACGACTTCGTAGCTGCTGGCCCAACTGGAATCGCTGCTGTCAGCTTCCAGGCTATCGACGAAGAAGGTGAAATCGCTGCTGAGTCAGTAATCGATTCAGACGAAATTCCAGTTGCGATCGAGCCAGCTGCTGCGGCCGCTGCTCTTCCTTTCCAGGACGTTGTCAGTGCAGACATCCCAATGGAAGCTGCATCATCTTTGAACGTTTGCACAACATGCTCAAACGACGCTGGCTTCGTTGGCCAACAGGTCAGCTACGCTGGTCAAGAAGTTGTCTACGACGGTGGCTACGATGCTGGTGCTCCTATCCAGTACGCATCTGAAGCAGTTAGCTGCGGCGGTGCATGTGGAGCATCTTGCGGTTCAGCAGGCGACTTCAGCGGATTCAGCAGCTGCAACAGCTGTGGTGGAGCCGGTGGCGGACGTCTCTTCGGTGGCGGATCAACTGGTCTTCGTCGTCTTGCTCTTCTGGGCGGAATCGCTGGAGCAGTCATCGCGATTGCTTCTGACGACGACGCAAGTCCTAACTCGCCGAACTAACTGAGCCCGACGAGGTTTGGACTGCCGTTCTCACGGCATGATTAAAGTTACAAAATTGGAAGAGCCGTCCCAACTTGGGGCGGCTTTTTTTCTGCGCCGCAAGTTACCGATCGCCGGTGCGGCCATCACGCTCGGCGACGCGAATCGCCCCGTGATGAACTGGGCAGCATACGTTGCACAGAACATCGGCTGCACAAACATCGGCTGGCTGGCTGCAGCTCTGTTGCCACAACGGGAGGAACTCTCTGCGACAACGGCTACTGATCAGGTTGCTGCAACAGTGAAGACGACCAAGAACACGGACAGCTTACAACTAAGCCCGTCGCAACTGTGGCAACGGAACGTAGAACTTAGAGTAGCGATGCCCATCGCTGTATTCGATTCCGCGAGGATCTTTCACCAGCACCGTCGCACGCTTAGTGATCCTGTTTACGACGCCGCGATAGCGCTCGCCTCGGATGGAAAACGTAACCGCATCGCCGCAACGAATCCCCAACTGCTTGCGAGCGAAATCCGACGGCGTCATCAACTGGTGATTCGATTCTTTGTGCCCAAAGTAGTTCCGCACCAGCGCCCGAAATGGTTTCGCCTGGCAGTTTGAATCTGCAGTTCCGAGCAGCTCGACAAGGTGAATGACTTCGTGCTCCATAATTCGCTGCAAAGCCTCCAGCCTGGAATCACACCTGACACCTCCGACGTTTGCATGCTGTTCAAACTTGAAACTGCTGAACAACGGAGTCGTTGCAATCGCAATTTCGAACTCCGTTTCGCGACGCGACACGCCTGGGCGAGTTGCCATCGTTGTCGTTCCGCCGGCTGTCGTCATTCGTGTGGACAGCCGAAACGTCAGCGGCTTGTTGAAGTTTGACTCGACGAATCGGCCAATCGTTCCGTCGAAGAAAAGTTCGTCCGTCAGCTGAAACAGCATCCCCAGATCAGCCGCAGAAATGACGTCAAAATTGACGCTGCGAACGTTGCTGGAATTCAAAAGTAAGTGCTCGTGAATCTCGCGCTGCATTGCCCGCTGATGCGACACCGGAAATCTGCGACCAAGAATCTGGCGGTAGAACTTGGCTGATTGTTCGTTGGCGTTTCGCATGCTTACATTTTGCAAACTTTCTCGCAGTCACCAACGGGAATTTTGGAATCGATCGAAACGTTGCAAGATCACGCCAATTCGCCTCCCGGAAATCGCCCTGGATGTAGACCAATTTGCTATCACATTCATGCAAGCGAAATTCCTTATACGAAAAAATGTGGCGTTTTATCGCACGAAATGGACTGTCTGGTGCGGGCACCCAAAGCACAACATTTTGTGTTGACACGTTCAGCGACAACTATATATTGGGGCCGTGACGTGGCGAAGCATGAAGATACGACAACATGAGCACGGATTTCGCTGTCAAATTTGAAGGAATCTTCGAATTTGACTTCTTCAAGTTAAAGCAAAAACCACAACATGTAGTTTTGCTCACTTGGACACGGCACGAACAATAACGTTTGCTAATGAACGACTGGTTGGGGGTTTCGATTTTTAATCGAGCATTGACCAGACGTGTCAATGCCAGCCTTACGTTGTTCGCAGGTAATTGGGACAGCCCAACTTAAAGCATGGATGCGACCTCCTTCAAAGCCCGTCTCGGGCTCTATGGATGCAACTTCCCGCTGGACGTTGATGATTGTCATGGACTGTTTGGCCTGAGGGTCAAAATCAATTCTAAGGGAGTTCGAAGGAATGTCGGAAACACTCAACAATCAAAATGGAATCGTTGGCAACGCGGTCGTAGTCATGAACGTAACCAAGCGTGATGGTCGGCAAGTCTCGTTTAACGAGAGTTTGATCAGTCAGGCGATTGAGAAAGCTTTTTGTGCGGACCTGAATCTCAAAAGCGTAACGGATCTTTCCGAGGCTCAGAGAACGCGGATCCACGACATCACTCGCAATGTTGTTGAAACGGCCAAGCCTCTTTCGTTGGCGAAAGACGGCATCAGCGTCGAGAAGATTCAGGATGTTGTCGAAGCGGAGCTGATGAAGAACCAATACTTCTCAGTGGCACGCCGCTATATTCTCTATCGTGCTGAGCACAACAAGATTCGTCAGTTGCGTGCTGAAGAGCGGATGGAGAATCCACAAGCGTTCCCATCGATGATGGTTAATCGCGATGGCCAGTTGGAAAACCTTGACTTCCAACGACTTCGCGAACAGATTTCGACGGCCTGCGAGGGACTGGAAGAAACCTGCTCGGCGGAAGAACTGTTCGTCGAAGTTCAAAAGCAGTTCTTCAACGGAATCACGCCGCGTGAGATTGCTCGCTGCATGGTCCTGGCTGCACGAGCACGTATCGAAAACGATCCGGACTACGACACCGTCGCCAGCCGGCTCGTTTTGAATATTATCTATCGCGAGTCGCTTGGCAAATCGAGTGCCACTCGTGACGTTATCGAGCGATATCGCAATCAGTTCGACGACTACATTGCCGAAGGCATCGAAGCCGAACGTCTCTCTCCAGAACTTTCCAACTTTGATTTGGACCGACTCGCGTCGATAATTGTACCTGAACGTGACGCACTGTTTCCTTACCTTGGTCTGCAAACGATTTACGATCGTTACCTGTTGCACATCGAAGGCCGACGTTTCGAGTCACCCCAGTATTTCTGGATGCGTGTCGCGATGGGTCTTTCGATCAACGAAGCGGATCGCAACGAGCGGGCGATTGAGTTCTACAACATCCTTTCGACGTTTCGTTTCACTTCAGCGACGCCGACTCTGTTCAACGCGGGAACTCTGCATCCACAGCTTAGTTCTTGCTATCTGAGTACGGTTTCTGATGATTTGGACAGCATCTTCAAGCAAATTGGCGACAACGCCCGTCTTTCGAAGTGGGCAGGCGGCCTTGGCAACGACTGGACAAACATTCGTGCAACGAATTCGCACATCAAGGGAACCAACGGTCAGAGCCAGGGAGTGATTCCGTTCCTGAAAGTCGTCAGCGACACTGCGGTTGCGGTGAACCAGGGCGGCAAACGCAAAGGAGCAGTTTGCTCTTACCTTGAAACCTGGCACCTTGACATCGAAGAGTTCCTCGATCTTCGCAAGAACACGGGTGACGATCGTCGTCGTACGCACGACATGCACACTGCGAACTGGATTCCTGACTTGTTCATGCGTCGCGTGCACGAAGAAGGCCAGTGGACACTGTTCAGCCCGGACGAAGTTCCGGATTTGCACGACTTGTACGGCAAGGCTTTCGAGGAACGCTACACGTACTACGAACAGCAAGCTGCTGAAGGCAAACTGCGTCTTTCGCGCACCATTCCTGCCCAGGACCTGTGGCGAAAAATGCTTACTCGCGTTTTTGAAACGGGTCATCCGTGGATTACTTTCAAGGATCCGTCAAATGTTCGTTCGCCTCAGGATCACTGTGGCGTCGTTCACAGCAGCAACCTGTGTACGGAAATTTTGCTGAACACGTCGGCAGACGAAACGGCTGTTTGCAACCTTGGCTCGATCAACATGCTCAACCACATCACCGAAGGTGAGCTTGATCTTGAGAAACTTGAAGAGACGATCAATACCGCGGTCCGCATGTTGGACAACGTGATTGACATCAACTTCTACCCAACAGAAGAAGCCAAAAACGCGAACCATCGCCATCGTCCGGTTGGGCTTGGCTTGATGGGTTTCCAGGACGCTCTTTCGGCTTGTGGAATTAGCTACGCCAGCGACGAAGGCGTCGAGTTCGCCGATCGCAGCATGGAAGCCATCTCATGGTTTGCACTGATGGCGTCGAGTCGTCTGGCGGGCGAGCGTGGGACTTATTCTTCTTACGAAGGGTCGAAATGGGATCGCGGACTGCTTCCGATCGACACCGTTGCGACCCTCGAAGAAGAGCGTGGTATGGCGATCGACATGGACAAGTCCACGACGATGGACTGGTCTGTAGTTCGTAAGCAAATCAAAAAACACGGCATGCGTAACAGCAATGTGATGGCGATTGCTCCGACCGCAACGATCTCCACGATCATTGGCGTGACTCAGTCGATCGAGCCGACTTACAAACACCTGTTTGTGAAGAGTAATCTTTCTGGCGAATTCGTTCAGCTGAACGTAAAACTGGTCAACGAGTTGAAAGAACGCGATCTTTGGTGCGACGAGTTGCTTGAAGCGATCAAGTATTACGACGGTTCGCTCGGCGACATTCCGGGCTTGCCGGAAGACATCAAGGGTCGCTTTGCAACGGCTTTCGAGATCGAGCCACAGTGGCTGATCAAGGCTGCCAGTCGTCGACAGAAGTGGATCGACATGGGCCAGTCGTTGAACCTGTACCTTGGTCAACCCAGCGGTCGCAGACTGGACGAAATGTACAAGTATGCGTGGGTCGCTGGATTGAAGACGACTTATTACTTGCGTTCACTCGGAGCGACACAGGTTGAGAAATCAACGGTCGACATTAACAAGTTTGGAGTTCAGCCTCGCTGGATGAAGAACTCCAGCTCTTCGTCTGATATCGCGGTTGAGCGACAACCGGAAGTTCAAGCGTGCAGCATCGACGACCCTGACTGCGAAGCCTGTCAGTAACCGTACCTCGAACGCTCCACGTCGAACCGCATCTCACCTCGTCTCAGTGCGACTCGTCGTGGAGTTTTTCGAACCTGTTTTTCCCCATCCATCACCTACCCACAGCTGAAAACACAACTTTTGGACCAGTTGAAAACTGATTTTGCCAACAGTTAATCTTTCATACTTTCATTTATCAATTGCATGGAGTCGCAATCAATGGCTACGGACATTCGAGATAAAGCAGCTGCAGAAGCAGCCAAAACCAAACGTGTTGACGCCAGTGAAAAGCGGCTGATCAACTGCCATCAGGTTGACGTCAACCAGCTCATGCCCCTGAAGTACAAGTGGGCGTGGGAGCACTACGACAACGGTTGCGCCAATCACTGGATGCCGACCGAAGTTCCGATGAACAAGGATATCGAGATCTGGAAGTCGGACACGCTGACTGCGGATGAACGACACGTGATCATGCGAAACCTCGGTTTCTTTTCAACGGCCGAGAGCCTGGTCGGAAACAACCTTGTGCTGGCGATTTTCAAGCACATCACGAACGCGGAGTGCCGCCAGTACCTGCTTCGTCAGGCGTTTGAGGAAGCGGTGCACTCTCACACGTTCCTGTACGTGGTTGAAAGTCTTGGACTGGACGAAGGCGAAGTCTTCAACATGTACAACGAAGTCCCTGCGATCGCTCGCAAGGATGCATTTGAGATGGAACTTACGCGGGAAGTTCTCGATCCTGACTTCACGACGGAAACGTTCGAAGGCGCTCAGGCGTTGTTGAAGAATCTGATCGGTTTCTACCTGATCATGGAAGGCATTTTCTTCTACACCGGATTTGTAATGATCCTGTCGTTCCATCGTCGCAACCTGATGAAGGGAATTGGCGAACAGTTCCAGTACATCTTGCGGGACGAATCGATTCACCTGAACTTCGGCATCGATTTGATCAACGGCATCAAGTCAGAAAACCCTGAACTGTGGACGCCTGAGTTCCAACAGCAAATGGTGGATCGCGTTCGCGAATCGGTTGAGCTGGAACTTGAGTATGCGAAGGACTGCTTGCCGAACGGTGTGCTTGGGCTCAACGCAGAACTTTTCCGTGATTACGTTCAGTACGTTGCGGACCGTCGTTTGGAAAGAATCGGTTTGCCGGTTCAGTACAACAGCCCGAATCCATTCCCATGGATGAGCGAAACAATGGACCTCGCCAAAGAGAAGAATTTCTTTGAAACGCGAGTCACTGAATACCAGACCGGCGGCAAGCTGGACTGGGACTGATAGTCAGATATCAACGTCATTGAATTGGCCGCTGTGGTAATGATCACAGCGGCTTTTTTCGTTTGCATTCCTCTGTGTCGCAGACATCGCAGCGCGGCTTTTCACGATTCGATTCGTCACATTCGGTAACATCGGGCATTCGTCATTCAGCAACGCGTGATCTTCGGTTTGGCACGACGGTTAATCCGATTGTTCCGGTTTCTCAGGTCGCGTGAATTGCTGCAAATTCGCCACACGTCGCTATCTGTGATGTAACTTTTAGGGCGACCGGAGTTCGTTGGCAAATGCCACGCCAGGGTCGCCCACCGACCTTCCACACAGCACAGAATTCAGCGATGAGCAATCCAGTGGCGAAACTTTCGAATTCAACGACCCAACCTGACACCGACGCGCGTTTTGAAGAAATGCTTACCCGGCTGCGAAAATGCGAAGGGCTCGTCGAGCAGGAACTTGATGAGTACCGGTCGACGGAAACTCCCGTGTCGGAACAAGATGCGAACGAAACGCAGCGCGATTACCTTCTTTCGATCGTCATTCCGGTCTACAACGAAGAGGCAACCGTCGCACGAGTCGTTAGCCGCGTCGCCGCACTTCCTCTGAATTCCGAACTGGTTATTGTCGATGACTGCAGCACCGACGGCACGCGCGCGATCCTTGGATTGGTCGCTGATCTGCCGCAAGTCCAGGTTATCCTCAAAGACAAAAATGCGGGCAAGGGCGCCGCACTTCGAACCGGATTTGAAAATGCTACCGGTGATTTCATCATCGTGCAGGACGCGGATCTGGAGTACGACCCGCGCGACATTCCACCGATTATTCAGCCATTGCTTCGCGGCGAAGCGGACATCGTTTATGGCTCACGCTTCATCGGCGATGTCGTTCATGACGAATCGTTCATCCATCGACTCGGCAACGCAGTTCTAACGCAAGCTTCCAATCTGTTCAGCGGCTTGAACTTGACGGACATGGAAACGTGCTACAAAGCATTTACGCGTGAAGCGATGGAGGCCGTCGACATTGAACAGGAACGTTTTGGGATCGAACCGGAAATTACAGCCAAGCTGGCTCGACGCGGGTTTCGTTTCAAGGAAGTTCCGATCAGCTTTTATGAAAGCCGTGGTTACGACGAAGGTAAGAAGATCGGAATCAAGGATCTTTTCAATGCTTTCTGGTGCATCGGGCGGTACGGGATAAGCGACTGAGTTCGCCGCCTGAAGTTCCGAATGCCCCGATCAGCACGAAGCTCCAGCATTCGAGACACCCGGCTGCGAATCCAAGCTTTCTTCGATCTCGCTGTTTGCCTAAGATAGAATTGTCGCAAACAGGAACGATCCATGCAAAAACTGCTCGCCGCCATCATCATTCTGACGCTCACCAGCACTTATTGCGTTGGTCAGACATTCAAGCCCCGCTACGGGCAGGGCAGTTCCCAGCGCACCGGCGACTCGGCCAGAACGCAGAACCGGTCGCTTGAACTGCGTGTTCTTGTCGACGACCGTAGCTCTTTAGGAACCAGCCACGACTGGATGCAAGCTCTCGCCGAAGTCGGCGCCGATCGCGTTGTTGCAGAGACTTCCCGTGCACGGAAACCTTCGTTTGAAGAATTCGACTCGGGTTCGACCAAACTTTTGACGGTCGTCGGCATCGTCAAACAGGGAAAACTGCACCTACCAGGCGGGAAGTTTACTATTCGGCAGGTTGCAGCCATTCGAGCACACCTACAGAAACTTCGAGACGACGGCGCCGAAGTCACGGTCGCTGAAAAAGTCGCGTTTGGACTCACGGCCAAGCAACTGGTCGCACTTCACGATCAACTTGGTTTGAAAATAACGTCGCCGACGGCTGGCCAAAACGCTGGTAAGCTCGCGAGCACGCTGATGAAAAACTCCGGCTATCCGATCTCCATCGATCGAACATCACAGCTTGTAATTTCCAGCGCTCAATCAACCGTCGACATCGAGCTCGAAGGCTATTCGATTGGCACCGGATTGGCTATCGCGCTTCGGCAATTGGGCCTGGTTTTCGAACCCGTTCGCCCTCAAGGACAGAAAGTTAAACTGGTCGTGCGAGCTGCAGACGAGAAAACAAAAAACTGGCCCGTCGGCTGGCCCGTTTCTGAATCGCGAAAGAAAGCTGCTCCAAATCTGTTTGTGAAAGTCGACGTCCAGGCTGCGGAGACTCCGATTCTCGACTTGTTGGGCGCGATCGAAGGCAGGATCGAGATTCCGCTGATCTATGATGTCGCAAAAATTTCGGAACGCGGAGTCGATCTCGCGTCGACGAAAGTCAGTTTTTCGCGGCCCGGAAAGAAATCAAGCTACGACATGGTGATGGACAAAGTCCTCAACCAATGCAAACCAAAATTGAAGTCTGAGCTAAAAATCGATGAAGCTGGCAAGCGATTTCTGTGGATCACGACACGAAACTGATGGCTGAATCCGAATCGATTTGCCGTACAATCGGTTCACGCTATTCGAACCCAACCGTCGGTGATCCATGCTCAATTTCATTCTTGCGTTTCGAAACTTCGCCATTCTGACCTTAGCACTCGCGTGCACCTCTTCCGCGTTCGCTGCCCAGGACGCCGATTCTGAACTGCTGTGGCCCGGATTCCGCGGCCCCAACGGCAACGGAACTTCGCTCACTGCAAAACCACCCACTGTTTGGAGCAACACAGAGAACATCGCGTGGAAGCAGAGAATTCCAGGACGTGGTTCGTCCTCTCCGATCGTGGTTGGGAAACGAGTCTACATCACTGCGGCGACTCCCGCCGATTCAGACAACGCTCCGCGGCAGCTTACTCAGCCGGAGATAACGAAAAAGTTTGACGCAAACCGAAACGGGCAACTGGATGGAAACGAACAGCGAGCCGCCAGAGCTTTTCTTCAATCTCAGCGAACGTTGCTGGCGCAAAAGCAAAAATTCATGGTCCTTTGCTACGACCGCGCATCGGGCGATCCGATTTGGGAGAAAGTTGCAACCGAGGCGATGCCCCACGAAGCACACCATCCGGACCATGGATACGCTTCCGCCTCGCCAGCAACGGATGGGAATTACCTGTACATCAATTTTGGATCCTATGGTCTGTATTGCTACGACCTGGAAGGCAACCTGCGATGGAAACGCGACGATCTGGGCAAGATGCAGACGCGAGGAACGTTCGGCCAGGGCAGCTCGGTCGCGCTCCACGACAACATTCTGATTCTTCCGTGGGACCACGAAGGCCAGTCGCGCATCGAAGCCATTGATTGTGACACGGGCGAAACGATTTGGAAAAAAATGCGAGACGAACCAACAGCCTGGGCGACGCCGCTGGTCGTTGAGGTCGATGATCGCAAGCAAGTCATTCATTCGGGCCAAAACTACTCGCGCGGTTACGACTTGAATACGGGCGAGGAGATTTGGAAAGCGTCCGGACTTTCACAACGCCCCGTCGCTTGCCCAACCGTCTTCGGCAACACCGGTTTCTTTGCGAGTTTCCGTCGCGGAGCCGTGCTGCAGGCGATTCCGCTGAACCAAACGGGAGACATTAGCCAAAACGGCATCGTCTGGAGCATCAATCGGCAAACTCCGGATGTTCCTTCGTTGCTACTATCGGAAAACCGGCTGTACTTTACCGGCGGGAACAACGGCATCCTGACCTGCGTCAACGCTGAAACGGGAGAGCCATTTTTCAATCCACAGCGGCTGCCAATCGGCGGAGTTTACTCTTCGCCCGTAGCCGCAAATGGAAACGTCTTCATCACCAGTCGTGATGGCGAGACCGTTGTGATTCGCGACGCGGTGACCTTCAGTGTCGTCTCTAGGAATGACATCGGCGAGCCTGTTGATTCGACTTTGGCTTTGGCCGACGATGAGATTTTCATTCGGGGTCGGGACCATCTGTTCTGCGTACGCAACAAGTAACCCTGCTGCCAAATGGCAAAGGACAAATGACCAAACGGCCAGTTCGCGAGACAGACTAATTGTTGACGCGAAACCGGACGTTGAGCGTGTCGTAGCCAACAGCGCGTGTGAATTCTTTGGCGACTTCCACATGTCGAACCGAGTCAATCATTTCAATCGACAGGTTTTTGCTGCAGAGGACTTCCAGCATCGTACGGACGACCAGTCTGGCATGAGCGGCGCCCTGGCAAAGGTGATCGCGAAACCCGAATGAAACGTGTGGATTCGGACGACGGTCGAGAATAACATCCTGAGCGTTTTCAAAAACGCTTTCATCGTGATTGGCCGACGCCCAGCACAGCCCAATCCTCTCACCCGCTGCGACTTTGACTCCGTGCACATCGGCTCCTTGCGGGCAAACGCGACCGATCTGAGTCAGCGGCATGAACACGCGAAAAAACTCTTCGCTCGCCAACACAATTCGCTTCGGATCCTCCCGCAGATACTCAAGCCCCACGGGGTTGCTCGCCAGCCACGCGATGATCGACGTCACACTGTGAATGATCGTATCGCGTCCACCAGCAAAGGCCAGATTGGCGAAACCGAGACACTCATCCCGCGTCAGTTTTCGTCCACGAAATTCAATCCGGGTCAACACGCTGAAAAAATCTTCGCCCGAGTCGGCCGCCGCGCGATCAAACTGTTCGTTCAAATAGGACTCCAGCGAACCGCCTCGTTTCGATTCGCCTTCCTGAGGCTGGAAGACATGAACGCCCCAGCGGATCCAGACTTCTGCTTCGGATTCCGGCATGTTCAACAGATACGTGAACGCCCGAGACTGAATCGGTAACGCGAATTCCGCAACGGCATCGAACGAGTCCTGTTCCGCGAGCGCATCGACGACCGATTCGATCATCGACTTCACCGCCGAGATGACTTCCGGCTTCTTCGCCCGCAGAAAAAATGGCTCGGTAAGCTTTCGATACTCTTTGTGATCAGGAGGATCGACTTCGATCGGCAATTGTCGCACCGAACGCATGGACTCTTCGGATGGAATCGGAACTCGAAACGGCGCGTCCGAGCTAAACTGTTTCCAGTCTGCGGCAGCGTCCCGAACATCTTTGTGCCGCAGCAACATCGTGATCATCTCGCCCTCGAACGGGCAGCGCATCACGCCCTCTTTTTCACGAGCTTCACGAAACGGATCATCGTTGATTGGATTTTCAGGTTGCATGTTCAATTGGAATGGAACGGGATCAACTACATGCCACCAATGTACTCAGCCGCCAGAGTATTTCTTAGATCTTAAAGAAGATGCCAAGGCAGGAGTTAGCCGTCTTGGCCTACTTCAGCATAATCCGCATCGAAACGCGAGCGTCTTTTCGCAAAACCCACTGGCCCTGCTTCATCTTGTTGGTAATCTCGGCCTTGACCATGAACTCGTTGCCAGTACCGGCGATATCCTTGGAACCGATGATGACGATCTTTCCTGGAAACTCCATCTTTTCCTTACGAGCCAGCTCCACAGTCACCAAAACGTCTTTCCCCTTCACATCAGAAGGGTTGTAGTCGCGGTTTGAAATCAGGCCGGTAACGTAAAGCTTGTCCATGCGAGCAATCCTGACAACAGGCTCGCCAGCCGTCACCCATTCGCTCTGCTGTTTATAGCGATCTACCACAACGCCATCGAACGTTGCTACAACCGCATGCCGCTGGATTCGCTCTTCGACTTCCCGGGCACGAGCGTTCTCAAGTTCCGCTTCTCCCTGGGCTTCAAGCTGTCGCATGTTGGCAGCGCGAAGCTGAAGCTGAGCTACTTCGTACTCGTACCGCGCCGTCAGTTTCTCATCAGAAGAACGCGCGCCCTTTCGCTCAAGCTTGCTGGTCGTCTCATAACGTTGGCGAGTCAGCTGAATTTGCTTTTCCGCGGCCTCCATCGAAGTCGTATCGTTGGCGATTCGATAAGCATTGTTCTTTCGAACCAGCGCCTGACGCAGTTGATGCTTGAGCAGCGTATCGTTGATTCGCGCGATCACCGTACCAGTCGGTACAGCGTCACCCTCGGTTACATTCATCTCGACCAGAGCACCTGTCTCCAAAGCCGGAACGTCAATTTCGTCAACGTACTCGATCGTGCAAGCGCTGACCCGTCCTTCGCCCATCCCCGACGTGTCGCCAATTTGCGATCCGGTCCCGGGATCGCTCTGTTGAATCGATGTTCGTGGAGGCGTCAACGTCGATGTTCCGCCGCGCCCAAACGTCGGTGTCGCATTGCGGTTGGTCGAGGGTTCGAACTTGCTGACTCCCGGCGTCGCCTGCTTGGCCTGGCCATCGGAGTAGGGCGATCCGCTGCTTCTCTTGAACCCGCCCTGAGCGTTGGCTTCGGCACACTCAAACGACACCAGGCACGCAACGATCAGAACAGCTGGCCAAACAGACAAACGGCTTTTTGCTAAATCAATCACGGTCATTTCGCTCTCATGCGTTGGTTGGTAGAAGCTGGCGACAGGCAGAAGTGCTTCGATAAAAATCGGCCAGAGAAAGCCGCCACAGCCAGAGAAAATCGGCGGATCAACGTTTGCGAGGCGACTAAACGCAGCCTATTCCCTGACGTCTGTAAGTATAGGGAATTTAGGGATCCTGTCCGCCGAATTGCCAGCAAAATTCAAAACCAGAACTGCCACTTTGCCTGAACCGTCTCGATCAGCTCGTAGAACATCGCGTAGCCAACCGAACAAGTGCCGCACTGAACTTTTCCCGTGACGCGAGTTCCCGATCGAAGCAGCTCTTGAGGGATAGCATCATTGGGAAAGCGGACTCTTACCAATGCAGCATTGCCTTCATCGGAGTAGACGTCCAGCTTCTGATCGACAGACAGCAACTCACCCTCAAACTCTTTTCCAGGCCACGAAACGAGTGCGAAAGTCACCTTGAGGAACTCGTCGGAATCCTGCATCGCCCTGGACAAATGAGCCAGTCGTCGTTCCGGCATTTCCAGCTCGATCAGCCACTGTGTATCGGGAGGAACAATGGTCATCAGATGTTGCCCAAAACGAACGGGGCGTCGCAGCAGATTCTGTCGGACTTGCCAGTTTACAACCTGACCCGCGATCGGAGCACGGACTTGTAACAGCTCGCGGTCTTTCAGTTGAACTGCCAATTCGTTTTCGAGGTTGGCAATTTCCTGAGACGCTCTTTGGAACTGCGAGTTGTAAGCGGCTTTCTCGCTCGCATCGACGCCCGTCGTCTTTCCCGTTTCCGCGATCCGCAGCTCGTTTTTGGCTTGAGCGATTCGTCCTTGCAGGTCTCCAATCTTGAGTTCCAAAGTTGAACTCGCCATCGTGGCGAGGAGTTGACCTTTGTCGACGATTGAATCGCCCGTGTTGGAGACCTTGATGTCGGTCAGGATTCCGTCCAGTTGAGCGTAGACTTCGTGGCGACTTTCGGCCACCAGATTTCCTCGGGCACCGAGCGAGAACGAATAAGGATACAAGCACAGGAATCCCAGCACGGCCGCAATCACGGCAATGCCTGTCAGGCTGCGAGCCAAGCGGCGGCCCTGAAACTGTTGGACGATTTTGCCAATCGACTTCCACAGCGGCATCAGGAAAATGCTCTGGTGGTCGATGCTGTTGGACAACGCGGTTTGCGCGTGTGTCGCCATGACTTCGATGCGTTCCTTAACAGCAGGGGAAACGCTCGACGCGTCCAACTGCTCGATAATCAACGCCCCAACCGGTGCTTCGCTGCCCGTCGTTTGTGCCTGTTCAAAGGGATCGTCGTCGAAAGATGTCGGTGGGACGTTCCGCAAAGGAATCACTGCGACCATCCGCGCGTGCGACTTTTCGACATGATCGTGGACGCGTTTTTCGATGGTCGGGGGCAGGTTTTTGCTGTCGCCTTCGTACCACAGTGGCTTTTTTGACTGAACAACGGAAGTCGCCAAACGCCCGAGCGTCTTGACCTGTTCGCTGCGTCGCTCGATCGTGTCGAGGCCGCTAACGGATTTGACGACGCATCGATTGCCTTGCATCGTCGCCACGCTGACACGATCACAATCGATCAGCCGTCTGCCTTCGTTGCTGATCGCGTAGACGGTGTCGTTGACGTCGAGCTTGCGATGAATCAACTGCACGAATCGTTCCAGCTGACTCCATGTTTTTTGCTGCTCCTGAAACGACCTCAGTCGCAAGTTGGACAGGAACTCACCCGCGATCTCTGACATCTGCAACAGGAAACGCAAGTATCCGCGCTGCGTCGCAGGTCCGGCGCCGGGCCGCTGAAAGATTTCAATCAGACCGACTGTTTCGCCGTCGACTTTGATCGGACCCAGCACCAACAAATGGTCGGTTGGATTGCCTCCAGAATCCGACGCTTCGCTGCCTGTTGCCGGCGGAATCAAAGTCGGTTCGCCGGCGTCGAGCATTCGCTCAATCAGCTTTCCATGCGTTTGCTGAGCCTGAACATTTTCGTTTAACGCGGTTTGCTTCAAGTTGACGTGGCACTGAAGTTTGGCGTTTTTGTTTTCTGTTTCACGAATCCAGATTGCGCCGCCGACGGAAGCCAATGCAGTGACGATTCGCGTGAGAAAACCTTCGTAGAACTCGTCGGCAGTACAATCTTTTTGGCTCAGTTGCCGGACTTCGAGAACCAACTCGCGAATCTGGGCGCGCGTTTTATCGACCAGCGCCGCGTCGGAATCGGACAGATCAACACGCCGACGCCCGGGTCGTTTTGCTTTCGCGTCAGCAGTCGCAGCGGACGTTGGCGCAAACGCCATGCCTTGTGCCGGATCGGAATCGTTCGTTGTTGGGTCGTGCACCATTGGAGAACCGTATACAATTTGGGGAAACGGGACTTTCCAAGAATCTGGGGGCTATGGCAAGCTCGATTCCCAAACTCGGTTCCGCCAGAGCTTCCCCAAGCTCGATTTCAATCGCTCAGGCCTACGATTCTCCGGGTGCTGGCACTTTGACTCCTCCGCGACAGAAAGAAATCGATGAGATTGATTGGCAGTTTGCCATCAGAATCCGCAGCCGATAGCTTGGCCGCCTATTTGTTAACGCAGTCCATCGAGTGCCAGGTTGAGCCTGATGGTGAACATGGATTCGACATATGGGTTAAAGACGAAGACGGTTTCGAGCAAGCCAAGCGCGAGCTGGAGACTTTTCGGAGCGATCCAAAGGCAGAAAAGTATCGCAAGGCCGTTGCAGAAGCGAAGAAGATTCAGGAAGCTGCCGTTTCGCGACAAAAGCAGTACCAGAAGAACATTCAATCTGTGGGCCCTGTGCAAAAGGGCATTTTTGAAACGGCTCCGCTGACCGTCGTGTTGATTCTGATTTGCGTGATCGTTGCGGCACTCACTGAATTCGGCGCCGACAAGTATGACGATCGAGCCGTTGCGCGAGCGCTGCAGTTCGTGGCTGTTGATACGCCTTCGGAGCAGCTTCAGCAAGCGTGGCAGACTAACAGGGACAGCATGGAGGTGCGTCTGGCCAGCATTTATCGCGGAGAGTTGTGGCGAACCATGTCGCCAATTTTCTATCACTACGGCCCGTTCCATATTGTTTTCAACATGCTTTGGTTGGCCTATTTTGGCCGCATGATCGAAGGGAGGTATGGAACTTTATGCCTGGCGATGATCGTCGTGTTTTCTGCGATCTTTTCCACGGTCCTGCAATGTGTAGTTCCTGCAAGCGTCGGCGGATCGGTGCCGATGTTGTATACCGACCTGTTGATATCCCATTTAGGCGGAATGTCCGGCGTCAACTACGCGCTCTTTGGGTTCATCTGGTTCCGGATGCTCTATGACCCAAACTCTCGAATGTTCCTGCCTCAAACGACGGTCATTATCATGATCGGCTATCTGTTTTATTGCATGCTTTCGCCGCAAATCGGCGGTACGTTCGGAGGAGACGCAGGCCGCGTAGCCAACTGGGCACACGGTGGCGGAATGCTGATGGGCTTGCTGCTGGGGCTTTCGCCGATCGGCAAACGGCTCAGCAAGAAGTGATCGGGTTGCGCAGGAATCGGGATCGCAAGTAGGCTGCTGACGAACCCGGTAAAAGCACGAAGCGCAAATACAGTCACGATGTGCTAAACCAAGCATCCAATATCAGCACGAAACGCAATCGAGTAAATCACTCAGTCAGTAAATCACTCAGTCTTTGAGTCACTCACGAACGCTCGAAGCGATTCACCAATTCGCCGCCTGTCTGTCTGACGACTAAACCCACGCGAAAGGCGGCGTCAGTCTGGGACAGACTGACCTACTATTTGCGCTGATTCGGCGATGCACCGGCGGCTGAAGTATTCATAGCCTGGCGATCAACTCGCTTCCAACCGGTCTCGAAAGTCGGCAGGCTTGGTTTGACAAAATGGCCCCACCAGTTCTTGATCAGCGAAAGCCGATCGTTGACCTTCTGATCAGAGAATGCAATGTAGACGCTGCTGAAATTGTTTTTCTTCGGATCGTACTGTGGCATGTACATGTGCACAGCCTTGGGCAGGAAGGGCTCCATCGACAAAATGATTTCAACCTTCTTGTAGTTCTGTGCGTCCTCGGCACGCTTCGGCCATGCTTCCAACCAGACTTCGCCCTTTGCATCCGGAGGCGTAATCACGCGAACCCAATAGCGTTGCAAAATCTGATCCTTGCGAGCCCCGAACATGAACGGAATCGGACTGTTAAGAATCGCGCCAGCGCCACGCATCTCAGGCGGCAGTTTGGTCTCGTAAAGTCGTCTGGCCTGGAAATCGAATTCGTAAACGGCGTCTCCGTCAGTCACCCATTTCTCTCGCAACTTTGCATCGCTGATTGGTTTGGGCTCTTTCCCGGGTCCGTCGAACTTATACAGCGACGTGGTTTCATAGCTGGCTTTCCCGGGTTTTCCGTACCGAATTTCTCCGATCGCGATGCTGTCTGCAGAAAGCTGACCTGTTTTGGGATCGCGATAGTTGGTCAACGCCGTGTCGTAAACGTATCGCTGAAATGTGCATTGATAAAGCTTGATGCCTTCGCTTTGCGCTTGCCAATAGTCGAGCGCCTGACCGAGGTAAGTCGATTCTTCGGCCGACAATTCAGCGAACGGTCGTCTGGGTTGCGAAGGCGTTTGGCCGCCCATTTGCGCGAGGCGATCTGTTTGTTGTTGCGTCAACTGCTGCGATTGTTGCTGAGCATTATTCTGTTGCTGAGCATGAATCGTTGTGCTGGCCAAAACTACGGCAGCACTCAACGCAATCGAAAACAGTCCGGTTTTCAAACCACCATGAATCATAATCTTCCCTGACGATGTATGGCATTTTGTTTAGTTAGTCGGGAAGTCGGTCAACTCGCCCTGTCCTATGTCATTCGGGCAACTGGCCCTATGATTGGATCGGCAGTTTATCAACTGCCCCGAACCGGACCTACGTGGATTAAAGACGCTAGTTCGCTGCTAGCAGGATGCCATCACACCGCTGACGATGGCTTTCAGTTTCGGCGCCGCGACGCGGGCGGCTTCGATGACTTCCTCTCCAGAAGTCGGCTCAAGCGAATCCGGATTCGCCACATTGGTGACGATCGACATGGCCATGGTTCGAATTCCGGAACGTGCGGCGACGTTGACTTCGGGAACCGTCGACATGCCGGCGACATCGATCCCCATTCGCCGGAGCATTCGATATTCGGCTCGCGTTTCATAGTTCGGGCCCAACATCGCGGCATAAACTCCTTGATGCAGAGCAAATCCCTCTTTGCGGGCGATCGAATGAGCTGACTCGATCAGGTCACGGTCATAAACCTGATCGCTTCGGAAGGAAGGCCGGCCGAGCGTCGGTTCCGCGGCAATCTGTGGCGACGTTCGATTCATAAAGTCCACGTGGCTTTCGATCAGCATCACATCGCCGCTGTCCATTTTGGGATTCAGCCCGCCGGCGGCGTTGCTGACGAACAGCACTTCAACTCCCAACGCGTGCATGACATGAATCGGCAGCGTGGCGTGATCGACGTCGTAGCCCTCGTACAGGTGGAATCGTCCTTGCATCGCCACGACTTCGTGACCGTCGAGCGTACCGCAAACGAGGTTTCCTTTGTGACCAGTCGCAGTGCTGACCGGAAAATTGGCGATCGAACCGTAGGGCAGGGTGGCTTGCGCCTGAATGTGCTCGGCAACGATTCCGGCTCCGGTCCCCAGCACGATTCCAAAACGCGGAGTCCCTTTCCAGCGACTGGAAACGGACTCAACGGATTCCGCGACTTGCGTTTTGAAATTCTCGTTCATGGTCAGTGCCTGAGGTTCGGCGAAGCAAGAGAATCTAAGCCGATTCCTGTTCCAGGACTTTCATGACCAACGTCGAAAGCCGCGGCTCAGCTTCGTTGGCAACTTTCACGATCTCGTGCGGATCGGCTGGCTCAAGTGCATCGGGGAAGCACAAATCGGTCACCACAGAAAACCCAACGACTCGCATTCCGCCATGAACGGCAACGATGACTTCCGGAATTGTCGACATTCCAACAACGTCAGCCCCCATCGTCCGCAGCATGCGATACTCAGCACGCGTTTCGAGGTTCGGCCCGGCGACCGCAACCAGCACACCTTTGTGAGCCACGATGTCTTCCGCGCGAGCGATACTGAGTGCACGATCTACCAGATCCTGACTGTAAGGTTCGCACATGTCAGGGAAACGTGGTCCCAACCGATCGTCGTTGATGCCGATCAACGGATTGTCACCCATCATGTTGATCTGATCTTCGATCACCATGATGTCGCCTTTGCGATAGTAAGGGTTGAGCCCGCCGACCGCGTTGGAGCAAACCAACAGGTCTGCGCCAAGTGCTTTCATGACACGAATCGGCAACGTGGCTTCCTTGAGCGGATAGCCCTCGTACATATGCGTCCGGCCTTCCATCGCGACGACGTCCAAGCCAGCCAACTTTCCACACACCAAGCGGCCCTTGTGTGAAAGCGCCGTCGATTTTGGAAAGTGAGGGATGTCGCCGTAGTCGATCGATGCCGTAACATCGATCTTTTCAGCCAACGGCCCGAGTCCCGTGCCAAGGATGATGCCTGCGTGTGGCGTCGCGGTGAATTGCTGCTGGATGACTCCGACAGCTTCCTGAATTTTGTCGTACAAATCGAGCATTTTGGATCCGTTTACATTCTGAATTGAGCTCAAAACGTAAACGATCCAAAGCGATCTCTCAAGAGTACCGACCGCGGCAGCTTGCCTTAGCGGCGTGACGCAGTACTGGATTCAGCTTTTCGATCCGAAGCCGTCCCCAGCTTGCGATTCACAGGGCGAGCTCCAAAAACGAGGCCACCAACAAGTTTGCGATCTGCGGGCAGAAATTGGTTGATGACCTCGCGTTCCAATGTGAACACGAACGTCAACCGTCGGCCGTCCTTGTCGTTCAAATGGTAGTAGATCCACGATACGGGAACTCCGCCTTCCGATCCTTCCACTTCTACCGAAAGGCCACGAACCAGACTGTCAGTCTTGAACTCGGTCGCGTCGACAATCGTGGCGACTTCATCCGCCGCAATGATCCGCGCGACTTCTTTCTTGTATTCTTCCAACGTCAACGGCTTGTTGGCTGGACGAGCAGGAAGCTGAACAATATTACATTGAGCCAACAAGCTGCCGCCGCTGACGAATCGCAGAATTGCTGCTTCCCGCTCTGAGGCGATGACGCGCCAGCGAGGATCGTACTTCAACTTCAGGCCTGGTGACTGCCACTGCAAACGCTGTTCAATGACGCGTCCTTTGGTGTGCGCGACCAAAGCTTCATTGGTCAGGTGCTCGCAAGAATCATCCGGAACCAGATCCAGCGAGATGCTGCTTTTTCCATCGTAGCCAGGTGCAATTTGTCCCGGCTGACGAATCTCACGCAAGTTCATCTTAACGCGTGCAAGTTCCTGATTGCTGCCCAGCTTGATCTTTACGATCGCGGCGATTTCCATGTCAGTGCTGACATCGTCGACTCCGCCTCGAAGCTTTCCGGTAACATGCAGGATGGCTTCTTTGTTCTTGATCTCCTTCAAGCGAACCTTGACGTCGTTTCGAATGATTCGATCAACCGCGCAGAAATTAGCCAGACCGTTGTCAGAAGGTTTCCAGTAGTCGCCGACTTTGGCGCCCTGGTGATTGACCAACGAAGCGACCGACAGCGGGTCGACTGGATTCCGCAGCAATTCAAGCTCGTGCTGAGTCAAAGTCTCTGCAACGGACGCCATTTGAATTCGCTTGTCCGATTTCGATTTTACGCGAACCACAACCAGTCGATTGTCGTCATAAAGGCTGGCTCCTGTTTGGCCTTTGAGGATCTCGTAAGTTCCTTTTGCCTCGTCGTAGAAGCGAATGGCTTGAACGTCGTCGCCTTTGCCAGTGAAACGCTGAAAGTATCCGAGCTTGGCAATCGTCTTCATTGGAAGCATGCGGAATTCTTCTTCCTCACGCTCCGGATCTTTCTGCATGATGACTTTGCCTTCGTGCTCGAATTGCATTTGAACACGATGCTGTTGTCCGCGTTTGAACTTCAATTCGATATCGATATCTTCCGCTGCGAAAGTAACGGAACATACAAACATCGCTACGACGCATGACAGGCTTTTTGCCACAAATTTCATTTGATCATCCTTGATTACTCGAATTCCGTTCCTTTGGCGGAGCGCAAAAGTGGGCCAAATCACCCTTGGCATTCGGAACTATCCGAAGAATCATCGTCAGATATCTGTCTCAAAACGACATTCGTTGGAGTCAATCCGCACGGTTTGACAGGCCGCTATTCGGGAGGCTAAAAGCCGCTTGAACGCCCAAACCCGCATAAAACGCCCTAAAATGATAAAATCGGGACGTAAATTGCGGTCTTGGCATCCAGTTTGCAAGACAGTTAGACAGCAGAGGTTTTCTGACAAACACTGGTTTTAAGGAGAATCTCGCTTGCCATCTGACGGGTAACCAATAGTGGAGCTTCCTTTGCTCCGCCGTCGCCACTTCTCGTCGGATCGCTGAGTTGCTGAAACCTGCTGTTCAATTCCTGGCGAAAATTCAGGTGTTTGAACGGTTAGACCAACAACTCCGTAGAACAGCTCAGTAAGAGGCTGAGCTGTTGAGCCATCATAAAGTCGTTGGAACAACGGAGCGAAAATAATTATGCATATCGATTACAAATGTGATTCCATTCGTGAGCTGCGGGACCAGCAGGTTCGCTTTGCGCCGCGAAATCGAAAAGTCGAACAACTTGACGCCGCGGAAAAGCTGCTTCACGAGATCAACGTCCGTCAGGACTATAACTTTGAGTTCGTCTGCTTCCGCATTACCGGATTCCGCGCTGACGCTGGCCCGATCGTAAAGATTCCGGGCAAGCAATTGCTGCAGGATCTGCACCGATTTATCGAAGACATGTCAGAAGCGTCCGATTTGGTTGCTGAAGAATTCGGACAGCCTGTTCTGACCGTGGAGGAATTGAGCAAGCGATTCAATGTCTCGACCAAAACGATCTCACGCTGGCGTCAGCAGGGATTGGTAAGCCGTAAGTTTATCTTTGACGGTGGCCGGAAACGCGTTGGCTTTCTTCAAACCAGCGTCGACTCGTTTGTCAAAAACAATCGTGAAAAGGTAAGCCGTGGTCAGCGATTTAGCCAGCTTACGGAAGAAGACAAAGTCGAAATCATCGACCGTGCACGCCGTTTGGCTCGAGCGGGAGGATGTCCTGCAGAAGTGACTCGCCGCATCGCGAAACACATGGGTCGCAGTATTGAGACGATTCGATACACGATCAAGCAGTTCGACGAAAAGAACCAAACCATCGCCGTGTTCCCGAACCAGACTGGTCCGTTGAATCTGGAGATGAAGGAACGCATCTACGCTGATTTTTCGGCTGGCAAATCTGCCGAAGTGATCGCGTCTCGATACTGCCGCACAAAGACAACGATCTACCGCGTTATCAACGAGATGCGTGCGACGATGATCATGGAGCTTCCGCTGGACTTCATGGACAGCCCGGAATTTCACCGCAAGGCTGCGGAGAAGAAGATCGTTGATTCACCGATTCCAGAATACGAAAAAACGCCGCGTCGCGTGAAAGCACCGGCTGGACTGCCGCACTATCTGGCATCGCTCTATGAAGTGCCGTTGCTCAACCGCGAGCAGGAGCAGTACCTGTTTCGCAAGTATAACTTCCTGAAGTTCCGCGCCAGCAAACTGCGTGAGCGAATGGAAGTTTCACGAGCTCGTTCAAACGAGATGGATGAAATCGAAAGGCTGTACAACGAAGCGGTCAAAATTAAAAACCGTATCGTCCAGTCGAACTTGCGTCTGGTGGTTTCTATCGCCAAGAAGCACGTGCAAGCCAGCGAAGATTTCTTCACGCTTGTCAGCGATGGTAACATGTCGTTGATTCGTGCGGTTGAAAAGTTCGACTACACACGCGGCAACAAGTTCAGCACTTATGCGAGCTGGGCGATCATGAAGAACTTTGCTCGTACGATTCCTGGCGAGTATCGTCAGAAGGATCGCTTCCGCCCAACGTCCGAGGAGATGTTCCTGGCAACCGCCGACGAACGTACGGACCGAATCATGCTGGAAACCGAGCAGGCGATTCGCGAAGAGCAGGTCAGCTCAATTTTGGAAACGCTGGACGATCGTGAGCAGAAGATCATCATCAGCCGCTTCGGTCTGGACTATCGCAACGAGCCTCAAACGTTGAAGCAGGTTGGCGAAGAACTGGGCGTTACCAAAGAGCGGATTCGCCAAATTGAAGCCCGTGCCTTGAGCAAGCTTCGAGCGGTTGCGAACCAGGAAGTTGCCGTTTTCGCTGACTTCATCGATTCGGAAAACTAGACCAAAACCTTCAATTGAGAACCGATGAGCGGAGCATTTGCCTCCGCTCTTTTTTTTGGATGACTGGATCAGAAATTTCGTGGATAATCAAACGGTCTAACTCTCGATGACCGGTGCTCCAATGAAATCTACTTTTTCCTTGATCACACTTTTGTTCGCCGCCTGCTTGGTAACTCAGGCCAACGCGCAGCAAAGCAAACAACGCGTTTCCCTGTTCGACGGCAGCACTTTTCAAGACTGGAACGGCGACACGGAGAACACTTGGCGAATCAAAGACGGCGCGATCGTTGCTGGATCGATGGACAAGCCTGCCGCTCGAAACGAGTTCCTCGTCACTTCAAAGAAGTACTCTGATTTCGACCTGCGATTGAAATTCAAAATTACAGGGACTCAGAAGATCAATTGCGGCGTTCAGTTTCGCTCCGAACGAGCCACAGAGCAGGATGATGTTCCGCTCCACGAGGTGATCGGCTATCAGGCTGACATCGGCGACGACGTACATGGTTGTCTGTACGATGAAAGTCGTCGAAACAGGTTTCTCGCCAAACCCGATGCGAAAATCGCTTCGAAAGTTTCGGGCGCCGCTGACAGCGACGGCTGGCAAACGTATCGAATCCTCGCGGTTGGAGACCGAATCCAGTTATGGATCAACGGTGTTCAGACGGTCGACTATACCGAATCGGAAAAAACCATACCGCAGGACGGTGCGATAGGACTCCAAATCCATGGCGGCATGGTTGGCACGATTGCTTACAAAGACGTAACGATTCAGGATCTTTCGAACAGGGACAAAATTTCGATTGATGACTTCGCGTGGATCGCTGGCCACTGGCAGGGTGACGCCATGGGTGGCTCATTTGAGGAAACGTGGAATCCGCCGATGGCGGGCGAGATGCTGGGCATGTTCAAGCTGGCTAAAGACGACAAGGTTAGCTTCTACGAAATCATGACGATCGTTCCCAAAAGCAATTCTTTCGTCCTTCGCCTGAAACATTTTTCTGAGGGACTTGTTGGCTGGGAAGAGAAAAACAAATCGGTCGACTTCCCTCTGATTTCGGTATCAGACAGCGAGATTTGCTTCGATGGCTTGAAGTTCATCAAGTTTGACAATGACAGCCTTCGAATCGAGGTAGTTGTGGGAAAAGGCGACAAATCGTCGACCGTTGCTTTCGATTGCAAGCGGGCCAAGAACTAAGGTCTGCAGACGAATTTGATGCCCAAGGCAATCGTTGCGACAAGTTCTTTTTGGCAATTCGCAGTAATGCAGCGGCAACGCGAAAGGCGTTTACCAGCGAATCACATCGAGCACGTTGGTGTGTTCATCTGTCCAGACTAGCTTTCGATCCGAAGCGATGGATTGCCAACCGTTGCCGGTTTGCATGAACTTTTCCACGACCTCAGCGTCCTTCGACATCACCATGTAGAAGCTGGCCGTTCGACCTGTTTCGTCGATCGTTGCCTGGTCTGGCAAGTCGATTCGCATCGCGGCAGCAAGCTTAAATCGTTCCGAAATCCCGGCGCCGATCGGAGCGAAGTCAATGAACTTGCTTGAAACATGAAACACCAACAAGCCATCGTCTTCCAGCAAATCAAGATAGAGCTGGATTGCTTCTTCGGTCAGCAGATGCAATGGCACAGCGTCGCTGCCGAACGCATCCATAACCATCATCTGATACTTCTCCGATTTCGTCCGACGATAGGAAGCCGGATGAAACGCAGACCCCCTCACGGGCTCGTGTTGCCCCGCGATGCGGCGGCGTAACAAATCCAACTGAATTCTGGCGTCGCCGAGCACGACGTTGACGTTCGCCCCACTGTCTTTCGCGGAACTGAGATAGGAGAAGTACTGTTTGTTCGATGCGAACTGATAGACGACCGGATCGATTTCATAAAAGTCAAAATCCTGGTCTTCGGTCGCGTACGCCGCAAGCGAACCGACGCCCAAACCAACCGCGGCAATGCGATTGCAGCGGTCTCCATATAACCGAAACACATCACCAATCGGCCCATCAAGATGATAGTAAGTTAACGCTTCCGGATTTTCGTTCTGGTCCAGACGCTGCATTCCGTGAAGCGTTCTTCCGTTAACCAACATGATAAATTTGCCTTTGTCGTCGATCGCGATTTCGTTGACTCCAAAGAACCCTCGCTCACGCGTCACGACGTCGCGAATATCCATAATCATCGGACAGGCTAAAGCCAGAATCGCATAGCCAACCGCGAACTTCCTGGGAGCTTCAACCATCGACAGACAAATCACTGCCGGAACTCCAAATCCGATCACCGTTCGAAAGGCTGGCGGCAACGCTACTGACTCGAACAGAAACCACGAAAACGCAAGTGACGCCGCCACCAACAGTGGCTTGATGCCGACATACTCCTGAAACCAGTCTACATTGGCACCGTCGGAATCCGCATTGCCATTGAGTGCCTTTCTCGCCGGCAGTACCAGACATGCAGCGACAAGCATCAGGGGATATTCGAGGATGCTGTTGAACAGGTTGGGGGCGATCAGCGAATTAACTGCTCCGCCAACAACACCACCGATGCTCATCATCAAATAGAACTCAGTAAGTTGTTCTACAGATGGTTTGAGTCGATTGAGTTCACCGTGGCAAACCATCGCCACGACAAAGAAAATTGAAAAGTGAATGAAGATCATCAACAGTGGGTTTTCGCCAGGATCGATCAGCGAAATCAACGGCATCAACAGCAACATTCCCGGCAGAATGAAAATCAGCGTCCCGTGAGGAATTGGATTGCGGTTTGAAAACACAAATATGAAAGTCAGCAAGTACAGCGCCAGTGGGATACTCCACATGAGCGGAAAGGAGCCAACCTCCGTCGACACAACCGTCGTCACGCCCAACATCAGACTCGACGGGATCGCTGCGAGGGCGATGTAGCGAAGGCGATTCTTCCACGGCAACGATCGCGCCTTCACCGTCGTAGGGGTACGTTCCAGTGAGGTTAAATCAGTCTTCGATAGCGTGATCCAACCACAGGCGATAAACAGGACCGCCAGCAACATGAATCCTCCGGTCCAAAACCATCCTTGCGCAGTGAGCCCAAGATACCGCTCAACCAAAAACGGATAGCTGATCAGCGCAGCCAACGAACCGATGTTGCTTACTGCGTACAGGAACCAGGGCTCCGAGCCATCGTTGCCGGACGACAGACCGAACCAACGCTGAAGTAACGGAGCACTGCTACTGATGATAAAAAACGGCAACCCAACGCAGACCGCCAACTGACCGACCAGCCAGCCGATTGGGTTGGAGTCCGTTGGAACTGCCCAGTCTTCAACCAGATGCATCGGTAACAAAAAGCAGACGAGCGCAAGAATCGTCAGGTGACCAATGAGGTGATTCCGGACTCCCATTTTGGGCGGACCATAGTGAGCCCAAGCGTATCCTGCCAACAGCACAGCCTGAAAAAAGAGGACACAACCGTTCCAAACCGCAGGGGTGCCGCCAAGCGACGGCAGGATCATTCGGCCGATCATTGGCTGAACTAAAAACAGCAGGAAGGAGCTAACCAGCAGCGTAAATGAAAACGTAAGTTCGCGCATGATGTCCGTCGTGGCAAGAGACTGCTCCGTTTTTCTCAATCGGCATCCTTTAGTTCCGAATTCTGGATTTCGCAGCGATCGCTACGATCGAACCAGAGTGCCCTGAAGTGGTATCAGTTATTCCAAAAACACATCTCAAAAACAATTCGTTTTACCGGGACTTGTTCGTGAAAATTTTCACGGTCACCTTAAACCGGTGCGATGCGTCAGAATTTGCTTGAATGCCGATGCAATGGCCATAGAATCGCGCCTGAGGCTGCGAGAAGCATGGGGCTGAAAACTAGAATGAGAAACTGGACAAAGAGGCGTTTAAAATTCTGCAATTGAATTGGAGAGACCAATGACTCACGAAATTTCTAACATGGTCGCATCGGACATCATGGTGACGCGGCTGGTGAAACTGAGGCCAGAGACGGATGTGTTCAAGGCAATCGAAATACTGGTCAAAAACCGGATTTCAGGAGCTCCTGTCGTCGACGACCAAGATCAGCTACTGGGTGTTTTTTCTGAAAAATGCTGCATGCAAGTTTTGGTCGATGCGGCTTACGAAGGCCTGCCAACGAATCAGGTACAGGCTTTCATGGACAAGGATCCCGATACCGTAAGCGAAAACACTCAGCTGATCTCGATCGCAAACTTCTTTTTGATTACTCCCAGCCGACGGCTTCCCGTTTTACGCGATGGAAGAATCGTCGGTCAGATCAGCCGACGCGATGTAATCCGCGCCGCAGCAAAACGACAGGCCAAACATTCCGATCACAGCAAGCGATTACTCTATCTATCAGCGCTGCGGGAAATGGACGACGTCCCGGCAGTCTGAATGCTGGCCTTTGCCGTCACGAACGGTTCTTAACCGTAGAAGTAATAGGTGAAGTGAAAGAACAATGGCGCGGCAAACGTCAGACTATCAAGCCGATCCAACAGACCTCCGTGTCCCGGCAGGAAACTGCCTGAGTCTTTGACTCCAAGGTCACGTTTGATCGCTGAGATACAGACGTCGCCGCCGAAGCCTGCGAGCCCCACAATCAAGCCCGCCATCAACGCGCGGGGAAGGTCAAACACGGTCAGCCACGGCCCGACGATTCCGGCAATCACGACCGTTGTGCACACGCCGCCGACCATTCCGACAACCGTTTTTCCCGGGCTCACTGAGGGCAAGATTTTCCTCCTGCCTAACGCCTTGCCCCAACAAAACTGCGCAATATCGTTTAACTGAGTCAGTACCAGCAACAGGACCAGCAATGCGGGCCCGTATCCGAGACGGGCGGATTCGGAAAACCAAACCGGATCAACATGTGGAGTTTCGCTCAGCGGCATGGTCACCAACATCGCTGCGTGTGACAGACTGAACACCGTCGTCATCAAGCCCCACTGAATGGCTCCGACGGCTTTCACAAATCCATCCGTGTTGCCGCCAAGAACAATCCTGGTTGGTAAGAGGATGAACATGTAAACCGGAATGAATACGAGAAACATTCCGATCCAGCCGATGCTGACCCAATAGAATTGAACCGGAACGGATAGCAGAGCCCAGATCAGCACCGGTTTGTCACTTTCGCGCACCGATACCAGATGGAAGTACTCTCGCATTGCGAAAAAACTGATGACGCCCAACAGTATGATCGCGGTGAGTTTCGAAGCGACGATTGCTACGAACAGACACAGCACGATTCCCCACCACGTCACGGTCCTGGCCGTAAGTTCGTCGGAAAAGTCAAACCGCCGCTGATTCTTCAACCAGACAATCACCGAACTGATCGCGAGCAGCACAAAGAGTCCGCCGAAGGTTTGCAGGACCTCGACAGAAAGGTGAGGCAGAAGTTCAAGTGCCAGTAACAAGCCAGGTCACCTCGGTTCAGACATGTAAAATGGAATGGGCGTGGGTCAGGATTGCGATCGGGAGTTTTGCTGCATCGCGCGACCGATGATAGTCAGTCTTCGAATCGCAGTCACCAATCCGAACAGGACAATGATCGCAAGAGCGCCATTCAAAATCCAGGACTGTAACTGTTGGTCAGCATCGAGGAACGTCAATGCGGACAAAACGACAGAAACGACCGTCATCAAGGCCATTCGCTGTGGCTTGGCCATGGGTCCGGCAAAAACCTGACCCGCGCCGACGCTGACTCCGATGGCTCGAGTGTAGGCAACAAAAACGGCGACCACCGCTGCAGCCCAGCCGAGCGAAGTAACGCCAACGCAGGCAAAGCCGGCCCCGACGAAAATGAATGTGTCGGAGATTCGATCAGGAACTTCGTTGTACAACTCGCCAGTGACGGTGGCTTTGCCTCCTTCAACGGCAACCATCCCGTCAAGCAGATTCGCAATCAATCTTCCCTGGATCATTGCAGCGGCAACCAACCAAAGAAAACCATGAAGCAACGTGGCTTCAACCCATGTCGTCGCGGCCATCGAAGCTCCGGCCAATGCTCCGAATGCGATGCTGCTACAGCTGATCATGTTTGGCGTGACGGAGGAGGCTGCCAGACGCTGTGCCAAAAACTGAAACAGCTTCATGCCTCGCGATTTGATCGGTCGCCTATTCTCAAGATCTGCGTTGGATTCTTTATTCATGGTCGTCATGCCGGAGTAAACATTCCGGACCATGCTACCACACTAGATGGGTTTCTCGTTCGTTGGCCAGTGGTACCACACGACCACGACGCCTTTTTGATGATCGCAACTATGTGTGATATTGATCAGTAGTTCGGGCGGAATTTGGGAAGCAAACTGCGCGGCTTCGTTACAAAGATCATTCCAAAAACGATACGAGGACTGGAAGATCTGGTGATGGACTTGCATTTGCGACTCCTGAAGGAGAACCCTGACTCTGAGTAATGTTCAGGCAATTCGTCGCCGAGTCGTAAATCTTGGGACCATTCTCGAATCTGAGGATTGTTGTAACCGTCTTCCGTTGGTCGCAAAAGCACGAAATGCCTCAAGGCCCATCAACGCCGTCAGGACACGATGAATGCCAACAGCGCGTAAAAAAACCGGCTTTCAACTACAGGAATTGAAAGCCGGCATTTCTTTATCGTTCAAACTCTACAGCTTGCCGCCGTCGAGTTCGTCTTGCCAAGCCTGGAGTTTTTCCCACTCGCCGGCAGCAGCCAGCGCGGCTTGTTGAGGCCAGGTCGTTGGGTCCATCGTGGCAATCATTCCGCCTTCAGCGGCCAAGATTTCCTTGATCGAGTCAACGGAGGCTTCTGACAGTTTCTGGAACGTCGGGATGCCGCCAGCGATCAGAAGCTCGCAGACTTTCGGGCCAACGCCTTCGACTTTGGTGAGGTCGTCGGGCTCTGTTGGAGTCACGACTTTTCCGCCATCCAGTTCGTCCTGCCATTGGTTTAGCTCGTCCCATTTCCCTTCAGCGGCCATCGCGGCTTGCTGCGGCCAGGTTGTCGAGTCGTGGTTGCCAAACGTGCCATCGGAGTTGGTCAGAATGTCCTTGATATCCTGCGATGACATCGAAGCCATTTGAGCAAACGAAGTTACGCCCGCATTGTTGAGAGCCTCGCCAATCTTTGGCCCGATGCCTTCGATCTTTGTCAGATCGTCCGCTGGAGCAGCAGGTTCTTCGACGACAGGTGTTGCTTCGGCAGGAGCAATTGATTCTGCACCCGGCTCGCGACCGCCGACCAATACATCTTGCCAAGCACGAAGCTTGTCCCATTCGCCGTTGGAAGCCAACTGAGCCTGGTCGGGCCATGTCGTTGGATCGTGATTGACGAAACTGCCACCTTCTTCGGCCAACAACTCACGGATTCGATCCGGGCTGGTGACAGACAGCATGGTGAAGCTTGCGATTCCAGAGCTGCGAAGGACGTCAGCGATTTTCGGTCCGATACCTTCAATCATCGTCAGATCATCGCCGCCAGTCGGAGCACGTGCCGGAGCCGGAGCGGCCGCCGGAGTATCCTGAACGACGCCAGCATTTGCCTCGACGCCGAACTCTGCTCCCAGTTGGTTCATCGCATCTGTGCCGGCCATCGCAGCCATCAGGTCGTTGGAACCATCGACGACTGGAGGAGCAGTTGCTCCACCGCCTGCGTCAGGCGTAGCACCATCTTCGAGCAACGGGAAACTGCTTTCGAGCGTTGCCTGAGGCTTGGCTGCAGCTGCTTCCATCGCTTCCATGTTGTACTGAACGTCCGAGTTCTGGAACGACTGGAATCCTGTACCGGCAGGAATCAGGTGACCGAGGATGACGTTTTCCTTCAGACCGACAAGGTTGTCGACCTTTCCAGAAAGAGCCGCTTCGGTAAGCACCTTTGTTGTTTCCTGGAACGACGCCGCCGAGATGAAACTGGAACTCTGGACCGAAGCCTTGGTGATACCGAGCAACTGCGTGCTGCTGGTCGCGGGCTTGGTCTTGGTTCCCTTACACGGCTTGCCACCGAGAGTTTCAATGCGGGCGTTGGTTTCTTCGATGACGACTTTCGGCACGATTTGACCCTTGGCAAAATCGCTCTCGCCAGGATCAGTGATCCGCAGGCACTTGGCCGTGTTCGCATTGACTTGCTGGAAGTCAAAACGATCGCAAATCAGACCCGGCAGAAGATCAGTATCGCCAGCCGTTTCGATTTTCACTTTACGAAGCATGCGAGCGATGATGACTTCAATGTGCTTGTCATTGATTTCTACACGCTGGCTGCGGTAAACCTGCTGAATCTCATGAGTCAGGTAATCCTGAACGGCTTCTTCGCCAGAGACGCGGAGAATGTCGTGAGGAACCAGCGGACCTTCGACGAGCTGCTGTCCGGCGGTCAAACGATCGCCAGATTGAACCAGCAAACGCTTTCCAGGCGGAATCATGTGTTCCGCTTCCATTTCGCTCTCTTCGTTGGTCACGATGAGCGTACGCTTGCCGCGTTTCTTGTCTCCAAGAGACACGATGCCATCGATCTCCGCGAGAACTGATGGATCCTTTGGCTTACGAGCTTCAAAGATCTCGGTAACACGAGGCAGACCACCCGTAATGTCGGAAATTCCGGACGCTTCACGAGGTGTTTCGGCCAGTGCCGTACCTGTCGAGATCGTTTGGCCTTCGTCGACAAGAATGTTGGCTTGCTCAGACAGGTAGTAAACATCGAGCGGCTTGCCTTCAGCGTCTTCGATGACGATTTGCGGATGCAAGTCACCTTTGAAGTCGATGATCGTTCGACGAATCGTACCGGAAGCCTCTTGTTCGGCCTGCATCGTTTCGCCTTCGATGACATCTTCGAAGCGAACTTTACCAGCGACTTCGGAAAGTACTGGAGCCGCAAACGGATTCCAACGACAGAGGACAGCGCCTTCTTTGACTTCGGCACCTTCCTCAACCAGCAACATCGCACCGGCAGGAATCGCGTACGACTCAAGGTCACGACCGCGATGGTCAAGGATCGCAATCTCAGCATTCCGATTGAGCACAACGCTTTCGCCTTTGTCGTTCACGACGTGACGCATACGCATGTACTTGATCGTACCGGCCTTCTTACATTTCTCTTCGTTCTTTTCGGTTGACGTCATCGCAACACCACCGATGTGGAACGTACGCATCGTCAACTGAGTACCAGGCTCACCAATACTCTGAGCCGCGATGATACCGACCGCCATGCCTTCTTCGACCATGTCACCGGTCGACATGTCCATTCCGTAACAGCGTCGGCAAACACCAAGCGGTGCATCACAAGTCATCGGGCTGCGAACCTGAATTTTCTCAAGGCCCATCTCTTCGATCTTGCGAGCGATATCTGGTGTGATCATCTGCGATTCAGCAACAACGACTTCGTCCGTTACCGGGTTCACGATGTTCTGACGCGAAACGCGACCACGAAGAGCTGTCGAAATACGAACTTCGACTTGCTCACCACGATAAATCACACCTTTGGAGATACCGCGGGTCGTACCGCAGTCTTCCATCGTGACGACAACGTTTTGTGCAACGTCGGCAAGCTTTCGAGTCAGGTAACCCGAGTCAGCTGTCTTCAAAGCCGTATCGGCCAAACCTTTACGAGCACCGTGAGTTGACGAGAAGTATTCCAGAACCGTCAGGCCTTCGCGGAAGTTCGCCTTAATCGGCGTTTCGATAATCTCACCAGAAGGTTTGGCCATCAGACCACGCATACCGGCCAGCTGAGAAATCTGAGCCGTACCACCACGAGCACCAGAGTGAGCCATCAGGTATACCGGGTTCACGTAGCCTTCACCGCCACGATCATCCGCCTTCATGGCGTCCATCATTTGCTTCGTAATCGCCTCACGAGCATGCGTCCAGATTTCGAGAACCTGGTTGTAACGTTCTTTGCCGGTGATCACACCACGATCGTAGTGCTTCGAAAGTTTAAGAACTTCCTTCTCCGCGTCGGCGACAATTTTCGACTTCGTATCCGGAGTCACAAGGTCGTCCGTCGCGAACGACAGACCGCTTCGTGTACTTTCGCGGAAACCAAGTTGATTCATATCGTCGAGCAAGTCGATCGTCGCGCGACGACCAAGCTGCTGATACGCGTCCGCAACAACCGTCGCGAGGTCGCTACTCTTCATTTCATGATTGTAGAAATCCATTCCCGTCGGGAGCATCATGTTGAACATGACACGACCGTAAGAAGTTTCAATGATCTGACTTGGAAGACGTTCTTCTTCACTGAGTCGGACTCCACGATCTTTATCAAGGCGGACCTTGATCTTCGCGTGCATCGAAATGATTCCCTGGTTAAACGCCGTATCTGCTTCGTCGAGAGATGAGAAGATCATTCCTTCACCTTTTTGATTCGGCAGAACCAAAGAGATGTAGTAGCAGCCCATCACCGTGTCCTGAGAAGGACTCATGATCGGACGACCGTTCGACGGAGCGAAAATATTGTTCGTCGAAAGCATCAACGTGTGAGCTTCGACTTGAGCTTCGATCGAAAGCGGCAAGTGAACCGCCATCTGGTCACCATCGAAGTCAGCGTTGAATCCTTTGCAAACCAATGGATGCAAGTGGATCGCGTTACCTTCAACGAGCGTTGGCTCGAATGCCTGGATACCCATACGGTGCAGGGTAGGGGCACGGTTGAGCAGGACAGGGTGATTGCGAATCACCTGCTCAAGGATATCCCACACCTCTTCGTCCTTACGTTCGAGCATCTTTTTCGCGCTTTTGATGGTGTCCGCATGACCCATCTCTTTAAGGCGGCGAATAATGAATGGCTGGAACAATTCCAAAGCGATCTTCTTTGGAAGACCACACTGGTGAAGCTTCAGTCGTGAACCGACAACGATTACCGAACGAGCCGAGTAATCAACACGCTTACCGAGCAGGTTTTCGCGGAAACGTCCCTGCTTACCTTTGATCATGTCGGTCAAAGATTTGAGCGGACGGTTGCTTGAACCGAGAACCGGTCGCTTACAGCGGTTGTTGTCGAATAGAGCGTCAACCGACTGCTGAAGCATACGCTTCTCGTTGCGGATGATAACTTCCGGAGCATTCAAATCGACAAGCTTACGCAGACGATTGTTGCGGTTGATGATACGACGATAGAGGTCATTCAAGTCGCTTGTCGCGAAGTTTCCGCTGTCGAGCAGAACCAGCGGGCGAAGGTCCGGAGGAATGACTGGGATCACATCCAGAACCATCCACTCAGGCTTGTTATCTGAATCGCGAATCGCTTCGACGATCTTCAGCCGGTTTGTAAAATCTTTGCGTTTCTGCTTGGAGCCAGTTTCAGCCAGGTCCACACGGAGCTGATCAGACAACATGACCAAATCAAGATCGTTCAGCAAATCGCGAACGGCTTCAGCACCCATGCCGGCTTTGAAAGCGCCATCGCCGTATTCCGCTTTGGCAGCCTTGTACTCTTCTTCGGTCAGCAATTGCTGCTTTTCAAGATCTGTCGTTCCTGGATCGGTAACCACGTAATCCTGAAAGTAGATTACTTTCTCAAGGCTACTGGTCTTCATCGCCAGCAAGTTACCAAGCCGCGAAGGCATCGCTTTAAAGAACCAGATATGAACAACTGGTGCCGCCAACTCGATATGGCCCATACGCTTACGGCGAACCCGTGAGTGTGTGACTTTAACGCCACAGCGATCACAAATCATGCCTTTGTATTTCATGCCGCGATACTTACCGCAGGCACATTCCCAGTCCTTCTCAGGTCCAAAAATTCGTTCGCAGAACAAACCGTCTTTTTCAGGTCGGTACGTTCGATAGTTAATTGTCTCGGGCTTCTTGACTTCGCCCATCGACCAGCTGCGAATGTCGTGTGGACGCGCCAGTGAAATCTTCACGGAAGCGTAGTCGTTAATGCGATCGTAGGTGCTCTCGGCAGTTGCCATATTCACAAGCTCCACAAGTTATAAGGTGTCTGAATGTTTTGTTTGGGACGCGCTGTTGGTGGCACAGGCTTCTATGCCCACGGACATGCAAGACACGCGAACACGGTCTTGCTGCCCTATGCCACCGAGGTGACGGTGGTTAACCGCCTCGTCGTTTTTCGAGCTGCATATTCAACGCCAGCCCGCGAATCTCGTTGGTCAAAACGTCGAAACTGGCTGGTGTGCCGGCTTCGAGCGTGTTCTCGCCCTTGACCATCGATTCGTAGATTTTGGTTCGGCCTTCGACATCGTCCGATTTCACCGTCAGCAATTCCTGAAGGATGTAAGCGGCTCCGTATGCTTCGAGAGCCCAAACTTCCATCTCGCCGAAACGCTGACCGCCGAAGCGAGCTTTACCGCCAAGTGGCTGTTGCGTAATGAGCGAGTATGGACCTGTGCTACGAGCGTGAACCTTGTCATCGACCAAGTGATGCAGCTTCAACATGTAGATGTAGCCAACCGTGGTTTCCTGACCGCAAGGCTGTCCCGTGCGTCCGTCGATCAACGTGTGCTTTCCATGAGCCGGCAAGCCAGCTTCAGCCAACGCCTCATTGATGTCTTTCTCGGATGCACCATCGAAGACAGGAGTCAACGCCTGAAATCCAAGCTTCGAACCAGCCCACCCGAGGTGAGTTTCAAGGATCTGCCCCACGTTCATACGCGAAGGTACACCCAGCGGGTTAAGCATGATCTGAACCGGAGTTCCATCTTCAAGGAACGGCATGTCTTCGACAGGAAGGATCTTGGAGATCACACCCTTGTTACCGTGTCGACCAGCCATTTTGTCGCCAACGGAAATCGTTCGCTTGGTCGCAATGTAAACCTTGACCATCTGCAGCACGCCGCTGCGGAGCTCGTCGCCACGCTTCATGCTGTTGACCTTGCGATCGCGAATATCAATGGCTTTCTCGATGTCCGGCCAGTGCTCCGAATAAATCGCCTTCAACTGCTTGACCTTGTCTTCGCTGCTGATGTCACCAACGTAAGTCTGCATGCGGAAAGCGTTTGCTTTCTCAGCGATAAACTTTGGATCCTGGTTACGAACCAGAGGAGTGTCGTCCTGATCGGTCAATGTTTTGCCGAGGACCTTTTCCATTTCCTCAACCATGTTGCCGAACACGCGAGCCACGGCTTCGTTGCCGTCAGCTTCCGCGGCCTTAAGATCCTGCTCGAAGACTTTTCGCTCTTCTTCAGACAGGCTCATACGGCGAGAGAATCGCTGCGTGTCGATAATGATTCCTTCAATGCCCGAAGACACCTCAAGCGAATCGTTCTTCACGTCTTCACCCGCACGACCAAAGATCGCGTGGAGAAGTTTCTCTTCCGGAGTCAGCTCAGTTTTCGATTTCGGCGAAACCTTACCGACAAGAATGTCGCCAGGCTTCACGTAAGTACCGACGCGAACGATTCCAGATTCGTCAAGATTGCGAAGTGCTTTCTCGCTGACGTTTGGAATATCGCGAGTGAACTCTTCACGACCCAGCTTGGTTTCGCGAACTTCGACGTCGAACTCTTCGATGTGAATCGAAGTGTAAGTATCGTTCTGAACGAGCTCTTCGCTAATGATGATCGCATCTTCAAAGTTGCAACCGTCAAACGACATGAAACCAACAAGCACGTTGCGACCGAGAGCCAATTCGCCCTCAAACGTCGCCGCACCGTCAGCGATCACTTCGCCTTTTTCAACCTTCTGGCCTGGCATAACCAATGGCTTCTGGTTGTTACACGTTCGTTCGTTGAGGCCAACGTATTTTTTCAACGGATAAACATCGTTGCCGATTTCAATTCGCGTTGCGTCCACGAACGAAACCTTGCCGGCACGACGCGCCTTAATCACCATCGAACTGTTGACCGCAACATGACGCTCCATACCAGTACCAACAATCGGAGGCTCAGCCACCAACAGCGGAACGGCCTGGCGTTGCATGTTCGACCCCATCAGGGCGCGGTTCGCATCGTCATGCTCAAGGAACGGAATCAAGCTGGCCGAAACTCCAACCATCTGGGCGGGAGCTACGTCCATGTACTGAACTTCCGTCGGATCAGTCAACTCGAAGTCAGCATGAAAACGAGCAAGGATGTTTCCGCCAAGAGACTTGTTCGGAATAATTCCTCCAGCGCCATCAATCGGCGTATCGCAAGGCACGACGCGAGATTCGGATTCTTCGTCTGCACGCAACCAACGAATCTCGTCAGTCACTTTACCTTTAGTAACAACCGTATATGGCGTCACCAAGAACCCGTAATCATCCACAGTCGCACAAATGGCCAGACTGGAAATCAAACCAATATTCGTGCCTTCTGGCGTTTCAATCGGACAAATTCTACCGTAGTGAGAAATGTGAACGTCACGAACTTCGAAGCCCGCACGCTTACGGTTCAAACCACCAGGACCAAGAGCCGATAGACGACGCTCGTGAGCCAACTGTGACAGTGGATTCGTCTGGTCAACGACCTGCGAAAGCTCACCACGACCGAAGAAGTAATCGATTGAAGCCGAAACACTCTTCGGATTCACAAGACTCCGCGGCGTCATGTCATCAACTTCCTTTTGGCTCATCCGCTCCTGAACGGTACGGCGAAGCTTCAGGAAGCCCTTTCGCATTTCGTCACAAGCGAGCTCATCGATCGTTCGCAGACGGCGATTACCCAAGTGGTCAATATCGTCGACCATCGCGTCACCACCAGGAGTCGAAAGCTCAAGGATGTACTTGATTGAAGCCAGGATATCGTCTGGACGAAGCGTCATCTCTTTTTCGCTAACGCCGAGATTGAGCTTACGGTTGATGCGGAAGCGACCGACCTTACCAAGACGGTATCGGTTCGAATCGAAGAACTTCTCGTTGAACAACGTTCGAGCTTTTTCAAGGGCCGCAGGGTTACCCGGACGGAGACGCTGGTAGATACGCAACAACGCTTCTTCGTGAGAAGAAGTCGCATCATCGATCAAAGAGTTGAAGATCAGAGGCGATTTTGGAGCGTCCATGATCTCTGCAGTTTTGACACCGGCAGTACAAATCAGCTCAGCGTTCTCTTTAGTGATCTTGCGACCGCACTCGACGATAATCTCACCAGCCTTATTCGAACCGGCGGGGTAGACGATATCATCAACCGCAACCTTGTTCTCCAGCTTGGCCGCACTGCGACCGTCGACGACTTTGACTTTCATCGTTTCGTAGAACGCACGGATGATGTCTGAATCTTCGCTGTACTTTGGATCCATCGCGCGAAGCAATGTCAACGCAGAGAACTTCCCGCTCTGGTCGATACGGACGGTCATCAAGTCTTTCTTGGTGACGTTTACTTCGATCCAACTTCCACGCTCAGGAATGACGCGGCAGCTGGCAAGCTTACGATCCGAAGTCGTATCCGAAGCCATCACGAAGTCGATACCAGGCGAACGGTGAAGCTGACTCACAACGACGCGTTCTGCACCGTTGATGATAAACTCACCGCCACCCATCATGATCGGAATATCGCCGAGGAAAACTTCCTCCTCAACCGGCTGCTCTTTTTCAAGACGCAACCAGACGCGAAAGGGCTGGCCGTAAGTCAGACGCAACTGTCGACATTCTTCCGGCGTATAGCGCGGCTTCCCAAGCTCGTATCGCACATAGCTGAGCGAGAGTTTTTTGTCATAGCTTTGAATCGGAAAAATCTCACGCAGCACACTTTCGATGCCCTGATCTTTCCTCTTTTCCGGATCGACGTCCTCCTGAAGCAAAGCCCTGAAGCTTTCTGTCTGGATCTTGGTCAGATCTGGCGGCAATTGGTAATCGCGTCCGCTACCAAACTTCCGAACACTTTTTGGGCGTAACCTTCGCTCTACTGGGGTTGCCATAAGCGCAAAATCTCCGAATCAAATTGTCAGGGCGTAAGTGCAGACGCATGTCCACACCGGTACTGAAGAAACAAACCACCTGCGCAAGACGTTGCTACAGGTCTGGAATTCACATTGTCCAGGCGTGCGAATTGAACGCATGCGGTTCCTGAATGAGTTCTGCACGAACGAACGATGAGGGCGAACCATCGATATTGTTCGGCGAATAAAATATTATATGGTCTTGAAGACTCTCAAACACTACACCGGTAACGCAGTTAAAAACTGACACGGCGAAACGAAAGAAATCGGGCACCAACCGACGAAAGCTTCCCTGCGACCACATTGCTCAAACCAACAGGTCAACAGTTTCAGACGAATCACGGATTTTCACAACCCCGGAAACATCACAGCTTGGCCAATTCTACAAAAACTCGGCTTTTTTGCCAAAAAAATGACACCAAACCCTCGAATGCTGTCATCGCCACAAAAAATCTGCCAAAAACAGGCGCGACCGGCAACACCGAAACAAAAAGGACGGACAGGACCAAACTCGCTCCTATCCGTCATTTTCTGTACGCATCAATAGCCTTCGGTACAACATTGCCCGAAAACCAACGCACCGCGTCAAACGGAAACGTCAAATTCCAAACAAGCTGCAAGGGGAAGCTGCCGAACTACTTGAGTTCGATGCTACCACCAGCGCCTTCGACTTTTTCCTTAATGTCATCGCAATCTTCTTTCGAAGCGCCTTCCTTAAGGGTCGCAGGGCAAGACTCAACCATCTTCTTGGCTTCCATCAAAGAAGCACCAGTGATTGTCTTGACGACCTTAACGACATCAAGCTTCTTGTCGCCAAAGCCAGTGAGAATGACGTCCCACTCAGTCTGAGCTTCAGCAGCTTCTTCACCGCCGCCGCCACCGCCGCCACCAGCAACCATTACGGCGCCGCCAGCTGCAGCCTCGATTTGATGCTCGTTCTTGAGGTACTCACTCAGCTCCTTGGCTTGCTTCAGAGTCAATTCAGCGATCTTATCGCCAAGCTCTTTGGATTCAGCCGAATATTCAATTGTTGCTGTCTCTTCTGACATTCCTCTACCTTTCAAAAATTTGCCGGCTTGCACGAGGTAATTGCTCGCCAGCTTTCGAAGACTAATTTTGGCTTACAGGGCCATTGATGAAGTTTGTTGCCGATTGGGCGACACCAAAAGGGTCACTGGTGGGACGGCACCCATGTATTTTTTTACTCTTCCTTGTCGGCGATCGACTTAACCTGACCAGCAAGCTGGGAACCAGGACCAACGATCTGCGACACAAGCTGAGACCCAGGGCCAAGAATCTGACCAACCAGAGTGGCAAGCTGCTCTTCACGGGAAGGCCACTTGCTAATCTCAGCAACCTTCTCGGGAGTCAACTTCTCGCCATCCATGACGCCACCAAGCGCCTTGAAGTGCTCAAGCTCAGCATCCTGCTTGTCCAACGCAGTCACTTCCTTGACCAGCGAGACAAAATCAGACGCCCCCCAAACAACGGCCGCATTGCCAGTCAAACCCTCAAAAGCCGGCCCTAGCGAGGTCCCCTCGGTAGCGCGACGAGCCAGTGAATTCTTAACGACCATCAAGCTGATGCCTTTTTCGCGCAATCGAGCACGAAGAGCAGTTGTCGTGTTGGAATCAATTCCAATCACATTAGCGACCACGCAATCCTCAACACCCTCAAGGCGATTGGAGAGATCTTTGGTCAACATGTCTTTTACAAATTTACTCATGGAATCGCTTCCAAAAACTTTTCAACGTTTGTTTTGTTACAGCTACGCGACGACGCGAACACCAGGACTCATCGCAGCAGTCAGACACACTGACTTGACATAAGTGCCCTTGGTCGAGACGGGCTTGAGCGACTCGATGTACTGCAGGAACGCAGCAACATTTTCCTCAAGCTTCGCCTCATCGAAACTCAACTTACCGACAACCGCGTGCACATTACCGCCATTGTCGTTGCGGAATTCAACCTTACCCGCCTTGTATTCCTTGACAGCCGTCGCAACATCCGGAGTAACCGTGCCCGCACGCGGCGAAGGCATCAAGTTACGCGGACCAAGCACGCGACCGAGTCGGCCAACGACACCCATCATGTCAGGCGACGCGATGCAAACATCGAAATCAAGCCAGCCGTCAGAAACCTTTGACGCAAGATCTTCCTGCCCGACGAAATCCGCACCAGCCTCTTCCGCAGCCTTGGCCGCAGCATCTTTCGCAAACACAAGAATTCGCTGGGTCTTACCGATGCCGTTTGGCAGCACAAGAGAACCACGAACGATCTGATCCGCCTGCTTCGGATCGATGCCGAGATTCAAATGAATCTCAACAGTCTGATCAAACTTGGTCGTGTCAAAAGACTTGACCAACTTGACCGCCTCCGAGAGGGCGACAGGATCCTCGCTGACCTTTTCCGCCAACGCCTTGTATCGTTTCGATTGTTTTGCCATTTCACAAACCTCCGGCGAACCGGATCGCATTTAGTTGATTCAAATAAGTCGCTCAGCCGAGCCGCGCAAACTGCCTTACCTAGCCTTCGACTTCGATGCCCATACTACGAGCCGTGCCTTCGATCATCCGAACGGCGTTATCCATTTCGGTCGCATTAAGGTCTTTCATCTTCTTGTTCACAATGTCTTCCAATTGAGCCCGAGTCACCTTGGCGACTTTGTCACGATTGGGAACACCTGAGCCTTTGGCGATCCCGCAAGCCAACTTCAACAACGCTGCAGCAGGAGGGCTCTTGGTTTCAAACTCAAACGAGCGATCGTTGTAAACGGTAACAACAACTGGAATCGGCGTTCCATTAAACTCTTTTGTTCGGTCATTGAACTGCTGAACGAACTGCCCAAGATTGATACCAAACTTACCGAGCGACGTACCAACGGGCGGTGCCGGGGTCGCCTGACCTCCAGGAACCTGAAATTTCGCCTGTCCTGTAACCTGTTTTGCCATGATTTAATTCCGCTTTTCGCAAACCGACGCTTCTCCGGCCATTTGAGTGAGGCCAATAAGATACTCAGGTTTCGAATTTTGAAAATGTTGAACTTTGGATAATTATTGATTTATGCCCGAATTCCGCGCAATTCCGGCAACCGTGCCCCACCAGACCCCGCAAGCCTGAAATCTGGCAGCAAAAGAGTGGCCGAAAGCGAGCCAGCGTTACTTCACCATCTCGACGTGCCAGTGATCCATATCGACCGGATTCGGACGGCCGAAGATGTTGATCATGACTTCGATTCGGCCATTTCGCTCATCCACTGAAGCCACATCGCCTTCGTAGTTCTGGAAATAACCTTCTTTCACACGAACCCTGTCGCCAACCTTGAACGGGATCGTGGTTTTGATCTGCTCTTCACCCTCTTCACCCTTGGGAGGACGAGCCGCGGCGATAATTCGATCGATCTCTTCTTGCGAAAGCGGCGACGGACGACCTGCGGCTCCGGCAAAGTCACCAATGCCAGATGTGTCACGAACCAAAAACCAGGATTCATCCGTAATCGCCATATTCACAACGATGTAGCCCGGATAAAGCTTTCGCTTGGTAATTTTTGGCTTACCAGCCTTCGTAAACTCACGGACATCTTCGGTTGGCACAAGAATGTCACCAAAGAACTCCTGCATATTAGCCATTCGAACCGCTCGACGGAGCGATTCGCAAATACCCTTCTCGCGGTTCACCTGAACCTTGAGGATATACCAATTCATCTCCAGATCAGAAGCCTTCACTTCCTTGACCGGCTCGACGAACTCCTCGATCGGAGAAGCATCTTCGTCATCGTCAGCCCATTCGTCGTCTTCACCATCCTCATCAGTGATGATCTCGTCAGCAGAAAACTCCAGATCCTCAGGAGAAAGCTCTGGCTCTGGAGCCGCATCCGATGCCGCGCCAACCACATCGCCTGCAACCTGATCTTCGGTCACCGACTCCTCGGCTCCGTCGACAGCGGTAGCCGCTTCAGCATCTTCTGGCAATGATTCTTCGTCTGACATCTCAACGACCAAAAACTAAAACTGTATCCAACTTCAATGGCAACAAAGCCACAACCTAGAACCCGAGGAAGCCACGCAACTTGGACCACCATGAATCCGATTCCGAGTAACGAATCCCGATCATCTCAAACACTGCCGTCCAAAGAATATCGAACAGGAACAACAGCACGGCCATCGCGAAAATAACAAAAATCACAACGACCGAAGCGCGATACAATTGATCTCGCGTCGGCCACGAAACCTTGTTCATTTCGGCTTCGACCGCGATCAGGAAATCGGCAAAGACCGGAAAGTTAACCAGCCGATACGCAGTCCAGATCCCGATTCCGGCAAGCACGAACGAAAACAACATCTTGGCGATATTCGGACCCGCAACTTCACCCTCAGCAACGGCGGCGTTGAGAAAGTTGAACCAACCCGACGCATACAGCTCCCAAATCGCGAGGCAAACCAGCAACGCAACGGAGAAAAATGTCGCCTGGCGCACAATGCGACCCTGAGCCGGCTTATACAGGCCAAACCGGAACAACTCCGGAATAAACGAGCCAGGACCACCCGACCCGCCGCTTGCCGCAGCCTTATTTTGATTTGCAGTTGCACTCATTAAAAGAACCTTTTACTTCCCGCTCCACCACCTAAAGTGACGTCGCGTGGCCGCACATTCCCTTGAACGGACGATGCCAGCAACTCCGCGAGACACGCCCGCGTTCTGCCAACGCAAAGCAATCGACTGCCCGACACAACAACGCGCCAACACAGCAAATCACAACAAAGCAGGGGCGGAGGGACTTGAACCCGCAACCGCTGGTTTTGGAAACCAGTGCTCTACCAATTGAGCTACACCCCTCCAAACCAGCAACCTGCCTGCCCAACCCACCCGCAGACAACATTCATCATCCACCGGAAAAGCAAGGCCACAAACTGCTGGAAAGCGGCGAGCATTACAAACACCCGCCGCTTCCAAATCTTTTCCCAGCATGGAAAGCCGCATCAACCGCGACCACCAGCCAAAACTATTCGACAATCTTGGTAACAACGCCAGAACCAACAGTTCGACCACCTTCGCGAATCGCGAAGCGGTTACCGTCGTCCATCGCGATCGGCTTGTGCAACTCAATAGTCAGCTTGACATTATCGCCAGGCATGCACATTTCAGCATCGATCAGGTTTGCAGTTCCAGTCACGTCAGTTGTACGGAAGTAAAACTGAGGACGGTAACCACTAAAGAATGGAGTGTGACGACCACCCTCATCCTTGCTCAGGCAGTAAATTTCCGCCTCAAACTTCGAGTGCGGAGTAATCGAAGACGGCTTGGCGATCACTTGACCACGACGAATGTCTTCACGCTTCACACCACGAAGAAGCAAACCAACATTGTCACCAGCACGACCTGAATCCAGAATCTTGCGGAACATCTCAACACCAGTACAGGTTGTTTTCAATGGCTCAGCTTCAAGACCGATAACCTCAACTTCGTCACCAGTATTGATAACGCCACGCTCAACACGACCAGTCGCAACAGTACCGCGACCTTCGATTGAGAAAACATCCTCAACCGCCATCAAAAACGGCTTGTCTTCTTCGCGAGCCGGCTCAGGAATATACGAGTCAATCGCTTCCATCAAGTCAGTGATACACTGACTCTTTTCCGGATCCGCTGGATTGTTCAATGCAGGAAGAGCAGAACCACGAACGATCGGAACATTGTCGCCATCGAAATCATACTTACTCAAAAGCTCACGAACTTCCATCTCAACAAGCTCAAGCAACTCTTCGTCATCAACGAGGTCACACTTGTTCAGGAAAACAACGAGAGCAGGAACATCAACCTGACGAGCAAGAAGAACGTGCTCTTTTGTCTGAGGCATTGGGCCGTCAGCAGCAGAAACAACAAGGATCGCACCGTCCATCTGGGCGGCACCGGTGATCATGTTCTTGATAAAGTCAGCGTGACCCGGGCAGTCAATGTGCGCGTAGTGACGGTTCGGAGTTTCGTACTCAACGTGAGCAACAGAAATCGTAACGGTCTTGGTGGCGTCACGAACGGTACCACCCTTCGCGATGTCAGAATATTCTTTTGCTTCAGCCAGACCTTTTGCAGCCTGAACAGCAAGAATCGATGCGGTCGTGGTCGTCTTTCCATGGTCAATATGCCCAATGGTACCAACGTTCACGTGAGGTTTAGTCCTCTCAAAAGTTTCCTTGGCCATACGTCTATTTACCTGTTATCTCTAATTAACCAACCAAGCTGAAAAAAAATCGACCCGAAAGCCGACCACACTAAAAGCTACTGATGGGACTTGAACCCATGACCTCTTCCTTACCAAGGAAGTGCTCTACCACTGAGCTACAGCAGCAAGTTCATACCAGTTCACGTCCGTTCAGAAGCAAAAACAATGAGCGGGTAGAGGGAATCGAACCCTCACCACCAGCTTGGAAGGCTGGAGCTCTGCCATTGAGCTACACCCGCTTGTCCGAAACAGCAACTGTCTGCCACTCCGAATGACCGGACAATGTAACAAATTCGCGCCGCTGACCAATGGACAAACGCACATTTTTGACCCAAATCCAAAATTCGAAGCCAAAAACCAGCGCAGCGAGCCCATCGCCACATCGACATCCGCCCATTTCCAACCATTCAACTGAAAACAGGCAATTTCGCAACCAGGCCTCAAGGCGCATCTTCAACGCAAAACACTGCTTTGCAAAAAAGATAGCCAGCAAGGCCCAAGAGCAGAAAGTGGGGGGAGCAGGATTCGAACCTGCGAAGGCAGAGCCAACAGATTTACAGTCTGTCCCGTTTGACCGCTTCGGTACCCCCCCGTTTCTGTCCGACTTACATCGTTGCAATCCACACCGGACAGCAACAATAAAATCATTCAACATCTCAGGGTCAAGGTGCGGTACCGACGGAAGACCACGTGAACAAACTCTCGTCTGTTCACCGTTGGCGCCCAATGCGACGCACCTCTAATTCAAGAGCCAGCGGAGGGGTTCGAACCCACGACCTACGGTTTACAAAACCGTTGCTCTGCCAACTGAGCTACGCTGGCTGACTTTGAAGTTTCGGTAATATATTAAAATCGCGATTGGCCGCAATACGTAAACCGAGCTTAAACTGCCAATCTCGCGACACGAATTACAGGAGGCCGGTCAGCCCAATTTGGTTCGCGATTACGCTTTATTGATTGTGTGGCAATTCCGTTCAATTTTTGCGTCAATCCATCGTTTTTTCGTCTTTCGACTACTTCAAATTGAGGATTTCTCACGATTTGGTCCATTTGCCTGAATTTGACCCGACAACCGCAGATCAAACTGCTGCAGAAAGATAAAAGCGAGGGCCGGATTAGAAAACGTGCGGATTGGCTTCAGGTCGGTGCGGTGAACGCAGCTGTCTATTCTATTACCAAGATCAATGAGCTCGTAAATTCGCGAAATTTATATGCAGCACAACCATTGGTTCGACGATCGGCTGAAAGCCCAGCCGGACAACGTTCGCCACCGACCGCTATATTTAAGGTTAAAGAATACAGATTTCCGATTTACCGCCGGACTCGTAGTCCGATCCGACCATGTAGACCACCACGAACGGTAGTCCTCCACCACCGTTGCAAGCAAAATGCTCTCTCAGGAATCCAATTTCGACCTGGAATCGTTGCGGAACGGCAGCCCCGAACATCGCGTTGTGATTATTAATCAGTTTCGGAACTATCTGCATGGCCTGGCGCAAACGGAAAGTCGTGGAATATCGGAAAGCCAGTTTAGCGCTTCGGAAATCGTTCAGTGCACGATCATTCACGCGGATCAAAGCCTTAGCCAATGCAAAGCCGAAAATGCCGAGCAATTCAAAACGTGGCTAAGACAAATTATGGTTCATGAAATCCTCAATCGACGACGTCGTCGAAGCAGAGCAGCCGGAAGGAAAAACAGCGAGGTTTCTGACAAACAGGGCATATCTTCGTCCATCGTTGAACCCAATACGTCTCCCAGCCAAAAAATCATTCGCGAGGAAGAGCGATCTCTGCTGATGGGAGCAATCCAACAATTGTCTGAGGACCACCAATCGGTCGTGCTCGCTCGTCATCGCGACAAGCTGTCATTCGGCGAAATAGGCAGCCAAACGAAACGCTCGCCGGTCGACATCCAGATGATCTGGAACGAGGCGATCAAACAGCTGACTTCGATCCTGAAATCGACTCGGGATGCAAATCGAGAACGAGAGGCATGAATTGAATCTCAAGTTCAGTGACTTTGATTTTGATTGCCTTCGTTCGTGGGCATCCGAATTCCTGCAGCTCGAACTGGACGAAAAGAAATCAAGGCAAGGCTCGAACCACAAGCGCGATTCGGAGTTGGGTCTGAACGAATCGAAATTGAACTCGTTGCACGAATGCTTTGAGTGCCTCGCGTTGCTGGATCGAGTATTTCCCAACGAAAGCAAGGCTCAGGAAAGCGAGCAAGCGATTTTATTGATCGGCGAAGTCGTTAACGATCGATACGAGATCTCAGAGCTGATCGGACGCGGCGGATTCGGTTTTGTATTCAAAACTCGCGATCTGAAACTTGAGCGAAGCGTTGCGTTAAAAGTTTTCAATTTCACAGCCCGCTCGTTGGCAAGTCGTGACCAAAAGTCATTGGCGATGTCCGAAGCCAGAACGGTTGCCAAACTGAAGCATCCAAACATCGTTCGCGTCTTCGATGTTGGATCGACAGACAAGATTCCAATTTTCATGGTTTCCGAACTGATTGACGGGCAAGACCTGAAGTCTCGTGTCTCACGTGAGCCACTCGACATTCGGACGGCGGTCTCAATCATCGCTGCGATTGCGAATGCTCTTGATTATGCCCATTCGCAGTCTCTCGTTCATCGCGACGTGAAACCAGCCAATATCCTGATCGACAAGGATGGCGTTCCGCATTTGGCGGATTTTGGATTGGCGGTGGAGACGTCAAAGTGGGTTCGCAAAGCGGGCACTCCGTACTACATGTCGCCTGAACAGCTGAATCAAAACAGGCATCGGATCGATCCGCGAAGCGACATCTACAGCCTGGGAGTGACGCTTTACGAGTTGCTCGCCGGAGCAAAACCATTTCCATCTGACTCGCAATCAGATCTGGCAGATCGAGTTTGCAGAGGCGACTTTTTGCCATTGAGTTTGTTGGTCGAAGACTTTCCGCTGGAACTGGAGCGTATCCAGACGAAGGCCATGTCGCTGCGACAATCAGATCGATATTCGACGGCCGCAGAGATGGCGATCGACTTGCTTGACTTTCTTGAAGGGATGGACTCCCAATCAAAACCAAACCGCGAACCAGATCGTTCGAATCTGGTGAAAATCGTGCCGCAGGGATTGCGCCCGTTTTCGAGCGACGACGCCGACTTCTTTCTGCAGTTGCTACCGGGTGTGCGCGACAAAGCCGGGATGCCTCGTAGCATCCGGTTCTGGAAATCGAAAATCGAAGACGCCGCGTTCGAGGTTGGCGTTCTGTTTGGTCCGTCAGGAAGCGGTAAGTCGTCGTTCGCCAAAGCTGGAATGCTTCCTTCACTGGACCGGTCCGTCCACCCGGTCTATGTCGAAGCGACAGCCAACGACACTGCAGTCCGCGCCCTGAATCAATTGCGAAATCAGGTCGCGTTACCCAAAGAAATTGACTCACTCGCCAAAGCAATCCAATATCTGTGCAACGATCCCGAGATTCAAAACAGCAGCGGACGCTTCCTGATCATTCTGGATCAGTTCGAGCAGTGGCTGCACGAACGCAACCGGTATCAGGATTCAGATCTTTTCGCAGCGTTGGAAAAATGCGACGGGAAGACCGTTATGGCGATGCTGATGATCCGCGATGACTACTGGATGGACTTGAATCGCCTGATGTCGCAGTTGGACATCCCGATTGCGGAAGGCAAAAACTCGGCCGCGGTCGATCTGTTCAATCTCGATCACGCACGCTACGTGTTAAGGCTATTCGGCCAAGCCAACGGCGATTTGCCAGAAACCGATTCACTCAACGTGGATCACCTGCAGTTTATTGATCGGGCGATCGAGGAATTGCAAACCGACAACCGGGTGATTTGCGTTCGACTGGCTTTGTTCTCACAGATGATGAGAGGCAGAAAATGGTCGCCGGAAACGCTTCAATCGATGGCTGGGAGTTCCGGAGTTGGCGTTCAATTTTTCGAAGAAACTTTTGGTGAACGATCAACGCGTTCGACGTATCGCAGCGTTGCTGAATCTGCGAAAAGCGTTTTGTCGGTGCTGTTGCCCAATGCGGGCAGCCAGATCAAAGGCACTTCAAAATCGGCGGCAGAACTCCGGTTGCTGACAGGGCTGAAAGAGTCTTCCGTCGATGAGCTTTTGCTCACGCTGGACCAGCAACTGAGACTGATCACTCCTGTGCAGGTGGATCAACTAAACCATTCGGACGATTCGGAAACGGGCTCCGTAATTCAATATCAATTGGCCCACGACTTCCTTGTTCCTGTTTTACGCGAGTGGCTGTTTCGCAAGAAGAGGGAGTCACCTTCGGGCCGAGCTGAACTGTGCCTCGAAGAACGCGATTCACTTTGGAAGACTGATTCCAGCAGTCGATTTTTGCCCTCGCTATCTGAAACGATCGCGATCAATCGGCTGACGCATCCTAAATCATGGTCGCCAAGCCAGCGCACGATGATGAAATCGGCAAACCGCTACTATTCGATCCGCGGGCTGACGATCACTGGTCTGATGATTGCCGCAATGACAGCTTTTTTCCTGGTCCGATCCAGCTTCAATCAGCGGCAGTTTGCGACCGAAGCGAAGGGCAAGGTCGAGGCGTTGCTAAGTGCGAACCCTTCCGACGTGCCTGGGCTGATCGAAGAACTTGCGGCCTACAACAAACAGTCACAGCCTCTTTTGAGCGATCATTTTCAGTCTCAGACGGACCAACAGAAGAAACTCCATGCCGCACTTGGCCTACAGGACGCTGACCCGCAAGTCGTCGCTTTTCTGCAACAGCGATGCCTGGATGCGACGCCGGAATATGCTGGCTTGATCCGACGACGCGACGAAATTTTTGATCCGAAGTTCGAGGAAAAATTGTGGAGCACGATTCGCCAGGGCAGCGACCTTCAGATTCTCCTCTCAGCAAGTGCTTTGGCTCATTCGTCGCCCGATGATGAAAACTGGAAACGCTATTTCCGACCGGTTACTGCGGCGTTGGTCAAGCAGAATCCGCTCAACGTGATCAAGTGGATGGAGTTGCTGCAGCCAGTTCGAAAAGGGATTGCAAAAACTCTGGCCGATCGCATCCTTTCGGATTCTTCCGAGTTTACGCAACCTGAATATCAGGTCGCGCAATCGGTGCTGCAAGAGCTTGCAATTGACGACCCGGCACTCCTGTTCCGGTTGCTAAAACAGAGCGACATCACGAGCCTCCCTGGCTTTGCCGAGGCCTTTCTGTCACACGGCGAGGCGGCACTGGAAATGGTCGCTGAGGAAATTGCCAACTACGACACGAGTCAGCAATTGACTGGCGACAACAAAACTTCAGAAACGCAACGACGCAGCAACGTGTGCCTGTTGGCGATAAAACTGGGGCGGCTTGAATCCGTCATTCCCTACCTGCGCAACACGATCGACAATAGTGTTCAAACAGAAATCATCCATGGTGTTGGCGAGGTCGCTGTCGAAGCAGAGGTTTTCCTGAATCAGCTGACACTGGAAGACAACTCGGAAGTTCGAGCCTCGCTGTTGATGTGCGTCGGTGAGCTGTTTGATCAACTTACAGCCGCCCAGAAGCAAACCGTTTTGAAACTGGCGATTGACTGGTACGAGCACGATCTCGACCCGGGAGTGCACGGAGCCTGTTATTGGCTGATTGCGAACCAATCGCAGCACCCCGAACTGATTCAGCAACTTCGTACGATTGATTCACAACTTGGAACAGGACAACAGGAGGCTGGCCGGCAATGGTACGTCAGTCGAAGTGGCTTGCACAAGTTCGCGGTGATTGATTCGCCGCCAGAGTTCTGGATGGGAAGCACAACCGAAACGGCACCCAACCGGGACACTGACGAGCTTCGTCGTAAGCGATTGATTCCCAGGTCGTACGCGATTGGCCAATTCGAAGTCAACGTCGAGCAGTTCGGCGAGTTCTGGCGTCAGCGGCCAAACTTGCGAGAGTTTTACAGTTATCCAGAGACGATTTACGGCGAAGAAAACAATGCCAACGTGGCAACTCGGATCAACTGGTTTATGGCGGCCGAGTATTGCAATTGGTTAAGTGAGCAGGAAGGCATCCCGGAGCATCAGTGGTGTTTTCCTAAAGACATTGATCGCATGAAGGGCTTCGTCATACCGGACGACTACCTGGAACGCACGGGCTATCGGCTGCTTTCGGAAACTGAATGGGAGTACGCGTGTCGAAACGGGGCTTTGACGACGCGGTTTTTCGGGCACCGACTTGAACGGCTGGTGCACTATTGCTGGTTTCCGCAAAACTCGGGCTACCACGAACATGCGCCCGGCCAGCTGAAACCAAACAGTCTGGGGTTGTTCGACCTTTATGGCAACGTCCGTGAGTGGACGGCAAACGGACAGCCAACTGAAACGTCACCGGCGACTGTTCCTGCAGCAATGGGCTACGAGGACAAACTTTTCTTTCACTCGGCGAACGATGGAGAGACATTCATTCTTCGCGGCGGCGGTTTCGATGCTTCCAGCCGCTATATTCGCTCGGGATACAGGGATGGCTACACGCCCGACGCCGGCGATGTTGCTCACGGCTTTAGAATCGGCCGCACGATGCCGCCGGCCGATTCAACACAATCACGCAGCCCGAGCGAGTGAATGAGTGAGCTTGAAAAAGCGAGGCAATCTACGTGAAACCTTCCTGCTGGCGGCAGCAACATGCTGCAAAGTTCCCCCAAGGCTACCGCAAGATCATCGGCTGACTTTTTTCGCAGCGATTCCGATGAATTGCGAAATCTTCTACCAGCAGCCAACTGTGATTGTTGAACCAGCCATTTTCTTAATGAACTCGCCCTAGAATCCGGAATGCATCCGACTTGTGTTGCGCGATGCGACGAACCAATCCGAAAAATGAGGCGATCACGATGAACACTGAGCTGACTGACTATCTCAACCCGATGATTCCAGCAGGAATTGAACACAAAAAAATCAAAACGGTAATCGCTGGCAGTGCGTCGCTTGCAGGATACGGCCAGCTCGTTGGAGAAGATTACGATTCTTTCCCAATCGAGATCGTTCGCTGGCCTGCTCAGGGCTGGCGGAAAGTCGACGAAGATTGCGGCGATGAAGGAGGAACGACCGAAGGCACTTTTTACAGTTCCTGGCAAGGCGACGTCCTGATGGGGTCCAATGCGGCCGTCGGTGGCAACTATGTACTGGGCTATAACTGTGCGCCGGAGTCGGCTGACGAAAACACCGACCGCGTGCCTGAGAAAGCTCTGTTGTGGCACGCCAACTATCACCCTGACGGCGGCCAACTGTTCTATCCTTTGGATCACAAACCGTTTGTTGTCCCTCTGGCACTGCCGGGCGACGATGTGCAACCGACGGACTTTGTAAACTTCTGGTTTGACGGAAGCCAAGGGCTCTACATTCACCCAAACATCTGGCACGAAGGCGTCTTCACGACTGAAGGCAGCCAGAGATTCTTTGATCGACAGGGCGCCGTGCATGCGCGAGTTTCGATCAACTTTCCCGAAGAATTCCAGTGTCTACTACAAGCCGATCTTGTAAAACCGACAGTGTAAATATTTGAGTCGACTCTCTCATGACGTTCAGGATTTTTAGCCATGCTGTATCGCAAATCGATCTTGTTGCTGCTCTCGTTTGTTTCGCTATCCGTTTTTGCCGACGCCGCCACGGCTCAACTGAAACCCGTTGAGAACGTCATTCTGATCACACTGGACGGACTGCGTTGGCAAGAACTTTTCGGCGGTGCAGAGAAGGGTCTGATCGACAAGGAGATTGGCAAAGTCGAAGATCCAAAACTGACAATCTCTCGATTCTTCGATGACGATCCGGAGCGACGGCGAGAACTTCTGATGCCGTACTTTTGGAACTCGATCGCCAAAAGAGGTCAGGTTTTTGGCGACCCGTCACACCAATCGCGGGTGACCGTCGAAAACGGAAAGTTCTTCTCCTATCCGGGCTACAGCGAGATCCTGACGGGGTTCGCAGACGAGACGATTGACTCGAATGACAAAGTCAACAACAAGAACGTAACGGTACTGGAATATATTCACCAGATGCCAGAGTTTCGTGGCAGAGTCGCTGCGTTTTGCTCATGGGATGTATTCCCTTTCATCATCAACAGCAAGCGAAGTGGCATTCCGGTCAACGCCGGTTGGCAAACGCTCGAGCATTTCGAAAACGATTCGGAAAAGGAAACTTACCGACTGCTCGCCAAACAGTTACCGCGATATTGGCATGGCGTACGATACGATGCTTTCACGTTTCGAGGGGCGGTCGAGTATTTGAAGGTTCGAAAACCGCGGGTGCTCTATTTGGCATTGGGTGAAACCGACGACTGGGCTCACGCGGGGCGATACGACCTCTATCTGGAGTCCGCCAGGACAAGCGATGATTTGCTTCGACAGCTCGAAGAACTGACTCAGTCGATTCCACAGTATCGAGACAACACGGCGTTCGTTTTGACGACCGACCATGGTCGCGGTGATGGACGAGAGGGCTGGAAGAGCCACGGTTCTGATCTGGCTGGCTCGGATCAAATCTGGATCGCTGTCTGGGGACCAAACGTTCCAGCAAAAGGAATCGTGCAAGACGTTACCGCATCACAAGGTCAGGTCGCCGCAACCGTTGCGAAATTGTTGGGGCTGGATTTTACAGCGTCGAACGAGCGAGTTTCGGAAGCGTTGAAACTGGAATAGAATTCCACCAAACGTTGGAACACAGGTCATTCTTCGGTGTTGGTCAGCTTGACGAATCGACATCCATTTGTCCTCAAACGCTAACCAATGCACGACGACAAGCGCAAAAGAAGAGGACGACAGAAACCTGCCGTCCTCCAATAGTTTGCTTTGCAAGCAGCATTGATCACCATGGACCGTTGCTGATTGTGTTGCCTAGCTACGACGACGTCGCAAGCCAGCGATTCCGCCAACGAGAGCCAGCACTGCAATCGAGCTTGGCTCAGGAACAGCAGACACAACGCTTACGGAACGACTACCAGTCACGAAACCGGTAACTGGACCGGCTGCGTCGATGACTCCGTTTGAACCTTCGCTGAAATCGATGCTGACGGCACCAACCTGATCGGCAGTGATGTCGATCGTACCAAGTCGAATTGGTGCGTCTTCGAACGTGATGCCTGTTCCGAGGAAAGAACCAAGCGTCGCCAGACCTGCATCGTTGACCAGTACTCCCGTATCTGATCCAGCCGTTGGATCGTCAAAGTCGTCGCCAAGATTGTTGACGGGCCAGCGATCAGCGAGCGCGTCGATTTCGAGGTTGCTTGAGTTCACGATCCCCATAACGTTTGAAATCAGGTTGAACGAAACGCCACGGATGTTCTGACCTGTTTCGCCGAGAGTCCAAATCTCAAGAGTCGAGGTCGATCCCAGATCCAAAGTCAATTCGCCGCCAGATTGAGCATCTGCCAGATCGGTGCCGATGAAGAAATCAGCGTGACTGGTTGAGGATGCGAAGATCAAAATCGCGAATGCCAAAAACAATTTTTTCATGATGTAATTCCAATAGTTGGGTTTAGTTGAAAAGTTCTGCAGAGAAGCCGTTGAGGTCACTGAAGTTGATGACACCATCAGCAAAGAAATCGAGCCGAGCGTCGTAAGGAGCAACACCGAACAGGGCGTTTGAGAATCCGTCGAGGTCAAGGAAGTTGACCACGCCGTCGTCATTGGCATCGCCCATCAGGAACGCCTGTGGTTCCGCAGTGAGCTGCACGTTGTCGACAGCTGCCCACCAGTCATTGCCAGCGTTGATGCAACCAAATCGGAGCGTAACCGTATTGCTTTTAGCCGCTGGCAGACTGCTCGCCGCATCACCAAAGGCGAAGAATTGTGTTCCGGCAAAAGTGTTGAGGACGTCCTCACCGTCTTCGTCGGCGAATCCATTGCTGTTGTTGTCGTTGAACAAAAACTCGAACAACATGGCTTCGTAGTCTGGCTCTTCCGGCAAATCGTCGATCAGATCCAGGCGAGAAGAATCGACGTCGAGAATCGTTGACCATGTCTGGCCGTAGTCGAATGAAACTTCAGCCAGAAATTGCTGCGAATCGTAAAGACGCGTGTCCCAATCGAAGTCGATTTCGAGAGTTGTGTTGTCAAAACCGCTCATGTCGTAAGTACGCTGTACGAACGAGTTGAACTGATCTTCACCTTCAGGCTGTCCTTCTTCACCTTCCTCAAGTGGAACCATGTTGTCCTGATGAGCATCGCCGTCTGCGATCAACGCTGTGTTGCGACTACCGACCGGGAAGTCAAAGAATCCACGCTGCTGGTCACCTTGCTGGTCGAACCATGAGTTGACATCCATCGCTGCCCAACCCTGGAAAGCTTCTTCAATGCTCTCACGATACATTCGCTTGGTCGGACGATCGGCTGGTCCATCGTTGATGACGGACCAGTTCGGAATCGTTCGCGTCCAGTCGGTACCATCTGAAGGATCAGAAGCTTCCGTTGGTCCGCTGTTGACTGCATCGAAAGCGAGCATCGAGGCTTCGATTGCCGGATCTTCAAAGTCTTCGAACGCGATGACACCTGCACCATCAGCGATGCCAATGTTGTCAACGCAGAACCACCAGTCATTGCTGGCCTCAATGCATCCAAATCGCAGAACGACGCTCGTTGCTGCAACATCAGCCGTGAAATCGACACCTGCAACGAACGTGCCCTGGTCTCCGTTTGCAGTGCTGAAAGTACCGCTGTCAACCGTCGAATCGATCGACAGAATATTGACAAACGTAGAACCGCCGTCGAACGAAATGTCGACAACTCCGGTCTGTGTGTCTTCGGTGACGAAGTCATAGTCAAAGCTGACTTCCAGCGTTGACATGTCGCGACCGGTGACATCGTAAGTCCGCGAGATGTACGAGTTGTACAGAGGATCGGCGGGACTTCCGAGGCTTGTGTTGCCTCCGTCGTCCGCTTCGTCCGGGTCAGCCACCAACGCGACGTTGCGAGTCGTCGTGTTTCCGAAGAGACAACGGTCCCTTCCAGCCTGAATATCTGCGTGTCCGATCCATGATGGGACATCCATCAACGACCAGCCATCGAACTCAGGTGGCATTTCCGTGTTGTCGTACAGGTTTGCCGAGTTATCGAGAACCCAGCCCGCAGGAAAGGCCTTCGTGTAGTCCGTGCCGTCCAGATAAAACGGATTGCCATAGTCCAGCGTAAACGGGACCATCGTGAGACCTTCAAAATCATCAAATGCAACTTGCGTGCGTTGTGCGTTTGCACAAACCTGCATGCTGCAAAAAAGCGTCGTCGCCAATATGGCTCGTCCAAGAAAAGTTTTCATTTCGATCTTATCCAAAGAAGTTGTGTAAAAACTAAGGTGAAAAATGACGTGTATGTTCAGTAGTTCAGGGCGCCTCCAATCAGTGCTTGCCATGACCAAACTGGTCCGCTCCGATCGCCGGCGCAGGGCAGACCGCCTAGTAGTCACCGATGACTTCGCCGTTGGCTCGTGTTCCAAGTCCGCTGAAGATCGAAGGCTCGATACTGTCTGTGATGAATCCGACCGAACCGTCTGCACGAGCAAACGTTGCTCCACCCGGGTGTCGTGACCCGAAACTCACTTCGTAAGCCGCCCACTCCGGACTGGCATCGCTGTACCTTGCGTCTACCGGTTTTGGGTAGTTGATCGCGACCGCCGTTGATCCGCCTTGTTCAGACCAGTCAGTTCCTTCCCAGTTGTCGAAGTCGTCGCCACCGAGAGCCCAGTGGTCCTTGCGACCCGTGTTAGGGTTCTCCTGAGTCGACGCCGTTGCCACGAGATCAGGATCCGGCTCGGCTTCTCCGAACAGAACCGTGTTCGAGGTGCCGTCAGTGCAGCTCGAAAAGCCACAGTCTCCGGCCATTCCGCCTTGCGAAATCCGGGCTTCTTCGGGGCGACGAGTAACGATCAAGCCATCGAGTTCCGAGTGATGTTTAGTCTCCATTCGGGATCCGCTGCTATCCGTCCAGTACGCTCGATTGGTGCGTCCCCAGCCAAAGGCCGGCTTCCAGTCGTTGGGCTGAATTCCGGTAACCACGCCCAGGTAGTTCGCTGGCTGACGTGCAGCCACAAACCATGGCGGTGAATAGACCGAAGCGTCAAAAACTGCGGCGGTCGCAGATGACGAAGGGCATTTCATGAATTCGAGTTCCAGCTCAGAGGCTGCAATCTGACGAAGATGAGCGAACTGGGAGTCGAGTGTCGCGCCGGTTGCTGCCGATGAGTCTGCCCAGTTGACGGACCCGAAAGAAAGTTTGTTGTAGAGGTTGGTTTGTTCCATGAATGGCAAAATGAAAGCTGACCAGTGTCCGCCTTCCTGAGCTTCGCCGAGCATTGGAAATTCACTGTTGTAGGCCGATGCGAAGTTGTGTGTCGCAAGACCGATCTGTCGAAGCTTGTTGGCACATTGCGTGCGACGGGCAGCTTCCCTGACTTGTTGGACAGCAGGCAACAACATTCCGATGAGAATTCCGATGATCGCGATAACGACCAGCAACTCAACGAGAGTGAAACCTTCCGTTCTCTTTTGGTTCAATTGCATCTATCAATTCCTAAATTTATGATGGAAATATCCGGTGAAAATCAGCACAAAATTTGACCGTCCGGTCGGACTAGGGAGCCGCTGACGGAATGTCGTACTCGAATGTGTTGGTGCCGCTTTGAATGGTGAATTCAACGGGACTTGATTCGGGATCGTTGTAGGGTTCGGGAACGATGTCTTCGGTGACCAGAGTCCGGTCGTCGTCGGCTTTCTCGGATGACAGCCCCACGGCCTTGCCGTTCTTGCTGACATAGCAGTTAAAACTGACTCGATATTTGCCGGCCGCCAAACCGTCGCCAGCCGACGATCGCAATCCGAGATTCCCATCCCGATCGGTCTCGCCAACGCCCATCCGAAAGCTGTCCACTTTGCGACCAATCGGTCGGAAATAAACCAGCAAACGCTCATAGGGCTTACCGTCGAGCGTGACCTTGCCGTCAATCGGATTAAGCGGTGGATCACCGCAACCTGCAACGAGAGTCAAGAGGAACCCGACCAATAGAAATCGCAACATTTTGTCGTACCGCATCGTTTTAAAGGTGTATGAGTTTTCGATCGTTTCAGTTGTAGAAAACCGTGGCCAACTGGATTGAAATGAGAAACCTGCAACGGTTGTCGAGCGTTCGAAATTCACCAAGGCGAATCGATGCACAGCCCGGCTATCCGGGGCTGCGAGAAGAACTTTTGCAACAAACGACAGCGTGTTGGCGAAAGATCGCCGGCTGAATTTGCATGCATGGTCCCACCCATTTGCCTGAGTGACTTCGAAACAAGTTTCACTCGATGCGGCGGATGCTAGGCGTGGACTTTGAAGAGACTGTGAACCGTTTATTAAGATCCAGCAAGCGGAGGGAAGTGTCAGTTCAGTTTCGCAAATCGTCAAAGCAACTGACGATTTGCCGCAACGATTCTTCATGAATTTCGCGTGAAGCCAACACAAACCAAATGAACAAAACTTCACGTAACACAAAGATGCAACGATTCTGCGACAACCAGTAACCCATTGCGTTAAGTTTTGAAGATTCCGGAACGAGTCCGCGCCGTCGCGTTGAAGATGCACGAGGCAACTGATTCAATAAGCAGGTGCAATCGGCGCACTCCACTGGACACACCCCGACGCAGACTTCGATGCTCAGACAACTGGATCTTAAACATAATGTGAAGATCGTTTTATGGGCTTCGGCAGCCGCGTTTGTTGCTTACTTTTCAATGTATGGCTTTCGAAAACCGTTTTTGGTGGCCAAATTTGACGGGCAAAGCTTTCTCGGTTCTGAAGTCGAACTGAAAACAGCGTTGGCGATCAGTCAGATCCTTGGTTATGCGAATTCGAAATACATTGGCGTCCGACTTTGTAGTGGGATGGATCGAAAATGGATCGCCGCGTGGCTATGCGGGCTGATTTTGTGTGCCCAGCTATCGTTGCTGGCTTTCGCCGTCGCGCCGCCACAATGGAAAGTCGCTGCGATCTTCTTCAACGGCCTTCCGCTGGGAATGATTTGGGGATTCGTGGTTCGCTACCTGGAGGGACGACGCACCAGCGACATCGCACTTTCGTTTCTCTGTTTCTCCTTCCTGATCGCCAGCGGAGTCGTGAAAGACGTTGGATTGTGGCTGATGAATTCGCGGTCTGTTTCAGAATCATGGATGCCATTTGAAACGGGTTGCATCTTTTTGGTCCCGTTTTTTATAGCCGTTTTCGCGCTCAGCAAACTTCCACCAGCGACGCAACTGGATATCGAGCAACGTCAGCCACGCAAGGGAATGACGACGGAACAACGCTGGAGCTTTCTACGCACATTTGCCACGGGGTTGGTGCCGCTGTTCATCGTGTACTGCTTGTTGACTGCGTTTCGCGACTACCGCGATAACTACGGCATCGAAATGCTGACCGAGTTGGGATATGCGGGAACGGCGGCTGTTTTCTCGAAGATCGAATTTCCGATCGCTGTTTCGATTCTTGTGGTGCTGGGCCTGCTGTTTCTGGTCAAAGACAACCGACGCAGCCTCCAGCTGATTTTCACGATGATGGTTTCTGGCTCGATCATTCTCGGCGCAACGAACCTTCTGTTTGTCAGCGGCTACATTTCTGGATTCCTGTGGATGGTCGGAATCGGGTTGGGGGCGTATCTAATTTACGTTCCCTACAACGCAGTGCTTTTTGAACGAATGATCGCGGTGACGGGGACGGCATCGACGGCCGTTTTCGCGATCTACATCGCCGATGCGCTGGGCTACACAGGTAGCGTTGCGATTCAGCTGTACAAAGATCTATTGGCAGGCGAAGCTTCGCGAATTGGTTTCTTTATTGGATTCACCTGGTTGCTCTCGATATTGGCTTTCGCCATGCTGGTATTTAGCGGAGTTTATTTTTCGCGTTTGAGTCAACAAAACACAGCTGGAGCAGAAGATGCCTGAGTTTGACGTCGCCATTATAGGAGGCGGGATCGTTGGATTGGCCAACGCATGGATGGCTTCGCGCTGCAATTTGAGCGTCGCGGTATTCGAACGAGACCGAGTCGCGTCGGGTGCTTCGGTGCGGAATTTTGGCATGGTCTGGCCGGTCGGTCAGCCCGGGGAGTTGTCAGAACTTGCGATGCAGAGCCGGGAGTTTTGGCTGGAATTGCAGCACAAAGCCAACCTCTGGGTGAACCCTTGCGGCAGCCTACATTTGGCTCACCATCAAGACGAACAGGCGGTGCTGGAAGAGTTTGTTCAGCAAGAGGGAAAGCAGCGTGAAATCGAGCTGATTCCTGCTTCGGCAATCGAAAAACATTCGCCAGCGGCCAACCCGGAAGGACTGCTCGTCGGCATGTTCAGCCCGCACGAGCTTTGCGTGAATCCCGCCGTTGCGATCTCCCAGATTTCGCATTGGCTTGAGGAAACGGCCAGCGTCAGCTTCTTCAGAAACACGGCCGTCACGCGGGTCGATGACGGCACAATCAAAACGGGCGCCGGCGAAAAGCATCAGGCTGAGCGAATCGTCGTTTGCAGCGGAAGCGATTTTGAGACGCTTTTTCCAACACATTTCGCCGCCGCAGGACTGCGAAAATGCAAACTGCAAATGTTGGCCACTCCAAAGCAGCCCAACGAATGGGCTTTGGGGCCGCACCTTGCCGGCGGATTGACGCTGCGGCACTACAAGTCATTTGAATCGTGCCCGACGCACACGGCGTTGAAAAATCGAATCGCAAACGAGTCGCCTTTGCTGGATGAATTCGGCATTCACGTGATGGCTTCGCAGAACAACAACGGCGAAGTGATCCTCGGTGACTCACATGTTTACGACGATGACATTTCGCCGTTTGACTCTGCGGAAATCGACCGACTGATACTGGAAGAACTGGACAAACTCATTCGCTTGCCCGACTTCAGTATCGAACGACGTTGGCACGGCATCTACGCGAAACACCCAACCCGCCATGTTTTGGTCGCTGACCCGGAACCGAACTGCAAGATCGTCACCGCGACTGGCGGAGCAGGGATGACGTTGTCGTTCGGTCTTGCCGAGCAAATTTGGAAACATTGGTAGCCAGGCTGGGTTGAACGATATTTGATCGCACGCAATTTGAACAAGGAGACTTTTTGATTTCGAAGCAACACAAGATCCGCGGCGTTGTGCTGGATTGGGCCGGAACGATGGTTGATCATGGAAGCCTTGCACCTGCGATGACGTTTCAGAAAACGTTTCAGGAGTTGGGCGTTGAGGTTTCGCTCGACGAAGCACGTGAGCCAATGGGAATGGCCAAGCGAGCTCATATCGAAGCCGTCCTGAAGATGCCTGAGGTGCAGAAACGTTGGCAACAGCATTCTGGGTCTCCATCCACGGATGCCGACGTCGATGCGATCTACGAGAAATTCCTTCCGTTGCAAGCAGAAGTTATCGCACACTACAGCACTATGATTCCGGGAGCCGTCGAAGCGTACCAGTGGTGCACCGAGAATGACGTTCGTGTTGCCTCGACCACTGGTTACACGCGGGCGCTGATGGAGTCAGTTACGCCGATCGCACATGAAGCCGGCTATCGGCCGGAAGTCGTGCTGTGCGCAGAAGACGCTCCGCAAGGCAGACCAGCCCCTTGGCTGATCTACGAATGTGCGAAACAGATTGGTGTCTATCCGATGTGCTGCATGCTCAAGGTCGACGACACGATCGTTGGCATTGAGGCCGGCAGAAACGCTGGTGTCTGGACGGTAGGTATCTCGAAATCCGGGAATCTGGTTGGGCTTTCTGAGCAACAGTGTTCCGAATTCGATCCTGCAGAATTGAGTTCGCGTGTCGAGCTTGCAGAGCAAAAGCTGCTGGCCGCGGGAGCACACTTTGTCATCCAGTCGGTTGCCGAGCTTCCTGAATTGATTGCGAAGATCAACGGCTTGCTTGCAGATCGACAAACCCCTTGAGCGAAGATCCAAGATGCACCACAGATTTGAGACTCCTCTTTCGAAGAACAAACGGTTGGAAATCGCGCTGCTGATCAAGACCGACAGTGAGTGGCATCGCGGAGTGATTCAAGGAATCGCAGGCAGCGCCGATGACGCCGAGGGATGGACCTTTACTGTCCCGAAATCGGACGCTCAGGGCGAAGTCCGATTACCGGAAGACTGGAATGGCGACGGCATTATTTGTCGGGCAACCAGCGAATCCCTGATCGATGAGGTGCTGGAGAAAAACGTTCCTTGCGTGAACATTTCCTGGTTGATGAACGCTCCGAACATGCCGCAAGTGACCTCTGATGAGGCAGTTTGTGCGAACATGACCGGAAGCTATTTCCTGGAGAAACAGCACGAAAATTTCGGATACATCGGTCCGCCGCCGTGGTGCAACTACAGCAATACGATCGAAACCCAGTTGCGAAATTTCGTTGAAGCTCACGATGCAACGCTCGAATGCTTTCCAATGTCCATGTCGGCGACTGAAACGATGGGCGTGGACAAAGAGGATCTGGTTGTATGGCTGCGGCAGTTGCAAACTCCGATCGCTATCACGGTGTGGTCCAGCTTCGTTGGCTACCTTCTGATCCTTGCATGCCAGGAGCTTGAGCTCAGCATTCCAGGTGACGTTGCGATCGTGTGTATTGAACATGATCCGATGTGGTCAGTGCTGGCGCCAGTTCCGCTGTCCAATCTTGATCAGGATCCGACGCGCGTAGGGCGTACTGCAGGAGAGTTGTTGCGATCCATGATCGCCGGTAAACCTGCGCCAACCGAACCGATCCTGATCCGCCCAATCTCGATCGTGGAACGACTCTCGTCCCGTGCATCGGCGGTGAAAGATCCGGTCTTGGGGATGGCGATCGACTTTATCCATCAAAACACTGCTTCGGGAACGACCGTGATGGACGTCGTAAAAATGCTGGGGATCTCGCGACGGACTCTGGAAGAAAAATTCAAAACTCATCTGGATTGCTCGCCCGCGGTGTTTATCCGACGCCATCAGGTTCGCGCCGTTTGCCGTTTGCTACGCACGACGAATCTTAACATTGCGGCGATCGCGCGGCGTACCGGGTTCGCCTACCCGGAAGTGCTGATGCGGTCCTTTAAACGGGAGTACAAAATGACGCCGATGCAGTTCCGAAACTCGGGACGAACGAATGAAACGGGAAGCCATATTGAGTCATGATTCGATTTCGCCGACGCGTGTTTTGAGATTGGCAAACCGGAGGATTTAATCAGATTCGAAGGATTGCGTGAATCGTCAATGACACTGCTTTTCACGCACCGTATCCTGCTCGCAAAGCCGCTGAAATTCGGTGCGGTCAATTTGCATTTATCATTTTCAGAGAAGGTCAAATGAACAAACTGGTCGAGCAAATCCTGAACATTTTTGATCGCAGAGGCAACGAAAAGTATGCCGATGAAGATGTGACTCAAAAGGAACACGCGCTGCAGTGCGCCTCGTTCGCAATCTCCGAAGGTGAATCGGATTCGATGATCGTTGCTGCGTTGTTGCATGACATCGGACACATTCTTGGCGACGATGACTTGCCTGCGAACTGCAGCGAAGATCTTGACGACGGGCATGAGGAAGTAGGACACAGTTTCCTCAAATCACACTTCATCGATGCCGTGATCGAACCTGTCCGGCTTCACGTCGCCGCGAAACGGTATCTCAGCACGACCGATCCGCAGTACAAGGACAAGCTGTCGCCTACTTCGCTCAAAAGCCTTGCCGATCAGGGTGGCGACATGTCCGAAGAGGAACTGGCTGAGTTCCGGGAAAATCCATTTTTTGACGACGCGATTCGCCTTCGATTTTGGGACGACGAAGCGAAAAAACTGGAGATGCCGCAAGTCGAGGTCAGCGACTTTGCCAAGAAAATTGAGGCCGTTTTGCTGCCCGCTGGCACTCCTGAAAAGAAGCTGGAAGGGGAAACTTGCTGAACGCGGCACAGTTTTCGGTTGAGGCGTTATACTGGCGATTGATTTCATCCTCGCCATCCAACGCCAATGATTCTCGCGTCTTCTCTTTCACGACATTTCGGAGTCGGCAATGCCAAAGTCACCGCTCTTGATGAACTTTCGCTGGAAATCAAACAGGGCGAAAAAGTCGCGATTCTTGGTAGATCGGGCTCCGGAAAATCGACGCTGTTGAATCTGATCGCGGGACTCGACACGCCGTCGTCGGGGACGCTGACCGTCAATGGCAACGAACCCGCAAAGCTGGACTCAAACGGTAAAGCGCGCTATCGATTGGACGATGTCGGCGTCGTGTTTCAGTCGTTTCAGTTGATCGCGCAGCGTACTGCGTTTCAGAACATCGAGCTTCCGCTAATTCTGGCCGGAGTTCCCTTGCTCACGCGTCGCAAAAAAGTTCTGGCGTTGTTGCAACGCGTTGGCCTTGAGAAACGAGCCCACCATCGGCCGCATCAGCTTTCCGGCGGCGAACAGCAACGCGTTTCGATTGCACGCGCGATGGTCAACGAGCCTCCTGTCCTGTTGGCGGATGAACCGACGGGGAATCTGGACACAAAAAACGCTTCCGACGTGATGGCGTTGATGCTGGAAATGATTGACTCACGCAATTCGACGTTGTGCCTGATCACGCATGATGATGCGCTGGCCGATCAGGTTGCCGATCGCGTGATCGAACTTCGAGATGGCAAGCTGGTGTCTGAAAAACTGGCTTCGGGAAAGCCGGTGTCGCCATGAGTCGATACGATCTGATCATGATGGCCCTGCAAAATCTTTGGGCCCGAAAGTCTCGCACCGCGTTCAACATTTTTGGCATCGTGATAAGTTGCTCGATGCTATTGTTGGTCTTTGCGGGAACGCGCGGCGCTCGCGACGGATTGATGAACCTGTTCTCCGAGTCCGACTTCGCGAGAAGTTTCGCGATCACTCCCGGGCGGGACCGAAGTTCCATCTCAGAATCCGGCGTACGCCCGATGCAGGACCTTGGGCAGGGGATTGCCGAAGGCAGAAAGAACCGGATCAGCGAAAAACTGAATAAGGACTGGGAGAATCAGAATCTCCCAGTGACCAGCATGACGCTGGACAAGCTCGATGAAGTCAGAAACCTGCCAGACATCGTTTCGGTGCTACCGAATCAGTCTCTTCGCGCGATGCTGTTCATTGGCGACCAGAAAGTTTCGTCTCGGGCGAGCGCATTCTCCGCTGAAAGCAGTAACCTTGGCGACCGTGTCGTTGTTGGCAACGAACCTCAATCGCATTCGTCTCGTGGAAAGATTTGGATCGACGAGTATCGTGCCTGGCGATTGGGCTATAAAACCGATGAAGAGTTGGCGAATTTGATCGGCACCAAAGTCACGCTTCGTTTCGATGTCGGGCCAGCGAAGTTGTCGCCGACGCTAAAGAGGTTCGCTGGCATTTTCGGCGTCAAAGGAGCTTCAGAAACCGAGTTGATCGCCGAGACGTTTCGCAAGCTGTTTTCAGATCTGGATCGAACGAGCCTGAGCACGATTGAGAAAGAGTCGATCCGCCGCGCGGCCAGCCGACTGGGACTGGACAAGGTACTCGACAAAAGCGAATCGAGCCTCGAACCGGGCTCCCACATCACACGTGAATTCGAGGTCGCCGGAATTGTAAAGCAACTCGAAAGTTCAGCTTCGATGCTTTTCCAAATGACTCGTGCGATCCGAAGCAACGATTTGCTGATCGACTGGCGCGACTACCACGCGATCGAAAAAGCCACGTATTCCAATCGGAAATATTACTACAGCGTTGGCGCGGTCAAATCGCCAGCCGAACTTCGACAAGCCGTCGCTGCGGTGGAACAGGCCGGATTCGAAACACGTTCTGCTCTGGAAATTCTGGACAAAGCGGACACCGAACTCGGCAAAGTTCGCTTGATCGTCGCGGCAATCGCGTTGGTAATTTTGCTGATCGCGGCAGTGGGAATCATGAACACGATGATTATTGCCGTCATGGAACGGACGCCGGAATTCGGGATCATGAAAGCCATTGGCTCTAAGGATTCAGACATCCGCTGGTTGATGCTCATCGAAGCCGCTTTCACTGGCGTCCTCGGGGCACTCACGTCAGTCGGCCTGGCCTGGCTGCTTGATTCGGTCATCAGCCGATTCGCGCGACCCTATATAGAAACGAGAATTCGTCAGGAGTTTGATTTTCAAATCTTCGTGTACTCAGTCGGCGACATCCTGATCGTGGTCGCGATCGCCATTTTCGTATGCATGCTGGCCAGCCTGATTCCATCCCGCCGTGCAGCGAAACTGGATCCCGTCGAAGCGATGAAATGATCGGCTTCCTCGAACAACGCGCTCGCAATCGATAACGTGGAGTCGTTGAGCCCGTTTCGTTCGTTAGCCAGCGACATTGAGGCACCGTTACGGGACGCCTAAAAGCCATTGGCGACCGCTGGAAAATTGACTGGCTGATTATTGGTTTCCTTCACCGATGCGCGAGATTCTGCTTCCATAGCGAGTGCATCACGGCAAGAATAGCGACCCGCTCAGTTCGCCCCTCTTCTACATCGAGTCAATATCGTGCCAAACCTGTCAGCCGCTGGAAATCAGCTCGTTCAATCGCTTGCCCAGCGTCATGGTATTTCCACAGATGCTGCGACGCACATGTTGATCGCCGTCTACAACGGAAACGGAAGCATGGCACAATTCAACCATCCGGAATTTGGCGGCGGCGGTCAATGGATGCAGGGCGGCATGACAATGGTCAGCGATCTGTTCAACAACCATTTGAAGTATCGCGTCGAAAGCATTTGCAACGATGTCGCCAACGAGCTGGCGGCAAACCAATCGGTTCCGTTCAGCGGATCGTTCCAGTCACAAAGTCAAAACGGATCATCGGCACAGACGCAGGCGGCTGGTGCGATGGGATCAGCCAACAGCCTGTTTGTTCCCGACCCGACGCAAAATTGGTGGCCACAAAATCTGGGCTCGCCCGCGGCAACGGGATCACAAAACAATGTTCGCTACGCCTATTTTCCGAACAGTTGCCGACTCGCGGTTTCCACTGGTGGAGTCCCGTGGGTTTACGACACGTTGAACCATCAGATCGGTGGATTCTCTCAGCAACAGGGCGTTGGCGGATCCATAACTTTCACCAGCCAGTTTGGAGTCGTCAGCCTGTCAACTTTGCCGGTCGTTTCACGCGACGGCGTTGCACAGCCTGCACCGACTCCGTCCGCGCCGGAACCTGATTCGCAGTCGCTTGTTTTCGCTTCCGAGCCAAACCCTCAGACTGCCGAATCGGTCTCGCCGAACGATGCTGTTTCGACAACCGGGACCATGACTTCGTCCTCCGGCAATCAGGAAGACATCATTGAAACCCTCGATCGGCTTGGCGGCCTCAAGGAAAAGGGCTATATCACACAAGAAGAATTCAATTCGAAAAAGTCAGAGCTGTTGAAGCGACTGTAGCTTCAACTGCCTCCGAATCGATCTACTTCGACGACCGAACCGATTCCATCAGCTCACCAATCGCCGCACGAGCGTTCGGGTAAACGGTATCGTGATACAACGAATCAGCCGGCAGCCGCTCAACGAGCCTTCGATGCGCTACGCCGAGGTTGTAGTACGGAATCTTCGGGAACAAATGGTGCAGAGCGTGGTACCTCAACCCCAGCGGGCACATCAGTTCGGTCAGCCAATTTCCGGTGATGTTGGTCGAATCCAAAAATTGGTCGAGGTGCGAAATCGTTGAGCCATCGCTGGTGTAGCGATGGGCGGCCAGTGTTCTGACATGGTTCACGATCAGGATGAAAACCGCCAGGGCATAAATCTTTGGCAAGCGCTCGACGGGCATCGTGCCGACCAGGACCAACCCGAACATGACCCAAACGCGAAACGCTGTCAGCAGTTCCCAAAACGTGTCCTCGACCGTTTGTTTTTCGGGCCGCTTGTGATTCTCGTATTGGAAGTTGATCACCAGCGAAGTGGCGTGCTGCAAAGTCCACTTTCTTAATCCGGCGTGGCAGAAAGAAATCGGCGTCCAAATCGCATAGCGGAACACGACCAGGATCGGCTGGAAAAAGACCTGAGCCAGAAACGCAACGACGCCCAAGATCGTTCCGCTTGCCAACGGAAGGTACTCGCCATCGTTCTCGGTACCATAGTGCCGACTGCTGTGGTGGTGCAAGTGGCTTTCGTAAGTAAACGACGGCACCATCAACGGCACGCCCGCAAAGAAATTCCAGAAGCGACGAAAGAACTTCATCTCGTTCGACGGGAGATGCACGATTTCGTGAATGAACATCGACGATCGATAGATCAAAACGCCGCCAACTGCGAAACAGAACCAGGCGATCGGCGACGAGAGCGGCATCGCAAGATAGACGCTGACCAGCACATAGGCAGTGACCACGGACGCCAGAAAGTCGACCCAATAGACCGACGGGCGAACCGAGAACAGGTCGCTGCAAATTTCGCGGGCTGCCTGATAGAACTCGCGCTGTCTTTTTATTTCTGTTGAAGCCGCCTCACGACGGGCGGCCATAATATATCCTGTCGAATGATTCATGACATCTCTTCCTGAATCACCATCCCTGCTTCAAAGTTTCTCCGAAGTATGGATGCCGCGAACTGTCATTTCATTACTCAGTTAACGGCATTTTCTTCCATTTTTATTGAGCATTTTTGAAAGGCAATCAATTCCCGGGAAAAATTTCCGCCCATAATATCGCGACTGCCAAACACTGGATTCGAATGGGAAAATAGATGCCTGTCTTCAAGAGTACTGCGAACACGCTAATTTTTTTACTTGCGATGAGTTCGGTTTTATTCGCGCAAAGCGTAGATCTTCCCAAGGTCAGAAATTCGCGACAGGTCGAAGGACTTTACAAGAACGATCCGCAATTGGTCGCGATCACCGGCGCGATGGTGACTCGATTCCCGGGCGATGAACCTTCGGTGGAATCGATTCTGATTCGCAATGAATCGATCGAAGCCATTGGAGCAGGCCTGACCATCCCGGCCAGCGCGAAAACGGTCGACGCAACGGGCCTGCATATCTATGCCGGACTGATCGACGCCTTTCATGAAATCGAAGTCCCCTTTGAGGCAGACCGCGGGACGGGTTATTGGAACGATCAGGTGCGGCCGCAAGTCGTTGTAGCCGAATCGTTCAAGCTGAAAGATCTCAAAACGGAAGACAAACGCAAGGCTGGCTTCAGCACAATTTTGTGTGCTCCCAGTGACGGCGTGATCAAAGGCCAAAGTGCTTTGATCCTGATGCTTGACGAGGAAGCGAATCAGGAAGAGGCCGTCATCAATCCGAGCTTCGCTCACCATTTTCAACTCACCGTTTCTCGCGGTCGCGATTCGTATCCAAACTCGCCGATGGGTGCCGTCGCGTTGGCTCGGCAGGCCATGTATGACGCGAAGTGGTATCGCGAAGCCTCCAATTCGCGAGCAGGCCAGACGGAATCCAATGACGCGTTGCAGAGCTTGATGTTGCAAGTCCAATACGATCGGCCCGCCATTTTCGAAACGTCGAACGAACTGTTCAGCCTCCGAGCCGATCGATTCGCCCGCGAGTTTGGTTTGAAGAACGCAATTTTGCTCGGCAATGGATACGAGTACCGTCGTATTGGTGCGATCGCAAAAACGCAGCGTCCAATCATTTTGCCAGTCAACTTCCCCAAGCCACCCGAAGTTGGGACTCCGGAGAATGCCGCCAACGTAACACTTGAGTCACTGATGCACTGGGAGCACGCTCCGAAAAACCCGTCGGCTCTCGCGAAAGCTGACGTCTCGTTTTGCCTGACCTCTCACGGGCTCAAAGAAGACGACAACTTCCTGGACAAAGTTCGTCTGGCAGTCAAACACGGACTATCAAAATCCGATGCTCTCGCGGCGATGACCATCACGCCGGCAAAGTTATTTTTGGCTGACAAGCTCGGCAAAGTCGAATCTGGATTTCTGGCCAACCTGGTCGTCACTGACAAACCGCTGTTTGAAGAGGACGCTCAGGTCGTGCAAACTTGGGTCGCCGGGAAACAATTTGAAACAGAAGATCCAAAGTCCGATGCGGTGGTGTGGGATGTGAGCACGGATGCCGAAGCCTTTGCTGCGGCCAGGATTCAGATTGACGGCCAGAAGATCGAGATCTTCAAAGATGCGGATACCGGCAAGAAGCTGAAGCACTCTTTTCAATCGGAATCTTCGATCGGCGGTTCTTTCAATGGCAAAGATTTCGGCGTCGAAGGCTGGGTGCAACTGTCAGTTACTTTGATCGGCGAAGACAGTGGCGTCGGTGACATTGTGTTGCCCGACGGCGAATCCATCGCGATCAAGATGGCGAAATCGGAAGCCGGACCATTGAAGAAAGATGACGACGAGAAAGATGACGACGAGAAAGATGACGACGAGAAAGATGACGACGAGGAAGATAAAGATGACGAAGACAAAGACGCGTCCAAAGACGGCTTGAAAGACATCGCTGCGATCTCAAAAGTCAACTTCCCGTTTGGCTATGCCGGTGTCGACGCGCCGGTGACTGAGCCGGATAGTGTGTTGATCAAAGACGTAACGTTGTGGACTTGCGCGGCCGATGGAGTCCTCGAGAACGCCGCGGTTTTGGTCTCCGATGGGAGAATCCAATCGGTTTTCCAGAAAGGCGTCGCACTGCCAACTGCCGACACGATTATTGACGGAACCGGCATGCATCTGACGCCGGGAATCATCGACTGCCACTCGCACATGGCAACCGACAGCGGCGTCAACGAAAGCGGGCAGGCCATCACCGCTGAAGTTCGCATCGGTGACATGATCGACTGTGACGACATGACGATTTATCGCCAACTGGCTGGCGGCGTGACGACCGCAAACATTCTGCACGGATCCGCCAACCCGATCGGCGGCCAAAATCAGGTGATCAAACTTCGTTGGGGCGCACTGGACGAAGAAATGAAATTCAAGGGTGCTCCCGAAGGCGTCAAGTTTGCTCTGGGTGAAAACGTCAAGCAATCGAACTGGGACAATCCGACGAATCGCTATCCGCAAACGCGAATGGGCGTCGAGCAAATTTTCGACAACGCGTTCGAGGAAGCCAAGACTTACCGTGCGAAACAGCAGGAGTTCAAAACCACAGGCAAAGGAATTCCTCCGCGGATCAATCTGGAGCTCGAAGCGATCGCTGAAATCGTCGAGGGTACACGTTGGATTCATTGCCACAGCTATCGACAGGACGAAATTTTGGCGCTGATTCGTTTGCTGGACGACCACCAGATTCAGATTGGAACGTTCCAGCATATTCTTGAAGGCTACAAGGTCGCCGACGAAATGAAAAAGCACGGTGCTATGGCCAGCGCATTCGCAGATTGGTGGGCCTATAAGTACGAGGTCAAAGACGCGATTCCGCATGCCGGCGCGTTGATGCATCAGCAGGGAATCGTGATGAGCTTCAATTCGGACGACCGCGAACTGGGGCGGCGTTTGAATCAGGAAGCCGCCAAGGCCGTACGTTTTGGCGGGCTAAGTTTCGAAGAAGCTCTCAAATTCGTGACGATCAATCCTGCGAAACAGCTTCGAATTGAGAACCGGGTTGGTTCCATCGAAGTCGGGAAAGATGCTGATCTGGTCCTTTGGAACGCTCATCCGCTTTCCAATCTCGCCGTCGCTCAACAAACGTGGATCGACGGTAAAAAGTACTACGACCGCGATGAAGACCAACAGCGTCACGAATCGTTCGCCAAACTGAAACAACAGCTTGTTCAGAAAGTGCTTCGATCCGGTGAGGAAATGGAGAACGAAGATGCGGAGTCGACTGATCCGGCGAAACTTTGGCCACGACATGACGCCTTTTGCGGCCACCAACATCACGAGGGACACGATCATGATGATCATGAATAGTCCTCATTAATAGCGACGGCAATCATCCGCCAGAGCATCATCACATCGAACAACTTGCGAAACTTTCGACATTATTCCCATGATCAAATTCAACAACAGATTTCAGACACGCATTGACCGAAGACGCCTGGTTCAATTTGCCTCGACGGTTTCGACGACGCTGTTCGCGATGGCCGTACTCTGCAATTCTTTGCTCGCACAACTGCCAGCCAAGGCTCCGGTTGGGCCCGTCGCACTCACCGATGCAACGATCTTTCCGGTCAGCAGCGAACCGATTGAGGCAGGCACGATTCTGATCGAAGATGGCAAAATCAAAGCCATCGGAACGGACGTCGAGATCCCGGAAGGCGCCGAAACGATCTCACTCGAAGGCAAATCGATTTACCCCGGTTTCATCGAGTCTCATTCACAGCTTGGTTTGACTGAGATAGCCGCCGTTCGTGCGACCAACGACCATCGCGAACGCGGCGAAATCAATCCGAACGTCCAGGCTCTCGTTTCCATCAACATGGAGAACCTTGTCCTGCCGGTAACGCGTTCCGGAGGCGTTCTCGTTGCACTTTCGGCTCCCAGTGGCGGCATCATTTCTGGTCGCTCATCGATTGTGCAACTTGAAGGCTGGACTTATGAGGACATGGCGATCAAAAAAGTTGCCGCGCTACAGGTCAATTGGCCGATGCAGAGCCTTCCGCCAGGACTGGTGGCGAGATTGAAGAAAGAAAAGCTCAAGGAAGAACAGGAAGAGTTGGTCGAACACCAGGAGGAGCTGGTCAAGTTTTTCGAATTGGCCAAAGCCTACGCAAAGGGCCGCGGCTTGGACAACGACCAACCTGCTTTCGACAGCCGGCTTGAAGCGATGGTCAATGTGGTCAACGGCAGGGTCCCGATGATGGTTCGAGCAGACCGAGCGGCTGAAATCAGGGCCGCGGTTTCTTTCGCCACCCGGGAGAAGCTGAAGCTGATCATTCTGGGCGGATACGATGCAGTGGAATGTGCCGAGCTTTTAAAATCACACAACGTTCCCGTCATCGTGTCGGCGACACACCGAATGCCGATTCGCCGTGACGACCGGCACGACGATGCGTTTACGCTTCCCGCGCGGTTAAAAGCAGCTGGCGTGAAGTTCTGTATTTCATCGACCGATCGTAGTGAAACCTGGAACACGCGGGTGCTGCCATTCCAGGCAGCAACCGCTCAGGCATACGGACTCGATCGCAACGAAGCCCTGCGTTCGATTACGCTTTCTGCGGCGGAAATTCTTGGGATTGACGATCGGCTTGGTTCGCTGGAACCCGGAAAGGACGCCACGTTGATCGTCGTCAACGGAGATCCCCTGGAGGCAGTGTCGACGATTGATCGTGCGTGGATCGCGGGGCGAGAAATCGATTTGTCCAACCACCAAACACGACTATACGAGAAATACCAGGAGAAGTACCGTCGAGCCAAGTAGCCGACATGGCCAGGACAGTAATGAACTTCGACCGAACTGTTTGATGTCACGCCGGGACAGACGCTCTGCTCAAACAGGCTGACGAACTGCTTCCAGCCTACTGCAAATCCACTCGATTGAGCCAGCCGCGAGCGAAACGCTGCTGAGTCGTATCGCGCCGCATGATGTCGACGTAGAAACTGGCTTGCAACAGATTCATCACTTTCAACAGGTAGTCCGGCTGATCGTCTTCCAGTCTCAAAAACTTTTTTAGCGTCGCCAAAGTCGCATCTCCCAGCTTCCCATCGACCTGAATATCCGCGTAATTTTTCTGGTCCCGGTTGAGTAAATTCAGCCCTTCCTGAAGATACTTCACCGATCGGGCGACGCCCTGATTGACGCCCGTATCGAAGACCTTGTTTGCGACGTGCTGATCCGGAATCTCGTCGCCGCGGATGGGATTCCAATAGCGTTCGCGAAACAGCTCTTTTGCCAACTCGGCCAATTCTTCGCTGTCGTTGATACGTTGCTTGAAGTCCACCGGATGATCCTTCTTGATCTGATCGATAATCGGCCAGCCCGCCCAATCGCCGTTGAACTTTCGCGCGACACCACGATGAGTCTCGCCGCCTTTGTCGACCGGATCGTGCACGTATCCTCCTTCACGAATCTCGGTTTCTCCGTACGCAATTTCAAAATCTGCCATAAGTAACTTTCGCAATTTCCATGAACGGTTAGTGGCCAGCCTCGCACCATGTTTTCAGGTCATCCATGTCTTTCTGGATAAACTTTTTGATCATCCCACTGATCAACGGCGTCATAATTCTGGCCACCAGTTTGTACGGCCGAGCATCCATCTTCAAGTTGAGCGTCGATCCAGAACCGGAATCCGTAACCACAAAAACGGTGTCCCAAATAGTGCCACCCTGATCGGAAACCATACGAATCCGTCGCTCCGGAAGATCGGGTTCGTACTCCGTGACCTCAAGTTCCGTCTTGCTCTCGCGACCGTTGAGCAATCGTGTTTCTCGAAACCGTGTGCCGACGCCGCTGTGTTGTTTTGTCAGAAACTCGACTTTCTGGATCGCTTCGGCGCGTTGGGGAAACGAATCGATTTCAGCGACGGCAGCAAACACCTTCTCGGTCGAAGCCTGAATGTGAATTGAAATTGAAGTTTGAGCCATCGATATCAAATTGAGTTGACGGTTGCGGAGTCGACGCTCAACATTGTACCCGTTCCATTCTCCCCACGTTTCACGGTGCTCCAATGTTCGTCAGCGCAAAGACTCTGTCCGCAATCTTCGTACTTGCCTCCACCACCATCGCCTGGAGCTCGCTTGTACCCGCGACGCCGCAGGAAAAGGCGATTGAATACGATCGTACGATCGCAGCAACGCGTCGCTTCGATGCTCCCGAAGCAGGGCAGGCCGTGGCCGTCGACGATCAGCATTTTTACGCGATTGCCAATTCAATTATCGCGAAATACGACCGGGAGACGGGCGAAAAAGTCGCGGTTTGGAAATCGGATTCCGAAAGGCCGCTGCGACACCTGAACTCCGGGATCGTCCGCGACGGCAAGCTTTACTGTGCGAACTCGAACTTTCCACAGTGGCCGGAAGCCAGTTCGATCGAAGTCTGGGATACCGAAACGATGACTCACATCGATTCGCATAGCCTCGGAATCTGCGCCGAAGGATCATTGACGTGGATCGAACCGATCAAGGGTGGCTGGTACGCAGTGTTCGCCAACTACTCCAAGAAAGTCAACGACGATCCGCTGGCCAAATCTCATCGCTCGACCCAACTGGTACGGTTCGACGAACGCTGGCGACGGACCCACGGATGGGTGTTTCCGAAATCCGTGCTCGATCGCTTCGATCCACACAGTTGCTCAGGAGGAGGTTTTGCAGCCGACGGAAAACTCTATTGCACCGGGCATGATTTCGGCGAAGTCTACCAACTCGAGTTCCCGAAAGCTGGCTCCGTTCTGGTTCTGACCGAAACGATTGGCGCACCGATCACGGGGCAGGGCATCGCGTTCGATGCAGATCTGCTCTGGGGGGTCGATCGCGCCAAACGCCAGGTGGTTGTGTCAAAGTTCGGTTTGGAAAAATAGTTTCGCCGGGCGCCACCGAAAGGCGACAGCCACAAAACTGCCTGGCGACTCCTACGATCTCACTCGGTCAATCAAATCAAGATACGAATTGATCGACAGCTTGATCGACTCGCCTTTATCGAGAATCGGAATCTCTACGGTACTCTTGATGATGTCCGTTCCGTTCCGCGGCGTGAACGCGACTTCCAGTTTCCGCGGAGACTGACTGCCAAACTGAAGGTCAGCGTTTCCCAGCCCGGTTTGTGTTCCGTCAGAGATGGCTCCAAAAGTGAATTCCGTTTCGCTGTCAGTGACAGAAAAGTCACCCAGTTCAATCCCGGAATTGTTTTCAATCTGGATGCCATATCCGTCGTCCGAATTCGAGCCGACGATCAAGAGCGGAAGTGCCAAAACGAGAAAGCGTTTAACAAGATGATTCATTGCGTAATGCCTAAATGAATTCTGAAACGACAGGCGAATCATGAACGCCAGTGCGTCCACGATGCTCTTCTGTCAGGTAAATGCCTTGATTGAATCCCGTGTTGCGAATTGCGTGCCGAAGCGAAAAAACAGTCAATGCCACCGGTTTCCGCCCTGCTTTTTTCGGGATTTTCAATTCCGGCCTCGTCGTCAGTTTTGGCTTGTCAGTCCCGTAGCGTTGCCTGACATTAGTGCCGTAACGGCTGGAGTCCAACGATCTGACGGAGGTGTTGCCAGCGCACGGATGGCGTTCCCGGAAGCGGAAAGCATGGGATTTGAACCCACATGGCCTTGCGACCGCACAGTTTAGCAAACTGGCCCGACGAACCGTATTCGGCTACTTTCCGTAAGCACGCCCCCAGGGATTCGAACCCCGACCAACTGGTTTGGAATCAGTGATGCTGCCGTTACACCAAGGACGTAGAGAAAAAGAAAGAAGAAGGTTCAACAAGCGGTGCGCCAGTGTTTGGGATTTCGCGATTGAGCATCTTCGTTTCTATCAGCGGAAGCCGTGAGACTCGAACTCACAAGCCGCTTTCGCAGCCACCTGTTTTCAAGACAGGGTCCTCATCCAGCCGGATGGCTTCCGTTCGAACGCGGATCTTGGAGCACTGAGACTTGGACACCAATTGATTCCCGTTCTCATGCTCGCTCGTCCGACATATCAAAGATGCGGGGGTCGGAATCGAACCGACGGCCTCCTGATTCAGAGTCAGGTGTTGCTACCAACAGCAACCACCCCGCATTTTTTTATTTTCCAAGCTGCCACGGGAGGATTTGAACCTCCAACCATCTCCTTAACAGGGAGCCGCTCTACCGTTGAGCTACATGGCAATGTTTTCTGTATGAGTTTTGCAATCGTTTGGCTGGAGGTGCTCGCCGAAGCCCACAAAAAAGGCCCGATGCTCGCAAGCTTCGGACCTTGATGAATCACGGATTCTCAATTGGTACAAGCAAGCAGGCGATCCAGTCGCTGGAAATTCGACCACTGACTCCATGAGTCCACATTGCCGAACGCGTTCGCAGCGCGACTGGATGAATTAACCTGATTGCCTGAATTGAGAAGGTCCACGATTGAGCCTTAATACCAAAGTGCTGTTGATTGAGTTGCCAGTTAGACGCGAAAGCACCCGACAGGTTCACAGCGAAGACAACTTTTTTCTCATCCGTACTGACGAGGCCGTCACCGTCGGGTAGGTTTAGTTCTCAGAAACGCACCCAGATTCGCCGCCCTATTGCTTTGCTGCAGCATGTACTTTTCCAACATCCTTTTCGCAGCAATTCCAGTTTTCCTGACCGTTGGGATTGGCTATTGCACACGGATCTTTTCGGTCGTCGACGACGAATCTGAAAAGAGCATCATGCGATTGATCGTCAATGTGCTCTATCCGTGCTTCATTCTGTCCCAAGTCCCAGGCAACGCAGCGTTACAGCAAATCGACGTCGTCGTTGCCGCCATCGCAGCCGGTTTTTTCCTGACCGTCGTTGGACTGATTCTCGCCAAGAGCATCGGGCATTCGATGAAGATTGATCCCGAGGGCGTAAACACGTTTTGCGTTTCGACAGCGATTCAAAACTACGGCTTCATTCCGATCCCGCTGATCTACGCATTGTTTCAGGACGGGGCCACGGAAACACTTGGAGTCCTCTTCGTCCACAACCTCGGCCTGGAACTCGCGATGTGGACGATTGCCATCGTATTGCTCAGCGGCACGATGCAGAACGCGTGGCGACGACTGATCAACGGTCCAACGATTGCGATCGTCGTTGGGTTGCTGCTGAATTTTAGCGGGCTGTACAAACTGATCCCCGATTTTGCCATCAAGACGATTGCGGACTTGGGGCTATGTTCGATTCCGATGGGTTTGATTTTGGCGGGAGCAACCCTGGCGGGAGTTGTCCAACGCGAGAAATGGAAATTGAATCCGAAAGTAATTGTTGGATCGCTGTCGGTCCGCTTTCTGATCATGCCGGCAATCATCCTCGTCGTTGCCGGACTGATGACGTTTTCGCCAGAGCTGAGAAATGTTTTGATCGTCGAAGCCGCGATGCCTGCCGCGATCTTCCCTATCGTCCTGGCCAAGCACTTTGGCGGAAAGCCCGCGATCGCGGTGGAAGTTTGTGTTGCGACGACGCTGGCCAGCATCGTGATGATGCCACTGATTCTGGGGCTGGCCATGCAGTGGTTTGAGATCACCCTCGGCCAGGCTTCTTGAGGCGAACGCTATTGCAAAAACGGATCGTCAGGTTCATCGCCTTCACCGTTGATTCCAACGGGAGCATCGACGGCTTGCTCGCGTTGCAGCTCAACTCGAACCCGGCCGGCCTCTTTTGATTCCGGATACTTTTTGACGAGCGACTTGCCAACACGCTCACGAATGTCGAGGCCCTTTTCCGGATCTTTGTACTTTCGATAAAGCTCCTTGGCACGCTTTCGACGATTCTCAAACAACCGATCAATCGCCACCGTGGCCTGTGCGGGACTCCAGTCGATGCGAGCCAACGTTTCGCGGGACTTCGGTTTCTTGCCACCGAGCCGAGCGATCAATTCTCGCAACCACCCGATCGATGCGGGCGACGAACCGAATTCGGAATGTCCGCGTTGAATCCCGCGAACCATTTCTACCATCGTCAGGCTGCTGACCAGATCCATGTCGAGGCTGTCGAACATCTGCAGATAGGAATCGTCGTCAAGTTCCAACATCGCAAGCAGAATTCTTTGTTCCAGATCCCGTCCCTGACCGAGGGCGCTGAGCTGTTGAGTCCGGTAGTAGCCGTCGAGTTCGCGAACGATATCATTCCACTGCGCCACAGAATTTCCACCGTGGCGAAAAATGGAATCGACATGTCGCTGGAACAGCCCCATCGTCGCTCGATGAAGCAACGCTTCGGCGCTTGCCCGCTCGATCGCCGAAGACTCATTCAGGATCGGCAACAGTTTCTCGGTAATGACCTCCCGCCGATCCTCCCAACTGCCGCTCGCTGACGCAATCAACTGCTCCAGTGCCCGCGCACGCATCGGCCCGCGCAGCCCGGCAATCTTTTTCACATAGTCCCTGATCGTCGTGAATCGAAAAAGGCCGCCAGATCGATCGGCAATTCGCTCCATCGCCGGAATCGTCTCCTCGACGACCAGCGAGATCGTATTGATTGGAACAATGGAGCCATCGCTGACATGCTGATTGACGATATCCTGAGTCTTCGCCCGACCGTCGTTCCGTTCACTAATGAAGGCGCCATCGCTAAGCATGAAAATCGCGTCGGGTTGCATCTCGATTGCGATTTCGAGCGCCAATCTTGGATCCGTTCCGGGACCGATCGACACGTCTTCCAGCCACTCCTGGATCCGGGCCTTGTTTCTGGTCGTCGCCGGAATCATCTTGAAATCCCCTTCGCCGGTGTTTTCGATGCTGCGTTGGTGGAACATCGGGATCGTAGAATCGGCAAACATCAACACGAAAAATTCCTGGTGTGGATGCAGACTGTCGATCGCGTTGTAGAGTTCGGACTTCGCAACGTCATATCGATTGAACAGTTCCTGGCTGATGAAATTTCTCGTTCCGTATTCCATGCTGCCCGAGCGATCGACCACGAATACAAACCGTCTGCCCGAAGCCTTGGTCCCAAAGAATGACGCGGACTTGCCATCGCCCCTTGGGGCCTGAGTGCTGGCTCCGCCGCCAGCGATCGCAGACTCACGTTGCAGCTCTTCCAGCTTCAATACGTCTTTTGTGGAATCTTCTTTCTCAAGCACGTCTTCGAGAAGTTCATCGAGCGGACTGTCTTCGATCGCGTTGTCATTTTCAAACATGACCGGATTGAGATCGAAGCCTTCGAGCATGTCCTCGCCGGGATCAGCAGGAGCTTCCGCGACATCAAGGAACAGCGTCGAATCCCCGATACCACTTCGCACAACCAACAGTGACAGGAAAACCAGCAGCAGAGTGTGCAACAGCAACGAGATCAGAAAGCCGGAGTTCTTCTTCAGGCCCTTGCGGGTAAACAGTTCGCGGAAACGAAACGGCTCACTCGCCCGCTCACGGATCAGGATGCGAGGTTCTCGCACGCGCCGCGCCATCCGAACTTTTTTGCGCCGACCAGACACCCGTGATTTTGGCTTTGCCACCGACGGTCCGGGAAGTGACTGCTGTAACTTCGATCCAAGGGTCGCAGCAAGGGTCTCGTCCCAAATCTCCTCCTGCGAGGTATCGAGTTCCGCCACGATTTCGGCGGGCTCTTCTGGAGCCGAATCGACTGCTTCAGGTGGAACAGTCGTTCGAGCGTCGACCTGCACCGACACGGCAGCGGACCGCTGGGGCATGACAATTTGCTCTGTGTCCAGAGAAGCAAAGAACTCGCTGGCGACCGCCAACTGCTCATTATTGACCAGAGTCTGCTGGACCTTGGCCGGCACTACCGATGGAAGCCTGCTCCCATCCGCTCCTTTTCGCGTCGAATCCGACTGCGTCATGCCGACATCCCCTTTTCTTTCCTGCCCGCCTCAATCTTACCCTACAGCCCGAAAATGCTCAAATTCGTTGAGGAAAGCGGCCAAATGGTCAGTGAACCTCGAACGTTATACGCGAGTCGGTCCAAATCCTCGCCAGAGTTCCAGAATCGCTCAACGCCAACCGCCAAAATGGCGATAAACCCCGGGTATTCCCTGAAGTTATCTATTGACAGTCCCGTGCAATTCAATAGATTTAGCGATTCTCTGAAGCACGGCAGATGCGTGTTTGTCGGGGAAGGTGCATCGACTGATCGCAAATTTAACTGCAATCAGCCTCTGGTATGCACAGGCCAGGTCGCCGGACCACGCCCTACTGACTTCAATTCATTAGCAGAAATCAGCTTTAAGATGCCAACCATCAATCAGCTTGTCCGCAAGCGACGAAAAGCAAAACGCAAATTCACAAAGTCTCCGGTTCTGGAAAAGTGCCCGCAAAAGCAGGGCGTTTGCCTTCAGGTCCGTACGATGACACCAAAGAAGCCGAACTCGGCTCTGCGGAAGATCACGCGTGTGCGCCTTTCGAATGGTAAAGAAGTCACGGTTTACATTCCTGGCGAAGGTCACAACCTTCAGGAACACTCCATCGTTCTGGTTCGCGGCGGACGTGTCCGTGACCTTCCGGGTGTTCGCTACCAGGTCGTTCGTGGTGCTCAGGATACGCTGGGTGTCGACAAACGTAAGCAATCTCGAAGTCGCTACGGTGCCAAGAAGGCGTAGTCGTCTGGCTCGCACCGATAAACTTACAGCAGAACCAATTCAAAGAAATATAGCGCGATACCATGGGAAGAATCACAGCAAGCCGCACGCAGATGAAGCCGGATCCAAAGTTCGATTCGCTTTTGGCCAGCAAGTTCATCAACTGCCTGATGTGGGACGGAAAGAAAACTGTCGCCCAGAAGGTTTTCTACGATGCGTTGGACGAGATCAAGAAACGCGTTCCGGATCAGGAACCAATCGAAGTTTTCACACAGGCTGTTGAAAACGTAAAGCCTTTCATCGAAGTTCGCTCGAAGCGTGTCGGTGGTGCTTCTTACCAGGTTCCGATGCAAGTCAATCGTTCGCGTCAACAATCGCTGGCGATCCGCTGGTTGCTGATGGCGATCCGCGAAAAGAAAGGCCGACCAACTCATTTGCGTTTGGCTGATGAACTCGTAGCAGCCTTCAACCGCGAAGGCGTTGCGATGACTCGCCGCGAAAACACTCACCGCATGGCGGAAGCGAACAAAGCGTTTGCTCACTTCGCCTGGTAGTTTGCTAACAGATCAAAGAAGCCGCTTCGAATTTTCGACGCGGCTTTTTTTGTGCGCCTTCTTCACCGCGGGCGTCATGGTCGTAGCTCCAACTCCAACCACAGCTTGAGAATCGATACAGGCACGAAGCACTACGGATCAAGCACAAGTCTGCCTCAAGAAGGCGCCAACAAAGCTACCGCAAACACCATATGGTGGAGAACACCGTTCCGGGCTCACAGGATTTTGCACAGTCGGATCAGCGCGAACAAGCGTACGTCGTTTACCCAGCCAGGGCTTGCGAAATAGGCTTTCTCGTTCTCACCACGAAACCGTTTCTTGAATTCCGCATGGCCGCGCAGATTGAAAAAGTAACGGTTCACCCATCCGGCTCGATAGTAATACCGCAACACATACTTCAACAACCAGTTGTACCGAAAACGATCGTCTGAAATCCCCGCAAACGGAGACAACCCCAACCGCACGACAGCTTTCCCCTCACGCTTGAACGTTTCGATGGCTTCCTTGCAAATCCCCTGTTCAGCCACCGACGGTGCGTCCGGATGGCGACGCTTGAAAGTCGTCACATACCCGATCACTTGGTCGTTGAGATACATAGGATCGAAAAACACAAACGCTTGAATCTTCCCGGCGGCATCAACCAGAAAGAAACGCCGGACGTCGGGTTGGTTAATGAACTCCATCGGTCGATTCAGGAACGCGGTCTCCTTCCGAACCGTTCGTGTACCGATCCACTGCTCGTTCAGATCCCTGATTTCACCCTGCACGTCGTCGGTCAGCTCCAACTCACGAATTTCAAACCCGCGGCGATTGAGCCAGTTTGATGCGTAGCGAAATCGTTCTTTTTCCTTGCCAGCAAAATCGTAGCTGTCGAGATCCAACCGGGAATCAAACCCAAGCTCATTGACCCAATACTTTCTACGGTTCAACTTCCCGGCAACGGACTCGCTGATTTGGCAGAACGTTACATTGCGATGCTGCTTGAGAAACTCATCAATGATCGAATCCATCTCGTGAGGTGCCACGACGGGATCACCAAGCACGAAGGTATGCCCGTACTTTTTTTGAAAAGCGAGATAGCCGCTCTGGTTGGCGAAATGACACAGCCCCGATTGAATCGCAGAGGCAAACGACAACGTCTCTGAACCATAGCGACGAACGATCTGCAATCGAAACTCAAGCGGCAGCTGATCCTCGGCGAAAGCAAGATACTTGGTCCCGGACGGAGCAGACGATTCAGATTTCTTAAAATGGTTCATCGTCTCGGGCGGCCTGTGGGCAACACGTCAAAGCTGGTTCATCATCATCGAGTTCGATTGATGGCTCGATGCGGATTCAGTTCGAACTGCAATCCCATTAAAATAGCTCAACGCCCATTGTGAATCGTCAAGCTTTCCATAATATTTGCCTCAAGCCCGTAATTTAGGGGATTCAATCGTAAGAAAGCCATTGATTCTCTATACTATTGCCCAGTGAAAACTCGGATCAATGAAGGTTGAAAGATGACATTGCTGTTGGGGAAAAAGGGGATCTTTTGGCTCGTCTATATCTTCTTTCGAGGAATCATGAGGGGAGACCCAACGTCCATCATCATCGCCGTCGTGCTGGTTCTTGGAATTGTTGGCTGGTCACTGTATAAGTCGCATGCGAAAGCCAACGAATCCAATGTCGCTGAGTACGCGAAAGAATTCCGACCTCCCGGAGAAGACAGCGGTCACTCACAATAGATCTGCCTGACAATTTTTTTAGCCTGTGTTCGGACCGACAACGCCGGGTTCGTACTCAGGCTTTTTGTTTTATTCTACCCATTCAATTTTCCATCCACGGACGAGAGATTCTGTACGCTCATGGCCCGCAAACTTCAAAATCTGAGAAACATTGGCATCATCGCGCACATTGACGCCGGCAAAACAACAGTCACCGAGCGGATGCTGTTTCTTTCTGGTGCCAAGCATCGTGTCGGCAAAGTTGACAGTGGAAACACAACGACTGATGACGACCCGGAAGAGCAAAACCGCGGCATCACGATCTATTCAGCCTGTGTGACTTTCGACTGGAAAGACATTCACGTTAACTTGCTCGACACGCCTGGACACGTCGACTTCACTGCCGAAGTCGAGCGCAGCTTGCGTGTTCTTGACGGCGCCGTTGTTGTGTTCAGCGCACGAGAAGGCGTCGAGGCGCAGAGCGAAACGGTATGGCGGCAGGCCGATCGATACGCCGTGCCTCGATTCGCGTTCATCAACAAGCTTGATCGCGAGGGAGCGGACTTTCGCCGTGTGTTGGACGAAATCAAAAACCGGCTTGGTGCCAACCCGGTTCCGATTCAAATGCCAGTTGGCCAAGGCCCTTCGCATGTTAATGATCCGTTTCGCGGCACGGTCGATTTGATCAAAATGCGCATGGCGACGTTCTCCGACGAGGGCAAATCGATGAAGGAAACTCCGATTCCCGACGAGCTTCTCGAGGACGCGCAGTTGGCAAGAGAAGAGATGCTGGAGGCGATCTACGATCTCAGTGACGAAGTCGCAGAACTTGCGATGACGGGTGAGGAAATCCCCAACGACCTGATTCGGAAAGCGCTACGCGAAGGAACGTTGGCCCGCAAGATCCAGCCTGTCGTTTGCGGTTCCGCACTGCACGGAATTGGCGTGCAAGGCGTGCTCGACGGCGTCAAATATTACTTGCCGACGCCGCTGGATCGCCCTCCGGTGGAAGGCGTCAATCCGCGAAAAGAAGACAAAACCGAGGTTCGCAAACCAGATGCAAAAGAGCCGTTTTCCGCTCTGGTTTTCAAAATCCTTCCAGCCAAAACGGGCGACCTGTATTGGATTCGAATTTACTCGGGCAAGTTGAGTGGAAACTCGCGAGTCTACTGTCCGGGCAAAGACAAGAAAGAGAACGTGGCTCAGCTTTGGCAGATCCACGCGACGCGAAAGGAACGCGATGGACAACTGGACTCGATCGGTCCGGGTGAAATCGTGGGCGTGATTGGGCCGCGGTTTGCCGTCACGGGGGATACGCTCTGCGACCAGAAAGCTCCGATTTTGCTTGAGTCAATCGACTTTCCGGAAACGGTCATCGAGATGGCGATCGAGCCGGATTCGACGGCAGAACGTGACAAGCTTTCGGACACCCTTGAGTTGCTCAAACGACAGGATCCAACGTTTCGCGCGACCGAAAATGAGGAAACGGGCCAGACGCTGATTGCCGGCATGGGCGAATTGCATCTGGAGGTGATCAAGAATCGTTTGCTGCGAGATTTCAATCTGAAAGTAAAAGTTCACAAGCCTCGCGTTTCCTATCGCGAATCGATCAGCGGCGAGAAAACGGTTACCCGCGAATGCAATCGACTGCACGACGGTCAGCAAATATTTGGTCAGGTCACACTGAAAATGGAGCCCGACGAAAAAGTCGAAGCGGGCGTGAAAGTTCTCAATCGTTTGCCGCCGGATTCGATGCCTCCTGAGTTCGTGCAGACAGTCAAGGATGAAATCCAGGCTCGTGGCCAGGGCGGCGGCAGCATCGGCAGTTTTCCGCTGGCGAAGATTCGAGTCACACTCATCGGAGCTGAAGCGAATGAGTTTTCGACTCCGATGGCGTTTGCGATTGCTGCAGGCGAAGCGTTCGAAGAAGCGCTCCGCGATTGCAATCCGATTTTGCTTGAGCCAATCATGAAAGTTTCGATCACGACGCCCGAAGAGTACTACGGCGACTTTGTTGGCGACCTTGCGATGCGACGTGCCCAGATTGTGAACACGGATACACACATGGGAGTCACGCAAATCATCGCTAACGCACCGCTTTCAGAATTACTCAGCTACTCCGGCGTGATGCGAAGTCTCAGCCAAGGAAGGGCAGGTTGTTCGATGGAGCCTTTGGACTACGAAGAGGCACCACCGGAAATTGCGAAGAGATTCAAGATGTAGGAACGTGGCGACTGATTTCGTCAACGACTTGCAGCGTCTATGCCTCCGGTCGGGCTCATCTCGCTGTGAAACAAACGTATTTGACTCGCCGCTCATCTCTTAACAACAATCGACAACCGTCAGCAAACAGGCATCATGTCCGAATTCGAAATCGCGGCTTACGATCTCAACGAATGCCTTTTGTGTCGTCGAGACGGAAAAGTTGTTGGCCAAGTCAACGTTCGGGACTTGCGAGACGAGTCGTTCGGTGGCTATGTCATTTGGAACCTGTTGGTGTTCCCCGGCAACCGCAACGAAGGTGTCGGCGAAGCACTCGTCGAATGCGTGCTGCAGAACTTCGACGACGCACCTGCCTTCATTACGGCCGATCCGTTTCACGATGACGACGGGATGAACGCCGCTGATCTGACCGCCTGGTATCGCCGGCTGGGTTTCAAGGTTTGGAACGATGAAGCCAACGTCGGCGACAAGTGGATGATTCGCGAACCATGGCAAAAAAACGAGCCTGCCGAAGAATGAATCCTCGACAGGCTCGTTAGCAATGATGGTCTGCTAGTGAAAACGCGGCCTAGCTCACGATCTCAATCAGATCGACCGTGAACAACAGGGTCGAGCCACCAGGAATCCCCGCGTAATAGTTCTCTCCGTAAGCCAGTTCGGCTGGAATCGCCAACTCGATCGTGGCCCCCACCTGAATCAGCTGAAGTCCTTCAGTCCATCCGCTGATGACCTGATTCAATTGGAATGTGATACCGTCGTTGGCGTCGAACAGTGTGCCGTCGATAAATGAGCCTTCGTAGTTGACGCGTACCGTATCGGTTGCGACTGGCGTATCTCCGGTTCCCAGAATAACCGTTCGATACTGCAGCCCGCTGGCTGTCTCCTGCCATCCACCGTTGCCCAGGTTCTGATCGAGGAATCGGACCTGAAGGTTGCGGCGAATGATTTCCGAGTCTGCAACATTGTCTTCTTCTCCCATCGTCGCCGTATCAGATCCGGGATGGATAATCGCATAGTCAATGTCGGTGTCGTCGCCGGCTTCTACCGTGTCGAATCCGCTTGTGTTCCCGTCAGGTGACGGAGTTGCAGCAATCAGCGAGTCGGCGCCAACGCCACCGCGAAGGATATCGTTTCCAAGATTGCCGACCAAACGATCGTTGCCTTCATCGCCATCGATGGTGTCGTTGCCGTCGCCACCAAGGGCAACGTCATCGCCAAATCCACCAGAGATCGTATCATTGCCTGCCTGGCCAAGGATACGATCCCGACCATATTCGCCGAACATTTCGTCGTTGCCGTCGCCGCCGTACATGAAGTCCCGACCTGAACCGCCGAACATCTGATCCAATCCATCGTGGCCCAAAATTGAGTCGTTCTCGCTTCCGCCGTAAAGCATGTCATTTCCTTCATGCCCGGCAACAAAGTCCGCACCCATGCCGCCTTCGAGAATGTCGTCGCCAGGGCCGCCGAATAATCGGTCATTACCAGTCGACTCATCCGTTTCGATCACATGGTCATTTCCCTGGCCGCCAGCCACGTAGTCGTTCCCGTTTCCAGGATAGACGGTGTCATCGCCGTTGGCAGCAATGACCACGTCGTCGCCGCCACCGCTGAAGATCATGTCGTTTCCGGCGTAGCCAACGACACGCGTGGAAATGTCCGTTTCATTGCTAAAGAAATCGTCGCCCGGGGTTCCTCGATAGCTGATTCGAGTAATGTCGGCTGAATCAAATCGCTGTTCAGCAGCGTCCGGTTCGGTAACGACCAATTCGTTGGTTTCGGTGTCGATCGAAATGGTCATTTCGTTCGTGTAAGTGGCATCAACGACATCTGTTTCGCCAGCCTGAATGTGTAGCGTGGAAGTGCCCGTATTGAGAAAGAAAACTGAGTTCGCCAGAAGGCATCGATTTTCGAGCGCTCCGTAGGCGAGTTTGGTTCGATTGTTTCTTGAGCGTGCCATTGTTCTGTACCTGGATCGGAATTTGGTGCGTCACCCGCGTCCTACCATTTATCGGTCGCCGCCGATTCACGAATCAACATAATCGGAATAACTGGCAAACTTTACCATTTCGAAAGCTGATAGCTGCAGGCTTCCCAAGCATCCAGAATTGCAAGCAAATGCTGTGTTTTTCGTGGAAAACGGACAAGCCCAGAGCCAGCTTTGGCTACACAGATACCCCACCGTGCACCCAGGCGCATGCTTCGCGAGCCAAGCCCCCCACGTTGCCGCGACTACCTAACACTCCAAGAAATACGCGGCATTCCACTCTCGTCGAACTGCCGGGCTACGTCGAATAGCGACTGCAAAAGCTGAGTGCTGTTACCACACCAACAAGGCAATCGCGCTAGGCGGCTCGGCTGGAAATGTCGGCGTTAAGTTTGTTGTACAGCGTCTTGAGACTGATTCCAAGCTGCCGTGCGGCTGCGGTTTTGTTGCCGTCATGTTGATCGAGCGTCGCATAAATCGTTTCCATTTCGATTTCGCGAAGCGACTTGCCAGCCAAAGCATCAGTCGACGCCCCCAATTTCAAATTCGATAGCGTGGGTAAATCATCGCACACGATCGGAAGTGCATCATTGATGATTGCGGCTCGTTCGATCACGTTTGCGAGCTCACGAATGTTGCCGCCCCAAGAGTGATTCTTCAGCTGCTTGATCGCCTGCGGATCAAAAGGGGCCTCGATTCGAGCCGCTTCCGGACGATGACGCACCAAGAGATGTCTTGCGAGTTCCGGAATGTCATCCAGTCGATCTCGCAGCGCCGGAAGTTTGACTTCGAACGTATTGATTCGATACATCAGGTCTTCGCGAAAGTCTCCTTCGGCCACCATCTTCGGCAAATCACGATGCGTGGCACAAACGATGCGAACATCAACTGAAAAAGGCTCGCTTTCGCCAACACGTTTTACTTCACCGCTTTCGAGCACGCGAAGCAACGACGCCTGCGTCTGTTTGGGCAGTTCTCCAATCTCGTCAAGGAACAAAGTGCCGCTGTCGGCCACTTCGAACAGCCCCTGTCGATGCTCGCTGGCTCCCGTGTACGCGCCTTTGCAGTGCCCGAACAATTCGCTCTCGATCAGATTTTCTGGCAAAGCGCCACAGTTGATTGCCACGAAGGGTTTCTCTGATCGCAAACTGTTTTCGTGAACGCTGCGAGCGGCCAACTCCTTGCCCGTACCCGTTTCGCCGTGAATCAACACCGTTGAATCGGTTGGAGCCACTTTCGCGATCAGTGCCTTCAATCGCTGCATCGAACGGTGTTCCCCGATCATGTTGGCGCTGCCTTCGGCCCGATCCAGTCGTCGTTTCAGTGCAAGAATCTGTCGCTTGAGATCACGTTGTGCGGAAACCCGTTGGAACAGGGCCTTGAGTTCAACCAGCTTGCAAGGTTTCTGCAGATAGTCGAACGCTCCCAGTCGCAGCGCCGAGATTGCAGTTTCGGTCGAACCTTTGCCCGTCAGCACAATGGCTTCCGTCTCTGGAGCGATCTTTTTGCAGGTTTCGATGACTTCGATTCCGTGCATGCCCGGCATATCCAGATCGACCAACAGACAGTCAAAGACTCCTTTTTCAAGCGCCTCAACTGCTTCGGTCCCGTCGCCACAGACAGTAACTTCATGACCCATGCGCGGAAGTTCGGCCGCGATCAATTCCTGCAAATGGATCTCGTCGTCGGCAAAGAGGATCTTGAGCGGCCGGGTCGCTGATTTCGAGTTGCTCTTTTTACTAGGCTGCATAGCGCGTCACTTTCTCCAGTTGATTTACCAGTGGCAACGTAATCGTAAACGTCGAACCCGTTCCCGGACCGTCGCTTTCGGCAGTGATCTTGCCCTGATGGTCTTCTACGATTTGGTAGGTGATGGATAACCCCAGCCCCGTTCCCTGTCCGTCGCGTCGCCGCGTAAAGAAAGGTTCGAAGAGGTGTTCCTTTACGTCATCTGTCAGCCCGCAGCCATTGTCCACGACTCGCATCACGGCATTTTCATTTTCAGATTCCACCGAAATTGAAACCGTCCCGCCAGCTTCGACGCTGCCGAGTGCGTTGGTGATCAGATTCAAAGCGACCTGTTTGATTTCCTGCGCATTGACGGTGGCGCAGACTGACGGATCGGTATCGAGATGAATATTTCGATCGCGATATCTGCTTAGTGGCTTTACAATGTCGACGACCGAAGCGATGACCTCGGAAAGGTTTGTAGGAACTTTTTGCACGTCGCCCATGCGGGAAAAATCAAGCAATCCCGACGTGATTTCCTTGCAGCGGAACGCTTCTTCCTGGATGCGAGCGAGATAGTTCTTCATCTCTTCGATGTCGGTATTTCGCGTCTCTTCATCGGTGTCTGGATCCGGATTGAGGATCTCTTGCAGCCGCATTTCGAGTGATTCTGCAGACCATGCGATCGATGCAAGCGGATTGTTAATCTCGTGTGCCACGCCGGCGGCAAGGAATCCAACACTCGCCATTTTTTCGCTACGGACAACCTCTTTGGTGCGAAGCTGAACCTGATTGTTCAGGTCCGCTTTGATCTCCTGAAAGTTGTTAGTCATCGCATTGAGCGCATTGCCGAGCTCAGCGACTTCGTCATCAGAATCCAGTTGAATCCGAAAATCATGATTTCCTGCGGCAACATGCCGCGAGCCTTCGATCAGTTTATCCATCGGTAGCAGCAGACCGTTGCGGAATCGGTTGGCCAGCATCACGATCATGCCGAATGCAGCCACTGAAAAAAGGACACTGAGCGTGATCCATGTGCGGTATTCGGCTTTCGCGTTTTCGGCAAAGTTGTGCGTTCGTACCTGCATGAAAACTGGCAGCTGAGCCGTGTGTGACTGGAGTTGTTCCAGGTTTTCTTTCATGCCGTTGAGCATTGTGAAAGGCTCGGAAGATTGCGACCAACAGTCTTCTTCCACGAGGCACCGAATTTCGTTCAATGAGTTCTGGAACTCGGCCACAAACTGAAACTCACGGGATTTGTCGGCAAAACGGGGGTCCTCGATCTCATTGTTTTCCAACTGATTGCGGTATCGGTCGAGCGAATCCTGAAGTTGTTCGAGCCGTCGATGCATTCCGCTGACGTTGATATCGAAGTCGACAGAGTTCAGGCCGAACAGGCTTACCTTCTCGCGATCGATTTTCCACACATAGGATCGCAGCTCGGAAACGTGTTCGCTGAGGTCGGCAGCAAGCGGCAACTCAACCGAGCGCGCACGAATGTTCTTGGTGAGCTTTCGAAACTTCATCACGCCCTGAAGACTGACTGCTGACAGGATCAGAACGATCACAGAAAGCACACCAACCCCAAAGTAAACTTGTGATCTGATTGTTCGAAAATTGAGCAACACCGACCTCCTTGTCGACGATTCATTGATCGCAGCTGATACGTAGAGGAATCGAATCGGTTCGCCAACGCGCCGATTTCTTTTCCATGTCAGGCCGTGAAATAATTACACGGTTCAAGGAGGACTCGCAATACGGGTTTTGCCAGCGTTTCGAATCTCTGTCGATCCGTTTTGACAACACAGCCAATTCGCTGCAAGCTGGGCAAACCACCGAATGTGGCGTTAGCCGGGCTCGCGGCTGAGTTTACCTTCAAGTTCATCAACCCACTTGAGGCGATCTTCGTGCGTCTTGCATTCTCTTGATCGCTTTGAAATGGCTTCTTCCGTTTCGTCGGCAAGCCGGGCGAGAATCCGAATTGAGAACAATGCGTGGCCTCCGCTGCTCCATCGAGCCATCTCAAGCAGGTCAGAAAGGTGGCTTTCGCGCAGTTGGCTCATCAATTGTTCGGACCGATTGCGTGTCAATGCATCGACCACCGCGGCGCCTTTGTTGCGGTCGGTCCACACAACTGAATTCAATAGTTTCAGAAAGGGAGAGTGATCGATGACAAGGTCGAGTTTGGGGTTGTCGTCCGCATATTTCGCAATTACCGACAACGCGCGGACTCCGTTGTTGCGGACGAGCGAGTTGGGGTCGTCGCAAGCCGATTTCAGAATCTCAATCACAGCTTTCTTGTCTTTGGCATAGGCGACAATGCTGGCAGCGGCAGCGCGAGAGTCCTTGTTTGAAGAGTTTCGAATGACGTCAGCGAGATGATCGAATTTCTCGTCGGCAATGGGAAGAAGCTCGAGTTGCTTCTCCTTCATCGGTTCGTATTCCGAAATCGAATGACCAGCCGATCCATCTTCGCGGGCTTTGCCGGACTTGATCGCCGGCAAGAGCTGCTCCATGATTTCGTTATACCGATTCTGCAGGTCGTCTTCGAGTTGGACATCGCCCGTCGGCGCGTCACGGAACTCTCGGGCTGGCTGACCAGATTCGCGAATGCCAATGAAGACAACGGTGGTGCCAGGGTACTGCACTGGCGAAACGGTGACTTCTTCAACACCTGGAATCGCGGCGACTCGCTCTTTGATCTGTTGCTTCTCGATGCCTGAAGAAGGAATTCCATCTGTCATTCCGATGGCTTTTTCAATCTGTTCTCGAGTGATTTTCTTCAGCCCGAAACAGTCCAGCAGGGTTTCGTTGGATTGGGCATTTGCTTCAACAACGAGAAGAGAATAAAGGAGAATTGCAACGAAAGCGGGCCGGACTAGCATGTTTGGATCTCTGGACATTAACGGAATAGTTCAGCGAATAGCGTTTCTGGTTCAACGTGCCAGAATTAGTTTCCTAACACGCATGAGCGCAGGAAAGTTTCAAAAAACCAGATTCGGACGCTTCAGCCATCAGTCTGTTTGGCCTGAAATCTGATTGAGATTAAACTCCTCAGGCTCCAAACCACCGAGGAACCATGTCCACTCCGCTTCCAACATTTGATCCTGCCGAATCCAGTTCAGAGAATTACGGTAAACAATGAAGACACTCGCACCCAAGACTGGCAATTCCTGTTTCGGCTGTGGAGCCGACAATCCGCTGGGGCTGAAATTGACGTTTCATGGCGACCCGGAAAAGGGCACTGCCTGGACCGAGTTTCTGCCGCCGCATTTTCTGGCCGGCGGTGCGAACATGATGCACGGCGGGTTTATCGCGTTGTTGTTGGATGAAGTTTCCAGCAAGGTACTTTCGATGCAGGGCAAACGCGGCGTGACTCGGAACTTGGAGATCTCCTACCAAAAACCGGTCAACTTGAGCGGCCCTGTTCGGCTGGAAGGTTCGCTGATCCGACACGAAGGTCGCAAGCATTTTATCAAAGCCCGGATCCTGAATCCCGGTGGCGATGTGCTGGCAGAAAGCGAAGCTCTTTTCCTCGTGTTCAACACGTCTTCCTGAAACGACTAGTTGTCCGCTTGGCATCTCTCCTGCAAAATTCATGGATTGGGCGCGAGCCTCCCCGCGTTGTCATCGGCTGAACGGGATTCCGCGAGCAGCACAGATCGCAAGACCGCAGATGCTACAGATCGACCGACGAACTGCTTTCGCCGTGTTGATTTCGCAGCTGGTCCATCAGAAAACTAATGCTTCCGCCATAGACGCGGACGGCACGGGACGCGTTGCCCTGTTTGAGTGCGAGTTCGGCATCGGCAACCATTGCTTTAAGTTGCTTCCAGTCGACTTTCCAGTCCTGTTCGACAGCGCCTATCTGCAGCTGTTTCAAAATCGACGCCAATTGTTTCGCGACGTCGGCTCCTGAACCACAGGTTGTTCGCGTGTAGGGGCCTTTACCGAACGCTTTTCCCTGAGCGACGGTTTCGCCGCTAGTCGCGCCCATCAGCAGACGAATCAGAGCGAACAGCCCGGTTCCCGCCGCGATGACGCCTGGAAAAATGGCTGTCATCCACTGCCCGGTCACCAGGAAGAAGAGGGTCAACAAAAGTGAAACACCGAAGAACGCCCACACCAAAGGATGCACAGCGTAATCTGTTTTCCTGGAGTTGACCCGGATGGCTTTGGCAGACCCCGACGTCGCGATTTCGGGCCCCGCGGCTTTGGCGATAATGACCGTGATGTTGTCCGGACCGCCGCGCAGGTTCGCCAAATCGACAAGGACTTTGACGGCTTCCGATGGCGGCATGTTGGAAAGGAAAGCTGCGATTTCCGCGTCGGACACGACCCCGGTAAGACCATCGCTGCAGAGCAAAAATGAATCGCCAACGGCTATTGGAAACGGCCCTTCAAGGTCGACTTTGCATTCCGGGTAAGGACCAAGCGACCGAGTGATCACGTTTTTCGGAATCTTCCCCTGAGCTTCTTCGGCCTCGGTCAGTTGTCCGGCGGCTTTCATTTCCCAGACAAGGCTGTGATCAAAAGTCAGTTGCTCGAGCTTGTTCTGACGCAGCCGATAAACGCGGCTGTCGCCAATATGAGCCGCAACGGCGCCCTGAGGCAGCAGCAACAACGAGCTGAGCGTGGTGCCCATGTTGTGGAAGTCCTCGTTCATCTGCCCGCGACGATTGATGTCCGCGTTGGCATCGACGACGGCTTTCTTGAGCGCTTCCGGAGCAGATCCTTCCGAGGATCGAGCGTAAAGATGGGGAATCTGATCCACGGCAAGCTTACTGGCAAGTTCGCCTGCGGCGTGGGCTCCCATGCCATCGGCAACCACGAAAAGATGGCCTTTGGTTTGCCAAGATTCTGGCGAATTGGACAGCGAGATCGCCAAATTGTCCTGATTGTTGGTCCGCCGCATACCGACGTCGCTCAATGAGGCGACTTCGATTGATGCGTCCCAGGATGGATTACCACTATTCATGCGCGGTGAAATCGAAATGAAAAAGTAACCAGTGTTTCGACTGGCGAATCGTGGTTAAAAGAACCCATCTTAGCCTGAAACCAGACGAAAGTTAACTTGGGCACTGCCACCAAATAAAAATTGGACTTTTGTAGATTCTCAGGTTTCGCTAAACGGTTCTCTGAGGAATTTGCCGCTTGTTCGCTTGCGGCAACGACCATAAATCGTCCAAGCCAAATCTCACACTGTGAACTACCCCATCTACCAAATCCCCGCGAACTCCCAATCTGTGGCTTGGCTGCTGCTGATTCTATGGGTCGTTGGAGCCACTGGGTGTTCCAGCCGACGCCTGATAGTGCGTACGGAACCCGAAGGGGCGTTTGTGTCCGTCGATGACTATCCGATTGGGTACTCTCCAGTTGCAACCGGTTACACTTACGGCGGGACTCGTGAAATCCAGATCGAAAAAGACGGCTATGAGACCGTGAAGGTGAAACAGAACCTTTCGGATCCTTGGTATCTGAGACCGCCATTGAGTTTCGTGACAGAAAATTTTTCTCCTGTCGAAATTCGCCACCAACCGGTGGTGGACATTCAGCTTGAGCCGAAAAAACGAGTCAACGGCGAGGTGTTGCTGCAACGAGCCAACACGTTACGAAGCAACGTGCAGCGTGGAACCGTGACAGCGCCGGTAAGAAACTAGGACATCGAAACGGAATCGGATGTCGCCCGACTAAGCTCCTGAATCAGGCTTTCAGGAAAGAGCGTGAAACTGAATTCGCGCGAGCCAAGAATTTTGCTTGTCGGCAACGAACGTTTTGCGTTTTCCAGTTTCGCCTCCAGATCTTTCCTTTTGCTTGCCAGCCGATCAAAGAGTCGCAGGTTGATCGCGTCAATTTCGTCATGCCAGGTTTTGCGGCTTCCCGAGCTTGGTGGATTTCGCACGAGAGTATACTTGCGTGCGGAAAGTTCATGCTCCGGCAGATGGACCTCTGGATGAAAACGAAGTCGCCGCAGTTGGACTTCGATTTCCCTGACATTCTGCGGCGTGACGGCATCGAATTCGAAAGGCAACTTCATCGTGGCCGTGACCGTCAGGAATCCTGGTGGTTCGACATTGAAAAACCGTTTGATGATTTCATCGTTGAGTTGGTCGTATTTCGCGCCGCCGATTCCGTGCAGAAAAAGATCGCTGCAGAACAGGCGACTGAACATCGTCGTCGCCAGGGCTCGAGGCCGAATAAAGACTTTGGATTCGAGCTGATTAAGTTCCTGAAACGACGCGACAAAGTTGGAACGTTCAAACGCGATGGTCCAGCCTTCACGATCCGACAACTGAACTTGCGTCTGATTGCATTTGCAGAACAGGCGGCGGCGATTGGGAGCGTCGGCAGTCCAAATCCAAAACGGAATTTCACTCCACGAGCCGTCTGTTTCCAGTTCCGGAACCGGATGTGAACGACTGCGGATTCGATTGGCAACGCGATACGAATGCAATGAGTCGTTGTAGATCGAGACCAATCGCTCCGCGTCGCAGACAAGACGTTCGACGAACATCGCAAACGCAGCACCAGACGAAAAAACGCTGACCGGAAGCTCCAACGTATTCAGCCCATGTTGCTGCTCCAACCGGTGTCGCCCGGCGGCAAGACTGGCTGGAGCGTTGAGTTCTTGAGCAACAGCACGCACTTCAGGCCAGAGCGATTTTACGATCGGCACGTCCACTGTTTCACGAATCGAGTCGGCCAAACGCTGATCAAATGTTGAAAACATCTGATCGTCACGGACCTGACACATTTCAAATGGCTTTTCGACATCACCCGTATCGAATGCAATTCGCTTCAGCCGAGCTTGCCTTTCGTCATCGAGAAAAGGGCTCATCACGGCAACCGAGTTGCAGAGATCGTTATCGACGACCAGATTGATCGCGGTCGCGTTGGCAGATTTCGCGACAGCATCAAGTGCAAAGTTCTTGAACCAGACGCCCGGATGGAACAACGTCGGCTGATGCCCGGACATCACAATCGAATCGGAAACTGGAGGTTCAACGTTGAGGTACGCTTGCGAATATTGCAGCGCGAGAGCTCTCAGTTCGGGTCGTCCGACATCGCGAATGTCCTGAAGTTCAGCCGGCAAATCGGCCAGCCGTCCCCGATTCGAATCAAGAATGTGCGGGCCGTCCGCAAGCGGTGGGAGCTGTAAGGTCTGGCCGTGATGCTGCGGCGCTCGCAATCGAACGTGACTAGCCAACGCGTTGTTCCCTGAGCTTGTCGCAACCGCCGGGCAACCGTTTGAGCGCGGCGTTAATGACGCTGCGGTAGTACTCAAGACGAGAGTCGGCGTTGTCCAGCTCTTCGCCGAACGAACGATTCTCATCGAGGTAAATTCTGGGCACGGCAACCTCGACGACTTTCAGTTCCTGACACGCCGCTTGCACCCAAAGCTCCAGAGGCATCGCGTATCCCGTTTCAGTCAGCTCCAATTTCTTTAGCGACTCGACGCGATAGGCTTTGAATCCACAGAAAGCATCGGTCAGCTCGATGTCCATACAATCACCAATCGTCTTGGTGATGATCTGATTGATCTTCTGTCGTTCAGCCGGCGCGGAAGTATCGGCACCGAATTCTTCAAGGTATCGGCTGCCGGAAACAATGTCGGCGTCTGAGCTTTCGATCCGCGCTACGAAGTCCCGGATCCGCTGCGGTTCGTGCTGGCCATCGCAATCGATCGTGACCACGAACTCGTAACCGTTGTCTGCCGCAAACTGAAAACCGGTGATTAGTGCCGCGCCATAACCTTTGTTGACACCGTGAGGCAGCAGCTTGACATCTTGCCGCTTGGCGAGCAAATCCGATGTCCCATCGGTCGATCCGTCGTCAACGACCAGCACGTCATCGGCGTACTTGACGACCAGATCGAGGACTTCGTCAACTGTCGCAACTTCGTTGAAAACCGGAAGCACCGTGAGGAAACTGGATTGCTGCGACATAGGATCAAATCTTGAAAAGGGTTAGGTGACATTCGTCAGACGCACCGTGAAAACGCGATTATACGTCGAACCGTCAAAAAAGATGACCGCAACACGGACTCACTGAAAAATACATGCCAATTAGAGCGATTCAATGGGATCGCATTCTTGCTCACTCGCCCAGACTGTCGCTTCCGGAAACGCTTCGGAAAGTTTGTCAGAGAGAACTTCGATCGCAAATCGCTCGCTGAAATAGTGGCCCATCAGGATCAAACCGACCTTACGGGCTCTGGCCTCGAGAACCGAATGAAAAGTCGCCTCGCCAGTAACAAGACACTCTGCTCCACGACTCGCGGCCCCGGATAAAAACGAGCCGCCGCTGCCGCAAGCCGACGCGACTCTTTGGATGCTGGCATCAAGATCGCCGACGACCTGAATCCGAGGAAGAGCAAACAGCTCCTTGACCGTCAACGCGAACTCTCGCAGCGACGTTGACGCCGGAAGCTTTCCGATCCGTCCGGCGCCGGGCATTTCGGGATCGTTGCGGTTGGGAACGATCGGCCTGGTCGCCGCGATGGAAAGTCGATCACAAAGCATCTGGTTGATGCCTTCGTTGGCGGAATCAAATCCGGTGTGCGGACTGTGAATCGAAACGCCGGCTCCGGCCAGTTCCCAAATCAATCGCGTCGCCGTTTGGTCCGTCGTGATTCGCTTCGTCGGTGAGAAGGGCAGGGGATGATGCGAAACGATCAGGTCCGCTTTTTTCTCAATGGCTTCCGTGGCGCTTTCAGGCGTCACCGTCAAACAGGTCATCACTCGTGCAGCTTCGCGGTTTGGATCGCCAAGGATCAAGCCGACGTTGTCCCAGTCTTCCGCCAGCGACGTTGGCGCGAATTGATCCAGAAAGTCACAGATGGATGCGATGGTGTTCATATCATTCGGCCTCAGTTTCGTAGTCGCCAACTTGCAAGCTCGAGAGCGCTCTTATGCGACGACAGCAGCAGACAGGTTCCGCGTTGATTGTCACCGATGATTCGACGAATGAAAACCAGCGTTACATTTGTCCGCGAGACTGCAGCAGCATTTCGAGGTAGCTGGTCGTGATCGAATCGCTAAGCCCAAATTTTTCGGCGAGCGATTCCAGTTTCTCTTTCGCAGCCGGAATTTCCGATTCGCCATCAGCGACGATTTCAAGTTCCACAAAATAGCCGACCTCATCGACCCCATCGAGGCAGACTTCGACATTGGCTCCTTGCCAACGGATCAGCGTCGTGGCCCGGTTCTTGACGACTTTGGCCACCGAGTGCATGCCCATGCCAAGAAACATTTGCGTCATCTTTTCCGCGTCCTCAGCCGACAACTCGACTTCGACCTCGGTTCGGATCTTTGTCGTCGCGTCGCGGTTTGGACCTTTGAAAGTTAAAATGTGTTTGTTGTCGACTTCACGAATCCGCAACGCGATATCCTGCAGTTCGAATCGCAGTTGCCGATGATTGAAGTACTCGTCAGACTGGACCCTGGGCGGAAATTCCTCCATCACGTCGAAGCTTTCGTCAGCCAGCTGTTTACGGATGGCGTCAAAGCTGACGACCTGAAACTTTTTTTCAATTTCAATCATGCTAGTCGTGATGTCACAATAGGTTTCAGTTCATCAAATCACAGAACGACGTACGGGACCGAACGCAGATTGCTTTTTTCGGACCCGTTCCGCTATTAAGTTCGTAACAGCTACATCACAAACCGACAATTACCCTCACCGAAATGACACACCGGAATCGACCAATGACGACCCACAAACTCTGCCAATTTTTAGGCGCTGCCATGATGGCCATCGTGACGTTTTCCGCCGTCAACGCCGACGAATTCGCGGGCAAGCAATGGCCAGCCGCCAAGCAAGTTGCGATCGATGACGTGAAACATGACTCCTGGGATTCGTTGCTGCAAAAGTACGTCGACGAGGACGGGATGGTGAACTATCAGGATTGGCAAAACAACGAAACCGACCGCGCGTTGTTGCAGACGTACTTGGAGAGCCTCAGCCAGGCGAATCCAAACGCGAAATCGGACGAAAAGGCAAAGCTGGCTTACTGGATCAACGCCTACAACGCCTTGACGGTCGAAGGCATTCTTCGCGTTTACCCGACGACCAGCATTCGCAACCATACGGCCCGATTGATCGGCTACAACATCTGGAAGAATCTCTATCTCTATTCGGGCAGTTCGAAGATCAATCTGGACAGCATCGAGCATCAGGTGCTGCGGAAAATGAATGAGCCACGAATTCACTTTGCGATTGTGTGTGCTTCGATCGGCTGTCCCCGTTTGTTGAATCGGGCTTACACGGCCGACGACCTGGAAGATCAACTAACAGCCAACGCGACCGATTTCTTTTCGCGATCGCAGAACCTGAAAATCGACACGAAGGATTCGATTCTCTATCTGAGTTCGATCATGAGCTGGTTTGGTTCGGACTTCGGTGACTCGACGACCAAACAGGTTCAGACGATTGCTCCGTACATGTCGAAAGAGGCGAAGGCTTTTGTCGCCAAAGGCAATTTCTCAGTTCGCTATCTGGATTACGATTGGGACTTGAACAAACAGAAGTAAGCAACGCAAAAGGTGACGCCTCCGACATCCTGTTCTTTGCGACACCTCACAATTAAGCAGCTAGATCATTTCTCCGAGCGGAAAACGTGCGGCTCCAGGAATCCCGCGATGTCATGCTGTCGTAGTTCTCAACACATACGATTTGCCGCTATTCCTGGTCGAACTTGAGTCCCTTGATGCTTCGCAATATTGCTTTTCCTTCAGAGCCTTTCTTGTTCTCAAGGCACATGCCAGTGACCAGATAAAAACGGTCCTCGTTCGCAAACAGCCAAGTTGTCCCCCAGAGTTTGTCAGAACCAGCAGACTGAAAGTAAGATTTAAACCTTGCCTCCTGGCCGTCGATTTTCGCATTGCCTTCATCATCAGCACCGGCATTGGGCGAAATGGCCATTTTCTGCATCATCGCCCATGCCTTGTCGATATCGAATTCATCCTTGATGGCCATTGTCCGAACGAAAATGTAGGCACCACCTGGAGACTGAAGCCTCATCGAAGACGCGTCGCTGACAACAAGTGCCATGTCGAGCGGAGGTGGCTCGATGGAAAAACCCAGCTGCCGAGCATCTATACGGCGGAACCTGTCCAACGCCGATTTGAATTCTTCTCCATCCCTGTTTTTATTTGCAGTGTTGATCACCTTCGATAGCTCGGATGCGCGTTCGGGCGAATCACCAAAAGCCACAATGACCAACGACGTATCACCAAATTTGAATCGCATATCCATGTGGAGTTTGACACCATTTTGAATTTCACCCGTGGCTCTGTAGATGAATTGATTCTTCCGTTTTCCATCTCGCTCCGGTCCAGACATTCGAACGTTTTTCATCCCGTCCGCTTGCAGCCCTTCAACGATTCCATCGATAACGTCTTTCGAAAATGCATTTCGCTCGTCCTCGTCAGTGATTTCCCGCGCGCCAAGTATCAATTGAAGGAATTCCCCAGAGTCCGCATGGACGCATTCCGCGCTGACCATCGTCCCACCCGAGTTTGCCAAGCTCTCGATCTTGCTCCACGCAAATCCATCTTCAGGAATTCCAATCCGGAGCACACCGAGAACGTTGAACTTCGAGGCCTCCAGTTTCTCCGCTTCGAGTTTCGCCTGCTCTTCTTCATTGTTAACGGCGGTCGAAAAGAGCGGCGCCCGGCGGATTTGAGGGGCGTTCCAAAATGGCGGCGCGCCGAGACGTATTTCGTTGACTTTTGAGGCTATCGAACTTTAGTTCGATATCTTTACCGTCATCGGAGTGCCAGATTGCACGTAGATATGGAGTTTTGGACGGAAGTCCGCCGTCAGGTTCTTGTAGAAGGCCTGAGCAAACGCGGTGCTGTAAAGAAGTACAAGATTGGGTGGCACACCCTCGACAAGATTCTCTCTCTTGAAGAGCCGCCGGGCTACCAGCAGAAACAGGCTCGTCCCAAGCCGAAGATCGAAGCCTTCCTGCCAATCATCGCCGAGATCCTTACAGCCGATCAGAAAGCGCCTCGCAAGCAACGCCACTCGGCCAAGCGAATCTTTGAGCGTCTGCGCGACGAGCACGAATTCACTGGCGGCTACACGATCGTTAAAGACGCGGTTCGCGAGTGGAAGCATTCTCAGAAAGAAGTCTTTCTGCCACTAACTCATCGTCCCGGCGAAGCCCAGATGGATTGGGGCTTTGCGAAAGTTTCCATTCGTGGCCACACCGAACCAGTTAAAGTCGCGATCTTTGTGCTCACGCTGCCGTACAGCGGAGCGGTCTTCTGCCAAGTCTTTCATCGCGAATGCACTGAGTCATTTCAAGAGGGCCACGCCCGTGCGTTTGAATTCTTCGGTGGCGTGCCGTGGCGAATCTCGTACGACAACAGCAAGGTCGCGATCGCCAAGATTCTCGGGAGCCGAGATCGCAAGTTGACTCGCGAATTCCTGCGTCTACAAAGCCATTACCTGTTCGCCGAACACTTTTGTCTGGTGCGGCGTCCCAATGAAAAAGGCCACGTTGAGAGACTTGTTGAGTACGCACGTGGCAACTTTCTGGTTCCTGTTCCAGTCGTCGATTCTCTCGAAGAACTCAATGAGAAGTTACTTGCTCAGTGCCACGCTGACCTTGAGAAGCAAAGCCGCGGCAAGTCAACCAACAAGCGTTTACTTCTGGAAGAAGAACGCAGTGCGTTTCTCGGTTTGCCGGCCCGTGCGTTTGAAGCTCGCCGCATCACACAGGCCGCCGTCAGCTCACAGTCGTTGGTTCGCTTCGATCGCAACTCGTATTCGGTTCCTACGAAGTACGCGCATCGCAAGGTGACCGTCGTGGCCGCGGTCGACGAAGTTCGATTTGTGTTTGGCGACAGGCTCATCGCGAGGCACCGCCGCTGTTGGGAGAAGGAACAGTTCTTCTACCAACCGATCCATTATCTCCGCCTTTTAGAACGAAAGCCGGGTGGTTTGGACTTCGCCAAGCCCGTTGATCAATGGCAACTGCCGAAGTGCTTTGGGATTCTGCGCAGGCGACTCGAAGCATCCGACGAGAAGCATGGAACACGATTCTACATCCGAGTCTTGAGACTACTGGAACGTCGCTCGCTTTCTCAATTGACCGATGCCGTTGAGTACGCGTTGGATATCGATGTGATCGATCCCAGCAGCATTCGCGTCATCCTTGAGCACCGGCAAGAGAGACCGGCCGAGCTGTTCTCACTCGATGGCCGGCCTCAACTAAAAACGTTCAACGTCGAAACGACAGACGTTTCGGCTTACGCGGCGCTGCTGAGTGCTCGCTGATGTCATGCCCACTAGATTACTTTTATAACCTTCAAGGAGTTACTTACGATGACCAATAAACGAGAAACCAAAGCCACCGTACTGGTAAAGCATCACCTCAAACAGCTGCGGCTGCCGACGATGGCCAGCGAGTGCGATTCGCTTGCTGAGCAAGCCGCCAGAGACAATCAGGATCACCTGGCTTATCTGCTGAAGTTAACCGAACGTGAACTGATCGAAAGGGAACGTAAGTCGGCCGAGCGACGACTCAAAGCGGCTCGCTTTCCGGCGCATAAAACGCTTGACCAATTCGACTTCTCCGCCCAGCCCACGGTCAACAAGCCGCTCGTTGCACAGCTTGCTGCCGGTGACTATCTGGGTTCGCGGGAGAATATCCTGCTCGTTGGCCCCAGCGGAACCGGAAAATCTCACTTGGCGATTTCGCTGGCGATCAATGCGTGTTCCCAAGGCAAACGCGTTCGTTTCTGGCGCGTGACGGAGCTGATCACTTGCTTGCTTGAGGCCAAAGAGGAACGACAGCTCTTGCGAATCCGAAATCAGCTCGCCAAACTGGACTTGCTGGTGCTCGACGAACTGGGCTACGTGCCGGCAAGCAAAGCTGGAGCCGAGCTGTTGTTCGACGTCATCGCAACGGCTTACGAGCGAAATAGCATCATCGTGACGACCAATTTACCGTTTGAGAATTGGCCTGAAGTTCTTGGCAACCAACGGCTCACCGGAGCGGCCCTTGATCGCCTGACGCATCGCTGCCACATCATCGAAACCAAAGGCGAAAGTTACCGACTCAAGGACGCAAAGCGACGATCTGGAAAGGCTCAAAAGGCCAAAAAGAAGACCGCTTAATATCAACAACACGGGCTGACACTACCCTCATCTTTTTTTACAACTAGCGCCGCCATTTTCGACCGCCGGGCGCCGCCCTTTTCAACCGCCGTTAACAGCCATACATTGGAATTGACGAAAAGTCATTCAAGAAAGGCCAGAACTACATCACGTTGATCTACGATCTGGACAACAGCACCGTCGAAGCAATCTCCGAAGGCCACAATGAAGCCGCGGCCAATGAGTGTTTCTCCCAGCTTTTACCGGGTCAAATTGAAACAGTCGAAGCCATTGCGATGGATATGAGTTCAGCGTTTGTGAAGTCGGCGAAGTCCAACATTCCTTTGGCCGAAGAAAAGATTGTTCACGACCGTTTCCATGTCATGAAACTCGTCAACGAGGCAGTCGATAAGACTCGCAAGGAGGAGCACAAGCGACTTCGAGCCGTAGGGGATGACACACTCAAAGGCACTCGTTACTTGTTTCTGAAGAACTACGACAACCTGAAAGAGTCGAAGCAGCAGGAGCTTGATTCGTTGTTCATTTCCAGGTTGGAAACGGGCAAAGCATGGACTTACAAGGAGATGCTTCGTGACCTTTGGCACCACGATACTGCAAGCGAGGCCACAGAGTTTTTCAACTGGTGGTATCGCAAAGTCATTCACACCAAACTTGAACCGCTGAAGAAGGTTGCCCGGACCATCAAAGAGCGACTTGCCAACGTGGTCAGCTATTGCACCTTTGGCGGAATATCAAACGGCGTTGCTGAAGGCATCAACAGCAAGATCCAATCGATCAAGAGACGAGTCGGTGGCTACAGAAACAGAGAAAACTACAAAACTGCCATCTTTTTTTACTGCGGCGGACTAGACCTAGACCCATAGAGATCCGCGATGGACCTTTCTTTGGGGCCTTCGCGGTTTCTTGTGGGTCGTCAAACCTTGATCTTCCGGGGCCAAACTTAAGAAGCTTCAATTTCCCCGGGAAAAAGCAGTCCCAGCGAGCTGTCAGCAAACGCCCGTATTCTCCGGGAAAACCGAGCTACCCACAAAGATCCGCGATGGACCTTTCTTTGCCAGTTGTAAAACGTGGCAACAGAGACTTCGATCAGTTCGCAGAACTGTTTAACCGAAAGCCCGCTTTGACGATATTCCTCAAGCCAGACTTGCCAATCAGCTCTCGTGTAACGTGTTGACATAATGATGCTCCAAAATCTGAAGCATACAATTCACATCAACATGCACTTCGTCGGACGCTTACGCAATTCGAGCCACGTGACGTTTCGTTGCATTGGCCTTTAGGCCTCGTGAACACAGTCGGCAATTGAAGAACAGAAACAGTTGACTTGACAGCGGATCAAGCTCGACCACTCTCACGATTTGACCTTGTATGGAAGATATCCCGTTGGTGAAATCAAATTTGGAGATTTACAAAACATGTCAACGTGTGGTTCTACGAATGCTCACCTCTTAATAACCTGAGAGACCGGTACTGACAGACGTCACTTTTCCAGCTCGCAACGACACGACACATGGAGCTTCGAAAAACCAGTCATAGTCGTCGGTCAGTTTGCAATACCGATAGCTATTGGCGGGGGTTTCAAGAGCGTCCAGTTCACTAACTGAAGAACCTTCTATGAAAACTACTGGTATTGGATTGTGGTTTTCCAACACACCAGAAATCAGTTTTTTACAAGTTTCACAATCTTCGTAGTAGAAAACAAGCTCGCAATCCTCATCAATTGGAAGCGTTGATGGACCACAATTCAGAAAGCGTAGTATTTCCGGCGCACTCCCAACCCAGCTATCGAACTCAACAACTACGCTATCGCTCCCTACAATTGTCCCTATTCCATCAAGTGGATTCGTCATGAATTTTGAGACAGGAAGGAATATAAACATGCAGGCGGCAACTCCAAAAATGAAGCCCACGAGAGAATACTTGTTTTTGTAGTTGGGACGAATGCGCCAAAGAAGTATGCAGAATAGCAAGTCAACAACCAGCATAATTTCGGGGCTAGTGGAGAGATTACCGAAACAGTTGCATAGTGGCACTCGCTTGACTATCAAAAGAAAAGAGTAACAACTAAAGAGCAAGAAAAGTAACGATGCAATTTTCGTCGACAATCCAATTTTCCAACAGGACAAGACCCATAGCGCGAGCAATGCTTCTGTTAGCAGAAGCAATACTGTTTGTAACCAAGACATGTTAACTTGTGTCAGATTTCCGCTTTTGGAAAAAGCGGCAAATAACAGTACGCAAGCAGCAACTCTCGAAATCCAAATCATCGTGTAATTCACCAATTGCCTACTGCTTGCGATTTCTCCCCGTCCGCCTTTTCGTCGTCTTTTCATTCGAAATAGAAAACATCGAAAAGTTGGGAACGGAATGTTGCATTCTTTCGCCAACCGACTTCCTAAATGCCTTTTTATTCTTCACTGTCATCACTCCCTCAACAAGTTCGAATGACCTTTGCTCAAACTCCATCAATTCATCGACAAGCTCTTCACGAACCTTTTTGAATGCCAAGCGAAGTTTTTCTTTCTGGTCTTCGTCGATGCGGAATTTATCTGAAAGAGGATTCAAGACTAGACAGCCTGGCAAGCCGTACCTAACTGCCAATAGGTCACCAACAACAAATTGCTCTACAATTACATGCCGATCTCCGCTCAAAAATTGATCGTAAAATTCGGAGATACGACGTTCGCGCGATTCAATTTTCGCTTTTAGATTTCGCTTGGCTTCTTCTCGGTCAGAATTTCGTTCCAACGAATAAACTTCGGTCTCCCTCGCACGAGATTCAAAAAAAGCAGCGACTTCGTGCTCTATTTCTTCACGTTCCGAATCCGAAATATCCCAATCTATTTCTTGGAATGAGATTAATGCTTGAAGCACTGCGAGCTTCGCATTGGCGTTGCTGTGAAATGTCCGTTCAGCAGTCCATGTTCCGTTGCTATCTAGCCGAAACCATGGTGATGCAACAAACAGATCTAGATACCCTGATTCATTTTGTTCGCTATCCATGCTTGCGATCTCTAGTTGGCACATAAATGCGTCGACCGATCCATGAGGAACAGCTGTAGGAAACGACTTCTTGATACTCACAACCTGTTCCATTTCCAATATTTCTTCAAGTGAACTAAAGAATTTGGAATTGCAGATTTCAGCAGCCTCCGATGCGATAGTTTTAATTTTCTTCAGCTGACCTGCGATTTTGGAATTCTCAAGTTCGGACAGCTCCTGCTTTTCAAGAAATTGCAAGAAACCTCTACGTCTTATCTGCATACGGCAAGCCAATTCCCCAAGCCGCTCTAATTGATGCGGCAAAAGAATTCCGTGAAGTTTCTCTTTGTAGCCACGTTTCATTGATTCGTATTCAGAAAGATTTAGCTCCTTATTAAAAAACTTGCCTGTGATCAGGCGTTCATCTCTCTCCAGTTCGCGGAGGAGTGAATCTAAGTCGTTTTCTTGCTCGTCCGTTGTAACTAATTCCAGCCTAATATCCTCACCATTTAGCAGGGAAGAAGAATGCAGCAACGGGAACTTGTTTTTGTAGCGTGGCTTTAATTCAGCACGATCTTTTTGCAAAATCAAAGCAAGATGATCTAGTTCTTTTTGAAGCACTAGCCGTTGTCGCTCTTGTTGAAAAAAGAACGCTATAATCAATGACAAAGCAGAAATGGCTAAGAATTTAATGAGTTTCACCATTGCGCATATACCTCAACATCTAAATTAGTTTCTGATTCGTCGTCTACAACTAATTCAATTTGACATTTTTCAATTTGGGAATTAGCTTGATTTTTTTCGGTTTTAATGGCCATGAATTCAACCGAAAACGTCTGAACAAGGCTGTCGGAAAGATTTTCCTCGCGTTCGATTCTCAAAAATTTGGCGTCGGAAGCTATCCGCTTCACTTTGAACGGTTTCGAACCCACAATTCGAAACCGTCTTTTTGTGTTACCAAGTTTTGCACTTACAAAAAGGCGCTCTGGGTTTACTCGAAATGAACTTCGTGCTGCCGACAGCTCCAATGGAATTTTCAAGGACTGCCCATCGAGATCTAAGACTAAAACCGTCTCAAAAGGCTCATCTCGTGAGAGCAGTTCGTCGGTTTTTCCACTTAACACCAACGAGAGGTCCATGACTGGAATTCCACCGTAGCGAGCCTTCGACTGGGAATGAATATCAACCCTAAATCGCGGATCGGAACACTTACAGTCAACTTCATCGAAGTTCCCAAGAAGTAACAATCCCGGCAAGTCGACGTCCGTGGTTTGTTTCGAAACGCGAAAACTGTCGTTATGCAAATCAATCCAACAATAAGGTCGGACGATTTTGCCCTTGAGTACTACAACGAAGTCAGACGCTCCATTGCCATTTATGGTTCTGCTGAACTTAAGATAGTGCTTGAATACCTGTACAGACTTTCCGTTGCTTTTGAACTCCAAATCAATGAAATTGACACTTCCAGCTTTAATCTTGATTTCATCAAGACCCTTTGCAACACAGCTACAGGATTTGCTTTTCAAAATCAACTTAGCATCGTTTTGGTTGCTCGCCGCGAATGGGAGCTTAATTACAAATGGCTCTCCGAGTTGGGAAATTTCACGGACTAGCGAACCAATATCAATTTCCACACTATCCGTCGAAACAACATCTATCTCTTGGGCGGTCACAACTGAATTTAGTTTCTCAAAATCTGGGCCGTATATTGATTGCCCTAAACCAGCCACTGAACAAAACCCAACAGCCACCAATAACAAAATCAGACTGACAACTCTCATTTTTTCCTAAACAAAAAAACAGCAATAGAAATCAAAAATATCGCAAAAGCATACTTCCAGCATTTCGAATACGGGGAGTTTTCGGTCGAAGCAATCTCGACTAAAAACGTTTCAGTCGAATCGAAATTCTTTTCAACGATCGACGTTTCATCTTGCATAAGGCGATCTGAAATCTCTGCAACAGAGGTCGTACCGTTCGAAAGAACAGGTGCCAAGCCAGGCGCAACAATCTCGAAAGAAACTGGGATGGAGAATTTTTCCATTGCTGGATTACTAGATGCCTCCCCAAACATTTCCCATTTTTGCAAGAGAACTTTATCGACTCCAAAACTTGTAAGGGAAATTAACTTCCTCGGAAAGACTGTACCTAGGATCTCCTCAAAACCCTCAACCTTTGTAATCACTACAACGTTTGGGATATTGTTTTTCTCGCCAGAGTTCCATTGAGAATACGACTCCTTAGAAGGTGTTTTGAAACTGCTCTGAGTTGAAAAAATCGCTACAGCCCCGTTTGCATTTAAACCGTAAACGGAAGGAGCCGTAGCGATGAGTATTGAGTATCCCAGCAGTCTCAGTGATGATCAATGGCGATTGCTTCGTCGTCTGATTCCGCCAGCAAAACTTCGCGGCCGCAAACGAATCGATCGGCGTCAAATTGTCGATGCGATATTGTATTGGTGTCGAACGGGCTGCCAGTGGCGGTTGCTTCCGGACTGCTTTCCGAATTGGAACACGGTTTATGGAGTTTATCGAGCTTGGCGTATTGATGGGACATGGCAACGCATTCACGATCGTCTTCGCGAAAAGGTACGCCGCAAAGAAGGCAGGAAGCCAACGCCAACAGCAGCCATCATTGATTCGCAAAGCATTCGCAGTGCTGAAGGAGGAGAATTACGCGGGTATGACGCGGCGAAACGAATTACCGGACGAAAGCGTCACATCCTGGTGGATACGTTGGGGCTTGTGATGGTCGTTGTTGTCCACTCGGCCGATCTACAAGACTACGAAGGTGCACATCTTGTTCTTGAAAACATCAGACAGAAGTTTCGTCGGCTTCGAGTCATCTTCGCGGACTCGATTTACGGGCGGGCTGATTTGCCGGAGTTCCTGAAGCAATGGTATCGTGTCATCTTGCAAACCGTTAAGCGTCCGGTCGAAGCCGAAGGGTTCGTTGTCTTACCCAAGCGATGGATCGTTGAACGGACTTTCGCATGGCTTGGAAAATTCAGAAGGCTCTCAAAGGACTATGAAAGACTGACTCAAAACAGCGAAACTGTCATACGAATCGCAATGATTCAATTCATGCTAAACAGGCTGGAAAAATAATTTTAAAACACCCTCTTAGTCTTCAGCAGCAATCCACCAAAATTCGAAAATGCAATTTCCCGCATGACACGAGAATCATCATTCTGAACGTAATCAATTGCAATAATCAATTCATCACAGTCTTTTGTAAACTCAACCCCTACTTCGAAATCACGAAGCTTGGTTTCGAGCCCCTTTAAAGCATTGGATATTTCTCTTGCTGTATGTTCGCTCAGAAGAAACCCGCCGACAGTCACACCGTTACTCCACCCTCCACAAAAACCTAAAGGGTTGGGAATTTGTGAGACTGGATTCTTTCTGCCAAAAGGTTTTGCACCAGACAATTCAAACCAATCAACTTGGCGCGAAAGTGAGGCAACTCGGCGCTCGCCACTGCGTCCCTGTGATAAAACTTGACTTCGCGGTGTGAAATGAACACCAAAATTTTCGTCGGCAATGAACTCGAATGGCCTTTTGAACGAAATCTCTTTGCCTTCAAATTCGACAGACTCCCAATTCGCACTAAGCTTAAAAGCATCTTGAGCAACTAAAAGACTTCCGATACAGGAGGCGTGCACCGCCTCAAATTCCCCAGCTAGTCCGCCGTCAATTGATTCCGCTTTACCGATCTTGAGATTGTATTCACAGGCAAAGTTAAGATCTGAAACCCAAGATTCTGATGATGATTCAATCGCATTGATAAGATCAAAGCTAATTTGACTTTCGGCTACTCTCAGCTGAACAGTCTGACAAAGGATTAGGACCACTAAACCATAGCGGAAGTTAACTAAATTCATTCCGTATGTCCGTAAATAGAAAACTGTGAGCTATGAGTCAGGACCGCCAGAGTGAGAATCCGGCGTAAGCATTGTGCAATCACCACGACACATTGGAAGAAAATGCCGTTCTGGCCCGCACACAGGCCAAAACGTTTGAAACGGCATTCATAGGCTTTTCAGAGACAAACACTCTGATTCTCGAAAGTGTCTGGGAGGTCTACAACGGTGGAGGTCCGCCTCCAGGACATCCATTTGGGTCAGTCGAGCAATCATTATCGACGTACACATCAAATTGCGTTGGATTAACGATTACGCCAGTGCAATTGAAACCACTGTAATAGTTGAAAGTGGCACAAACTTGGTCTGTGTCGTACTTGATACAATCGACTCCATTCGTGGTATTGTCGGAAATACAAGTTCGAACTGTTCCAGCTACAGTCTTGATAGACTTGTATTCAACAAGTACGCCTCCACCCGTATCAAAGTAAGTCGGAGGTTCGGTCGAATGAAATGAATCACAATCATCCCAACAACCGAAATCCGAATAGTCGTTTGAATCAATTGTTCTGCATTCTGCGCAGACCAGAATTAAATCTGCAAACGATGTTGAGGCCAAGAACAGTGAACCTACCACCAATAGACAACATCTAATGCAATGCATTGAGTTTTGCATCTCTTCACCTTTCAAAATGTAAATTGAATGTGTGACCAACCGATCTGCTGGGCCGACACAAGTCACATCCTACAGCTTCTTCAATCCAATACAATCAAATTGTCATATTGAAACCGCTTGCAATAACATTATTTACGCTAGCCCAGCACTGGCGGACACAGGCGGAAAATTTTGAAAACCAGTTGAACTAGATGCTCGGCCCGACTCCTTGCGATCGATGTAAGCGGTCAAGAAAAAAACTTGCCGCTCCACTGTGCGTGTCCAACGATCGCACTGACTTGCCTCGCACAATGAATGCAGAACGCCATGCACGAGCCATTTTAAAGACCGCTCGATTCATCGACATCTGAGATGAGAAGCTGAGAACAACTCTCGAAGCAAAGCAATTTTCGAGCGAGCATTCATCCTATTTGATTTTGGTAACCATTCAGCGTTTTGAAATGCTCTTGGCGTGAGAGATCAGATTTCGTAATTGTAGCGGACCATGCCAACCGCCGCACAACCAACTATTGACACTGATTTTCTCAGCAAGTTTCTTTCAGGCCAAGCGACTCCAGATGAGATCTCTGGTTTGCTCCGAGGAGATCCCGAAGTAGCCGCTTTCACGCTGCTTGCGATTCAACAACAGCTCCCGCAACGCAACTCCGCTGGTCCCAATACGCCACCTGCGACGATTCCCGCTTACGCCAAGCCGGTCAATAAAAAGAAGAAACGCAAACGCGGAGCCCAACCAGGTCACAAAGGCTCGCGCCGACCGCCGCCCCCAGAACCCGATCGCACTCGACATCAGAAGCTCGACGACTGCCCCAGCTGCGGCGGTCAACTCAAAGACACCGGTGATACACGAACGCGACTCAGCGAAGACATCCCCGAAGACCTTAAGCCAATCGTCACCCAAGACATCATTCACCGCGACTGGTGCCCGAAGTGTAAAAAACGCTTCGAGCCCAAACCGCCGGATCTCTTGCCGCACTGTCAGCTCGGCAACCGCACGTTGGTGCTCTCGGCATTGCTGCACTATCTGCAAGGCCTGACGCTCAGCCAGATCGTTGACACGTTCAACTTTCACCTGCGGCTCAAAGTCACGCATGGCGGTTTGGTTCAGATGTGGCACCGCTTGGCAAAGATACTTTACAGCTGGTACGAAGAGATTCACCACCAGAGTTTGGAGGGAAGCAAGCTTCACGCCGATGAAACGGGCTGGCGAGTCGAAGGACAGACTCACTGGCTGTGGTGTTTTACTTCCGATAGCACGGTTTACTTTATGGTCGATAAGTCTCGTGGCTCACCGGCACTGCAGAAGTTTTTCACTCGCTATTTTGACGGCACGTTGATTACTGATTTCTGGTCACCGTACGATGCTGTCGATTGCGCTGACAAGCAGAAATGTTGGCCGCACCTACTGCGCGACATGTCGGCGGTGGACGAGAAGCATGCTGATGACAAGGAGTGGGCTTCGTTCTCGCGACGCGTTTCGAGCGTGTATCGTGACGCGAAAAAACTGCAGGCTGAGAGATCTTCGATGGCGGAGGCGGCTTACGATGAGTCCGTTGTTCGTCTCGAGGGCCGCTTGCACAAGGTGGCCACCGAGTCGTGGCAGCATGCCGACGCCAATCGTTTGGCAAAGCGGATGGCGAAGTACGGCAACGAGATGCTGACGTTTCTGTGGTACGACGATGTTGCTTCGGACAACAACGCGGCCGAGCGAGCGATTCGTCCAGCGGTGATGATTCGCAAGAACAGTTATGCGAACCAGAGCGAGCAAGGTGCAACAACGATGGCGGTGATGATGAGTGTCTTTCGAACGCTGAAGCTAAGAAGGTGTTTTGAAATTGCTCTGAGTTGAAAAAATCGCTACAGCCCCGTTTGCATTTAAACCGTAAACGGAAGGAGCCGTAGCGATGAGTATTGAGTATCCCAGCAGTCTCAGTGATGATCAATGGCGATTGCTTCGTCGTCTGATTCCGCCAGCAAAACTTCGCGGCCGCAAACGAATCGATCGGCGTCAAATTGTCGATGCGATATTGTATTGGTGTCGAACGGGCTGCCAGTGGCGGTTGCTTCCGGACTGCTTTCCGAATTGGAACACGGTTTATGGAGTTTATCGAGCTTGGCGTATTGATGGGACATGGCAACGCATTCACGATCGTCTTCGCGAAAAGGTACGCCGCAAAGAAGGCAGGAAGCCAACGCCAACAGCAGCCATCATTGATTCGCAAAGCATTCGCAGTGCTGAAGGAGGAGAATTACGCGGGTATGACGCGGCGAAACGAATTACCGGACGAAAGCGTCACATCCTGGTGGATACGTTGGGGCTTGTGATGGTCGTTGTTGTCCACTCGGCCGATTTACAAGACTACGAAGGTGCACATCTTGTTCTTGAAAACATCAGACAGAAGTTTCGTCGGCTTCGAGTCATCTTCGCGGACTCGATTTACGGGCGGGCTGATTTGCCGGAGTTCCTGAAGCAATGGTATCGCGTCATCTTGCAAACCGTTAAGCGTCCGGTCGAAGCCAAAGGGTTCGTTGTCTTACCCAAGCGATGGATCGTTGAACGGACTTTCGCATGGCTTGGAAAATTCAGAAGGCTCTCAAAGGACTATGAAAGACTGACTCAAAGCAGCGAAACTGTCATACGAATCGCAATGATTCAATTCATGCTAAACAGGCTGGAAAAATAGTTTTAAAACACCCTCTAAGAAAAGTTCAGCCCATTGAAGCAATCCTCAACGCCCTAGCAGACTACAATCGAAACGGCGAATTGCCAAAACTGCCGAAAACCAATTCAGATCCCTGAACGGTTACCTTTTTTCAAGAATCCTTGCTTTTGTCACAGGTGGTAGTACTACAGCGCTAGGTTGAATCCCAGTAGCATCGTTTGATTTTGCTTACTTTGATGCCAATTCTCCGGAGTTTTTTGCGAGTTCTCTTGGCGTGTGATCGTGTTGCTTTTGCGTTTCGTTGTTGGTGGTACTGAATCGTAGCGGCAACCCGGTCCAGTAGCGCCGACGATGCCCGCCCCTTAAGCCACCAAGTCTGGACCAGTGCCGATACGGCGTCGTGAACCTGATAGACGGTGAACCCTGATTTTTTTTCCCCCGAGCTTTTCTCGCATCTTCGTCAAGAACAGGTAGCTTACGCACGACAGAATCATGTGTCGTTTGAGCCCGAGATACTTCCGGCCCTCCCAGGCGTCGAGTCCAATGTCCTGCTTTTGATCCTGGAAGCAACGTTCGACATGCCAGCGGCTGAAGGCAACGAGCAACAACTTTTGAACGCTTGTTGCAGCCGGCGCGTTGCTGAGAAAGTACTTGATTTCATCCGGCTTGAGTGGGTTACGAGCCACCAACAAGTGCCAACGCTTGCTCGAAACACACTTGCCGTCAGGACGATAGATCATCGCATGCTTGACTTCCCAGACCATGGGACCTTTATCTCCATCTTTGACGCGATAACGCTCCCATGACTGATTCGTGAACCGCGTGGATTCTTCCAGCAGTTTGCGAAACGGCTGAGCTTTGGGATTGTCTTTGGCAACTCGCGCACCTTTTTGCGGCCGACCACGACACGGATCTTTGGGAGGATGTTGGAGCCCGGGTTTCTTGATCCAGCCGGTCATTGAAACTGGAACCTCGCCGATGAATAACTGTGCTTTGGCATCAAGAGCTCGTAAAAACGGGCCTTTGGAGCCGTAGCCTTCGTCAAAGGTGATCCACTCAAACTCCAGACCGTTGGACAGCGCGCGATCGTAAAGCTCCAGTGCGATCTTCCACTTTGGCTGATACACCATTTCGTCGGGGATCCCGGCAACGCGACAACGCTCGCGATCTTCAGACCAGCTCTCAGGAAGGAACAACTCACCATCAAGCAAGCAGTGAAAGTCATCCTGAGCAAAAGCAAGATGAACCGTCACCATGCAGTTATCGGTCTTGCCAACCTTGCCACACCACTGACGCTGAACGCCAGGCGTCTTGGTGCCTTTCTTGACATCGCTCGTTTCGTCAAACACGCCGATGGCACGCTTGCTACCGCGCTCCGTTGCCACCATCTGTTGCAGACGATCTCGCACGGCGTCTTCATTCCATGCGTATTGAGCAAGAAACTCCTGAAGCGTGCGAACGGGAACTCCGGCAGCCAGTGCAATGGGCTCAACACTCTTGCGAGCAAGGTTTGATAGCTGACCCTGAACATACGTTGGCATATGAGCACGGGTATCTTTTCGACTAAAACAATCGGAGAACCGATTCAGAAAACGTGTCAAAGCTGGTTTCATCTGACGAATCCAAGTACCATCCATCAAAGCACCTCCTTGTGCATGAACGATATAGAATCCCAAATTTCAACTAATTCTCAAATATCAACCTAGCGCTGTAGTAGTAGTTGGGGGTGTTGATGAAGATGGCGAAGTCAGTGCGCTCTGTATAGTACTTGAAAAGAAACGGTGTGATGAAACTTGGACAGCGCCTACGACAAATACTTGTGGGGATTGTTTGCCCGATGGAGACGGTGGCTTTAGTTGCGGTCTATCTCAGGACAGAATGATGGAAGATGACAAGTATGAGTATTTCACATCAGCACATCTTTCCGACGACGACGGTCCTCCAGTAGGTTATCGGGATGTGTTCGCGGAAACATACAACTGCCTTTTAATCGAATCATGTACATGCAAGGCAACTTTTGAAGGTAGCGGAATTTACATTTGTGAAATCAATCCTGACCCGGATGACGAAGATGATGTGTCCAGCTACAACCATGGTGGGGTTGAGTGCAGCATCGGCGAGGAAGTTCCGTCTGATATCGAAGAGATATCACCGGCTTGGGGACCTGGAACTTTTGCTCCGTAGGTCGGGCGTCTGAAGGGAGAATAAAATGCGATCAGCTTTTGCCTTTTTTGTCTTTTGCCTTTTCACTTTCACAGAAGTGCGGGGCCAAGATGTGACGTTGGACAACGCCGAGAAGCCTGCAAAGCCACTGCTCGTCACTGATGAACTAGCGAGCATTCTTTCGTTTGGGCATCTGAACGCGGGTTTAGTGAAGTGCTACGACGGAATTTTGCTTCGAGTTGACACGGCTGATACGACTACACACGGAGCGAATTCGATCAGTGGCTTAATGGGGCAACGAAAGGAAGTCTACCGGTTCATCTTCGATTTTGAAAGAAATCTCTTTGCCGGAGTTCGGCTAACGAAAATTTCAGGCACGGACTTCAGAACGGTAGAGGACGGAGAAGAAGTCCACCGCAGACGACTTTCTGCTTTTCTAATTGGTGAGGATCAGATCGCACACCTTTACCGTAATGGGGCAAAGAAATCACTGAATGTGGAAGGATTGTCCATCCCTCAATTGGTCACAAAATTGGGAAGGATCGACATGGCTGATTTTCGCAGATACTCCGTAAACGACGGAAGTACATTTGCCGAGGTTTTGGATCTGAGGGCCGGCGCCGAGGATATTGAGCGGCATGCGGAAAATATCGAGCGTTCAATATGGCTCAATGCGAAGGATGTAAAGTTTTGGACGTTTCCGCGAAAGTACCAAAACGGGATTGAGATACGTCAGTTCGCGACTTACGACACAAACCTTGTAATGCCGATTCGATCCTATTCGATGGTACGAAGTCCTGGTAGAGAATGGAAAGTTGCAGTAAGTCCAAACAGAAAAATGGGCTGGGAGCAGAAGTCGGATGTTGTTGTTCCTATGACGGGAACCCAGTCGAGCCGCGATACGTTCAACCTGACCGGAAAACCTCACGATTACGTTGTTTGCATGGTCGACCGCGTCGACAAGTTTCACTGGTATTCGGTAAACGACAGAAAGAGCTTCGACAAGAACTTTTTCTCGAAGGATCTGCTTGGAAGTCGAGAGCAGTTGCTAAAGCTTCTTGATGAAGCCGTTTTCGAAAAACAATCTGGCACTGCGCCTTCAGCGGCTGGTTCGAAAGAATAAGGATTCGAATCCCAAGACTTGAAGCAAATAGAATAGGTGTCAGTGATCCACTTGTTGTACGGCCGGAACGCCAAGACTGCTCTGCGATCAACAGTTCAGCAATCGCATTGCATTCACGCAACTACTCTGGCGAAAGCCTGTTCATCAGGTTGATGGCCGCGTTGCCGGGTTCGTTCGCTTTACAAACGGCAGAGCTTACTGCGATTCTCTGACAGCCGACTGCCGTTACCTGTTCGACGTTGTTGCTGTCGATGCCGCCGATGGCGAAAGCGGGAAGCGAAATCTCGCTCACGACACTGGATACCAACTCGACGCCGACATGCGAATCAAAGGACTTGGTCTGCGACTCAAAGACCGGTCCCACGCCGATGTAGTCGGCTCCATCGATGACAGCCTGACGAGCCTGTTCGATCGAATGTGTCGAGACGCCAATGAACTGGTTTGGCCGCAAGATCATTCGAGCGTCATGGACGGAAAGTTCATCCTGGCCGAAGTGGACTCCGTCTGCATTTGCGGCGACACAAAGGTCGGCGCGATCGTTCATTACCCAAAGCGTTTTGGTTTCTTGAGTCAGCGAAGCGATGAGTTTTCCGGCGGCGACCAGTTCACGATCGGTCAGCGACTTGTCACGCAACTGAATTAGATCAACACCCGCAGCAACCAAGTCGCCAACAAGCGAACTCAATTGCTCAAACCCGCTGCGCTGACCACAAGCATCGATTAAAACGTAAAGATGCGATTCTTCGAATCGGGAACGGTTGATAGCCGTATTAAAAATCGCTTTCTCGAGCGTATACGCACGGTAGCGAATCTGCTCGACATCGGTAGCGACCGATCCGAAATTCAGCTTTGAAAATTCCTCGATCGTGCGAGTCGCCTGTTGGACTCGGGCCATGTTGGAGCGAATCAAGCTTTCGAAATCAGATCGCTGATACTCAGATTCCGTTTTAACATCCCGGCCAACGTCAGATTCGCTGTCCCGCGACTGAAGGCGACATTGAGCATCGATTGGCCCACAGCTTTCCGCCAAATCGTGCCGCAGCTGTTTGAGCTGAGCGGACAAAAATCCGTCTTCGAGAACCATTCTGGCGAACGATTCCACCACGCGAAGTCCCTCAGAAGCCCGATTGATCGAAGCGTCCAGGACTCGCAAAATTGCGGCATTCAATGGCTGTTTCGGCGTCGAGTAGGACTGTCGAGCGTCGATTTTCCTGGTTTTTTCGTTTTCGCCCATCGTGTCAGTTTGACATGTTTTTTCGGGATATTGGAAGTGGCCCGATTCCAACGATAGCCGGAAACCCTGATATTGGCAGGCCGTGACACCTAATTTCCGGGCCGTAGGGTTTGCGATTGACGTAATTTCGGGACAGCCGGATACTCGGGGATATTCAGTTCTCTCTTGGCCGGCGCATTGGAAGCCGCGGCTTGCAAAATGGGATAGGAATTCCCGGGCTTGAGCTGAATCAGGTGTTATTTTTTGGAATGGATTCGGAGCACGCCATGAATTGGGGGCCTGCAATATTGTGTTGTTGGCCAGGACTGCCGGGACTTTGGTACCGTGGTCGCTGGTCGTCCCTGATGCTCGCGATCACATTTGCCATCCTGTTGAATTTGACGATTGTCGCCAGTTTTATCTGGACGGGAATTTTTAACGACGATTCGTTCCCGGCGATTGCCTGGCCTGTTTTGTTGTTGATTTGGTTTTCCTCTGTCGTAATCGCAAGGCGAAATTTGCCTGACGTGATGTCACTGACAAAGGATGACCGGTTTCCGGCAAATGACTCCGAACCCGAAGGTGCTATCGACGCCTTGTTTATTGAGGCCCGAAGGGAATACTTAAAGGGTCACTGGAATGAGGCACAGAGTTTGCTCCAGAGACAACTTAAACATTACCCGCGAGACATTGAATCACGTTTAATGCTCGCAACCCTGTTTCGTCATACGCGTCAGTTCGATGAAGCGACCAAACAGTTGAACCAGGTTGAAAAGTACGATCCGGCCATCAACTGGAAAAACGAAATCGCAAGAGAACGCGAATTGCTGCGGCTGGTTCATGAATTTGAACTGACTCAGCATGACCCTGCCGCGGATCTTGCAGACAACAACGACGGTTTCATCCGTGACGACGGCCTCAGCCCTGGAGCCGACATCGTGAATGACGCCGCGTAACCTACGAACCAGAAATCCATTTCCGGGTCATACACTTTGACCTGTTCAACTAAAGAGGACATCCATGTACGAACGCTTTACCGATCGAGCTCGCAAGGTCATGCAGTTGGCCAACCAGGAAGCTCAGCGATTCAACCATGAGTACATCGGCACCGAACACATGTTGCTTGGGCTGGTAAAAGAAGGCACCGGCGTTGCGGCCAACGTTCTGAAAAATCTGGACGTTGAGCTCCGCAAGATTCGCCTGGAAGTTGAAAAGCTTGTCCAAAGTGGTCCGGAAATGATCACGATGGGCAAACTGCCTCAAACGCCTCGCGCAAAAAAGGTGCTTGAGTACTCGATGGAGGAAGCTCGCAATCTGCAACACAACTTCGTTGGCACCGAGCACATTTTGCTTGGTTTGCTACGGGAGCAGGAAGGCGTTGCGGCGCAGGTCCTGATCAACCTTGGCTTGAAACTTGAAGAAGTCCGCGATGAAGTTCTGAACCTGCTCGGCAGTGGACTTGAGTCTGGCGAAAGTTCAGAACGCGGTGGTCGTGAGGGAGAAGGCGCCGAAGCCGAAGGTGGCTCAAGCCGCGGCAGCAAATCGAAGACACCAGCTCTCGACAGCTTCGGTCGCGATTTGACGGAACTGGCCAAGCAAGGCAAGCTCGATCCGGTTATCGGCCGAGCCAAAGAGATCGAACGGGCGATTCAGGTTCTGTGCCGTCGTACGAAAAACAATCCAGTTTTGCTGGGCGAAGCCGGCGTTGGTAAAACAGCGATCGTCGAAGGGTTCGCTCAACGCGTTATCTCGGGCGACATTCCAGAGATCCTGGCTGATAAACGAATTGTGGTTCTTGACCTCGCGATGATGGTTGCGGGCACAAAATACCGCGGTCAGTTCGAAGAGCGGATCAAAGCGGTTATGAACGAAGTTCGCCGTGCTCAAAACACAATCCTGTTCATCGACGAACTTCACACGCTCGTCGGTGCCGGTGGTGCGGAAGGCGCGATCGACGCGGCAAACGTGCTCAAGCCCGCTCTTGCCCGTGGAGAAATCCAGTGCATCGGAGCCACGACGCTTGACGAATATCGCAAGTACATCGAGAAAGACTCGGCACTTGCTCGTCGTTTCCAGGAAATCCTGGTCGATCCAACATCGAACGAAGACACAATCGAAATCCTTAAAGGGTTGCGTTCGCGTTACGAAGAACACCATCGTGTGCAAATCACAGACGACGCGGTCGAGGCGGCCGTTGAGTACAGCAGCCGATACATCACCGGTCGATGCCTTCCGGATAAAGCCATCGATGTGATCGACGAAGCCGGCGCTCGTATCCGACTTCGCACGATGAAGCGTCCGCCAGACCTCAAGGAAATCGACGAAGACATCGAGCGTCTGAATAAGGAAAAAGAAGACGCTGTCGCCAACCAGGATTTCGAGAAAGCTGCCTCGCTTCGCGATCAGGCTGACAAGTTCCGCAAGAAGAAGGAACAGATCAAGAAAGACTGGCGCGAGAAATCGCAACAGAACGAAGGCGTTGTGGACGAAGAAGTCGTCGCCGAGGTTATCTCCAAGATGACGGGCGTTCCGTTGACGCGACTGTCGACCGAAGATTCGTTGCGTCTGATGAAGATGGAGGACGAACTTCACAAAACCGTTGTCAGTCAGGACAACGCCGTCAAATCGATCTCGAAAGCGGTTCGCCGCAGTCGCAGTGGCCTGAAGGATCCAAAACGTCCGATCGGTTGCTTCATGTTTGCCGGCCCAACGGGTGTTGGTAAAACGTTGTTGGCGAAAGCTTTGGCTGAATTCATGTTCGGCGATTCAGAAGCTTTGGTCACGATCGACATGTCCGAGTACATGGAGAAACACAACCTCAGTCGCCTGATCGGTGCCCCTCCGGGATACGTGGGCTACGAAGAAGGTGGTCAGCTGACAGAGAAAATTCGTCGCCGTCCGTACTCGGTCGTTCTGTTGGACGAAATCGAAAAAGCCCATCCCGACATCTTCAACATGTTGTTGCAGGTGATGGAAGAAGGCCGTTTGACCGACAGCTTTGGTCGCAACGTCGACTTCCGCAACGTGATCTTGATCATGACAACCAACGTCGGTGCTCATGCGATCAAGAACGAGTCGGCTTTCGGTCTGCCTGGTGCTGGCGACGACCAGAGTTACGATGCGATGAAAGAACGCGTTTATGATGAGATCAACAAGGCCTTCCGACCTGAATTTCTCAACCGTCTTTCAGAGCTTCCGATCATCTTCCGTCACCTGGAGAAGAAGGACCTCAAAGTGGTCATCGACTTCGAATTGGCGAAGATTCGCGAGCGACTTGCAGAACGTGGTTTCGATCTCGAACTGACCGAAGAAGCGAAGGAATTCCTCATCGTCAAAGGTACCGACCTTGAGTACGGTGCTCGTCCGCTGCGTCGTGCACTTGAGAACTACATCGAAGATCCGCTGTCCGAAGAACTGCTTCAGGGCTCGTTCACGGGCAAGAACAAGCTGATTGTCGATGCGTTGAAAGATGCCGACGGTAACCCTGTGCGGGATAAAAACGACAAAATCAAACAGCTAAAGTTTGACAGTGAGTTCGTTCCTCCGGTCGAAGAAGAACCCAAGGAAGAGGAAACTGTCGGCGTTGGAGCCGGTGAAGGTTCTGATTCTGACGATGAGCCATCTGACGAATAGTCGATTAGTCGACGGTTCTTCGGAAACGCTATGACATTCAAGCCGCAGCGGTCATGATCGCTGCGGCTTTTTTCGTGGTGAAACGGGATTTGGGATGACGAAAGCTGGTTTGTGACGCACAGTTTTAAACACTCCAGGCAAACTGCTGGTGTGCGCTGCCGCTCAGGATTGCTTCCGATTGCTTTCTCAACCCAGCCTCCTTCCATGCCATGGCCTCCGTCGAAACAACTCAGCCACTGTCGGCTTCGCTGCCAAGTCCCACACGCAAACAGATTGGACTGATCAGGCTGTTCGCCATTTGTTTGCTCATTCCCTGCGCGCTCGTCAGCCTCGTCCTGAACCTGTCTCCGAACTTTAGCGATTCTCCAAACCAGCCATCGCTGCGCGAGCACCCGGTCGGCGGCGACATCCTGCAAGAATACGTCGGCGGTCACATCTGGAACGCCGATCGCACTCGGCTTTATGACTGGAAGCACTCCGCGGCGCTGCAACACGATGTTGAACTGGTCGGATTCGAATGGGAAGCATCGGGCTATTTCCCAATGGTCTATCCGCCATTCCACTATCAGTTTGCCAGCTTCGGTTCTGGCTTGAACTATCGCAGTTTTGTCGTCGCCTGGATGTTCGCCGGAGCAATTTCCTTATCGATCGCATCTTTTGTTTTCCTTAGCGGCTATCGCGAAATCCGATCGGGCACCGGCGGTTGGTTCATCGTCGCGATCCTGTTCACACCGTTGTTGCTGAGCCTGAACATGGGACAAAAGTCGGCGATCCTGTTGGCGATCCTGACGATCTCGTTTGTCCTGCTGCACCGTGAGCGTCCGTTTACCGCCGGGCTGGTTTTTGGTCTGATCGCGTTCAAGCCCTACCTCGCAGTTCCGATCGGAGTCGCGATGCTGTGCAAAAAGCAGTTTCGCTTCGTGGCGGGATCATTGTTGACGTTGTCGGTGTTGATCGTGGGCTCTCTGTTTTTGGCCCCGGACGTCTGGGGCGACTATGTACAAATGTGCTTCGGCATGAGCAACTACATCTCCAACAGTGGCTACCAGCTTGAGCATTCCCACAGCCTGTGGGGCGCCATGCAGTTGTTGCTCGGCGATTTTAATCCGGCCCTGGTCAAGCCGATGGCGATCGTGGCAGCAATTGGTTTGGTGACGTTGCTGGGACGAATTCTGTCGGGTCCAATCGAACTGTCTTCACCTCGTTTTGCGTTCCAGTTTGCAGCCCTGGTCATCGCAACGGTATTGATCAGCCCGCACTTCTACACCTACGACCTGACGATCCTTCTGTTGCCGCTGGCGATCTGCGGCCTGAGCGAAGAAGTTTCCAAACACATCAACCTTCGATTGTTGTATTGGATCTGCATTGCCGTGCTGTTCGGAGCCAGCATCTATGTTCCGCTGGCGTTGAAACTGGGCGTACAGATTTCGACAGTCGTCTTTTTCGCTTGGCTGATCGTGATCGCTGGGGGCTGGAACGCCGCGAAAAAACAAGCACTGCATCGATTTGAATAACGACTGAGCTTCGTTTTCTACCAGCACTGAGTCGAAATTCAGCCCATCGTTTAACGGCAAGCCGAAGGCGACTGCGCCTGCATGCTAACGCGCAGTCGCCGTCGGCTTGCCGCTAAGCACATTTTGCCGCCGCGCTACCGCGTTGGAATCTGAAGCCAACCAAGCGGAGCATCAGGACAGGAATCAGAGACAGAACAAGGTAGGCTACAGCACTAACAGCCATAGCCTTAACAAAATACAAGACCTCACCAATCTCTTGAATGGACTCATTGATGTACGTAAGTGCATACAAGAATCCTGGTTGGCCGAGCATAACCACCAGTCCAGCTAAAAAAGAACAGACATGAAGCGGCCATGGCAAGACGCCACTTGGCTACGCCAGGAAACAGGAACCCCTCATCAAAATTTTCCGACAAGAAATTACCTTCCAACGAACATGCTACAACTCTGGTGTACGATTTTTCGCTTGGCAGTTGGACAACTACGTAAATGCAGGCGTAGGCGCCTCCGGCTTGCCGTTAAACGAAATCTCTCACGCCAGGGGCTAATTCGAATCCAGAATTGCCAGGTTCGGCGCCACCTGTTCGATTTGCCGGGTCATGTACTTCTTGACCTGAGCCGTCGTCTTGAACTTCATCACCGTTGCGACAATGCTCTCGGCTTCCTCAATCGAGATCTGACTGGCCAACTGTTTGATCGAGGGTACAAACGCAGGGCTCATACTGAACCGACGCAAACCCATCCCCAGCAACAACAGAAACGCTTTCGGCTTACCCGCCATCTCACCGCAAACGGTCACCGGAGTACGACTCTCGTTGCACGCCGTGATAACGTGCTTGAGCACGCGAAGAACCGGCGGAGCCAGCGGCTGACAAAGGTGACTGACTTTCGGATTGTCGCGATCGGCCGCCATCAGGTATTGAACCAGATCGTTTGAGCCAATCGAAACGAAATCGACCAGATCCAGCATCGTGTCGATTGAAATTGCCGCCGCGGGAACTTCCAGCATCATCCCGAACAGCAATTCCTTGACCTTGATATCTCGCGCTGTCAAAGTTTTATAGGCTTTGCGAATCATCGAGCGAAGTTTCCGCAACTCTTCGACCGTCGTCACCATCGGGAACATAATTCGGGCCGTCCCTTGAGGGAACTCACTGGCGGCACGAACGATCGCCCGAATCTGGGTATTGAAAAACTCGGGATGCTCGAAAGACAAACGAATGCTCCGCCAGCCCATGAACGGATTGGCTTCTTTATGGTCGTGCCCCAAATAGGCGACCGTTTTGTCACCGCCGATGTCCAGAGTCCGGATTGTCACATTGTGGTTCGGACTGGCCGCAATGATGTCGCGGTAAACTTCGTACTGCTCATCTTCGTCTGGCAAATCGCTATGAGTCAGATACAGATACTCCGTTCGATACAGGCCAATACCAGACGCTCCCATCGCGGCAGCAGCCTTCGCATCGGATACGCCATTGATGTTGGCTTCGAGGCGAAGCTCGGTGCCACATTTTGTTTGAGCTTTCTCATCGCGGTTGGTCGCGAGTTGGTCGCGCAGGTCAAAGAACTCCCGTTCCAGCTTTCGAAATGCCGCTAACGATTCCGCGTTCGGATTGACTTCCACGCATCCAGCGCGGCCATCGACAACGATCGTGTCGCCCGTCTTGACCTTGCGGAGCATGTTCTTGACGCCAGAGACCGCCGGAATTCCGCGCGACCTGGCGATAATCGCGGCGTGGCTGGTCTGGCTGCCGGCCTGAGTCACGATGCCATGGACATCAAAATCGCCAAGAGCCACTGCTTGCGAAGGTAGCAGCTCGTCCGCGACAAGAATCAGAGGCCCTTCGACCATCTTGTCAGCCGATTTCGAGTGTTTCAGATGGCTGCTGACGCGGATAATCACGTCGCGGATGTCATCCAGCTTCTCCCGCAGATAAGCGTCCTTGGTCTTGCTAAAGATCGCGGTGTACTCGCCAAGCAACCGGTGGAGAGCTGCTCCCGCGTTCATTTTCTCTTCTACGATCCAGTTGCGAATCTTGTTGGTGAACGCAGGATCACGCAAAATTTGTTGGTGAACGGCAAAGATCGTTGCCTCGTCATGGCCAACCTGGGCATCGACTTTTTTCTCCAGAGCGCGCAGGTCAGCGGTCGCCTTGTCCCGAGCCGTTTCATAACTCGCCAGTTCGGCGGTAATCTCGGTGTCTTCGAGGCGTTTCGTGTCGGGATTAACGAAGATCTCGTGGATGACGTAGGCGGTCCCGATCGCCACGCCAGGTGAAACTGCGATTCCTCTGCGCATGGCATGATCGTAGCATTCGGCTCGATAACCGGGAAGTCGCCTGAACACGACCGATCGATTCCGTGAAGAACGCCACCGCAAACGGCAATCGAGGGCTTGGTAATAGACGTATTGACTCGATTTCGAAAGCTGCGAAAAAGCCTATTGAAACCGGCGTGCAACGTCAAATTCCGTGTTGTTTGCCCAGATTCGCTTTGCTATAGTTACGCCATTCTGCAATGGCCGAAAAGACGACCTTGCAATCCAAAACACTTGAGTGCAGCTGAAAGGCAACTGGACACAACATGCGGTTCTCCCAACTCGACCGAATCCTCGAACTCGACAAGGGAGCGTCGATTAAAGCAGTCAAGTGCCTTTCGCTTTCGGAAGAGTATCTCAACGATCACTTTCCGCGGTTCCCGGTCATGCCGGGCGTCTTGATGCTTGAGGCCATGTTTCAGGCAAGCATGTGGCTGGTTCGAGAGAGCAATGACTTCGAACATTCCACGGTGGTTTTGCGCGAAGCCAAAAGCATGAAGTTCCAGGGCTTTGTTCAGCCTGGAAGCTCTCTGGTTGTCGATGCGGAAATCAAGAAAGTTGAAGATTCAATTACAAAACTCAAAGTCGTCGGTACGATCGACGGCAAGGCTTCCGTCTCAGGCAGATTGACTCTTGAGTCCTACAATCTGGCCGACCGCGAAGGTCGCGATGAAGCGGTCGACAAATACATGATCCACCAGTTCCGCAAATTTTATCGCCGCTTGTGGGCACCCATCCCTGCGTAATGAACCAGTTTCGCGAACCGCGACGATCAGCACGCACGGATCAATCCAAATCATTTTCAAATCACCAATTTAGACTGTCACAGGAGTAAACATGTCGGTCAAAGAAGAAACGTACAAAAAGGTTTCCGAAGTCCTTATCGATGCACTTGGCGTTGATGATGATGAAGTTACGCCTGAGGCCACCATGATCGGTGACCTTGGTGCAGAGTCGATCGACTTTCTGGACATCGTTTTCAAGCTGGAGCAAACGTTCGGTATCTCGATCGATCGCGAAGAACTTTTCCCCGACGACATCCTCACCAGCAGTGAGTATCTGCAAGACGGCAAGGTCACGCCTGAAGGTGTTGCCAAACTGAAAGAGCGGATGCCGTTCGCCGATCTGGAAAAGTTCGAAGCGAATCCTGTCGTTCAGGATTTTGCCAATTTGCTGACGGTTCAGGATCTGTGCCGTTTCGTTGAGCACAAACAGGCTTAGGCCAATTTTGACATCGTCGTGATTGCCCTTCGTTGAGACATCACTCGAAGGGTTTTTCACTGCGAGTAACGGAAAGCTGACAAAGCAATGCGCTGGTTTTGGATTGATCGCTTCACTGAATTCGTAGCTGGCGAAACTGCCGAAGCGATCAAGTGCATTAGCCTCAGCGAAGAGGTCGTCGACGAGTATTCGCCATGTCGGACTTTCTTGCCGGCGTCGGTGATTATCGAAGGCATCGCTCAGACCGGTGGCTTGTTGTTGGGACAAATGAGCGATTTCAATGATCGTATCGTTTTGGCCAAAGTCACCAGCAGCGAATTTCATTTCGAGGCTGAACCCGGCACCAAATTGACTTACCGTGTCCGCATCACGAACAATGATGAGATGGGAGCGATGGTCGAAGGGACCTCGCACGCAGGCGACCGGCTTCAGGCCAAAATTGACCTGATGTTTGCGCGGCTCGATGACGAAAGATTCAAGGGAGTCGAGCTTTTCGAACCCGCAGAGTTTTGCCGGATGCTCAGGCTGTTGCGTCTGTTCGAAGTCGGAGTCTATCCGGACGGATCAAAAGTTCAGATCCCTGACCACATGATTGAAGCCGAACAGGCATTTCTTAAAATCGGCGTTTGAAAAGAACACCACGGACTACGTCATGATTGCTCCTACCCAACGCCGCCGTGTGGTTGTCACCGGTGTCGGCGTCATCAACCCGCTTGGCAACGACATCGAAACCGTTTGGTCTGCTCTTAAAGAAGGCAAATCGGGCGTCGGCTATACGACGATTTTTGATGCCAGCAAATTCCCCACTCGAATCTCTGCAGAGATTAAAAACTGGGATGTCTCTCAAGCCGGTGAAGATCCTGAAAAGTGGAAATTCCGCGGGCGACATACCTGCTTCGCCGCCGGTGCTGCACGTCAGGCTTTCGATGCCTCGGGCGTCGGCGATTCCATCAAAGACCGCCGAAGGTTCGGTGTGTACATGGGCAGCGGTGAAGGCAACCAGGACTTCTACTCGTTCGCCAACATGATGGCCAAGTCGCTGGACGCGGAAGGTAAGCTCGATCTGGTCAAATTCACGCGAGCCGGACTCGACATCCTCAACCCGGTCGTGGAACTTGAACAGGAGCCCAACATGCCGCCGGGACATGTCGCGGCTATGTTTGATGCTCAGGGGCCCAACGCAAACTGCCTTACGGCTTGTGCGGCCAGCAGCCAGGCAATCGGAGAGGCCACAGAGATCATTCGCCGCGGCGAAGCAGATGTGATGCTTTCTGGTGGAACGCACAGCATGATCCACCCGTTTGGAGTAACCGGCTTCAATCTGCTGACAGCGCTTTCGACGAACAACGACGATCCGACCGGCGCGTCACGTCCTTTCGATCGACTTCGCGACGGGTTTGTCCTGGGAGAAGGCGCGGCCATGGTCGTGCTGGAAGAACTGGAACACGCTAAAGCCCGCGGCGCGAACATCATCGGCGAAATTCGGGGCTATGGCTCAACCGCTGACGCCTATCGTGTCACCGACATTCATCCAGAAGGCCGCGGTGCGATTGGCTGCATGCGAATGGCACTGAACGATGCCGGGATGACGCCAGAGCAAATCGACTATGTCAATGCTCACGGCACCAGCACAACGGTAAACGACAAAGTCGAATCGAAGGCCTGCCGCGAAGTGTTCGGCGAAAGGGCAGGGCAGGTTCCAGTTTCAAGCACCAAGAGCATGATGGGGCACTTGATCGCTGCCGCCGGCGCGACAGAATTGATTGTGTGCATGATGGCGATTCGCGACAACATTTTGCCACCGACCATCAACTACGAAAACCCGGATCCGCTTTGCGATTTGGACTACGTTCCCAATACCGCTCGCGAAGCGAACTGCAACATCGCGCTGACCAACAGCTTTGGTTTCGGCGGCCAGAACATTTCGGTTGTGGTTTCCGGCTTCGAAGACTGAAGCCCGTCAGTTTCTTCCAGCGGCCAAGCGTGCTCCTCAAACGACCAGCCCCGCGACCTTCTGCCAAGGTTGTTGGATGTAACGGTTACTCCGAGCCGCTAGCGGGATCGCTACGATTCCGATGAACTGCGACCGATAACTGCGAGTAAGACTTCTTCGCTTTCGCAGTTCCCGCAGTTTCGGATTTCCATGCCCTCGGTTGTTCTGATCAACGATACCAGCCTCTACGCGCCGCATTTCGGCTGCCAATTGGTGGGGCAAACGATCAGGGAACAGCTTGCCAGAACCGGCACGGCACTGATCGCTGCATTTCCGCGAAAGTTGAACATGTCCATCGCACGTCCGTATTTGGACCGTGCCGATTTGGTCATCATCAACGCTGAAGGTACGTTTCATCACGGCAGACACACCGAACTGCTGGATCTGGCGCGACGCTGGCCCTGTGCGTTAATCAACGGCGTGTTTCAGGACAATGGAGACCTGCCGATCCTGGAGCAATTCGAATACATCTCGATGCGGGAAAGCCTCAGTGCGGCAGAGGTTCGGTCTCAGGGGGTGCTTTGTAAACGGATCCCGGACTTGCTGTTCGCGTCCTCAATGCTCCGATCGGTTCCGAATCTTGATCGTGACATGGAGCTTGGTATCACCGACAATGTGCTCAACAAGATGTCGGGCTTTTCGCCCAACGGCGAACTTGCGTATGAGTCGCTGAAAAAGATCGCTCGCTGCCAAAAACTGTGCGCCGGCCGATTCCATGCCGCCATCGCTGCAGCGGTGCTCCGCGTGCCGTTTTCAACATGGGACTCAAACACCTGGAAAACTCGTGGCTTAATGCAGGACATTGGCTTGCCACAGCTTCACTTCCAGTCGCAAACGGAAGCGATCCGAAACGTGCCAGAAATTTTCGATCAAAAGATCGATCGCTTTGTAGAATCCGCTCAATCGAAGATTGAGACCATGTTCGATACGCTATCGAACATCGCGAAACGGAACTCGGTCGCTCGGCGATGCAAAATCGCTGGTTCCGGATTGAAAATTTTCCGAGCCGACGACCAAACTGATTCGTATCGCGACGCAGCCTAACCGCCTGCTTTGATCGGCATTTTTGAGCGAGAATTCGCGAGGCCGAAGCGAATTGCGCGGCCTAGCAAAGCCCACAGAGCGAGCCGATCACGATCAAGATGGTTCCGACAAGGATGCTATTGCTGATTCGTTGAGCGGTCGAAATGTTCTGTTGCGATTCCATCTGATTTCCTCTTGAGTTGGCGGTCTCATGGTTCCAATGCAACCTGCGTTCCAAGTGAAAACGCATTGAAATTTGCAGAGGAAGACCGAAAGATGAGGCAAATCCGAAACAGCAAAGGTTTGCTTGCTGCTTAAACGCAACATCGCCGCCATTCACAAGCAGCCTGCTAACCCTAAACGCTGGCGACCACAGATCCCAGCTGATCCGGCCGCTGTAACTCATGCTACTCAGGCTGATGCCAGTCGCCGACCAATCGCACCGAGGCGTTCGGATTATCGATCGTCGCAGTGTCCGTTCCGCCGGCTCGACTGAAAGCACTAACTTCATCGAGGAACTGAAACGAATGTGTCAACGGTCCGTCTGAGATTGTTGTCGAATCACCGCTGACGGAAAGGACGTTGTTCGCCACAGAATCGCGAAACACCAATCGGTCGTTTCCAGCTGAGTCGACCAGTCCTTCAAACGCAAAGTATGGCTCAAAGCTGTAACGAAAGCCGGGTCCATAGTAAAGACTCTCTTCGGAAGTAATCCGAAGCGTCTCGTCGGTATCTGTCCCAACAACATGAACCGCAGTTGCGCTTCCCTCTTGGGCGAGCAGACTTGCGCGTCGAAATCCATTGAAATGAAATCGACTATCCGTTTGGTCCAAATTAGCCACAATCGCATCCGATGAAATATCAATCGAATCCGCGACTTCCGAATTTCGAATCTCGATGGTGTCGTAGCCAATCGACGATTCAACCAAGTTTTCTGCAAACCCACTAACCTGCCGTGTACGGCCACCGAGTTTGACGTTGACGGATTCCAGATCAGTTGTGAATTGATCGACCGCAGCGCTATCGAAAACTCGGGCTGTATCCTGCCCACGAACGGAATAGGCAGCCACAGTGCCGAACCCAACAACGCTCAAAGCGACTTGAGAATTGGTCAATGTCGTGATGTTCTCAAACGAGTTCAGAGTGTCATCATCGGGTGAGTCGCCGAGCACCACGCGACTGTCCAACGACGCCGCTTTGACTTCGACATTTTCCAAATCATGAAACCGAATGACAGATCCTATCCCACGAACGATCATTCGGGATGGAGTAACAAGTAGATTCTGCAATTCCGGTGACGCCTGAATGACGAGCCGATCATCTCCCGACAGTCCGACAACACGGACGCCAGATGCCTCGACCGGAAGCTCGAAATTAACCGGCGAACCGTTGACGTAGATCAATTCGGATTGGGCTAAATCGAGCTCAAAAAGGTCGTTCTCGTCGGTTCCATAAATACTCAACGAGTTGTGAGCCGCATTGGTAGCAAGATTCGCCAACAATGAACCTTCGCCTTTGCTGACTGGAACCAGGTGATAATTAACGATGCCAGCATCATCGGTCGTCGTCACAAGGTAACTGCCGAGAAAGCCGCGGAACTCGAAATCGCCTGAGCCATCAGTACTGCCTTCCGATTCCGTCGTCCACTCGTCCATCAACGCAAAGTAACGTTGCCCGGCAGCATTGATGGTCCAGTCAAGATCGACGAGGGAGGCATCTGCACCGCGCCAGTGCGAACCGGCCCAGAAACCCCACATAATGATTCCTTCGGTTTCCGGACAACTAAAGACAAACCGGTAGAAATCCTCCAGCGATTGGGCTCGTTTTTCTGGGTCCGGGTGCACGGTATCGTATTCCGTGAACCAAATCCCCAAACCGGAATCCTGAAATTGCTCCATCGCGATTTCAATACCCATGGGAGACGCCAGACCATCGAAGTGAGACTGAAAACCGACGCCGTCCACATTCGACCCCAACGACTCGACCAATTCCCGATAGCGAATCGTCTTGGCTTCCGAATTTTCCAAACCGTACTCGTTGACCAGCAACTTCGCAGCGGGATCAACTTCGCGAGCACGCTGAAACATCCACGAACGAATGGACTCGCCCAGTCGATCCTGGAAAAATGTATGGTTCAGCATCTCGTTGTTGACGTCCCACGCATACAGCCGTGCCTGGAAGCGGGATACCACATCGGTGATCCGCCGATCCATCGCCTGCATCAATTGACTGTCGGAAAGCGCCTCCAGCCACGGAGGGCGAAACTGCTCTGCCGGCCAAAAAAGTGCGTGGCCTTTGACGCGAATTCCATTTTGCTCGCAAAAGTCGATCGACGCGTCGGCAATTGAATAGTCTTCCTGCCCCTGGGTGAACTCGACAGCTCTCCACTGAGCGTGCCACTCGATCGTGGCCCAGTCGAAATGTTCACGAAAGAAATCACGGTAGACTTCGTCCTGCTCGAATCGCCAGTTCAATGTTGAACCGAAAGGAAAATCATGCGACACCTGCTCGACGCCGACCGACAATCCGGCAACCGGTTTGCCGTTGCTGCGTGAAAAATTCAGCACGACATCGCGTTTGCGGATCTGTTCGATACGATCATCGGCTTCCTGACGCCATTCGTTCTCAGTTACCGTGACAGAATCGACCAAAAAATCGAAGGTGTGCCGATCGTCCTCGGAGCCATCGATCGCGAGAATCAAGTGCTGGATTTCTCCGTAAGGATCAAATGTAAATCCGCCCCGCATCTTCACCCACTGACCGGGCTCAGCCACCCCTTCGCCGACTTTCAGCCCACGCTCTCCGCGGTCGTCGACCTGGAACAGAAGGAATCGCATCGTCCCCGAAACGTCACCTACAGGTTTGACCCAAGCTTCAACGTAATAGTCCTTGCCAGGTTCGAGGCTGGCTTGGTCGATCGGTTGAGAGACTCCGTGCCAGAAATCTGTTCGATTCGTGACCAAACATGCCCCAGCAGTTTGGTGACTGTCCTCGGAAACGGCCAGCGTCGTGCCACCGCGGCTCAACCACCAACTGAGGCCTTCGTCGAATTCTCCGTTTCGAATCGCCTGAGCCGACCCGCCATTGGCCCACATGCAAACGATCGCGATCGCCCACGCCAGCAGATGCCTGTTTTGTTTTGTCTGATCCATCATGGTCGCCTATCTCTGAGATTGCTCCAGTTTCGCAAAACTACTCGTCGCGTCAAACACAATCTTGAACCTGAACCATCTTTTGGCTGACCTGTCCGGGATGATATCCGCAGGGCATATGCGCGACGGAATGTCCACAATACAATCGCCCCATACTATCGTGCATCCGACGGCACCAATCTGGTCGGACCCCGATCACCAACGTTTTGGCATAGCTGAATGAACCCTCGCAAAATCCTTGTTACCGCAGCGCTTCCGTACGCGAACGGCCCGATCCACCTCGGACATCTGGTGGAATATATTCAGACAGACATTTGGGCGAGGTTCCAGCGTTTGCGTGGCCACGAAGTCCTGTTCGTCTGCGCGGACGACACGCACGGAACTGCGATCATGTTGCGGGCTCAGAAGGAAGGTCGCAGCGAAGAGGAAGTCATCGCCGAATCGAGCGAAGCTCATCAACGCGATTTTGCCGGGTTTGGAGTCAGCTTTGACAACTACGGCAGCACCCACAGTGATGAGAACCGAAGGCTGTGCGGTGAGATCTGGCAGAAGATTCGAGACGCCGGCCTGGTGAAAGAGAAACAGGTCGAGCAGCTTTTCGACACCGAAAAGGAAACCTTTCTGGCGGACCGGTTCGTTACGGGCACGTGCCCAAAGTGTGGCACGCCTGACCAACCGGGCGACAATTGCAGCAAATGCGGCGAGACTTATTCGCCAGTGGAGCTTATCGATCCGCTTAGCACCATTTCCGGAACCAAGCCGGAAGTGCGGATCGCGAACCACCTGTTCATTGAACTTGAACAGCTTCACGGATTTCTGAACGAGTGGACTCAGGACAGCGACAGCCTGCAGTCTGAGGTCGCCAATTACCTCAAGGGACAATTTCTCGGTGACGAACTTCGCGATTGGGATATATCCCGACCGGCCCAGTATTTCGGATTCGAGATCCCAGACAGCCCCGGCGACTACTGGTACGTCTGGTTCGATGCACCAATCGGTTATATGGCTTCGACGCAGCAATGGTGCGATGCAAACGGCTCGCAGATTGATGACTGGTGGAAGAATCCAGAGTGCGAAATCCATCACTTCATCGGCAAAGACATTATTTATTTTCACACGCTGTTCTGGCCGGGAATGCTTAAGACTGCGGGTTACAGCCTGCCGACGAAAGTTCGTATTCACGGTTTCTTGACCGTTGATGGCGAAAAGATGTCCAAGAGCAAGGGCACGTTTATCAAAGCGGAAACATATTTGAAGCATCTCGACCCGTCGGCGCTGCGATACTTCTACGCGTCGAAACTGGGGCCGAACCTCGATGACATTGACTTGAGTCTGGATGAGTTTCAGGCGAAAGTCGACACGGACCTGGTGAACAAAGTCGTTAATTTGGCATCACGTTGTGCCAAGTTTCTTCAGCCAACCGGTCTTTCAACTGAGTGGCCGGACGATGGCGGCCTGTTCGAACAAGCCGCAAATTCGGCTGACGAGATTGCTCAGGCTTACGAAGACTGCGACTACAACAAAGCCATGCGTCTGATTCTGGCGGCCGCTGATCGCGCCAACCCCTTCATTGAAAACGCCGCACCATGGGTACTGAAGAAAGACGAGAGCAAAGCTCAGGAACTGCAGGACGTTTGCACAATCGCAATCAACCTGTTCCGGCAACTGGCAATCTTCCTGGCGCCGGTTTTACCGGACCTTGCGGAAAAGACGGGCGATCTGCTCGGTGATCCGATCACTTCATGGGATCAGGCACAAACGCCGTTGTTGGGGACTCCGATCAACAAATTTAAACACATGATGAAACGAATCGATCCAAAGGATATCGCAAAGATGACTGACGAGACCAAAGCCGAACACGAAGCCGAACACGAAGCCGAAGCTGCTTCCGGAGCACTTTCCGAACTGGCTGCCAAGTACAACGATAGCCCGCAGCACCTGATCGACAAGCCGCTGTCGGAAGAGTGCACGTTTGAGGACTTCATCAAGGTCGACCTTCGCGTCGCCCGTGTCTTGCAAGCTTCTCATGTCGAAGGAGCTGACAAGCTGCTGCAACTAACGTTGGGGCTCGGCGGTGATGAACAGCGCAACGTTTTTGCCGGGATCAAATCCGCCTACGATCCCGCAGACCTGGAAGGGCGTCTGGTTGTGATGGTGGCCAACCTGAAGCCACGCAAGATGCGTTTTGGCATGAGCGAAGGCATGGTTTGCGCTGCCGGTGGACCGGAAGCGACTGAAATCTATCTTCTCGATCCCGATGACGGCGCTCAGCCTGGCCAGCGGGTGACCTAGCGCAGCTGGGAGGTTCGCAATTCACGAGTATCGCAGCCCGCATTTGCGGGAATGCAACTGAAAGCTTGCGATCTTTCGCGTCGAACTCGCAAAAGAGAGCCTGTGAAAGCTGAATGCGACTCAGGCCCTAACGTCCACAATAATGCCAAATGAGTTGTGGCAGCCAAACTATCCTTGCGTTTCAAGCGTTCGCCGCACGAACTGAAATTTCGATGCATTCAGGTGTTACACCCAAACCAACTGTGACTAACTCTACTGTCGCAAATAGCCATACATCCTGAGATTTGACATTCGAATTGAAAGACGCGTCGAAATGTGTCGAGCTTCAAAGCAGGTTGAGGGACCTAAACTTTTGAATCTCTACCCGAAGGCATCAGATATGATTATCCGATTTTTGGCGACTGTTTCGATTCTTTTGGCCATCAGCTCCAGCGTTCACGCTGATATCGTCATTTTCACGGATCAGAGTGCCTGGCTTGCTGCGACGCAGAGCCTGATAACTGAAAACTTTGACGACACGACGCTGGTTTCAGGTTTGAGCTCCACCTCGGATAACGGTGGAATCGCCGGTGGGACGTGGAACGACACAGTTACCGACCCGCTTATTGGATCTGCCTCCACAACGGAATGGTCTTACACCAACGCCCCGACGGCTTGGGGAGCTTTCTTTGACTTAACGCCAGGCGGTGAGGGAAGCGGAATTGATATTGATGTCCAGCTTGACGATCTGTCGAGTGAGAGCCTTGGCACGATCGACAGCGATGGATTCTGGGGATTCATCTCCGACGACCAAGGCATCAACTCGATTGAATTCTCGACAAGCACGTTTTTGGGATTGTCACAGGAAGAGTATGCGATGGACAACATGTCGACCGGATTCGCAGCAGTCCCGGAACCAAGTGCCGCAACAGTCCTAGTGTTGGCCAGCATGGCCTTGCTAAGAAGGCGTCGATAGATCTACCTTTCGGGCGGCGATAGACGACGGCGAGCCTCAGTGGAACATTTTGTCCGAAATGATGAACAGGAAGTTTGTTGCCACCAACCGGTAAGCCAATCAGTCTTCGGTATCGTCGCTACGAAATCTCTCGATCAGTCTTTGGATCCCGGCGTCAGCCATCCCAATGGTGGCGCCGACGGCTACGCCCAGCATCAATCCAAAACCACTGCCCGAGGCGTCCAACGCGACGCTCAGGAAGACCGCAATTCGGATTAGATAGTGACTTCGTCGCAATTCGCAATCTCATCGCAGGACAATCTGGCTGGAAGAATACAGCATTGGGTAGTTGTGGAGCGATCTGCTTCAACCACAACACCCGTTCGTGCCCATGAACGATCCTGAAACAAAGCGAATTCAAGCGGCCGGCTTAATCGCGGGGATCTGCGACGGTCGACCAGTTCCTCCGGCTACCGTCATCGCAGGAATTGGACCGTTCCAATCAAACCATCTTTCTCGGTATAGCGGACAAGCACTTCGCCACGTTTGCCACTCTCACGCCACCAATGCTCCAGATCGACGCAGTGCTTCCCAAGGGAGACGCGGGTTGGCACGCTCGCACCGAAGCCACCCTTGGAAAACATCTTGGCGTAACGCGCCCGAAACGCCTCAATACCAGGCGGCTTTTCTTCCTCACCGTCGAATACTCGAACGTCCGCATGGTAACACGCACAAAACCCGTCCAGATCGGCGCGGTTGTACGCGTCCAGCTGTTTGATGGCAAGCGTTGTGATCACTGATTGTTCTGCTTCATCTGCAACAGGCTTATCGACGGGAGGCGCAGGCTTGCCACACGACGTGAACCCAAAGATGAGGCAACCGACGAGAGCCAAAAGTACTTTGTTCATATGCTAAAAATCACTCTCAGGTTCATGTTGTTTGCCGCACTACGTGATTCCGACGAACGCCACGCGTTGTGGTTCCAATTTGAAACCGCATGTTTTAAAGACTGTCTCCAACGGAAAGCCATGCCACTTTCTCTCAAAGGCGGTACCTCGAAAGGATCGCCTCAGTTTTCCAAAAAGAGCAAATCGTTTGGGTTGGATTAGCCCATCGGCACGAAAGCGGTTGCCAGTATCATCAGCACCACGATTACAAAAATCGATGAACCGACGGCCAGACCGACGATCAATTTCCACTGTGCTGATTTAAAGTCCGCTGACAGTGATCCTGGAATCGGAGAATCCGGGACCAAATCCGGATACTTTTTCGCAAGCGAGTTCCACTGCAGCAATCGAACAAAGTACCAGATGGGAATGATCAACGCACCCAACGCACTGCAAAGGATACAAAGGAAAATGGCAAGCCAGAATTGGCTCGCGTCTTTAATAATTGCGTCTGCCTTTTTGCGATCTTTGGGCTGCATATCGATTTCAGCCGGAATCGCCTGAGCCGCATTTGCAACAACAGGTGCTTTGTAAGGATTTTGACCAGCCATAGTTGAAAAGCATATACCTAGGACGAGGACGCGGACTACAGAAACGAAATGAGCATCGCAACAAAATTGCTCGTCGCATTCCATTTTGAAACGCGATGCGTGAAACACATTAGTCGTCGGACCGCTCACCCAGTGCTTCGCTCACAAATCCGACGATCTGATTTTCGTACTTCGCAGCGTCGTAAACAAGCAGGTCAGTATGTTCCGCACCTTCAAATATAACCAGTTCCTTTGGAGACGAGGCGACATCAAACATACATCGCGTTTCCTGAATCGTCGTGTGTTCATCGCGATCTCCCGACGCGATTAGTACCGGACAATCGAGGGAAGCGACTCGATCAATCGGACAAAGTTGTTTTGGTGACACCCCTAAGCGAGGATTCAGCTGAACCAGCAGGAGTGGTGCCACGACGTGATGCAGGAATCCCAACCGCATCTGAATCCGATTGTGAATGGCCTCTGTGACCGTCGGATAAACGGATTCCAAAACGATTGCATCCACATCAGGATTGGCAAGCAAAGTGGACGCTCCGCCCAGCGACCAACCAACGATCGCGACTTTTTCATCCGGGCTGTCGTCACGAACAAAGTCAACTGCCGCGAGTACATCGTGCTGTTCAAGAAACCCGCAGGTAATGTTTCGGCCTTCTGATTCTCCGTGCGCCTGCAAGTCAATCAGCAGCGTTGAGTATCCATGCTTGCGAAACAGCCTTGCGCGCGAAAGCATCGAGCGCCGGTCACCACGTATCGGGTGCAACAGAATGACGGTCGCGTTTGACTCAGACAACGGCAGGTGCCAACCAGACAATGTTGTTCCTGAATCAGAATCGAACTGAACTGACGACGCCGGAAAGTCTGCGGGAGCCAAGCCAACGGTTCTATTTGCCGGTGCTACCAAAGCGCCGCCGACAAACCAGGCCGCAACAATTAGCGCAACAAACCCGCTGGCAGCAACAATTGAAGTCCACTTCCTGATGCGACGCCAATTCATTTACTTCCCTACCGAAATAGTGATCTGGAGCCGGGAGTACCTTTATAGCCCGCGCCAACAGGTTTGCGCTGCATCGCTCCACGGATCACGCCACCGGGATCTCGGGCAACTTTATCTACAAGGTGACGAGCGTCGTTCATGAGCGGTTCCAGCTTCGTACTGACGCGTTTGACCTCCTCGGTAACTTCCTTGACATTGCGAATCGCGGCAAGTGCTTCGTCGTATGCCTCCCGGTTGTTGAACAGTTGCCCCACGGTACCGTCCTTGTTGCCGAAGGTCTCCTGAATGGTCGCGATCGTTTCTTCGAGCCCTTTGGCTTTCTCGATCAAAGCGCGGATATCCTTCACCCCGCCGTTGATTTGCTCAACCACTTCCGGCCCGGTCTCGCCAAGGCTGTCGGTGAATCGAGTGACATTGTCGAGGTTCTCGTTGACCTTGTCGCCCACGCCCGCAAAGCCATTGATGATCTTGCGGAAGTCGGATATACCCACGCGGACTTCCTTGAAGATCGCTGGCAATGTCTTTACGAATTCGTCCATGTCTTCCTGAAAGTCAGGGTCCTGAATAGTCGCATTGATCTGCTCGAAGATGCCGTTCACACTGTCAACAGCGACCTCCGCCTTCATGCTCAACTGGCGAATGTCGGCAACCATCTTTTTGATGTCACTGTCGTCATCAGTCAAAATTGCGTTAACTTGAGAAGTCAAAGTTTCAATTCCGGTTCCCGCGCTGCCGATCGTTTCACTGGTTTCGCGAATCGAGGCCAGCGTCATCGAGATATCGTCTTCAAGCTCCAAAGCCGCCTGGATCAGCTCCATCGGATTCGGCTTTACCTCATACCGTTCGACCAGGGAATTGTGGGAAACCAGCTCGCCTCGCAAATCCTGACGCAGCGGCAAAACTTCCAGGCCCGCGTCACCTAGCACCGATTCGGCACCGATCGAAATCGTTTCGTTGCCATAGATTCGCTCGCTTTCGCGGATCGCAAGTCGCAACACGACGTGGTCGTTTTCGGTTCTGACGTCGTCAACGCGACCGATCAGGATCCCGTTCTTGCGCACCGGAGTCCCAACGCGAACTCCCGGAGCGGAGACAGGTTTCAGGAACACGCTGTAGTTGCTGTTCCAACCTTCGCCATTGAGGAAAATCAAAATCGCCAGAATCAACAACACGATGATCGTGTAGATTCCGACTCTCAGTTTTTGAACGTTCTCATCCATGAGCTTGCTTTCTCATCAATCGATTGTTTTGCGAATCAGACTTCCTGGCTGATTCAATACTCGCGGTACTCTTTCCGCACGGCACATACAACGCATTGCGGCATACAGGCATCAAACGGAATGCTGTGCGGTTCGCAATTCCATCAGTCGTTCGCCGGCCTCGCCATTGATAAACTGCTGGACACGCCGATCGCGACAGTGCTCCAACTCGGGCACCGATCCGTCAAAAATGATCTGGTTTTCGTCTGGCTCAAGTCGTGTCGCTGGCAGCAACATGATGACGCGATCAGGAATCTTCTTCGCCGTATTCATATCGTGAGTCACAACAATGCTGGTCACCGGATTTCGGCGACGGGTGCGCATAATCAGCTCGTTGATCACGTCGCTCATGATCGGATCGAGCCCCGTGGTCGGTTCGTCATACATGATCAGTTCCGGGTTCATAATCAACGCCCGGGCCAGCCCAACACGCTTCTGCATTCCACCAGAAAGCTCGGCCGGTTTTTTGTACACGACAGAATCCGGTAGCCCGACTTCCGACAATCGCGACAGGACCATGTCGTGAATCTGCTGTGAGGTGAAGTTGCCGTGCTGCATTAGTGGAAAAGCCACGTTTTGCCCGATCGTCATGCTGTCAAACAGCGCAGCGTGCTGAAAAACGAATCCAAATCGCAAACGGAGTCGACTGAGCTGGCTGTCGTTGAGCGTTTGTATCTCCTCATCGTCGAAGAAGACACGGCCTTGGGTTGGATTGATCAAGCCGATGATCGACTTCATCAGGACCGTTTTTCCGCACCCGCTTTCGCCAATCAGAACAACGGTTTGTCCGGCCGGAATGGAAAGATTGATGTTTCTCAGAACGGTCTGGCGACCAAATCTGACGGTGAGGTTTTCGACACGAACCAGTGGATCGTTGGCTTCCATAAATTGATCGATCACAGCAAACTGGCTCCTTCCGGATAGAGCGTAAAGTAGATCGAATCCAGGCCGATTCCGAGGAACAGGTCCAGCACCAAAATGGCAACGAATGAATACACAAAAGAACTGGTCGATGCCGATCCAACTCCTTCTGCTCCGTCAGTACAGTTGAACCCCTGGTAACAACTGACCATCGCGATCGCCGAACCGAAGAAGATACTTTTGAACAACCCGACAAACAGGTCGAAGTTGGTAACAAATTTGGCGCTGTTGTGCCAATAGTGATGAATGTCGATTCCGAGGATGTTCACGCAATAGAAGTGACCGCCGGCAACGCCCATGAAGTCCGCCATCACCGTCAGTGTCGGAATCAGAAACAGGCAAGCCATGAATCGTGGGACAACAAGGTAGTGCACCGGATTCACGCCCATCGCCGAAAGTGCATCAATCTGTTGAGTGACTCGCATCGTTCCTAGCTCCGCCGCCATCGCACTGCCGACTCGTCCTGCCAGCATCGTGGCCGCGAGTACCGGTCCGAGTTCGCGAAGCAGCGTCATATTGATGACTCCGCCAAGTCTTGTTTCCAGCCCGATCTGTCGAAACTGGAAATAGCTTTGGACGGCCAGCACCATCCCGATGAAAGTTCCTGTCAGGGCAACGACCGGAAGCGATTTGACTCCGACCTCATAGAAGTTTGGCCAAATAGTGCCGCGACGTGGCAGACGTGAGAACATCCAGCGCAGAGTGCGGAGCGAGAACAGCGCAAAGTCGCCGAGCGAAATCAAGCCATTGACCATCGTGTCGTAGGCATTTAGCACGACGCTACCGATGTTGCTGGCGAATGCGATCAGCCAGCCGATCACGCCACTCGGGGCGGAGTCGTCAGGTAGTTGAGATGGTGAAGGGATTGAGGCCACGGTTTTGCCGGCTTGGATTTCACGGTGCCGCGGCCCAATTTATTCGGCGCGCAGCATGATTCTTCTGCCCCCTGTAGCTTCTCCTCTTTCTTCGACAACCGCTCGACCAAAACTTGAGAACTTATACCTATTGAGCAGAGTTTTCCGGCTCAGATGCTGGCAGCGGTCACGCTAGCGTTGCTATTGCTGAGAGTCGGCCGCACCAATTCGCTCCAGCCAGCCGTTTTTCCGCATCCACGATTCGCACAGCTTGGGCCAGTTGGTCACCGGCACGTCTTCGATGAAACGCGCCCCAAACCCATGTCCACCGGTATCGAACACGTGACAGTCGACAGGGACATCGGCTTCCTTGTAGAGGCGGGCCAACTCCAGAGCGTTCTGGACGGGAACGAAATCATCGAAAGCGTGAACGATAAATGCTCGCGGAGAATCCTTGTTGAGCTCCATGCCGTCGCGGAGTCCGCCTTCTTTTTTGACCATCCGGGCACCGTAGACCGGCACGATGAAGTTGGCTCGGGCAGATTGTTTGTCGACATCATCGATCGCATCGTAGCGAGCCGTCGTGAAGGCTGCATTGGCGATAACGTTTCCTCCGGCAGAGAAGCCGAGCGTTCCAACTCGATCTTTGGCCAGGTTCCATTTCTCGGCATTGTGCCGCACCATGGCGATCGCGCGTTGCAAGTCTTCCGTCGGAGCAGCCGCCGGGTCAGACTCACGCGCCGTCGGAACGCGGTACTTCAGAATGAAAGCATTGACGCCGATCGAGTTAAGCCATTGAGCGATCTCGGTGCCTTCGAGATCCCAAGCCAAAATATAGAACCCGCCGCCCGGACAGATGATGACCGAAGTTCCCGTGTTCACGTCCGCGTCTGCCGGCCAGAAATGCAGTTCGGCACTGGAGACGTTGGTGATCCGCTGCACACGCTTTCCGGCAATCAGTTCTCCGTCGTCTTTGGTTGTGTCGTGCTCTTGCCCGACGTCGAGCCGTTTGTCGGTCGCGGAATCCGGCCACACCTTAAGAACTTCGGCGTGTTCGGCAGGCTCAACCGCTTTTGCTTTCATCGGCTGGTTCCAGACCAGCCATCCGCCGCCAACCAGAACCAACAGAAAAACCAGGATAGTAAATTCGCGAGAGAGCCCAAGTTTTGTGAGTGCATTCATGGGCCTATCATCGCAGGATTGGAATGCAATTTCCAGAGTTTTGCTTTTATCGTGAAGCCAACCACACAAATCTGGCTCAGAACTTATCAGAGCTTTCTGACCAAGCCGATTACAACGCCCTGAACGCGAACGTCTTTGCGATAGATCGGCTTCATGGTTTTGTTGGCCGGCTGAAGTCTGACTCGGTTCTTTTCCGGGTACCAGTACTTGAGGGTCGTCCCGTTTTCATCGTCGCAAACGACTACGATGTCGCCGCGGTCCGCAGTCGACTGTTTCTTGACCAGCACGAAATCCCCTGGAGCGATTTGCGCATCGATCATTGATTCGCCGGTCACCTCCAGCACGTAGTCTGCCCGCCGTTCGAGCCCGTCGAACTCGAACCGCTCTGCCTGAGCAAACGTTTCAGTCAACGGCCCGGCGGAAATGCGACCAACCAGCGGCAGTCCGGCGGGAGAACATTTTTCTGTTAGGACAATCGATCGAGCACGGTTCTTCGTTCGTTTAATCATGCCCTTGGCTTCGATCCGCTTCAGCAGACCAGCAACACCGTTGGGAGACGAGATGCCGAGGTGGTCGCCGATTTCGCGAATCGTCGGCACATGATTTTTGTGCTCGATCTGCTGCTTGAGGTACTTGAGCACGCGACGCTGATTTTTGGTCAAGTCTTTGGTTTCAGGAGCCATCGTTTTGGTCCGACTTTTTTAAGTGCTTCATTTTGTGTTCCGTCGTTTCGCTCACCCGATTATATACTTCCTGCCTGTCAGCGGATAAGTCACTTTGTCGATCATCGTCTCCCAAGATTCAAATTGCGGTACAATTCGGATCTTTCGCGTTTACCATCTTTCAATCTTCTAAATCTTTCTACATCTCCAAATGGCCGAAACGTCCCCTCCAGTCTGCCTTGTTACCGGTGCCAGCAGTGGAATAGGTTACGCAACGGCGAAGCGTTTCCTGGCCGAAGGCTATCGCGTCGCCATTTGTGGACGCCGACCGGAATCGCTTCAATCCGCCGCAAATTCGCTCGGAAATGCAGATCACGTGCTGGCCATTTCCGGAGACATCGGGCTCGTTGAGACGCGTCGACGTCTGGTCGAGTCAACGTTGACAAAGTTTGGACGCATCGATGTGTTAGTTAACAATGCTGGTGCAGCGCCGCTTGGCGACTTCGAATCGATCGACGAAAGCACATTCGAAACCGTTGTCAGCACGAACATCCGCGCTGTGTTTTCGCTGACTCAAATGGTTTGGCCGACGCTGAAGAAACAGCAACGCGGTTCGATCGTCAACATTTCTTCGATGGCAGCAGTCGATCCGTTTCCAGGATTCAGTATTTACGGCGCGTCAAAGGCGTGGCTTGAGACGTTCACCAAAGCCATCGCTGCGGAAGGCGTCGATGACGCGATCCGAGTCTGTTGCGTTCGCCCCGGCGCCGTCGAAACCGATCTGCTGCGCGGGCTATTTCCCGGTTTTCCGGCCGATCAATGTGTTCGTCCGGATGACATCGCGAACAAGATATGGAGCTGCGTCGCAGATCCGGTAGGACACCCAAGCGGCGAAGCTTTTACGGTTAGCAAATAAATGGTTCGACTTTCCCGTGAAATCCGCTTCGCCTTGGTATCGCCCGAAGAGCTAGATCAGCAGACGTCTGATCGCGACCAAAAGAACTCGTGGGCAGCGTGGCCAAACACCTGCCGCATCGCTCCCCAGTTGCGATTGCGTGCCGTGGTGGAAGGCGAGCCCGACGAAATGACGGGCTATCTTTGCAACGTCAAACTGATTGACGAAGCACTGCGGCGCTTTGTGAACCAGCAGTTGATCCCTTCGCTTGCCGATTGCTTGCTGAGCCAGCTTCCGAACGCGGAGTCAGTTTTGCAACAGGCGTTGCAGTTCCTGGAGAACCAATCGCTTGACGGGGCAACGTTGATTTCTGTTTCGCTTTCACTCTCGCCCTTCCTCTCATTCAACATCGACTCTGGAGCACCTGACATGATCCAACTAACGCATCAGTTTGAGTTCTCCGCGGCTCATCGATTGCATTGCGATTCGATGTCGGCAGAAGAGAACGTGGCCACGTTTGGCAAGTGTAACAATCCGGCAGGTCACGGACACAATTACGTGGTCGAAGTGTCTGTTTCGCGTGACGTTTCAAAAAGCGGCGGTGGCCCAACAGTCGTCGGGGCAGTGGAGCTTGCTGGAATCGTGAACCGCAACGTGATTGACGTGTTGGATCACAAGCACCTTAACGAAGACATTGCATACTTTTCGGACGTCAATCCGAGCGTGGAGAACATTTCCGCTGCGATTTTCGGATGGTTGAAAAGCGACATCGAATCTGCCGGCTGCCAGCTTGCCGAAGTCAAAGTTTTCGAGACTCCGAAAACCTGGGCAAGCTTCCGCGGGTAGTTTCTCTCAACAGGCACACGCTGCTCTATCGGGAACTGGATGCGTCCAGGCTGTTGCAACTGGCGAGCACAATCTGATGAATTTTCGCAAGGAGACGAATTGATGTTTCGATCTGGTTTGGTGCTTTTCGCAATCACGCTGTTTGCCGTGACCACACGTTGCGAGTCAGTGGCTCAGGAGACGAACCCGAAAAATTCGAAAGCGAATGAAACCGTCGCTGCTGACTCTGCGGAAGATCAAATCGATTTCCAGGCAAGCCTGAAGAATCATGTCGAGCATCTCGCGACAACAATTGGCGAAAGAAATCTGCAACACCATGAAGCGCTTTGCGAGGCCGCTGACTATGTCGAGGCTCAGCTCAAGAGTTTTAAGCTGACGCCGACAATTCAAACGTTCAAAGTTCGCGGGCTTGATTGTCACAACATCGCTGTGGAAATCAAAGGTTCGAAGAATCCGGACCAGATCGTGATTGTTGGTGCTCACTACGATAGTGCACGCGGTACTCCTGGAGCCAACGACAATGGCAGCGGCACCGCAGCGTTGCTGGTGCTGGCAGAACACTTCAGCAACTCAACGCCTGCGTTCCAACCGGATCGCACGCTACGTTTTGTTGCATTTACCAATGAGGAGCCACCGTACTTTCAGACTCGTGACGAAATGGGGTCATGGGTTTATGCAGAAAGCTGCCGGTTGGAAGATCAGAACATCGTGGCCGTGATCAGTCTGGAAACGATGGGCTTTTACACCGAAGAAGCCAACAGCCAAAAATATCCACCGCCTTTGGATCGACTGTACCCGTCTACTGGAAATTTTATTGGTGTGGTCGGTAACATCGGTTCGGGTAAGTTGATGCGAAAGTTTCTCAAGTCCTTCAAAGCCAACAGCGATGTGCCAGCAGAGGGCGCGTCCTTGCCCGGCACAATGCCAGGCGTGGGCTGGTCAGACCATTGGTCTTTTTGGCAAGAAGGTTATGAAGGGCTCATGATCACCGACACCGCTCCATTTCGTTATCCGCACTACCACCGCAAGACTGATTCGCTCGACAAAATTAACTTTCCAGTGTTTGCGAAAGTGGTCGAAGGCCTGGTGAGACCAATTGAAGAATTGGTGACGCAGTAAACGATTGGGCCGAACTGAACAGCCGATGCGGTGACAAATCGCAGCGAGGTTTCATGCATCCTCGTCCGCGGATTGCTGTTGGGCTTATACTGTAATTGTCGTGCCTGCCGCGAAGTGCCGTCGTTGCCCTTCAGAATCCTGATTGTGAAAGCCCATGCGAAATCTCTTTCAAACTCTGTCGTTGCCTTTTATCCTGTGTGCATTTTCCGGATTGCTTTCGGTGAGCAACAGTCAAGCGTGCTGCTTCGACAACGAGGCTGGCAAATCCCAAAAGCATCCCAACATTGTCATGATCCTTGCGGACGACCTGGGATATGGCGATGTCGGCTGCTACAACTCTGAATCAAGAATACCGACCCCGAACCTTGATCGACTGGCGACACAGGGCATGCGTTTCGTTGACGCACACAGCCCTTGCACGGTTTGCACGCCAACCCGGTACAGTTTGATGACCGGCCAAATGGCGTTCCGGGTTCCCAACGGCGGACGCGTTTTTTCGGGCGCCGGCGGCCCTTCGTTGATCGCGCCGAACCGATTGACTCTTCCTCAAATGCTAAAGTCCGAGGGCTATACGACGGCCTGTTTCGGCAAGTGGCATATCGGGCTGACTTTCTTCGACAACGAAGGTCAGGCGATTCATAATGGCGGCTTCGACGGCGTCAAACGGATCGACTTCTCCCGAGACATTGCCGGAGGCCCAATCGACTGCGGGTTCGATCACTTCTTTGGGACAGCCTGTTGTCCCACAACGGACTGGCTCTACGCCTACATCGACGGAAAACGCATTCCGAATCCGCCAACCGGAAAGCTGGACAAGTCGAAACTGCCAAAGCATCCTTACGCCAACGACAATCGTCCTGGATTGCGAGCGGAGGACTTTGATCTGGAAGAGGTCGACATGAAGTTTCTGGAGAAGAGCCAGTCATTTCTGAAAGATCACGTTCGCGATCAACCGGACTCGCCGTTTTTTCTTTTTCACAGCACGCAAGCTGTGCACTTGCCATCGTTTCCCGGCAATAAGTTCAAAGGCAAAACCAATTCTGGTCCACACGGTGACTTCATTTTTGAACTCGACCATGTCGTCGGCGAACTGATGCAGACTCTGGAAGATCTGGAAATCGCCGATGAGACTCTCGTCATTTTCACCAGTGACAATGGACCAGAAGTTCCGACCATCTTTCACATGCGAAAGGACCACCAACACGATGGTGCCAAACCATGGCGAGGCGTCAAACGCGACAACTGGGAAGGCGGTCACCGTGTTCCGCTGATCGTCCGCTGGCCTGGCAAGGTTGCTTCCGGGTCGACCTGCTCGCAAATCACTTCGTTGACCGACGTGATGGCAACGGTCGCCGAAATCGTAGAATTCGATTTGCCATCCGATGCAGCGGAGGACAGCTTTAGCATGCTGCCAGCATTGACGGAACAGGAACAGTCTCCGATTCGCCCTTACCTTTTACAGCAGGGGTTCGGGGGCAAGAAGTATCTGGCAATCCGACGCGGCAAGTGGAAGTACCTGGCGCACAAAGGTTCCGGTGGGAACAATTACAGCACGCATGCGATGCTTAAACAGTATCAGCTCGCCGACACGGCTCCCGATGCCAGAGGCCAGCTGTTCGATCTGGAAACGGACCCCGGCGAGACTCATAACCTTGCATCGCAACACCCGGCGATTGCTTCCGAGCTGGAAAATCTGCTGCGTGAGTCAGTTGCCAACGGAAGAAGCGTGACGCGCGATTAAACAGCACCTCAACCCGCCACCGCGGTATTTGCGAAAGCATCAACTGCAAGATTCCTCCGATCAGCCGATCAAGACGTGAGTCGCATTAACGCCCGACCAGTCGCGCCAGATACTCTTTCGTGACCGCCGCCGATACGACAAGGTTGTACTCGCTGGGAACGACGATATTGGGACTCGGCGCGTAAGGTTGGCTGTAAAATCCGGCAGCGATTGGCATCACGTCCAACCCCTGAGACTTGGCCAATCGATGGGCTCGTGGCAGGTGCCAGGCAGAAGTCAACAAACCGATTCGCTGGCCCGGATTTGCGTCAGACCACTTCTTGAGATTTTGCATCTCTTCCGAAGTGTTGATTCCGTTAAGTTTCAAGATCGCCTGCGGCGCGACTCCCAGCTCTTCAAGCAGCAATGTGGCTTCTTCGTACGGATGCAGATCTTTTTCCGTTGAACGAAACGATTGCAGTCCCGTGCACATCAGCTGTTTGGCTTTGCCCGCGTGCCACAATCGAGCCGCCTGCACGATGCGGTCTCCCGACTCAGAAACCTGTGGATTGCCAGACAGCCGCGTGGTTGATCCACCGCCGAGTACAACGACGACATCGAAAGGATCGACATCGGTCAAATCCTGTTCGAAGTACGCTTGTTCGACCGTTCCAGCGTACCAACTGGTGAAGAAGCTGTTTCCGGCGACCGTCAGCAGCAGCCAACAAAGAAAGCACATCATGGCTGGCCAGGCATTACGATTGATCAGACAAAAGTAGATCGTGACCAACAGCAGGAGCCAGAGGATCCCGACTGGCATCGCCAACGCTGTGAGCAATTTTTCCAGCATCGTCATCCCGGCGACGGCACCGACGATGGCGCAGAAAACCGCTCCGACAAACAGCAACAACAGAAAATGCGGCAAGTAACGGAACTTCGTCGACCCACCACCACGCTCAATGTCGCGCGTGTAGTATTCGTCGTACTCGTCTTCCCAGTTTTTGCTTTTGCGCCAAAAGAACATGCGGCATCGATATGGTTGGTGGATTGCGAACGCTCATGATACCAAAACCGAACTTAAACCCAATCGCGTGGTCAGCGAATCGGCTTGGCCCGATCCGTCACCGTGTTTTGTGCCCGCCGACATGGTAGTCATGACAGGTTGTGCAGCTGTTGTCAGTCAACCCTTTCTGATGACAGCTGGAACAGGTCGACTTCAGGATCGGATGAAAGTTACTTTCGTAATCGGTTCGATCGAGGCTGGCGAAGGAATCGCCGTTGGAAACCGATGCATCCATTTTGTGGCAATGCGAACAATCCTGCAAAGCTGGTTGAACGAGGTGCGGACGGTGTGAGAACGAAGTGAATTGGCCTAACGCTCCGTTGCGACGATTCGCATTCCAGTTCATCACCAGAGACCGATCTTCGTTTCGTTTGAGCGTGTGGCAGTAGCGACAGTTGCCAATCGCTCCGGTCCCAGTGAGGGAACGATAGAGTTCGGACGTGGCCGCACTGGAATCCGCATCGGGTGTGGCCAACATCATCTCAAACCAATGCTTGAGAAATTCGTCCTGATGCCCCGCCGGACGGTAGTAAATTCGCAGCGACCGATCATCCCGAATCCAACCGGTACGCAGTCCGCTGCCGGTTTCCGGTTTGAGCGCCGAGACCGGTTCTTCGCCGATCGAACGGGGCATTGCTGGCGAAACGTTTGCCTGTTGAGTCGAAGTTGAGAACGGCGGAGTCACGTTTGGCTCAGTCGCAGTTCGCTGAGGCGACGTTTGTGATTGAAGTTTCGCAGCTTCAGTGCCTGCCGAATTTTCATCCAGCCCAGCCAATGGGTTCCGCGCCAATTGCTCTTGCGCAGGAACTTTTGCGAGGAAGTCACGCGGGTTGATCAGACTGGAAACATCGGCGGCTGACGATTCTCCAAACCTTGTTTTGATTTCCGCGTTGAGCCGAGGGAACCAGCGTCTTGCTGCGGCCGCAAACGAATGGCCTTCCATTCCGCGAAACATGCCTCGGACCTCTTCCGCATCCAGATCGCGACCGAGCACCGTCTCGATTCTCCGCTCGACCGCAGGAACACCTTTGCGGCTGAGTTCGTGCAGCAATCGTTTGACCGACCAGGCTAATGTAACCGCTTCTTGCACATCGCGATCGTCGCCAGGATCCAAATCTGCGAACTCAAATGATGCTGGCCGCGAGTTCAGAATCGGACCGGCTCGCGGATCGGCCATCAGCAGCAACCGCATCGCGGGAGGAAGCGGACCGTCGAAATCTCCCGTCGCTGCCAACGGCCACGAGCCGACTTTCAGATTTCGTTTTTCGATGGCTTTCATGTCCAGCATCGGCAATGACAAAACAGCAAACCCGCCGACTCCACTATCAACGATTTTCTTCTCATGACAGGACGCACACGCCTGTTCGAACGGAGCTTGAACTTTGGCATTCTGCCAGGCATCATCGAGGTGACAGCGACTGCAATCGAACACCGCGTTGCTTCCGGGAAAGTGCCTGGATGCGTGCGTTGAGTGATCGAAGGCGATATTTTGTCGTGACGCCTTGGGCCAACTGGTGAACTCCGGGTGGTCGCTTTCGAAACTGTGATAATTCGACTGATGGCAGCTTTGACATTGAGCATCGGTCATCGCCTGAAGATCCTGAGCCCCTTTGTGCTCCCGATGACAGGCGTTGCAAGCGATCTCGTTGTTCGCAGTCACCGGGGGAATCGTCAAGTTTGACACAAAGGATGCGTTTTGAAACTGAGCGGTCGTTTTCGCCAACTGTTGTGGTGCGACGTTGTGCGGGTTGAGCGCGAAGTCTTCGTTGAGCGAGGCCTTGTGGCATTCGAGACAAAGCTTTGACTGAGTCTGCTTGTTCGAAGCTCCCGAAAACGCATGCGCCACCCAACCGAATGCGGATCCGGTCGTTCCCGAATGACATGCCGCACACCGATCAGCTCCATGTCCGGCCAACAGTTGCGCGTGGCTTGAGTGCAGCGGTCCTGGAGCCAAAAACTCGTTGCTGTACGGTGACGAAAGCACGATCATCAAGGCTCCGATCGTGAACGCGATCACGCACAGAGACAGCACCTTGCGTCGCTGGCGTAGCGACGGCCGAGTCAACGTCGGCTCTTCTTCGCTGAGGTCCCGATTCCCATCGTCGCGAGTCGGCCATGGCTTGACGATCCCTGCAGGAATCTCAACCGTTGGATCGTGCGGGCGATGATAGAAGGTGTCAGAAAAGTCCTGCAGCCGCAAATCGTCTTCGGAATTCACACTCATGCGAGACCTCCACCGTAGGCGTGAGCCAACAGTCCATGCACGACGGAAAAGATCAACAGGCTCCACGTGATTGCGATGTGCACGAACAGCCACAGCTTGAGCCGACCCTGCATCGCGGTGTGATAGTCGAGGTCATCTTTCTTTCGAACCATGATTGCCAATTCGCGACTGACTCGCCGATCCTCTTGAGCCAGGAATCGATCAAGCTCTTCGATCTCAGCAATCAAATGTCGGCGTTTCCGACCTGTTGGGATCAGCATGTAGCCCAACCCACGACGGCATTCGAAAAACTTCGACAGCCGATTGACGTAGAAATTTGCCAGAACTGGTGTGCTTTCGCAGGACTCCATGACGATCGTTTGGGCGCGCCGCGCGAGGTGCCGTTTGAACGCCGGAATCCGCTCGAAGATCACTTCTTCTCCAACTGAAGTCAGCTTTCGCGGAATCGATCGCGTGGCCCAGATGCCGTAGATGCCGCTGAAAAACACGACCAGATACAACAGTGCCAGAATCGATTCAAGCATTCCGTCGGGAACTCGAAACGCAATGTGCATTGCAAAAACGGCAAACGATCCCAAACCGACATAGATGTGCATTTGCATCCAAAATGACGCACTACCGATGCCGGCAATCATCGGCAGTCGTTTTCGCATCCCAAACGCAGCCAGCAAAAACAGGCTGCCGATCAACACGTACCCGGTCAGGAAACTACTGTGCAGTAGCGAACGGTCCATCCACATCACGATCGCAGCCAGCATCGCGATTGAGGCGACGGTCAAAGTAACGTTTCGCAACCGTCGCCGCGAAAGTCGATTCATTTGTGAGAGGAACTTCATGCTATTTCTCAGTCCACTCCATCACGTCGTCTGGCGAACTGATATCGATGCGAACCAACGCGTCGTGCGGGCAGGCGCGTTGGCAGGCAGGCCCAAACGGTTGCTCCAAACACAAATCACACTTGGTTGCTTTGATCACCGGTAGCGAGGTCTCAGAATCGCGAATCGGATTCCCGCGGTTGTCGTTGACCTGGACCATTTGAATGTTGTGATAGGGACAGTTGTTCGCACAGGTTGAACATCCGATGCACGTTGTATCGTTGATTGCAACGTTACCCGTTTCGCGATCCCGACCGATGGCTCCGGTCGGACAGCCGATCATGCAAACCGGATCAAGGCAGTGCATGCAGGCGTTGGCGATCATCCAGTGATCGTGCACCGGACCGTGTCGGACAAAACGGGGATTGTTATCGTGCGTCGAGGCACAGGCCCGGACGCAGTCATCGCAGCGTGTACATCGATCAAGGTCGATCATCATGGCCTGCGTGCCGTTGATAAACCGGTTTTCTACCAGGAACTCCATCAGCCCCGGTTCCATCGATTTGGCGCGTGGCGTCAGTCGTCGATTCCTTGCTTTCCCGTCACCAGCGAGGTCAGGCAGCGGTGCCGGAAACGAAGACTCGCGTAGTTGCGGCAGGACAAGTTCCTCAAGCACCGTGACCGGGATCTTTAAAACGTCGACAAAGCCCAGCGAACGCAGACTCAGCATCCACGGCCGCTGCTGACCGGTGGCCCAGTTGTGCACGACCTCACGAAAGCCAAACGTGTCTCCTTTGCCCAGATACGCGATCGTCTGATGGCCTTCTCCATGCTTTCGGCTCAAGCGAGCGAAGCCGTTGCGAATCAAAACCAGGCCATCAACATAGTCGCCCTGCTCGGCGATCAGCGGCTCGTTGAGAATCCGCTGCGAGATGTCTTTCTTGAGAGTGGATTTGAACTTGTGCGACCACTGATAGTTTCCAAAGGTCTGAAAAATCGTGCGATCGGCGAGTTTGCGAATGACGTCGTCAGGCAAATCGCGAAAAATTTCAGTTTCTCGGAGATGAGCTTGCAGGCTGTTTTCGCGGTATCGTTTTTCAATATGTTGCCCCATGGCTTCATTTCGAAGCATCAACTCGCGGAAGCCCTGCCAACGAATTTCCAGCACGACCATCTTTGAATTCGCGACGACGGTAGCTGACCGCGCGGATCGAGTCAGCGCCGAGATCTCGCCAAAGATTTCTCCTTCGCCAAGCGTAATCGAGTGCTCGGGAGGAATCACGCGAGGAATGTCGTGCAGGAAAACATGCGTTCCGCTGGAGTGATCTCGCAAGCCCGTTCCAGTATCCTGATTGGGCGTTTTGGTTTTCGAGTAGTCGCGAGCTTCCGTCTGATTGGAGTTTCGCCACAACTGTGCGATCGCTCGCCCCCAGCCTTTTCGTTCCTTGTTGCCACGGCCAAGAACTTCTGGCGGTAAGCTTCGAGTGGAAACAAGTGCTTCTCCGGACACGATCAGAAACGCACTTCCGCCGTAGTCACCTTCGCGAACAATGATGTCGCCCTTTTCCAACTGCTGCAGTCGCGAATCGTTTTTCAGAATCCCTGACAGCGGCATCGATTCCGAAAAACTCTCCGGATTCATTGCCGTGAACGGCGCAACCTTCAACAGCCCATCGACGGCTCGCGCGTCCATGTCAGGATCCAAAGGCTCACTCCAGCGAGCCGGAAATTTGATCCGTGTTGAATTTTCCATCTGTGGTTCCTGTCTTCCCGCAGCATCCATGCATTGGGTGAAGGGCGTTTATTTGTATTGGCTGGGCGAGGGCAACAGAGCGTCGACAAACGCCATTTCGCTACCATCATTTTTGACCGCGAACTCGCGACCGGCCTGTTGGATTTCGTCTGCGACTTCGTTGAGTTGTTCGTAATTGTTGGTGTTCAGTTTGGCTTTGGCAAATGCCTCAAGCACACGTTGTACCTGTTCGTTGTTGAATGCTTTCTGCAACTCAAACAGCTTCACCGCCGAAGCGGCAGCTCGCTGGGCCACGTTGACGCCGTAAGTCCCGTTTTCGGTCGCGATCGCGGTGGCTCGGGTGCTGAACTCAAGATCAGCGATGAGCCCCACGACATGCATCATCCGCAGTCGATCCTGAGACGCCTGCTCGTTAACGGCTCCGTTGCTACGTAGAAAATTGTGCCGAATCTGTCCCTGCGAATAGCGCACCAGATCGAACTCGGCAGTTCCCGCAGTGTGACCGCCGATGTTGACAAGGTCTTCGTTGGGGACCATGTGGCAGCTGTAACAGTTCATTGCAATGGAATACAGATCACGCGTATTGTTCATGCCGAATTTGGCACTTTGTTTAAGCCGCTTCTTCCGATGCGACTCTGACTCGGATTCTTTCGTTGCCGTTGGACCGCCGTAGTCATTGTGCAGCGCCAGCCAGTCGCGGGAAGCGCCGTGGCACGACTCACAGGAGATTCCGGATACAGCTTTGTTGCGGCCATCGATCTCCTGGAGCGTGAAGTGGCAATCGATGCAGACGTTACTGCGTTTGACCGAACTGAGCCCCATCTTCGAACAGATTTCGCGAGCTTTCGGGTTGCGTGAGAGTTCTTCGAAGGTTTTGAAGTGAGGCGTTTGCCGCCAAACCCGAATTTCGCTTCCATGACAATTGGCACAGGACTCAAACGTCATCACCTTGGACGGATCGCAAACCAGACCCTGAGCAGCCGCCTGTAAACCGATGTGAGAGACAAGGCACGTGATGAACACGACGGCAGCGGAAACTTTGAGCATGGACGCTTTTATTCGGAACATCGACTACACCTCCAACTCAAGAGCACCGTCAGGAACCGCAATGCATGGCAAGCAACAGCCAGGATTGCAACTGACTTTATCCCCCGTCGTGTATCGGACTTTTCCGCTGACGATCGCCGTTTCACATGTGCCGCAACTGCCAGCCCGGCAACCGGATTCGATCGGAATGTCGTTGGCTTCGGCAAGCTCCAACAAGGATTCGAAACTGGAATTCCAGAGCGCGACTTCATTGGACTCGAGAAACGAAACCGGGTCCGGAGAATCGTGTTTGGTTTCGTTTCCAGCGGTCGATTTCTTGATCGTCGAAGGGCCGAACTGTTCGTACTTGATGCGCGACGCGTCGATGCCCCACTCTTCCAGGCCCGAGTGCAAAGATTCCATAAACGCCGGTGGCCCGCAAAGATAGAACTGACAATTTTCGCCGGGAATGATGGCTTTGAGCAGGTCAATCGAGACGAACCCCTGAACCTGATAGTCGACGCCTTTGATGTCGTCAGGCTGAGGACGAGAGTAGCAATTGATGACGTGCACGTTTGCGTTTTCGGCAGCTTTCTCGCCAAGGTACTCTTTGAACTGCTGTTCCTCGCTGTTGCGAACGCCGTGAATCAACACGACGGATCGATTCGGGTTCGTGGCCAGCAAATGGTCCAGCATGCTGACCATCGGTGTGATTCCGATTCCACCGGCCAACAGGACGGCGACGTCGTCAGATTGTTCGTCCAGGTAAAAATGGCCCGACGGTGCCTTGATTGGAATTCGATGTCCGACACGCGTACCGAAATTGACAATCGTGGAAACCACGCCCGGGCCCTTGTCGCCGCCTCGGTCGGCAACGTGCTTCACCGTCACGCGATAGTACGGATTGCCTGGTGCTCCCGACAATGAGTAACAGCGAATCAGCGGTTTTGATTTTCCTTTGGGCTGGAACTTCAGCGTGATGTGCTGCCCGGGCTTGAAACCCGGAATCGGTTTTCCGTCTTCTGGCGCGAGGTAGACGGACACTGTGTTGACGCACTCGCGAACCATTTTGGTAACGATAAAGTCACGATATCCGTTCCATGCACCGGCATTGCTTTTTACTGACTTGTTACTGGCACGCAGTCGAATCGCCTCCCGCATCCAGCGGGTTGACTCCTGATGGGCCTGATTGGTGCCAGTCAGAGACATCAAAGTCTGCCCGGCCCACGAGGCAACGCCCAGCAATGCTGCGGCGCACAGTCCGATGCCCAAGAATAAAATGATGCTGTCGATTCCAAACATGAAGGTAGTGCCAAGTCCGTGTTGGCTCATCCGAATCCGTCAAATTGGGCGCGAAAATTCCGCGCATACCCACTTTCGGTATTCGGCTTCCCGGATGGGCCGCTTGAGAGACCGCCAAGCTGAAGCGCACAGCTTGAAGCTGGAGGGGTTTGGAGCAAGAAATTGCTAGCGATTTCAGTTTGGCGGTGGTCAGCTTTTGGGAACCGCATCGCCAATTTGCCGCAGCAAATCGAAAGTGTATATTCCGGCGCTGTGACCGTCGGAAAAGTGAATGTTGTAAGCGTAGTTGCCGACCGGATGCATGACTTCGATGTCCAGCGGGCGAGCTTCCGCAGCCGACAAGACCGTCAGCTGATTTGTTGGCGGGGCAGGCTTTGGATTGATGCGTTCTTCATTGCAGTGAGCACAATGGCAGGCTTTACGAAGCGCGCTGTACGGAATTTCGTGCCGCACGTCATCGCTCCATACGATCACGATGCTGCGATCTTCCGTTTTCGTCAATTCAACAGGGTGAAGACTCATCTTTGATCCAGAAACCTTTTGCCTTTCATCTCAAACCGTGGCAGCGATCCAGATTCAACGACCTCTACCTCGACACGCAAACCCAACCGGATCTGAATCTCGTTCGCAATCCTGTTCGGATCCCCCAAACGGTCCTCAACGCGAACCCTCAGCTGATCCATCTGCCCATCACGCCACGCGATCAGCTGAAATTCGTCGACGCTATCAAACCCACGTAGAATTTTCTCCAACGATGTTGGAAAAACGTTTACGCCACGGATGATCATCATATCGTCGGATCGCCCCAGCACACCGCCGTCGAGAAACACAAACGATGAGTCTGTCTTCCAGGTTGGACGCACGAGGTCTCCGGTCAAGTATCGTAGCACCGGACAACCAAGCCGACCGATTGTCGTGATCACCAGCTGACAAACCTGACCTTCGGTGGCAGGCGAATTCTTGTCCAGCGGTTGGTTCGTTTCGACGTCCAAAAATTCTGGAAAGAACTGCGACTCGTTGACATACAGCCCGGTTCCGGCAGCATCAGCGAACCCCCACGGTCCGACTTCGGTCGCTCCGGCATGATCCACGACGCCCGCGTTCCATTTGGATTCAATGGAAGCGCGAATTTCCGGAACGGATCCGCCTGGCTCTCCAGCGACGATGATTTTTCTAACGGCGCTGCTCGCGAGGTCAATCGATTTCTGTTCAGCAACCTGAGCCATATGCAGTGCGTAGCTGGGCGTGCAAAAAACAATCGTCGCTCGCGAAGACAGAACCAGATCAAGCCGCGCTTCGGTGCTCATCGCTCCTGTCGGCATCACCAAAGCCCCGCGTTCGACTGCCGCGTCGAAAGCCGACCAAAATCCGACGAAAGGACCAAAGCTAAACGCCATCAGAACACGATCCGATTCGGTCATGTTGGCTGAATCGAGCACGTGTTGCCAAGCCTCCATCCACCACTGCCAGTCGTCTTTCGTGTCCAGCACTGCCAGCGGACGGCCCGTCGTTCCGGAAGTCCGATGGAATCGACTGTAGTGCTCTCGCGAAAACGACAGGTTCGCGGCATAGCCGTCGTCGCCAATTAGCTCGTGCTTTTTCAGCAACGGCACACGAGCGAACGCGTCGAGACTCGAAATGGCATCGGCGCCATCAAGCCGTTCCCGAAAGAACGCATTCTTTTCGCGGACCAGTTCGGCAAACGCAAACAGCTGTTCGGCCTGGGCGCGTTCAAAGCTGGCTCGGTCTTGAGCCAGTATCTTTTTTCGATGTTCAGAATTGGTTCGTTCCAGTTGCCACATGCCTCTATGATATTCGGAACTCGCCGACGCCAACAGCCTGTTGTGTCTTATCGCACGTAGCAACGACAACTCGAAACCCCGGCGATCGTTTTCAAATTTCCCCGAACACCTCTGCATGTCCTTCTCCGCCCAGCACGTCAAAGCCGCCCGTCTGCATCTGCGAAAATCCGACCCCAAACTCGGCGCGATTATCAAGTCTGTCGGCCCGTTCACGACCAAGGCTCGTCGCGATCGTTTTGGAACGCTGGTTCGATCGATCGTCTCTCAACAAATCGCAACCGCAGCGGCAGAAGCGATCAAAAGTCGGCTGGAAACAGCGATTGAAGATAATCGCAAGACAGCTCGCAAGCGTGGTCAGCCTTATTGCCCCAAAACGATTCTGGATTTTTCAGTCGACGAGCTTCGTGAAATCGGACTCTCGCGACAGAAAGCAACCTACGTCCAGTCCCTGGCCCAGCACGTCGTCGATGGCGATGTTGATTTGGCCGAAATCCACAAACTCGACGATGAAACGATTATTGAATCGCTAACGCAAGTCAAAGGTATCGGGCGTTGGACCGCGCAAATGTTTCTCATATTTTCGCTGGCCCGATTGGATGTTTTGCCCGTGGACGACCTTGGCGTCAGAACCGCGGTCAAAAACGTTTACGGTCTGGGCGATCTTCCGGCGAAATCAGAAATGGAAGAAATCGCCGAGCCTTGGCGGCCGTACGCTTCAATCGCCAGCTGGTACATGTGGAGAAGCCTGGAGCTGGACGAGAATTGACTGACGATCGGCAGAGCCGCATCCAATCCATCACGACGCATCATGTCGTCGTGCGAACCAGTTGCTTCAAGGCGTCGAGCAAATCCGACATGTCTTCGCGAGAGATATCCGCCCACTCGTTTGTTTTGTGAGCGATGATTGCGATCTTAAAAGCGTTGACCGCGTCCAGAACATCGTCCGGCAAATCGGTGAACGACTCGAAAGGCTTGGCAACGAATTCTTCAGGCTCTTCGGCTGAATCCGAACTTTCTGGTGAACCGTCCGAAGTCTTCGTAGACTTCGATCCGTCACCGCTGCCTTCGTCGCCGAAGTCAGGCCCTTCGTGAACCGGACCTTCGACGTAGTTTTTGTCGTTCTGACGGTTTTGCTCAGACAGAGCCAGCGTCTGAGATTCTTCGGCCAACTCGGTCGCGACAACGTCACTGGTTCGCGGCTGGTCGTTCGGGTCGCTGCCAAGAGTTTCCCAACGCTGATGCCGCATCTGCGAAATCGACCACTTGTTCTGGATCGCTCCCTCCAGCCACATCTCGGCGTCTTCCCAATCGAGGGCGGCGTAAAAGTGACTCCAGTACAGCCCGCTGTAATCCTGATACTCACTGCCGAAGCGATCGAAAGTGCGACGCAGACGACCGACGTGCTGCGGCGTCACACCGCCAACCAACTGACACCAGGCTTCATCGGAATACTCATTGACCGACGCGTTGGAATCCTTCAGCGACGCGCGCCATTGAGAAATGATCTCGCCTTTTCCCCAGTTCGTCGTGCTGATCAACTGATTCCATTGCCCGATGAAGGTTTTGGACTGTTCGATCGTTTCGTCAGAAATGGAGACTTCGTTTCCTGGAGCAGCAGTTTCAGCAGTTTCGGCCATGTGTTTCAAATTCCTTTTCGGTGTTTAACGGTCAAGCCAAACTAACATCGCTGCTTTCGTTTCCCAGTGACAAAATCCGATTTCACGCCCGAGTTACCGACGAGTCTAATTGCCTGAGAGTTTTCAACGTCAAACTCGGCGCCGGTGTAAAACTTTGATGCCGCGGAACGGCTGAATCGCGTTGCTTCCGCGTGGAAAACTCGTTTGTAATAAACGTGTTCGCCTTAAGAACGCCTTCCGATTGCGGTAGACTTGGCAAGATGTCAACTTCCATCCCTCAAGCTCGACAGATTGTTCACGCGGTGTCTGCCGGAGCACGCAACATGGCGATCGACCAGGCGATCCTCGAATCAACGGTTGCCAGCGGCCGAACGACGCTACGGTTTTACGGCTGGTCGCCGGCGACGCTTTCGCTGGGCTATTTCCAGAAAGTTGCCGATCGCCAATCCCATTCGCCGAGTGAATCTTGTCCCATCGTCCGCAGGGCGTCGGGCGGAGGCGCGATCGTTCATGATGATGAGCTGACTTATAGTCTGTGCGTTGCGACGAAAGGATCGATCGCGAAAGCCAACGCGGGATTGTATGACCTGGTCCACAATGCGATCCTGGCTGCGCTGTCAGAGCAGGGCATCGCTGCTGAGCTTTACGAGGCTGCGCCAGATCAGGAAGTCAAAGCCAGCAAAGCCGATCCGTTTTTGTGCTTCGAGCGTCGTGCCGTCGGCGACATTATTTTAGATGGCGCCAAAGTTGGAGGCAGTGCTCAGCGGCGTCTAAAAAATGCGTTGATTCAGCACGGAAGTTTGCTGCTGTCGCGTTCGAGGTTTGCGCCCGAACTTCCGGGACTGAAGGAACTGAGCGGAAAGCCGATCGACGAATCTCGGTTGATTGAGAGTATCAGCGCGAAAGTTGCCGATGCGATGCAGGTCAAGTTTGTCATCGGCGAACTATCCACTGACGAATTGAATCGAGCCGCTGAAGTCGAATCGGAACGGTTTGGATCCGAGAGCTGGTTAAACAAGAAGTAGACAGGCTGACCAGACGATGACTGTGCGCCTGCTGACTTTCATCTTGCGGCCTACTTCAACCGCGGCAAGCCTGCATCCACGCGGTTCTGCTGGACCAACTGCCAGGCTTCCGGACAGAGCTTCAAAAACTTGACCAGCTGCGACGTCGACAAACCCAATCTTTGCTTGGCCGCCGAACTCAAATCGAACTGGTAGGCAAAAACCCAATCGAGGGCTTCGGCAACGAGTGCGGGAAAGTCTGCATGTTTCGGGCTGACGACAAGCTTGCCGCCCACGGCGCGACTTCGCCACATTTCGCTGGGCAAAGCAGCCTCATCCTGAACCGGTTTGTCGCATCGGAGGGAGATCGCCAGATTCAAACGCAATCGAAAAACCGCTGCCTCTCGATTGTCCAGCTGACTTCGACGCTCGCTGGCCTGCCCGCTGACGCCGCTTTCACGATGGGTCACCACAATCGCGGTTTCCGTTTTATTTCGATGCTGTCCACCGGGTCCGCCGCGGCGAGTCCGCTGAGTGTCGCAACCTGACAGCAACTTCTCTGTCGGCCAGGACGCTGGATGTGGATTCGTTAATGGATCTGAATCTGGCATTGAGGTTACAAACATTCGCGATTCGCGGACAACCGGTCAACGACAGTAGAGCGTATCGCCGGGAGTGTCTACAATTGGGCGGTTTCCAATTCCCGCCCCATTATAAATTTATGAAGAAGCTCGGCCCCTACGATTTTGAAGGAACGCTCGGCCGTGGCGGAATGGGCACAGTCTTTCGGGGAACGCACCGCGAAACGGGTGAGCTGCACGCCGTCAAAGTCCTTTCGCCAGTCTACTCGCACGACGATCACTTTCGCGGACGATTTGAATCTGAAATCAACGCTCTGCTGCAGTTGGATCATCCCAACATTGTGAAACTGATCAGCTACGGTCAGGAAGACGGCATGCTCTATTTTTCGATGGAGCTGATCGAAGGCAACAGCCTGTTCCAGATGCAAAAAAAAGGTCATCGTTTCAACTGGCGAGAGTGTCTGCAAATCGCCAAAGACGTCTGTCAGGGTTTGCGGCACGCACATGATCGCGGCATCATTCATCGCGATCTCAAGCCCGGCAACCTTTTGATGACGCAATTCAACTCGGTGAAGATCACGGACTTTGGAATCGCCAAAAGTTTCGGCAACAACCAGAACACGGGCGACAACATTCTTGGCACGATGGACTTCATGAGCCCGGAACAGGCCAAGGGAGAGCCGGTTACGTTTCGCAGCGATCTGTACAGCCTGGGCGCCGTGCTTTATACGCTGCTCTCGGGTCGGCCTCCGTTCACTGCCAACTCGATCGAAGAATCGTTGCGCAATTTGACTCGTGTTCCGGCGCCGAAAATTGGCAAAGCCGTGCCTAGCGTGCCGAAGGAAATTGAAGACATTATCGCCAAGCTGATGGAGAAGAAACCAGAGAAACGGGTTTCGACCGCACTGGCGCTGAACCATCGCCTCGAAGATATCGAAGAAGCTCTCAAGACGTACAGCGAAGCCAAAACCGCCGAAACGGGAAGCTTGAAGAATCCGACAGAGGATGACGACGAGCATCTTACGCTCAACATCGGCAAGGACATGGCCACGATTACTCACATCACCGACCATTCGACGTCCAGCGGCTCAAAGGGAGGCGCATCAAGCTCACACGCCGCGATGCCGACCCGAGCTGATAAAACGGTTGTCGACAGTGCCGTTGTCTCCAGCGATTTGCCTGAATCCACCGGCCGACCGCGCAGTGACTTTCACAATCGGGTCAGCCCAATGGAGCGGGCTTCCGCGTCGCAGGCTGAAGAAGATCCCATCGAAGCGCGATACGGCAAAGGAGTCCTGCGAACGCTGTTGATGCTGCTGGCGGTCGTTTCGCTCGCAACGATAGGGATGTGGACTTCGTATCAAACTCCCTCTGCAGACCAATTGTACGCTGAGATCCAGTCCAATCCGCCGTCGGCAGTTCTCGAGCAGTGCGAACGGTTCATGGAGTCATATCCGGAAGACGAACGGGCGGATATCGTCAAACGAACTTTTGAGTTTGGCAAAGCAACCAAGTATTACTCGCAGCTTTCAAACAAGCTTGAGGCACGATCGAACTTGATCGGTAAAGCTCGACTGACGGAGATCGAGCGACAGTTTTTGCAGATCGCGAATCTTGCGAAATCGAATTTCGAAGCCGCCAACAACAGCATGGATGCCTTCGTTCGCGTTCATGATTCCAACCCGGACATGTCGCAGCGTGATCGAGAATGTGTCGATGCCGCCAAGATTTTCAGACTGAAGATTCGTGAGGACGCTCAGCGACAAGCCAAAACGAACCTCAACAGTATTCGCAACGCCATGAAGCGTGCCGCAGAAGACGAACCAGCGGAAGCTGCCAAAACCTATCGTTCGATCATCGCGTTGTACGATTCGATGAGCGAAGCGTCCAACCCCGAAGTTCGCCAACTGGTAAAACAGGCCAAGCAATTGCTGGCCAAACTTCCGCTTGGGGATGCTCCGGACGACGCTTCAACTTCGCAGCAGGAACCGTCGGACGATGAATAGTCTACGACGTGTTTGCCCTGGATGTAGCTGCCTCTGCGATGGCCTGACAACGGCTGCTGATTCCAAAGTGCCTGTCGAAGCACTGTCCTGCAACGTCGGTGCCGCCTGGTTTGCCGATCGTATTGAAGCGGCTCAAGCAACGCAGAGCCAAACGAAAATTCAGTCACAGATCTCTGACACTCAACTGGCCGAAGTCCGCGAGCTGCTCGATAAAGCAAATGCGCCGCTGATCACAGGGATTGAAAACCTCTCGACGGCAGCGCAACAGTCTGCAGTCAGAGTCGCGGACCGTTTCTACGCGGGGATCGATTCGGGCTGGTCCAACGCTGCTCGCGGATCCATGTTTTCGCTCCAACGCTACGGAAAAGTAACCGCAACGCTGGGCGAGGTCGCCAATCGATCGGACCTGGTGGTGCTTTGGTTCTGCGATCCGGAAACGACGCACCCTCGATTCGTGGAGCGATTTGTTCGTAACGAGGATAAGCCGAAAAAGCGACTGATTGTGATCGACGAAACGAAAACGGCGACCGCAGTACTGGCTGACGAATTCATCCGTGTCTCTGCCGCGGACGCCCAAACGTTCGCTCAACAGCTTCGCCTGGAACTCGCCGGTCACCGTGAAAATTCCAGCCTGATCACAGCCATGACTTCGGCGAACTACGGCTCACTCTTCGTTGGAAAACCATCAGGCGTCGACGCAAATTTTGATGTCACTACTGACCAGTGGTTTCAGCTCGTCCGGTCGCTCAACGACCACACACGGTTTGTGATGGGATCACTTCGTAAGGACCGCAACGGCATTGGGGCGAACAATGTGCTGGCTTCGCTGTCTGGCTTTCCCGACGCCGTTCGCTTTACCAAGAGCGCCGAGAGCGGACCAAAGCACAACGGCTTGGAGTACTCGACGACGTCCGTGATCCGACGCCGCGAATGTGACTTGCTGGTCGTGTGTGATATGGGAGTCAGCGAACCTTTTGAAAATCATCTGGATGAGGAGACCATTGCTTGGCTGAAATCCATCCCGGTGATCGTCCTTTCTGACCGACCTGCAAGCCAATACCGGACTGCGACGCTTCATTTCGTCACTGGCACGCCGGGTTGGACAACGGCTGGAGATTTCGTGCGCACCGACGACGTCCCTATCCCAATGCCGGCGATCGAAGGCACCGATTTGCAAATTGCCCAGCGCCTGTTCGACGGCTTGATCTCTGGATAGATCAGCTCTGCGACGATCTCTGCGTGCAACGGGAACGATTGCACCGCACGACGCCGTGGAAGCGAATCCAACGAAACTCACTGTTCGGGTTCAAGGCACCGCGATATATTGCTGACTTCCCAAAACGTCACCGATCGCCATCCCATGAAAACTGACGAAATTCGCCAACGCTATCTCGATTTTTTCAAATCAAAAGGGCACACCGTCTGCACCAGCGACGTGCTGGTTCCCAAATGGGACCCGACGGTTCTGTTCACGCCCGCGGGAATGAATCCGTTCAAGGATCACTTTCTGGGGAATGTGGAACTTGAGTTCACACGCGCGACCAGTTCGCAAAAATGCCTTCGAACCGGCGACATTGAAAACGTCGGCCGCACGGCCTATCACCACACCTTTTTTGAGATGCTGGGCAACTTCAGCTTTGGTGACTATTTCAAAAAAGACGCCATCCATTGGGCCTGGGAGTTTCTGGTCGACAAGCAATGGATGGGGATCGATCCCGAACGCCTGACGGTCACTGTTTACCTGGACGATGACGAAGCCTCCGACATCTGGCACAAGGAAGTCGGCCTGCCGCTCGATCGCATAGAACGGCTTGGCGAGCACGATAACTTTTGGCCAGCGGGAGCTCCGACCGACGGTCCCGATGGAGTCTGCGGTCCGTGCAGCGAAATTTTCTTTCATCCCGACGATGGACCTGAATGCGAAATTTGGAATCTGGTTTTTACGCAGTTCAATCGCAGTGGCGATCCGCCAAACAACCTTTCTCCGTTGCCAAGCAAGAACATTGACACGGGCATGGGCCTGGAGCGAATGGCGGCAACGTTGCAGGGAGTGGAGACGAACTTTCATATCGATTCGCTGCTGCCGATTGTGCATGCGGCAGCGGAAGTTTGCGGCATCAAATACGAAGCCAACACAGACAACGGTCGTCGCATGCGTCGCATCACGGATCATGTCCGCGCGTGCACGATGGCGATCCATGAAAATGTCTTGCCGGGAAAAGAAAAAGAAAACTATACGGTTCGCCGATTGCTTCGCCGCGCAGTTTTGCAGGGCTATCAAATCGGACTCCGCGATCCGTTTTTGGCTCAACTGGTCCCCGCTGTTGTTGATTCGCTCAAAGTTCCCTATCCAGAGCTTGCTCAAACGGTCGACAGTGTTCAGAAAGCGATCACGAACGAGGAAAATGACTTTTATCATCTGATCGAAAACAACCTTCGTTTTGTCGAGCAAATGATCGAAGACGCGAAACAAAGCAAGGCCACCGAGATCGACGCTGCAGAAGCGGCGCGGCTGTTCCAGACTCGCGGCGTTCCACCGGAGTTGACTTCCGAGTTGGCTGCAGAAGCTGAATTGGGTTTCAACTGGGATAATTACCAGGCTGAAATGGCCCGGCACGGCGCTGCCAGTGGAACACTGGTCGATGGCGTCATGGGGAACTCCGGACCGATCGACGAGTTCAAGAACAAGCTGAAAAAGACGACTTTTACCGGATACGATTGCACTTCGGGAACGGCGACGGTGCTCGGGATCGGCGATGTAGAAACTTCGCTGGAAGAAATCGATGCGTCCAACGGCCAGTGCGTGGTCGTGCTTTCCGAGACTCCGTTTTACGCTCGGTCCGGCGGTCAGGAATCGGACTTTGGCACGCTGACCAATGACGGCGTCGAATTCGAAGTCATCGATATGGAGAAAACGGGCGACCTGTTTATCCATGTCGGCGTTGTAAAATCTGGCAAGCTAAAAGTCGGCGACGAAGTGACCGCAACGGTTGATCCGGAACGTCGCGCCGCTGTTTGTCGTGCTCATTCGGCAACGCATATTTTGCACTACGCATTGCAACAGAATCTTGGCGAACATGCGACGCAACGTGGCTCGCGAGTCGACGATGACAAACTGCGTTTCGATTTTGCGAACCAGGGAGCCATCCCGAGCGAAACGCTTTCGGCGATTGAAACGATGACGCTGGAGAAGATCAGCGAAGGCGTCGACGTGAAATGGGAAACTGTATCGCTGGACGATGCCAAGAAGGCCGGAGCGATGATGCTGTTCGGCGAAAAATATCCAGACCCGGTCCGCATGGTATCGATCGGCGGTTTCAGCAAGGAGCTTTGCGGCGGCACGCATTTGAACAACAGTTCTGACGTGATGGCGTTTGAGATCGTTTCGGAATCCGGAACGGCAGCGGGCACGCGACGAATCGAGGCGCTTACCGGAAAGCGTGCGATCGAAAACCAACAGGAAGTCAAAGCCGCGTCACAGGAAGTCGCCAAACTGCTTGGCGTCGACGCGTCGCAAGTCGGTTCGGCCGTGAAGGGACTGTTCGGCGAAGTTCGCGACCTGAAAAAACAGGCGGCTTCCGGGAAAGCGAATTCTAAACCTAACGATACGAAGCTGCCGGCGGTCAATGCGAAAGCGGGCTATCTGGAGATCCGTAATGAGCTCTTTTCAGCGGCGTCGCTGCTGAATGTTCCGACTTCCGAGATTTCGGCTCGAGTCCAATCGTTGTTGAGCGAGAAACAGTCCTTGTTGGAGCAAATCGAGAAGCTTGCCGTAGCGGCCGAGTTGTCGGCTGATGACCTGATCGCCGAGGGCGTGCAGAAGGGGGAAGTTTTGGTGATTTCGAAGTCGCTTCCGCTGGCTACGCCGGACCTGATGCGTCAGTTAATCGACCAAATTCGGAAGAAAACCAATCCTGTGGCGGTGTTTTTTGCAACTTCACCGGGTCCTGGGAAGGTAATGCTGATCGCTGGCCTGTCGCGAGACCTCGTGGAACGCGGTATAAAGGCTGGGGATTGGGTCAAAACTGTCGCGCCCGTTGTGGGCGGAAACGGCGGTGGGAAACCGGACCTTGCTCAGGCAGGGGGAAAAAATCCGGAGAACATTGAACAGGCGATTCAAGAGGCCGTATCGTTCATTGAATCCAAAATCTAATCTACAAATTTCGACCCGGCTGGGAACAGAGTTCGCTTGACCGGTTTAACCTCAAAATCTTATGGAGTTTTCATCAATGCGAACCGCATTCCTTTCTTTGGCCGTTGTTTCACTTTGCCTGGTGACTGCACCGGCCTTCGCTCAGCAAACACCGCTTGAAGCGAAAGAAAAATCGGTTATCCGTTTCGACGTCAACATGGACAAGATTGTCAATTCGGAACTTGGCAAGCAACTTGATCTGCAAGACAAGATGCAAACTCTTCCTGGCGTTGACCCGGAAGAAATGGATCCATCATCAATTTCACGCGTGTTTGGATCACTTAGCCTGCCGGACAACGTTCAGGCGTTTCAGGGCATGGGGCCCGGTGCTGCACTGCCGATGGAGTTGTTCTCACGCGTTGAGTTCAACAACAGCGAGTCGCTCTCTGGCCTGTTGAAAAAGATGTCCGAAGAAAGCGAAGAGGTTTCTATCGGTGGCAAGACTTTCATGAAGCAAACTGATCCGGATGCTCCGGAAGGAATGCTGGCTCAGAAGATCGACGACAAGACGCTTGAAATGGGTACGGAAAAGTATCTGACTCGTGCTGATCGCGAAGTTGCGACCGACGGCTTGAATAAAGCCTGGAAGATGACGCCAGATCACGCGGTTCGGATCGTCGTCGACGTCGATGGAATGGCTGCACTGAAAGAAGAGATCATCGACATGGTCGCTCAGACACAGCCAAACGCGATCGCTTATGCGGAACTTTTGAACAACATCACCAACCTTCGAATCACTGTCGACCTTGATGGTGACGAGCTGTTGACACTTTGTGCAACTGGAAAAGACGAAGAACTGGCAGAAGAGTTCGCTGACGGACTCGATTCATTGCTGATGTTCGGAAAAATGGGCTTGGATCCTGCTCGTGCTCCAAACGAAGAAGCAGCTTCTGTCATGAAGAAAATTGGCGATGCACTCGAAGCGAAGCTTGACGGTACCGAAGTCAGCATTCGCATCCCACGACCTGAAGGCTTCAACGAAGTCGTCGGTGGATTGTTCCCTGGCTTCTAGGCTACTGCAAAGTCACTTCGATAAACAGAAACGGCACTGATTCGCTCAGCGCCGTTTTTTCGTTTCTATTTTTCAGCTCACGTGCGTGGTGACATTCGCGGGCGCGTATTTTTTGATCGACGAATTACTGATCGTAGGCGGGAACTGGGGAAGCCAATGCGGCCCATTCGACTTCCAGTTCATTCTCGATTGACGTCACGCCTTCGATCCCACGAAGCGCTTCCTGAGCCATCTGCTTTTCGAAATACGTTTCGGTAGATCCACAAAGCACAACACGTCCGCGATTGGTGCGGACCTTGATTCGACGGGAATCCAAATGTGGATTGTGGACGATTGCTTTGGCGATCTGTTGGTGCAGAACAGAAGTTGAGATGGAAGTCAGTTGCATCGTATTGAACAGATTGGGGAGGAGATGAACTTGCGACAGAACTATGTAGCTTGCCGTTAGCGAATGCCGCGATAGAACTTGATTCCAGTCTGGAAATGAGGGCGCCGCGAGGGAAAATCCCCGCCCACAGAATGCAGAATCCGTACAAACTGCCACAAACTGTCGATCGTCAGAGAAACGCCGCCTGAGTGGCCAGTCGTCCCGATTTAGATGCCGAACCAGTTGGCAGAACGCACCTTGCGAGATTTTGCAAAGTCCGTCGGGCGTGGCGGCGGAGTGTATTTTCCGTAGCTCTTGATTCGCTCAAGCAGGACAAGAATTCGCTCTTTCAAAAACTGATTGAGCAAGTCCTTGTTTTCTCGAACATGGCCCTCGTCATCGAGACAAAGCCGAATCATGCTTTCCTGTTCCTGGATCCCGCCGTTTCGGAATGAGTCGACCGGACGCATGCTCAGCGTGATCGCTTTTCCAGCGTAACCAGTCGTACGAAACTCAAGCGACATCTCATCCTGGCTGGCGAGTTCGTCGTAGATCTCGGACGCGCGATCCAAATCGCCAGACTCAATGTATAGCTCACCCAGACGACATTTGGCGCGGAGATTGTACAGCTCAGTTTTGTGCACGTCGGTCGTTGCCGCATTCGGCGGAAAATATTCACCAACTGCTTTCCAGAGCAATTTACGACGCTCGAAATCATCCGCCGGAATCTCTCTCGAGTTCCAATACGCGGAAAGATATTGTTCTTCGACATCGCACTCCATGGGGACTTCGAGTTCCTCTGCGACTTCGAGGTCATCGTTGCGAAGATTCTTCAACCCGGAATACTGATCGGCGATCTGACTGCCACCCCACCACGCAACCAGTGAAAGCAAAATCATCGCGGGCACGACCAGCCACAACGGCGAATAAGTCCGACGTCCTTTTTTAGGACGAACGAACGACTCCGTTTGCGCGACTTCATGAAGCATCGGAATTCCCGCCACCAGCTCGCGGCTGTGCATTTGAACTTCGAACAGCTTCCAGTCAAAACCGTTTGAGGCTTCCACATTGATCGCCTGCAACATCTTCATCAATTGCATTGGCGATTGCGGTCGGTCTTCCTTTTTCTTGCTTAACATCGCATTGACGATAGTGTCGAGTTCGCCTGGCAAATCGCTGCGATGATCACTGATCAAACCCGGTGTTTCCGAAGTATGCTTGACCGCGATCACCAGCGGCGAATCTCCGTCGAACGGAGGCTGACCGACAAGCATGTGATAGAGCGTGACTCCGAGCGAGTAGATGTCGCTGCGAATGTCGACTTCCGCGCCTTCGATCTGCTCCGGGCTCATGTACAGCGGCGTGCCGACGGTGATCCCGGCTCGCGTCAGTGTATTGTCAGCCTCGTCCCCGACACGTGCCAGCCCGAAGTCAGCGATCTTGATCTCGCCGTTGGACGTCAACAAAATGTTTTCGGGTTTGATGTCGCGATGCACGACATCGTGTTCGTCGCCTTTTTGTAACGCCATCGCCGATTGCCGCAAGACGCTTAACGCCATGTCTGGCGGAACCGCTCCGTAACGACCGAGATACTGTTTCAGGTTTCGACCGCGAACGTATTCTTGAGCGATAAAGTGAAAACCATTCGCTTGGCCGACTTCAAAAATTTGCACGATGTTGGCATGCACCAAACCGGCTGCAGCTTGAGCCTCACGTTTAAATCGGTCGACGTAGCCTTCATCGTTGGCCAGATGCTTCTTCAGAATCTTTAGAGCGACGTTCCGCTTGAGCGACTCCTGGACCGCGAGATAAACGTCTGCCATTCCGCCAGACCCAAGTCGGCGCAGCAGGCGATAGTCACCGATCTTCAGTCCAGCAAGATCTGAGTGCGATTGAGAATTGTCAGCGAGATGTTCCATGGGCGGCAGCAAGTCAAAAACCTTTTTCCGATCCGTCGAAATATTATGTTTCACTCGAAACACAAAGACAATGACGATCCAAGCGTACGTGAGATTGAGAAAATGGTTCTGATTTTCCTGAAAAAGATCTTTCTTACGGTAAAAAACCGATTTTCTATTTTCGAACCGACGACATTCCTCCATCAATGCCCCAAACTTGCCCCGTAATCCAGCTACTTTTTTGGCTTAAAAGGAACGCTCCTGCCTCCGCAAGGTCGTCAACACTGCCCGTTCGACCTAACGGATACTTCTCCCCCAGTGCCTTTGCTTTCTCCGGATCCGCGAAAAACTTTTCAGTCAGCGGAGTATCGGTCAGCGCCGGAGCCAAACAATTCACTCTCGTGTGAGGTGAAAATTCTGCAGCGAGGGTACGCGTCAAGCCTTCGATTGCCCCCTTCGAAGCGGCAATCGAAGCGTGTGCATGCATCCCCTGAGCAACCGCCACGGTGCTGAAAAGCAATACGCTCGATGCGCCATTTTTCTTCAAACCGGAATGCGTTGCCTGCAGAACTTTGACCGCGCCGACAACGTTCAGCTCAAAGTCTTCCCGGAAGATCTCAGGCTTGAGCGATCGAAATGAACGCAGGTTGATGCTGCCCGGACAATACGCGACGCCGTCGATCGAATTCGGCAACCAGGATTTGTCGACATCATCCGTCGTAACATCAAACACATGGTGCGTGACTCCGGGAAGCTGCTCCGCCAGCGCGGATCGACTCAGCACGATCACTTGATGGCCGGCAGCGGACAAACGCTTCGTAATCCCCAGACCAATTCCCTTGCTTCCACCGACAACGATAAAGTTTTTTTCGCTCATAGCCTGCTTTCGATATCAAAGAACTCAACTATCTCTGACCCGAAAACTCGAGCCAACCGTAACGGGTCGCAAAACCGTCCAACTGTTTGACACCGCTGCAAATGGATTGTTCGCCCTCACGCCCTCTCGAACAGCAATCGGGTAATCCTTACTTCCCGTTCGCTTTGTGTGACAACTCCAACTCGAACGCGAGATGCTGAAACCAATCACAGAACCGGAATTAAGTGCAGCATCGGCGCATTGAGTGGCATATTTGAGCGTGCGTCAACAGAAAGTGCAAAACATTCGGAGCGTGGTCGATGGGAAATCAAAGTCGAAGAATCACCAACAGGCGGCGTCGCTCCGGCATTTCCACGCGCGGCTACAGCGTGCTCGAAAATCGCAGGTTGCTGGCTGTATCAGTGACTCTGGAAGGAAGTGTGCTGACCATCGTTGGTGATGGTGTCGCGAACGACGTTTTGGTAGAAGACAATCCCGTCGACAACACCTACGACGTGACTCTGGATTTCGAAGTCACCGAAACTCCTGTCGCATCCTTTCCTCAGGCGTCTGTCGATTCCATTGAATTCACTGGACGTAGCGGCGACGACATCATGCGGAACTCGACCAGTCTGCCGATGCTCGCCTACGGCAATGCAGGAGACGACACATTCTTCGGTGGCCAGGGCATCGATCGCATCTTTGCTGGCAACGGTGCAGACATTCTGTTTGGCTCCGACGGAGAAGATATTCTCAACGGCAATGACGGCCACGACGCGATCTATGGCGGTGACGGCAATGACCTGATCAACGGCGGCCCCACCAATGATTCGATCTTTGGCGGTGCGGGAGACGACGTAATCTACGGTGAACGCGGTGACGACGTGATCTTCGCGGGCGATGGAAATGATACGGTCTTTGCATTCACAGGCGAAGACACGATTTACGGTGATGGCGGAGACGACTTGCTGTATGGCCAAGCCGGCGATGACACCATTTTCGGCGGGGACGGCGCCGACCGGTTGCGTGGCAATCCGGGAGCCGACGATCTCGATGGCGAAGAAGGAAATGACTTCGTCAAAGGTGATCAGGACGACGACATCATGGAGGGCGGAGATGGCAATGACACCATGCATGGCTGGACCGGCAACGATCGCATGACCGGTGGCGCCGGCAATGACCTGATGTACGGCCAGGACGGCGACGACTATATGAATGGCAACGATGGAAACGATGTCGTTCGCGGCGGCAATGACAATGACCGTCTCTACGGCGACGCGGGTTCAGACATCGTTCGTGGCGACGCAGGACTTGACGGAATGGCGGGCGGCATCGGTGCAGGTGTTGACCGACTGTTTGGGAACGATGGAGCAGATCGTTTCCTGACGGAGTCAACGGACTTGATTATGGACGAAGTCGGCGAAGATGCCGTGCTGATTTACGAGAATAGCGACTCAGACTGGACCGATGCTGAAATCGAGTTAATGGATACGGCGCTGGAAGTCATGCATCACAGGACGTTGAGCACGCTGCTGCTTACGGATTCGATGACGTCAGACAATTTGACTTTCACCAAAGTCGCTGAGATCGCTGGCACTGCGTTTGGTTCGAATACACTCTCGGACAACGGCGGCGTTTTCACGCGGTCAATTCAGTTCGAGGAATTCGACGAAGAAGGCCTGTTTGACAAGTCCGATTTCATGACTTCGGTCTACGTGCAGATTGCGCGCAACTGGAATACGTCGCAACAGTTCCAGCAATTGGGCCTGATGGGATCCCCGACTTCGTTTGAAGATTTTATGGCGTTGAGCACGTGGACCCCGGAATCGAACGGAGATCCTGGCATCTTTTTCGAGTTGTCCAACGACGGTCAGTGGTACTACGACTCGTCTTCTGAATTCACTTTCTCAAACGATGATTCCGACCCGGAAGACAATCCGTGCGAAGATTTCGCCACGACGTGGGAGTACTACTTCGACCGCTACTCAAGTGGCAGCAGTCCTATCGGCATGCAGGACAAGTACGATTTCTTCGACGCGTTGATGACGTTCGGTGATTCGTAAGGTTACAGCCCGAGTGCCGCATCCATGTTGGCAGAGACTTCCTTGAGTCTGGCCATATCCCCCCCGCCGACTTCTGCCGCAGCATAGCCGTAGAAGTTGATTTCAACGAGCGCTTTGCGGACGTCCGCCCAGTCCAAATCGCCTTCTCCAATTTTGGTGAACCTGTTTTGTTCTCGCGAGAAACCTTTCAGGTCCAATTTCACGATTCGTTTCCCGAGCTGACGAATCCAGTCACCCATGCTGCCGTATTTCCAATGGTTGCCGATATCGAACTGCATTCCGACAAACGGTGAGTTAAACGCATCGACAAACTTGACCAGCCGCTCAGCGGTCTGATTTGAATCTCCGTCGTGATCGTAGTGCATGCGATTCCATACGTTTTCGATCACGATCGTGACGCCATGTTTTGCAGCCGTGGGCAAAGCTTTGGAAATGTTCTCGATTGCTCTCGCATCAATTTCCTCTGGCGTGCCGTCTTTGCCATGCCCGGCAACCAGCAGAACGGTCGTGCCACCAATCGCATCCGTCTGCTCGATTGCGTCGATGAGATCTTTGAGGGCAGCCGCTCGCATGTCAGCATCAGGACTGGAGTGCGTCAGCTTCCAGTGTGAACCGCAGACGGTGCCGTCGACAGGCAGGCCACTTTCGGCGACGGCTTTATTGGCATCTTCGACCGAAACGTCGCCTGAAAAACGCAGCGGAGAATCGAGCTCAATGGCAGCAAAGCCTGCTTCTTTGGCAGCTTTAAACTTGTCGGTCAACGTTCCCTCAACACCGACCATGTTGTACTTGAGCGTTTTATAGATTCGATCACCAAGTGCAATGTCCTGCGAAATCGAATGCATGGAAGTGCGACGGAAACTTGCTGGAACTGGTTTGACCGCGATCCCGGTTGCGGCGACAGCGGACGATGTCAAAAACGTTCTGCGATTCATGATGGAGCCTATAACTGGATATTGATAACTTGATGATACCAAACGCCGCGAGTTCAATGTGGCTGCGGCGTCTCGCCGCAGTGTAGCGAGTAAACAAAAACTGCGGCGGGACGCCTCAGCCACGAAGACTACACATCAAGCTGATATTCAACGGCACGCAAACGAAACTGGCCTTCAGGCACACCGGCCCTCTCTGGATTCGAGCGAATGTAAGCCTGAATTCTCAACAGCTCTTCAGCATCGCGAACAATGTGATCATGCGATTCCTTCATCCACACCACCCCCTTTTCTTTCAACGCAGCATTGATTGCATGGGCACTAAAACTCTTCACTGAATGCAGAATGTCTTCAAGCTCGTACCTCCCAAGCGGTGTCAACAATGCATGGACATGATTCGGCATGATGACCAAGTCTCCGCACTCAACCCTTTCACCATGGAAGTGAGTCATTGCGTCGAATACGATCAAAGACATATCTCGATTTCGCATTATGCAATCGCCGTGAGATCTATCGAGTTCATTGAAGAGCTTTGACGAAAACGCTCGGCAGAACATCAAACGATCGGCCTTGCTGAGTTTCTTTATTACGTCAGAGTCGTCACTACATTCGCCAACGCGATGTTGCAGCCAAGCACGCTTTTCCAGCGTCCATTGATCAAGAACTCCTTGCGGTACGGAATCAGCCAAACGAAAAGTGACGAAATAGGTACAGCCGGTTTGACGCCAGTGAGGCAAAAATCCGTGGTAGTAAACTCGACCTTCACCATTATCGTCAAATGGTTGAAATCGAAGTTTCTCTATCACGATTCGACTCCGAAATTGTGGCTGTTGCGTCTCGCCACAGTTTGAAAGGATGCACTGCGGCGAGACGCCGCAGCCACGACTTTTTAATATCCCAATACTGGCGAAAGCCAACGCTCAATCTCTTCGACCGATTCGCCTTTGCGTTTTGCATAGGCCTCAACCTGATCCTTGGTCACCTTGTTAACCGAGAAGTAGCGTGACTCCGGGTGAGCGAAATACAGTCCACTGACCGCAGCACCTGGCCACATGGCGAAGGACGAAGTCAGCGAAATTCCGGTCGACTCTTCGACGTTCATCAAATTCCACAGCGTTGCTTTTTCCGTGTGATCGGGGCAAGCCGGATAGCCAGCCGCAGGACGAATGCCACGATACTTTTCCTTGATCAGTTCTTCATTGGAAAGCCCTTCTCCGGCGCCGAATCCCCAATCCACGCGGGCTTGCTGATGCAGCATCTCGGCGAAAGCTTCCGCCAAACGGTCAGCCAGAGCCGAAACCATGATCGCGTTGTAGTCGTCCAAATCTGCACGGTACCTGGCAGCCAACTCATCGCATCCGTGCCCCGTCGTGACCGCGAAGCCTCCGATGTAGTCCTCTCGTCCGCTGTCGACAGGCGCGATATAGTCCGCGAGCGATCGGAATTGATCGATGCCTTTGCGCTGCCACTGCTGACGAAGCATGTGGAATCGAGTCAGCTCTTTGGAACGCGTTTCATCAGTGTACAGAATGATCGAATCGCCTTCGCTGGCCGCCGGCCAAAAGCCATACATGCCGCGAGCCTGCAGCAGGCCTTCTTTCGTGATCTTGCCAAGCATTTCCTGGGCATCAGCGAAAAGTTTTTTGGCTTCGGTTCCAACAACTTTGTCTTCGAGGATCTTGGGGTACTTTCCGTGAAGCTCCCAGGACATAAAGAACGGAGTCCAGTCGATGTATTCGGAAATCTTCTCAAGCGAGACCGAAGAATCGCCTTCGCTGCCGGAAGTCCACGCATCGTTGGCGACTGAGCCCAGAGTTTTGGTGCCCGTGAACGATGGCTTGTTGATTTCGACGCTCGACCAATCGGTGGCGAAACGTTTTTCGAAAGCTTCGGCGCACGGAATCAACGTCATCTGACGCTCCTGATATCCGGCGACCAGCTTATCCTGCAACGCCGCGTTCTCGGCCATGAATTCCTTTTTCAGATCCTGATTGATCAGACGATCGACAACGCCGACGCTTCGCGAAGCATCCAAAACATGGATCACGCCGTGTTCGTATTGAGGCGCGATGCGAACAGCCGTGTGCTTGTCGCTTGTTGTCGCTCCACCGATTAGCAGCGGCATCTTCATGTCCAGCCGCTTCATTTCCTTGGCAACATAAACCATCTCGTCGAGGCTTGGCGTAATCAAACCTGACAGTCCGATCATGTCGACATCATGCTTAACGGCTTCCTCAAGAATCTTGTCGCAGGAAACCATGACTCCCAGGTCGATGACTTCGTAATTGTTGCAGCCAAGCACCACGCCAACGATATTTTTGCCGATATCGTGCACGTCGCCTTTGACCGTCGCCAACAAGATTTTCCCGCGGAAGCTCTGACTCTCGACACCCGCGTCGATCTTTTCCTGCTCCATGAACGGCAGCAAATGAGCCACGGCTTTCTTCATCACACGAGCCGACTTCACAACTTGTGGCAGGAACATTTTCCCGCTGCCGAACAGATCGCCAACGACAGCCATGCCGTCCATCATCGGGCCTTCGATAATCGAAAGGCAGCGGTCGTACTTCAAGCGGGCCTCTTCGGTGTCGTCGACAACATATTTGTCGATTCCTTTGACCAGAGCATGCGAAAGGCGTTCTTCGACCGTGCCTTCGCGCCACGTCAGATCTTCCTGTCGCTTCTTGCCACCCTTGCCGCTGGCTTTGACGGTTTCGGCGAATTCCAAAAGTCGATCGGTGGCGTCAGGACGTCGGTTGAGCAACACATCTTCGACATGTTCCAGCAAGTCCTTGGGAATCTCCTCGTAGATCTCAAGCTGCCCCGCGTTGACGATTCCCATATCGAGCCCGGCCTTGATCGCGTGGAACAGGAAGGCCGCATTGATGGCTTCGCGAACGACGTTGTTACCGCGGAAGCTGAACGAAACGTTAGACACGCCGCCGGAAACTTTTGCACCCGGGCAAACTTTCTTGATCTGTTTCGTGGCTTCGAAAAAGTTGACCGCGTAGTTGTCGTGCTCCGACATTCCGGTGGCGATCGTCAGAATATTCGGATCGAAGATGATGTCTTCGGGAGGAAAGCCGACTTGCTGCGTGAGGATATCGTAGGCCCGCTTGCAAATGCGAACTTTTTCGTCCGCTTCAACGGCTTGGCCATCTTCATCGAACGCCATCACGACGGCAGCGGCACCGTAGCGGCGAACGAGTTTGGCTTTTTCGAGAAAGTCTGCTTCGCCTTCTTTGAGGCTGATCGAGTTCACAATCGCTTTGCCCTGAACGGCGCGAAGACCGGCCTCGATGACGGACCATTTCGAACTGTCAATCATGATCGGCACCGCGGCAATGTCTCCTTCGCCGGCGATCAGACGCAAGTACTTGGTCATGGCTGCTTCGCCATCAAGCAACGCGTCATCCATATTGATGTCGATCACCGCAGCGCCGCCTTCGACCTGGTCGCGGGCGACTTCGATGGCTTCTTCGAACTGTTCTTCGCGAATCAGTCGGGCAAACTTTCGAGAGCCAGTAACATTCGTCCGTTCACCAACCATCAGAAAGTTCGCGTCTTCCCGCATCGTCAGCGGACGAGCGCCCGAAAGTCGCGTTAGCGGTTTGATATCGTTTCGTTTGTGAGGCGAGATTCCTTTGACGGCTTCCGAGATGGCTTTGATGTGAGCCGGCGTCGTGCCGCAGCAACCTCCGACGATATTCAGCCAACCTGACTCGGCCCACTCTTTAATTATGACGGCCATGTCTTCAGGTGAAAGATCGAACTCGCCCATCTCATTGGGCTTTCCAGCGTTAGGATGGCAACTGATGTAGGAGTGCGATATTTTCGACAACTCCTCGATGTCCGGTCGCATATTTTCAGGGCCAACCGCGCAGTTCATGCCGACGCTGAGCATTGGGAAGTGTGATACGGAATTCCAAAACGCTTCGACAACTTGACCTGACACAAATGTAGCGTTGTCTTGAAAGCAACCTGAAACCATCACCGGAATTGAATTGCCGCTGTCCTCGAAGTACCTCGCGATCGCGAACAAACAGGCTTTCAAATTCAACGTATCGATCACCGTTTCGGGAAACAGAATATCGACGCCGGCCTCAACCAGGGCTTTCACCTGAATGTAATACGAGGCTTCCATTTCTTCGAAGTCCGTATTGCGAAACGCCGGATCATTGACGTCGGTGCTGATCGCAGTCTGCTTTGACGTCGGCCCGATCGAGCCGGCAACGAACCGCGGTTTGTCCGGAGTCAGTGCCGTGAACTCGTCGGCTGCCTTGCGAGCATTGGCAACGCCAGCAAAGTTAATCTCGCGGACGATTTCTTCAGGGAATTCAAAATCGCTCAGACCGACCAGGCTCGCCTGAAACGTATTGGTCTCGATAATGTCGGCTCCGGCTTCGAGGTACTGACGATGCAGCCCCGTGATCTTTTCCGGGTGTGTCAGCCCGAACACATCGGTGCAGTTCTTCAAATCGTGGTGCCAATCCTTGAAGCGTTCGCCACGGACCTCTTCTTCAGACAGGCCCAGCCCAAAGATCATGGAACCCATAGCTCCATCGAGGATCAGGATCTCCTGCTCAAGGCGTTTGAGAAAAAGTTCGGTACGATTAGTTTGAGTTGCGATCGACACGGCGTTTCACGATAGGGGTTCCAGGCAAAAACCCTGCATCGGCACGAGCAGCTATCATTCCGCGAAAAAGCGACGGAAAATCCGCCAAACCCCGGAAAGGCTTGCGCAAAAGATGGCTCGAACGAATATTGCAGGCGTGGCGGCGTGACGAGACTTCGAGCGTGCACACGAGAAAAAAGCTGAGAGCATTTTAGCCCTCAACGGCTGATTGCTCAAGAGTTTACCTCCCAGGAGCCGATAACCTAACCCGTATAACCGCTTCAAGAACAAGGGTGACGGCATGTCTTCCTCGACCAATCCCAAGCCCGTATTCCGCCAAACACGAGGCTCAAAGGCCGCTATCATCCGACCGGTGAACCGTCGGGATGGTAAACAGACGTTCGTGCGAATCGACATGGCAGAAAATGCTGTCAAACCGAATGCACGAGCGTTGCAGCTTGAAGACTACGTGGCTCAAATCCGCACTGCCGCCGAACAGCCGGTTCAGACGCCTGAGAATCAGCCTGCTGACGTTGCCGCAGAATCGCAACAGACGCCTTCGCCAGCGGCTTCGATCGTCGACGATATCGCCCAGCAGCAGAAAACGGCAACCGCCGAACTGACTCACGCGGATCACGTGGATGTGTTGCGAGCGGTGGCAAAGCTGGATGCTGGCTACCAGTGGATCGCCGAAAACAACCGCAGTGCGGCTACAGAGAGCAACGACATTGGAGCCCGCGTCGCGGCAGCGCCAACAGCCGCTGACACCACGATTGAAGCTTCGGTTCCGCAAACCACGACTCAGCCTTTGTCGCAGGATCTGGTCAATAGCATCGCAACAGCGATCGCTTCCGTTCTGACAGACCAACCAGAAAGTAGACTGATCCAGAAAGTCGAAAACGGCACGACGGATCCAACCAGCGGCTCAACGGCAGATTCGGTTGAAGACGAAACGCTGCGTCTGTCGCCTGAATTACCAAGGCCTGAATACACGTTGCCGGTATCCGAGCACAGCTTTGTTGCTCGTCAGAACAAAATGCCTCAGACCAAAGCGTCTCAGACCGAAACTCCTGCAGCGACGCACAAGGTTTCGCTGACGGCGGCGGCTTGGGATGTGCCGAAATTCCGCTGGCCAAAAGTCTCCGATCAAATCCTGGCGATCGACGGAATTGTGAACGGACTGGCCGACAACTGCCAATCAATCCTTTCACCTTTCGGGAAAACGATTGTTGTCACGGCACCGACGCGAGGACAAGGCACGACCACGATGTCGATTACATTGGCTCGAACCGTTGCCGCCAGAGGCAAACGAGTGTTGCTGGTCGACGCCGACATTATGCAGCCCGATCTTTCAAAAACGATCGGTATCGCAGGCGTTAACTGGTACGAGAAAAAGATCGCTCAGGAACCCGTTGGCGAATGCATTGTGTACGGAAAAGAGTCAAAAATCTGCGTGATGCCACTTAGCGGCCCGGTTGCCAACGTCGCTCCTTACAGTGCTCCGATTTTCGATGTCCTTGAGTCGCAAATTGACAAGGTTCGCAGTGAGTTTGATTTAATAATCGTCGATGCCGGACCTGTTTGGCAAATCGTTGACGAAATCAGCAGCGACAGCCATCTGGTCGATGTCGCGATGCTGGTCAATCAGGACACGTATTCCAATGGCTTTGCCGAGGCACGTGAGCGATTGATGGACCGCGGAATCTTCAAGTTCATTGCCGCCCAGAACTCAAGCGCCCGCCGCGCGGGCTAGGCACTGTTTGGTAAATGTGAGCGCCTTGCCGATCATGTTTGGCCGCGTTGATGACATGAAAATCAATTTGTCAAACAGTGCCTAGTACTACAGCGCTAGGTTGAACCCCAGTAGCATCGTTTGATTTTGCTTACTTTGATGCCAATTCTCCGGAGTTTTTTGCGAGTTCTCTTGGCGTGTGATCGTGTTGCTTTTGCGTTTCGTTGTTGGTGGTACTGAATCGTAGCGGCAACCCGGTCCAGTAGCGCCGACGATGCCCGCCCCTTAAGCCACCAAGTCTGGACCAGTGCCGATACGGCGTCGTGAACCTGATAGACGGTGAACCCTGATTTTTTTTCCCCCGAGCTTTTCTCGCATCTTCGTCAAGAACAGGTAGCTTACGCACGACAGAATCATGTGTCGTTTGAGCCCGAGATACTTCCGGCCCTCCCAGGCGTCGAGTCCAATGTCCTGCTTTTGATCCTGGAAGCAACGTTCGACATGCCAGCGGCTGAAGGCAACGAGCAACAACTTTTGAACGCTTGTTGCAGCCGGCGCGTTGCTGAGAAAGTACTTGATTTCATCCGGCTTGAGTGGGTTACGAGCCACCAACAAGTGCCAACGCTTGCTCGAAACACACTTGCCGTCAGGACGATAGATCATCGCATGCTTGACTTCCCAGACCATGGGACCTTTATCTCCATCTTTGACGCGATAACGCTCCCATGACTGATTCGTGAACCGCGTGGATTCTTCCAGCAGTTTGCGAAACGGCTGAGCTTTGGGATTGTCTTTGGCAACTCGCGCACCTTTTTGCGGCCGACCACGACACGGATCTTTGGGAGGATGTTGGAGCCCGGGTTTCTTGATCCAGCCGGTCATTGAAACTGGAACCTCGCCGATGAATAACTGTGCTTTGGCATCAAGAGCTCGTAAAAACGGGCCTTTGGAGCCGTAGCCTTCGTCAAAGGTGATCCACTCAAACTCCAGACCGTTGGACAGCGCGCGATCGTAAAGCTCCAGTGCGATCTTCCACTTTGGCTGATACACCATTTCGTCGGGGATCCCGGCAACGCGACAACGCTCGCGATCTTCAGACCAGCTCTCAGGAAGGAACAACTCACCATCAAGCAAGCAGTGAAAGTCATCCTGAGCAAAAGCAAGATGAACCGTCACCATGCAGTTATCGGTCTTGCCAACCTTGCCACACCACTGACGCTGAACGCCAGGCGTCTTGGTGCCTTTCTTGACATCGCTCGTTTCGTCAAACACGCCGATGGCACGCTTGCTACCGCGCTCCGTTGCCACCATCTGTTGCAGACGATCTCGCACGGCGTCTTCATTCCATGCGTATTGAGCAAGAAACTCCTGAAGCGTGCGAACGGGAACTCCGGCAGCCAGTGCAATGGGCTCAACACTCTTGCGAGCAAGGTTTGATAGCTGACCCTGAACATACGTTGGCATATGAGCACGGGTATCTTTTCGACTAAAACAATCGGAGAACCGATTCAGAAAACGTGTCAAAGCTGGTTTCATCTGACGAATCCAAGTACCATCCATCAAAGCACCTCCTTGTGCATGAACGATATAGAATCCCAAATTTCAACTAATTCTCAAACATCAACCTAGCGCTGTAGTACTAGTTAGTAGCGTTTCCATGAAAGAATCGGCCATCGCGTGGTTTGCTCTGGCCATCATCATTGGCGTCGGGATCTATCTTCGTGCGGACGCCGTCTTTGAGCCAATGTGGCTCGACGAATGCCACACGGCCTGGACGGTCGATGCTGATTCGCTGTCGGTCGTCGCTGGTCGGGCCGCGGACGGAAACCAACCGCCGCTGTATTTCGGACTGGTCTGGGCGACGACTCAACTGCTGGGCATGAGCGAGTTCGCGTTGCGACTGGTTTCGCTGTTGGCCGGGAGCAGCTTGCTGATTGTTGCTCCATGGTGGGCGCGAACGTTGACGAACCGATGGAGTGCGGCATTCCTGGTCGCTGGCTTGATCGCTTTCGACGGACAGTTCATTTTCTACGCCAGCGAAGCAAGGTCGTATGCTCTGGTCCAGCTAATTGGCTTGCTGCAGGGAATGGCCTTCTGGAAAATACTGTTCGATGTCGAAGCGCCGAATACGCAATCTGCTGCGAAGCAATCGCTGATTTGGAAAATGCTCGTTTGGACGTCGTTTTCGATCGCGCTGCTGTTCTGCCATTACACGAGTGCGTGGATTCTGATCGCCGAAGCAGTTTTTGTAGTACTGGTGGCTTGGAAGCGCCGCCAATTTCCGCTCGAATTTCTGGTCGCAGGCATCGTGATCTCTGTCGCGATGGCTCCCAATTTCTGGAACATGTCGACCGTTTTTCGTCGCAGAGCCAACTGGGATTCGGTCTCTTCGACTGCTCAGCTTTGGCAAGACGTGGAGCCGTGGTTGGTGCATTGGATGCTGGTTCCGATCGGATTCGCGTTTGCCGCATGGCTTTTTGGCTTCATTCAACCGTCAACGCGATTCGATTCAGCAAGCAACTCAACGGACCAGCCTCTCGAACCGAATGGCAAACAGTTTGGTTGGCTGTGGATTTTCATTTGGGCGATCATCGGCCCGCTTGGCATCGCTGCGGCACATTGGCTGAACATTGCTCCGATGGCGCTGGTTCGCTATTCGATTGTCTGCTGGGTCGCGATTGCGTTGTTTGCGACTTTCCCTCTCAAACAGTGCTCGCGTCGACTGTCCTGGATTGTCGCCGTCGTCATTCTCGGAAGCAGTTTTTTCGGAAATTGGTGGGTGCAGGAAGTCGTTCAGTTTCGGCAGCCTCCTCGATTTCGCAGTGAGGACTGGGTTTCAACTGTAAGCCAATTGGCGGAATCCGATTCGACGCAGCCCATCTTTCAGTTTGCAGACGTCATTGAAGACATCGACGCAGTTGCAATAACCGACCCTCGGTTCCAAACCTACCTGCAATTCCCGATCCTGGGCGCTGACGCAGTCCGTGCTCCTGACCGGAACCGGCTGGCGGAAAGTCATCATATCGCAGCACTTCCAACCTGGAATCCTCAGTTTACCAACGACCATTTGGATTGGATCCGCGAAGCAAAAGGATGCTGGTTTATCGTCCGCGGCAACCTCGACTACGCGGTCATCATTCCAGGCGAACTGGAAGGCTATTTAAAACAGTCGATCGAGTTCAAATTCATTCCCAACGATCGAATGCCGGATAGCCAAGTCCATTTGATTCGTGTGAGACTGGTCGACGACGTCGAAGCCGCTCAGTAGTGGCTTCAAGATCGACGACGCGACTTGGACTGCCACTCTTCCCAATACGCGGTAGCGGTTTCGAGTATCAATTCGAGCGGAATTTCGCGGCCCGAATCGAGCCGAACGGAACCGCAAGGCGAACTTGTTTCCAGCACGCCACAATCGGTGAAAACGCGACAAACTTCGCCGTCCATTTCCGCATTCAGAATTCCCGGACACTGCTCAACGATCGCGGCAAAGTCAGCAATCCGATCGGTTTCATCGGTGCAAGAGTAGGGTAGAAACGAGAACTTTTTACACTCGGAAAGCGTCACCACAAAGTGCTCGCCAGGCTCGGAAAATCGTTTTCGCAGATACTCGATACCGACGAACACCGTCACGGTTCCGGGGATCGAACCTTCGACTTGATCGATACATCCATCGTGAAAGACGTCCCAAATGGTTGGAAAGAATGGCTCCATCTGGTCAACGCAATCGCGTTACGACTTTCTGCAACACGTCGAAAAACTCCGTCACCTCGTCCTCGGTGTTGTACAGATAAAAGCTCGCCCGACAGCTGGATTTTAACCCCAGATAATCATGCAGCGGCATCGCACAGTGGTGCCCGGCACGAATTGCAATGCCTTTTTGATCCAGCAAAACTGAAACATCTTGCGGTGAAACTCCTTCGATCACAAAGCTTACCAAGCCGCTGCGATCGTCCGCGGATGGTCCGAGAATTGTCAGACCTTCGATTGCCTGAAGCCGGTCATACGCGAGCTTCGTCAGTGTGGCCTCGTGAGCCGAAATCGCAGCCAGACCGAGGCCTTCGAGGTACTCAACGGCCGCGCCCAAACCAATCGCCTCGACGATCGGCGGAGTTCCCGCTTCGAATTTTGCAGGCAGCTCACCAGGCGTGAAGCCGTCGATCGTGCAGTCGCTGATCATACTGCCACCGCCGTGAAACGCTGGAATGGATTCGAGCAGTGCTCTATTCCCCCACAGGATTCCAATCCCCGACGGCCCCATCATTTTGTGTCCTGAGAAAGCCACGAAGTCCGCGTCCCAGGCTTGCACATCGGTAGGCTCATGAGGAACTGACTGCGCCGCGTCGACAACCAGAATCGCGCCGGCGGCGTGAGCCAACTGCGCGACTTTTGGAACGTCCACGATCGTTCCCAGCACGTTCGAAATCGCCGCGACCGAGACAGCCTTCGTTCTCGGACCAATCATGGACTCAAGGGCGTTCATGTCGAGGTTGCCGGAGGCATCGATTGGCGCAAACTTGACCACCGCGCCGGTTCGCCGGGCCAACTGTTGCCAAGGCACGATATTGGAATGGTGCTCGAAAATCGTCAGCAGGATTTCGTCGCCTTCTTTGACGTTCGCGTCGCCCCAGGAACGCGCAACCAGGTTCAGCGACGCAGTCGTGCCAGCGGTAAAGATGACTTCCGCGTCTTCCGGTGCATTAATGAAACGCTTGATCCGCTGACGAGCTTGCTCATACTGATCCGAAGCCTGTTCGCTCAACCAGTGAATGCCGCGATGCACGTTCGCGTAAGTCGTTCGGTAGCATTCGTCCATCGCGTCGATAACGGAATTCGGTCGCTGCGAAGAAGCCCCGCTGTCGAAATAGATCAAGGGCTTCTGACGATGGATCGTCTGCTGGAGAATCGGAAAGTCCTTGCGGATCGATGCGACGTCGAATTCTTTTTCAATGGCAGATGTCATAAATGAGTTGACTCACTCGCTTGCGATTCAGGACGATTTGTTGCGATTCGAGGCGATTCAGGTTTGAATAATTTGAAACCTCACCGTGACTTGACCGAAGGAGACCGATACGGGTTCACGGGCTGGTCAGGTTCTTCTCCATTATCAACGTCATTTGTGATTTGGGTATCCGTTTCGTCGTTCGATTTACGATCCAGCCAGTTCTTTTTCAACCGAATGGCCCGATCGAGGAACTGCCACACGCCGTCCTTGTTGCCGAACCCCCGGATCGGCATCACATGAATCAAAGCCAGGTCGGTGCGGATTCCGATGAATTCGGGCGCCACATAAAATCTGGATCGCTCGTTCCAACCGTTGAATGCAGCCAGATCTTCATTTCCGATCGCCCAACCACCTTCGAACAGGCGCACTCGATAAGTCTCGGGCCGGAAACGCGGCACGCCAGTGATCCGCTGTCGGCGAATCCAGAATCCGACCACAAAGAGCAGTACGAAAGGATTAAGGCAGATAAACACCAACATCGAGGGCCAATCCAACCGGTTCGGCGGCAGTGAAGCGAACAACAAGACGACGGCGACGATAAAAATAACCGCGAAGATCAAAACCGCGTACCAATGTCCTGTTCGATTGACTGACTCCACGTCCTTGAAGCTGAACGTGGGGTCGTGGATCGGTCGAATTGAAGTGGACTTCGCGGCGACGAGCAGATCTTCGCGAGTCAGTTCGAATTGCCACGATTGCGAATTCTGCGAGTTGGCTGGCTCGAGCAGTCGTCGATACATGTCAATCGGTTCAGTCGATTCTGCGGGATGGTTGCGCCACGCCGCAATTTGATCTCGAAGCGACTGACACCGGGCTTCTTCGACGACTCGCTTTGGCAGCAACGAAAATCGCTGGTTGCGTGAAAACAGAAAGTCATGTTTCGTCTCGATGACTTCATCGATTGAATTCCATTTGACGAAAGTCGTCGTGTCGCCACACTTTTCGCGTTTGCCGACTGGCGTCACTTCGATCGAACGAGGAAATTCGTGCCGCGTCGTTCCTCTCAGCCTCGAAAATGCCGGTACGAAACTGGCCATCAAAACCAAAACCGTTCCGGCGACGACAACCGACCACATTTGCAACCAGATCAGGCAAAACGCAGTCGGAATAAAACAGCAGCACCAGAGAACGGCAAACATCCACGGCCCGACGACTCGTGACGTGTTGAGCCGGTCAACCCGCTTCCGCTCTTCTTCGTTGTATTCGAATTGAAAATTCATGCAGGCCAATTTGGTTCCGGGAACAGAGCAGCACTGGGCGACGACATGGCTTCTCGCACTCGTTTCGCAGATCATCGGACGGAAAATAGCTTGACGGCGCCCGGCTTAAGCTCCATCCTGCTAATTATACCCCCGCGTCCATCGAGCGATTAGAAATGAAGATTACATTCACGCATCAATCCCGTACGTTCGAAGTCGACATGTCGCAGGGCCACGACATTTCGCGCGTTGTTCGTTTCCTCAACGGGCCCGAAATGGACCCGGCGTTCGTCCCCAAAGCCTCACGTGCTCCGTTTTCGTCGGGCGGATTTGTGGGAGCCGTCGAAAAGGGTGGTTCGTGCAATGTGGATCGACTGGACTGGATTCCGCATTGCCACGGAACACATACCGAGACCGTGGCACATATCCTGAAGTACCCCTGGCAGGTGCTTTCGAAAGAGCAGGAACATTCGGTTCCGGTCGTCAGCGATTTTTGCCCAAAGAAATTTTTCACCGCAGCGCTGATTTCAGTCGCGCCCGTCAAAGCGATCGACTCAAACGACACGTATCGGCCGAACTTTGGCGACACGGATCGAATTGTTTCGGGGCAGGGCATCGAGAAAGCTTTGCAGGCAATCGATGTTGGCAAAGTCGACGCCTTGATTCTGCGGACCGATGACCAGCTTTATGATTTCAACAGCGGCCCCGAGACTCCGTTCCTTTCCGTCGAAGCGATGCAAGCGGTTGTGAAGTCGGGCGTCGATCACCTGCTGTTGGACCTTCCTTCGGTCGACCGGCTCAACGACGACGGGCATTTGACGTCACATCACATTTTCTGGAACGTGCCGGAGCATGAGTCGGTGGCGACAAAGGACAGTTGGCTGCACAAGACGATCACGGAGATGGTCACGATCGGCGCGGAACTGAACGACGGGCTGTACTTGCTGAACCTGCAGTGCTCTCCGGTTGTTTCGGACGCAGCACCATCTCGCGCCGTGATCTACCCGGCGCATTGATTTAACGAGACGCTGCAATCAACGGGCTATCGCACGACGTCTTCCGCGCCCAAAACGACTGGTGCTTCGGTTGCGTAGACGGACGCCGGAGTATCCGATTTTTTTCGCGACGAGCGCCACGCCATCACGGCAGCGGCAACTCCGACGATGATCAATGGAATCGCGAACAGCGGTCGAACGGCGACCCACGCGAAGGCGATCGTGAGAGTCGTTAAAACGATTGCCATCAGGAACGCGACAAAGCTGATGATGCCGCGAGTCATCGATCCAACCAGCGGAATCGAATCGGTAAACGCACTCAACACACCAAAGATCATGGTGAATCCGATGAAGCTGGCAAAGAATCCGCCGGCACGCAGAATCCAGGCCCACATGGTGTTCTCGCCCTGCATTTTGTCAAACACTTCGGCCGCACTGAAGTCGCCCACATAGAGCCGCTCAAGCTCTTCGCCATTGGTCGTCGAATATGGCCTGAGTTGCTCTGGCTCATTTTCGTTCACCGCCGAAACGAGACTCACACGAGTCGGTCGAACAATGTTGAACGAAATTCGCTGGTCACCCAACATCGGAACTTCCGGACTTGGTTTGCCTTTTTCGGACCAATACAAATACTCGCCATCTGTCGAAGCATTAACGAGAATGTCTTCCGGCAATGCGGCAATCAACTCGTCGGTCCACTCAATCGTTTCGCCGGAATGGATGCTGCCCGTCAGACTCTTGTTAAGCAGGTAGGCTCCAAGGTTAACCCGTTTGGCCTCAAGTTCTTCTTTCCCAAACTTCGGCAACGGGTTTTCGTGACCATTGCGACGCTTGAAGCTTGCGCTGTTTTCCCGCCCCGAAACCCAACTCTGTCGATAAGTGTAAGTCTTCGTTTTCTTGTTGCCACGTTTCTCAGTTTTTTCATCCTCGACCCACTGGAACATTTGCACTTTGCGAGTCAATCGAATCGCCTGTTCTTCAATCCCGAAGTCTTCGTCGCGAAGTCTTTCTTGCGTGTCAGCTTTGCCGTTGAGGTGAATCAGTGTTCCGCCGAGAGATGGAGACGCGACTGCCGGGTCGGCAACGCTTTGCACAAGTCCGGCGCCCTCATTGAGACCGTGAGTCCGATGGATCGTGCGGTACTCATTCCACGAGAGCAATCCGATCGAAGCCGGAACAAGGACGAGGCCCATTAGCGTGCCAAAGATGGCGTTCTTGATTCGCGAAAAAAATCCGGTTCGTGTCGTTGTGGTGAATGTGTCAGCCATGGCAAATTCTGTGCAATCGTTGGAAGGAAGCTGTGTTACTGGCTATCGTTTCAAAACGTGGCTTTTGAATCGGCATGCGCCGGAAAAAAACGCGAGCCAATCTGGAGGCAGGACTCAAAGAAGCCGCATCGCCACCGGATGATCCCATCGTACCGAATTTTCAGCTGGAAATGACAACCTGACGCTCCGAACCGAAACGCATCGGAAATCGGACGTTTTGGTCAAAAGAGCCGTGAAAATTCACTTATTCGCAGCGAAAACGCCGCAAACACAGGCTGATAGCCTACGCTCCCCAGGCTGTGATTCAGCGTTCACAAGCGTATCCCGACGAACTCGTAGGAACATGCGGCAGGGGCACCAGACAATACGAGCACAAAGAAGTGCAAGCGAATGAGCGAGGCTTTTTCCGCCGAGATCGCTCGTTCGCCAAAGATTCAAAATGTAGGCAAACGAAAGAGATGGAAGCCCGCCGAATTCCTCTAGCCGAGATCCTGCAGAAACGGATTGGTGGCTTTCTCATTTCCAATCGTCGACGGCGGCGAGTGGCCGTTGATAAATTGCATGTCGTCGCCCAGCGGAAGAATCTTTTCTGCAATGCTGTTCATCAGCTTCTGATGGTCTCCGCCGGGCAAGTCGGTCCGTCCGATGGAACCTTGAAACAGGACGTCGCCCATCAGCGTCAGCTTCGATTCGCGGTTCACGAAAACCACATGGCCCGGTGCGTGCCCTGGCGTATGCAGCACTTCGAATTGATGTTCGCCAACCGAAAGCACGTCGCCTTCGGAAAGCCATCGGTCTGGCGACGCGTTGAACATGCCGCTCAAGCCATAGTTGGCAGCGACCATTTCGATATTGTCCAACAACATTTTGTCGTCCTGATGAGGACCCACGATCTCGACGCCCAGCAACTTCTTCAATCCTTCGGCGCCGCCTGCGTGATCAAGATGGCCGTGCGTCAGCCAGATCGCTTCGACTCTCACGCCCAGTCGCTCAACTTCGCCCGCAATCTTTTCTGGCTCGCCGCCGGGGTCGAGCACGATTCCGGTCAGCGTTTTGTCATCAAAAATGATCGAACAGTTTTGCTGATATTCAGTGACCGGGACGACTTGAACTTTGAGCATAGGATTGCAATCGGAAGTGGAGTGAAAAAGAAAGCGGCCGGAGCGAAATCACAGAAGCTGAAACCAGGCCACGATCACCATGCCAAGGTTGGCAACGACGGTAAACCAGTACGTGATCTGGAAAGACTGCTTTTGCGTTTTGTGGCGAAAGTACTTTTGTCCCATCAGCGCGCCCGGCCATCCGCCCAGCAACGACAGGACATGCAAGTTTCGTTCAGGCACACGCCAGCCATCGTTTTTGGCCTGACGTTTGTCCCAACCGTACAGCACAAAACTCGCGGCGCTCAAAACCAGCATCGCGATCAGGTAGTAGAGAACTTGCATCACGAAACAGCAACGGGAACGGCGTCCAGCCAGCCCCATTGATCTTCGGTCGAACCGTCAAACAAACCGAAGAAGGCGGATTGGAGCTTCTCCGTGATCGGTCCTCGACTTCCGCAGCCGACCTCGATTCCATCAACGCTGCGGACAGGAGTCACTTCTGCGGCCGTTCCGGTCAGAAACATTTCGTCAGCCGTGTACATCAACTCACGCGGCAACGCCTGCTCAACGACTTCAAGCCCCATCGTTTTGGCCAGTGTCATCACCGAGGCACGTGTGATCCCGCCAAGAATCGCGGATGCCAACGGCGGCGTGTAGATTACGCCATCACGGATCAGAAAAACGTTTTCAGCAGAACCTTCGCTGATCGTGCCTTTATCGGTCACGCTAATGCCCTCAACGTAGCCATGACGACGGGCTTCGCCACCGATCAGCATCGCATTGAGATAGTGCCCGCCGGCTTTCGCCAAAACGGGAATCGAAGCACTCGTGGTTCGGCTCCAGGACGAAACACAAACGTCGATCCCCTTCGTCATTCCTTCTTCGCCCAGATAGTTGCCCCACTCGAAGGCCACAATGATCGTCTCCACAGGGACGTCCGCGCTGGGGACGACACCCAGAGAACCCGCACCATAAAAAGTCAACGGGCGAATGTAAGCGTTGTACAAATTGTTGTCGGCGATCGTATCCCGGCACCCTTGCATCAGCTCTTCCTGCGTTTGCTCCAAAGGAATGCGATACATTTTGGCCGATTCGCAGAAGCGTTTCATGTGCGCGTCAAGCCGAAAGATCGCCCGTCCGTCTTTAGTTTTGTAGCTTCGCACACCTTCGAAAATACTGGTCCCGTAATGCAGGGCGTGCGACATGACGTGAACGTTGGCACTGTCCCAGGGGATCAGCTGACCGTTCATCCAGATTGATTTGCTTTTGTTCATTTGGCACCTGAAATATGTGGCTGGGTATCGTTAAGATACGGCTGATTTACGTTTCATTCAAACGGTGGCACGATCGAGTTGCGGGAGCACAATCGCGATGAGTCTGGAAATGAAAGAACTGTTGGACACGATTCCCCAAGTCGGATCGCTGGATTGGATCGGGGTTCGCCCGGGTCGCGAAGAACCAATGAATTCGCTGCAGAGCGTGGAAGTTTGCCTCGAAAACGGGCTCGTCGGCGACCGCTTTGCCGGAAAAGCAGGCGCCAAACGACAGGTCACGCTCATTCAAAAAGAACATTTTTCCGCCATCGAGTCGATCATGGGCTGCGATGAAATTTTGCCGGAAACGCTTCGTCGCAACCTGCTGGTTTCCGGGATCAACCTGCAGTCGCTTAAAGAAAAGAAATTTTCGATCGGAGAAGTCGTTCTTCTTGGGACCGGCAATTGCCCGCCGTGTTCAAAAATGGAAGTCGCCCTCGGTCCCGGTGGCTACAATGCGATGCGAGGCCACGGTGGGCTGACGGCGAGCGTCGTGACCGCGGGTAAGATCTCGGTTGGCGACGAAGTCAAACTGCTTGTCGAATAATCCCGGCTGCGCAGAATTCAATTTTCGCGTCGACCACCCAACTTCCGACGACTTCAGAATACAGATCATGAACAACACCAAGACATCTTTTTTCCTTCTGCTGATCACCCTGATTTTGCCTGGACTGGTAGTCGCTCAGGGGCCTACACCGGAATTCAACCCCGACGCGGTTGCTTCGGATGATTCGACGATCAAGTCACGGGCTTTTCGGTTTGTCTACGGCGCGTCGCTGACAGACTTGGAACCGGGGGCCAAGGTTCGGGTCTGGATTCCGATGGCGACCAGCAATCACGAACAGGATGTTGACCTTGAGTCCGTGACTTTGCCTGGCGAGTTCAAGGAGACCAAGGAAGAGAAATTTGGCAACTCGATTATCTATTTCGAGGCCGTCGCCAATGAGAAGGGCGAAGTCCCGTTGGAAGTCAGCTATCGCGTCATCCGCCGCGAACTCACGGAACTCAATCGCGAACACGTTCCGCAAAGCAACGAAAAATGGCTGCAGGCGTCTGCAAAAGTTCCCAACGACGAGACGCTTCGCAAAGCCTTGATTGAAGATTCGAAAATCGGCGACGAAACGATCGAGGTCGCCCGCCAGTTGTACTTCGGCGTCAACAAGCGGATGAAGTATGACAAGCCTGCGGACAAGCCCGGATGGGGGCAGGGCGATTCGCAATTCGCGTTTGAAAAGTGCTACGGAAATTGCACGGACTTTCACAGCCTGTTCATTTCCGCGGCGTTGAATCTGAAGATTCCTTCGCGATTCGAAATCGGGTTTCCAATCCCGGAAGAACGTGGGGCCGGGAAAGTCGGCGGCTATCACTGCTGGGCCAAATTTCTGTCGGACAACAAATGGGTCCCGATTGATATCTCGGAAGCCGACAAGAATCCTGACATGGAAGAGTATTACTTCGGCAACCTGACAGCCGATCGTGTCACTTTTTCGGTTGGTCGCGATCTGGAACTGCAACCTGCTCCTGCTGCCGGACCGATCAACTATCTGGCATATCCTTACGCTGAAGTGGACGGCAAGCCGCACAACAAATTCCGCAAAGAGTTCCGCTACGAGGACATCGACACTACGGGGACGTAGTAAGTAAGCTGTCGCGGTACGCTGAAAGAATCCAACGCCGGCGATTCCACTTTAGCGGAGCCATGGCAACGCCACGTCGATGCCTGGCACTGTTTGGCAAATTGATTTTCATTTCGTCAACGCAGCCAAACATGAGCGGCAAGGCCCCAGCCGCCGTTAAAAGCGCCACGGAACGGCGGCTAGCGCCTCGCCGCTCACATTCACCAAACAGTGCCTAGTTCATCGCCGAGCGAATTTTCTCCACCCGCTTTCGGTTGGCTCCCATGTCGGAGTATCCAACCCGCGACGCGCTGCGAAAGTGGATGACTTCTTCGGCTTCGTCCAGCAAAAACTCAGTGTCGTCGACGAATCGAAACACCAAGCTTTTGACTTCGAAATGCAGGTAGTTGCCGTCCTCCGTGATCAATTCTGAACGGGGAATTTCGGCCGCAATCTTCTGCTTCAGTTTTTCCAACGGCTGATCAACACCAGTGACATCGATCGGCTCCATGAAAAATGGTTCCTGATCAGTCATCGACGAAACGCAATTCGGCGAATCGGGTACTGCCGCGAGTTTTCCGCCGTGAAGCCCAAGATGCGAAGGTCGTGCTGCAGTCATCGATAAAACAATCAGTCCAGCCAAAAAGATCAAACTCAATACTACGATTTTGCGAACGACTCGCTGAACAAAACTTCTCCTCGGCAACCCTTTGGGAACCCGGGGCTCTCCCGCGACGTCATTCATAAAAGTCTTTTTACCAAACCGATTGCGAACAGAATTGCCACACAGAATAACGCCATTCCAAGCAGAGACCAGATGTCGCGACGACGCCCCTGACGACTTCTCGCGGTCATCATATCGGCCGACAAAACGGCAAGCTGCTCTTTCTGCTCAGCCTCAGAGTCACACAAAATGACTTTGGTCTGGTGACCAGTCGGTTTGCGTTCATCATCAATCGCGATCCCCCAGACCGGAGTCTGTTGAGGAGATTTATTCGTCGGGGAAGCTTGCGGCCGGACGCGCCCCGTAAAACGGAACAGCTGCTCCCAGCCAGGTCGCTTGATCGCGTGTAGTTCCACCGACTCAATCACGGTGGAACCGGTCTCAAACCCGTTTTGCTTCAGCCAGTCACCGATGTCTCGCTCAGTGACTCGATTTCGAATTAGGTCTGCCATGAAAGCTATTCTAGCCGGTTGGAATCGGTTTTAGTTTACGGTCTAACTAAGGACGCTCCCTATCCAACCGTTTCTCCGAAAGCGTTTTAACCCGACGAGCTCATGGACAAAATGGAAATTGGCGTCGCTCTGATCCGAAAGATGGACAGAAGAATCCACTGGCTGGGCAAATTCGATCGAGCCAACAATCAAATTGACTTCGTCATCGCACATCGCCTCGAAAAAGAATCGTGGCGCGAATCGATCATCCGCGAGGTTGCCTGGGAACTCGATATCGATCGCAAGCGAGACTTCATTGTTTCGAACATGGCTCAACTGAACATCAACCTCGAAGCCACACTGCCGGGTCAACTGGAACCGGTTAGTGTTGCCTGTGCGTTTTACAATGTCGAACTCTATCGGAAATCTGCCATTGAGCAGATCGATGGCAACGCAGATTTGGTCTGGTTGAGCTCTTCCGAAATTTGCAACGGCGTCACTGACAATGGAACGCCTCTCAACCCCCTGGTCGTGTTGCTCAACGAAGAAGCAGACGTCATCCAGCACTGGGAATCCGACGCAACCGGCGAGTAGCTTTTTCGCAAACCGGGTTTGGCAGCAACTTTAAGCCTCCATTGGTCACGAAACAAAACGGGACGCGGTCCGTCAACGATCGGTCGGTCATCGGCTTAACTGCTAGCGGAATTTTTCTTCTCAAGTTCAAGTTTTGGCTAAAGCAGTGCTGTTTACGCAGGTCGGCACGGTTGCTAATCTTCGCCGCGGTGAACAGGCAGTTGGCCATTCACCGATCGCGGACGATCCGATCATGGATGACGGAATGACGAAAGAGACAACTCATTGGAATCTCGCCAGACAGATTGTTTCGCTATGCGCAATTTTGCTGATGGCTTTAACGGGCTGCCAGCCTCAATCGCGAACCAGCGGCGGGCTGTTTGGAATGGGGAACCAGTCGACGTTCAATTCCAATTCGTCCTTCAATCGTTCTTCGTTCAATAATCCATTCGGCAGTTTCGCCAACAACACAGGCGCTGCGGCAACACCGGGAGCTTTCACTCCAAGCTCGCCCTTCGGCCAGTTCTCACCCAGCAGCGGCACATGGCAATTGCCGAACGCGACAGGATCCGTTGCCGCCAACCCCGCCGGAGTCGGTCAACTTGGGCAACCGGGAATGGCTCGTGAGTACGATCGAATTAGCCAGCAAATCGGCGCCTACGACGCGGACAATCAATTGCTCAACACGGAAGTCGCGACGCTGAAACAGAAACTTGAGCTTGCGAATCAGTACAACCAAACTCTAAAGCAACAGCTGGCCGACACTTCTGACCGCGTGCTGCAAACCGGCAACCAGCAAAAGATCGAGCAGCAACAATTCGCCAGCATGAAACAGCAGATACAACAGCTGCAACAACGTGTCGCCGACCAGGATCGATTGCTGGCTCAGAGCCAACAGCAAGGCCCCAACTGGCAGGGCAACGGTAACAACCCGTTCCAGAACAGTAACTTTCAAAACAACTCCGGCACGTTTCAAAATTCAAGCTTCAGTTCGACTCCTGGATCGGCAACGATTCGGGCCAACAATGGCCTGATGCAAAAACTGAACTCGATCAACATCCCCGGCGGCAACGCTCGCATGGACGGGGATATCATTCGCATCGAGTTCCCGACTGACCGCCTTTTCACCAGCGGCAGCTACCGAATCCAGGCGGCTCAACTTCCGTTGCTGCAGAACATCGCCTCGACGATTCGCCAGTCGTTCCCGAAACAGATCGTTGGTATCGAAGCCCACTGGGACGGTACGCCGCTCAGCCCGCCCGGCACGACCGATCATCAGCTGACCGCGACGCAATCGCTTGCCGTGTTCGATGAACTTGTGCGTCTTGGATTGCCGTCCCGCCAACTGTTTACAATGGCGATGGCCAGCAACCGTCCGCGGCACCGACAGCAGAATGTTGGCGGTGTCAGCCCCAATCGACGCATCGAGTTGGTGATCTACCCGGAAAGCTACGACGGTTCATAGGCAAAACAGCCCGTTTTGCTCTGAATTCCCGTATTGGCCAGATCTCTGCGGCCAAAGACTTCCAAAAAAAGTTCGGATTGAGTGTCCTGAATCCCTCGCCGATTGCATCCTGATTGCATTCAGTTACGATCCCATTTAGGGACGTATGAGAACTTTTTGAGAATCTGGGATGACCATGAAAAAGATTTTGCTGCCTGCTGTTTGCCTATTACTGCTGACGATTTCACTCGCAACTTCGTCACACGCCCAAACGAAATCTGCCCTTGGGGCGCTCGCCGTTTCTCCGGACGGCAAAACGCTTGTCGCCGCCGGTTACAACCGCGTGATGTACGTTTGCAATCCGGACGATCTGACGGTCAACAAACGGATCTATCTGAACATCGTGCCTTACGAGGCCTTTTTCTCATCCGATGGAAGTTCGTTGGTCATTTTCTCGTCTGACAAAGTGATAACGATCTACGACACCGCAACATGGAAACGTAAAGCCGAAATTAAAAAGACTTACGACATCGCAATCGCGTCCAAGACGAACGAAATGGTGGTGATGCACGGGACGAAGTACCGGGACAGCAAACGGTTCACCCCGGTCGCAGTTTACGATTTGTCGACCGGTGAGAAGAAGTGTGAGACGTCATTCGAGATGGATGGGTATGCGATCGGGACCAACGAAGACGCTTCGCAAGTCATTGTGATCAGCCGCGCACGCACCGATGAATCGGAAGCCAAAGAAAAGACTCCAAAAGAGCTTGAGGGGATGGAACGTGATGAGTTTGAGCAAAAACATGACGGCCGAATCGCCGACGTGTTGTGGCTCGATGGGGAACTGAAAGAAACCAATCGATACTCTTCGTTCTACAGCGATTCGGGAAACAACGTCTGCTTGATCAAGGATCACGTAGCGACGTTTATTGTCTACCGAAACCGCTGTGCGACCCTATCGCCGGACGGTGACATCAAACTGTTCCGCACCGGGACCAGTTACAACTACGGCATCGGTGTTTCGCCCGACGGAAAGACGCTGGCCTCTGGTGGACTGGCGACCGGCATGGTGATGGACATCGACAAGAAGACGTCGATCAGTTTCGACCACCCACGACTGCCGGGATTCCCTGAGTACTTCTACGGCTTTGCGTTTGGCGCCGACGGAACGATTTACGGCGGCACCAGCGCGTGGCGTATCATCAAAATTTCTCCCGAGGGTGAAGTCCTCAGTGAGACCCCGATTTTCTGATCGGTCAGTGTTTTTCAGCGCATTCATTGACACGGAAGTTTTCATGCGAGCGGTTATTCAGAGAGTCAGCAAATCCCAAGTCGATGTGAATGGCGAAACCATCGGCTCCATCGGCAAGGGCTTGCTGGTGCTGTTGGGCGTAGAAAAGGGCGACGGAAAGTCTGACTTTGACTACGTGCTCGGCAAAACTCTCGGGCTGAGAATCTTTGAAGATGACGACGGCAAGATGAACCTTTCGGCGACTCAGGTTGGCGCGGAGTTGCTGGTCATCAGCCAATTCACACTGCTGGGCGACGTCCGCAAAGGCAGACGGCCAGCGTTTACTGCGGCGGAAGATCCATCGATTGCCGAGCCAACCTATTTGCGATTTGTTGAGGCCGCGCGGGCATCGGGGCTAAAAGTGCAAACGGGCATTTTCGGCGCCGACATGAAAGTCCATCTACTCAACGACGGACCAGTCACAATCTTGCTGGACAGCAAAAAGACATTTTGATCTGCTTTGCAGCATGTTTTGGCGTGAGGCCGAATTGCCACGCAATGTTGATGCCACGCCCCACGAGGGCTAAGCCAGCTTTTTGCGTATCGTTACGTCGTCCTTGCTGATCTCAACCTCATAGCCCGCTTCAAGCAACTTGTCGCGGTACTCGTCGGATGCCGCGTAGTCTTTGTCCTTGCGAGCCGCCACCATCGCAACCCGCCACTGCTCGGCCTGGTCGTCACCGCCGCCATCATCTGAGCCCGTCGCCTGATCGCCATCCATGCCTTCGTTGAGCGGAGCAAGTTGCAGCACACTGTTCATCGCTTTCCAGACCGCCAACGATTCCTGTGGATCGGGATGGTCGCCGCGAACCCAAGGATGCATGACTCCAAGTGCTTCCGCAATGTTCAGGTCATCGCCCAAAGCCGCAGCAAACGCGCCCAGCACCGGATGGTTTAAATCGACTTCTGCCGTTTCGCCACCCGTTTTCGATTCAAGCTCGGCGCGGAACTTCATCAGCCGCTGGATCGTACTCGCAGAATCGACCAGGCCCTTCGCCGTAAAGTTCATATTGGTGCGATAGTGGGCTTTGATCAGCTCAAAACGCAACACTGCCGGATGGACAGGTTTCCCCATGGGATTCCCGTCCTTGTCTTTGACCTTGCCTTCGAAAACGTCGCGCGCGGTGTAAAAATTACCCAACGACTTGGACATCTTTTCGCCTTCGACAAACAGGAATCGGGCGTGGATCCAGAAATTTGCGAACGAATCCTTGCCGCTGCATCCGCAGCTCTGCGCGATCTCGCATTCGTGGTGTGGAAAAATCAGGTCTTCGCCACCGGTGTGGATGTCGATCACGTCGCTGCCGAGCAACTTCGACGCCATCACGCTGCATTCGATATGCCAACCGGGATAGCCGACTCCCCAAGGCGACTCCCATTTCATGATGTGTGCTTCATCGGCTTTCCAGAGCAGAAAGTCAGCCGGATGTTTTTTCGATGACTGATTCGAAGCTGAAACGCGACCGCCGGCTCCACTTTGCAGTTCGCTCATCGTGTTGCCGCTGAGCTTGCCATAATCTGGAAAGCTCTCGGTGCTGAAGTAAACCGCGTCGCCGGCAATGTAAGCGTGGCCTCGTTCGAGCAATCGTTGGATCATGTCGATCATGCCATCGATGTGCTGGGTCGCCCGCGGCACTTTCTCCGGATACTCGAACGCAATCTTGTAGCCCAGCTTGCGACTGTCATCCATGAAGGCGTTGGTGTAGTAATCTGCGATCTGCCAAGGATCGTTGGGATCGTCGATTTCGCCTTCGGCAACGCGACCGGATTTCTTGTTTTCTTTGACGCGATCGCCGGCCTTTTTCATTCGGTCTTCTTCGCCCTCGACCATATGGCCGACGTCCGTGATGTTCATCACGTGGTCAACTTCATAGCCGCCGAGTTCCAGGGATCGTCGCAGCAAATCGCCAAACAGGAACGATCGAAAGTTGCCGATGTGGGCAAAGTCATAGACCGTCGGGCCGCAGGAATACATGCGAACCTTATTGGGCTCAAGCGACTTGAACTCTTCGGTTGAATTCGTGAGCGAGTTGTAGAACTGAAATTTCATGGTGCTGTGATTGCTGTGAGGTTGCGAAGTGCTAAACGGTATCATTTCAGCCGTTTTTCCTCGATACCGCTTGGCAAAAGATCGGAATTCGAGAGCTCCGCGAGAGCAATGAAACCCGGCCAGAAAACGAACTGTCCTTGCGGAATATGCGGAAAATATCAATCACGTAGACTGTACATCCGTGGGCGAGCCAATTTTTTTCGTTTTTTTCGCTCACTTATTAGCGTCGCATTTAACATTGGGTGACAGGCGCGACCAGGGCAATTACTATCCGGGTCTCGCCACCCACGATTCTTTCCTACAACTGATTCTGTATCACCATGAATGTTCGCAACGTTTTCTCGCTTGCCATAGTCGCACTTGTGGCTTGCTGCTCACAAGGGTTTGCACAAACGTATTCGCTTGGATACGACCAGACGCGCTACGACGTTTCGCCAGGCGATTCAGTCGACGTAACGCTGATTCTTACCGAAGAAATCGCTGACGGCGAAACCGCCCGCTTGGCAGGCGGCGGGACCGACGGATTGTTCGCATTTGGCTTGGGCGTTGACTATTCGTCATTCACCGGTGGAGCCAGTGGATCAACGTTTGGGTCAATCACTTTCAATTCAGATTTCCTTCAGTCCGATCCTGATTTCGTACAAGTTTTTGACAGCGGGTCAGTGGTCTCGTTTGAGACTTCAGAAACAAGCGGCCAAGGCGTGTCAGGGATGATGATTTCGCCAAACGAGTACCAACTCGAACTTGCAACACTTAGCTTTGATGCCGGAGCAATTAATTCGCTTACAACACTGCAGCTTCGTACGGGTGAGGCACCAGTCACCAACCCGGCACTGTTCTTTGCGGATGGAGAGACGCCCGCAGTCGGATTTGGCAGCACGCAGATTTTCGTCAACGCTGTACCGGAACCTGGCAGCGCTGCGATCCTGGCAATCGTGGCCGGCGTTGGAGTTCTGCGACGTCGCCGAAAGTAAGCGATCAAGCGAACTAAAAACAGAAACGAGCCGGTGATCATTCACCGGCTTTTTTTGTGCGCAAGTGCAACGCGGAGCAGATTCGAATGGTCTGCATTGCCAGCAGAGCATTGCCTGTAAAATGCCGCCCGTCGATCGCGTCCAGCGTAACGCTATCGAGCCGTCATCGCTTTGTCGGCAATGTCTTTGCGGCACCAGGCACCGTCCCAGCGGATGCATTTGACCGCTTTGTAGGCCTGCAGTTTTGCAGTCGCCACCGAGTCACCCATCGCGGTAACTCCAAGCACGCGGCCGCCAGTGGTGACGACGTTGCCTTCGCTATCCACCTTCGTTCCTGCATGAAAGACTTTCACGTCCGGAATTTTGGCAGCTTCTTCAAGTCCGCGAATCACTTTGCCCGTTTCGTATTTTCCCGGATAACCGCCGGAAGCCATCACAACGCAAACGCTGGGGCGGTCGTCCCATTCCAATGGACCGATCGACGACAAACGCCTTTCACAGGTCGCTTCAATGATGTCGACCAGATCTGTCTTGAGCCGAAACAGAAGCGGCTGACATTCGGGATCGCCAAATCGAACGTTGTACTCCAGAACTTTCGGTCCCTGCGGCGTCATCATCAAGCCCGCGTACAGGATGCCCAAAAACGGAGTCCGCTGACGCTTCATCGCGTGTACCGTTGGCACCAGAACATTGGACTCGACCCACCGCAACGTTTCGTCATCGATGGTCGGCGTCGGACAGTAGGCTCCCATGCCTCCGGTATTTGGGCCGAGGTCACCATCGAGAGCCCGTTTGTGATCTTCGGCCGGCGGCAACGTCAGAATCGTTTTGCCATCGGTAATTGCAAGGATGCTGGCCTCGAAACCTTCGAGCCGATCTTCAATGATAAGCTTGTCACCTGCTGAACCGAATTGCTTTTGCCTGGCGATGATGTCGATCGCTTCCAAAGCTTCATCGCGCGTCGAGCACACGATGGCGCCTTTGCCGGCAGCGAGACCGTCGGCTTTGACTACCAGTGGCACATCTTCGGGCGTTTCAAAGTAACGTTCATTGATGAAGCGTTCGGCTCCTTCGGCGTCCCGGAACTCGTGAAAGTCAGCGGTCGGCACGTCAGCGTTGCGCATCACTTTTTTGCAGAAGGATTTACTGCCTTCGAGTGCGGCGGCTTCTTTGGAAGGACCGAACACCGACAGGCCAGCGGCTTTGAACGCATCTGCCAACCCATCGCAAAGTGGCACTTCGGGGCCCGCGACGGTGTAGGCGATATCGTTCTCTTTGGCAAACTTGACCAGCGCAGGAATGTCGGTCGCAGCGATATCGACATTCTCTGCGTCTTGCTGCGTGCCGGCATTTCCGGGAGCTACGAAAACCCGCTCGACCCGGGGGGATTGAGCTACTTTCCAGGCCAACGCGTGTTCACGTCCGCCGTTTCCGACGATCAATATATTCATTTCAGGAAGTCCGACCGCGGAGGATCGGGGTTTAATTTAACTGTAGCCAATCATGGAACCAGAACGGCGCCGACCAAAATGGAACATCCGAATCGAAACCGGGCGCCGCAAATTCTAAGGCCATGCTAAACGATTGTCACGGCCTCGATTGGCTCGTTGTGGTATAGTGTTGGTGTTACTTTCTTTTAGCAGAGAACAGAGATGAAATTGAAATTGACCATGGGCGTCCTGCTGGCCGCCGCCGTGCTTTTACCCCAAACATTGTTGGCCCAGGAATCCAAGTCGGATTGGGGACATCTTTCGGGAACCGTTACCGTCGACGGCGACGTGGAAGCCCCCGAAGAAGAACCTGTCGGTGATCACGCCGACAAGCCCGTCTGCCTGGTCGATGGGAAACTGCCCGTGGACGACAACATCGTCGTCAACGCCGAGAACAAGGGACTCCGCGACGTCTACGTCCTGATGTACTTGAAAAAGAAAAAAACGGATGCTGTTCATCCGTCCTACGAGGAAAAGAAGAAGGAACCTGTGGTTCTGGACAACGTAAATTGTCGCTTTGTTCCACACGCGGTTTTCGTTCGCACCGGCCAGAAACTGGTGCTGAAAAACTCGGATCCGGTGGGGCACAACTGCCACATCACGACGTTCAACAACGAACACAATCCGAACCTTCCCGCAAACTCAACTGCTGAAGTCAAGTTCGACGTCGAGGACTCACGCCCAGGCAACGTGACTTGTGACCTGCACAAATGGATGGACAGTATTATCTTCATCCGCGACAACCCGTACGTTGCAATCACCGATGCCGACGGCAAGTTCACGATCGAAAACCTGCCGGCTGGCGAATGGGAATTCCAGTTCTGGCACAAGAAGGTCGGCTATCTGAAGACGCTGGCGATTTCAAACCATGAAGTCTCCAAACGAGGCGTCGCGACGATCAAAGTCACTGCGGGCGAGACGACTGATCTTGGAGAAATGAAGCTGCCTTCCAAATCGTTCAAGTAGTCGTCCGCTGAGCTTGAGTCCATGTCGTGCATGGCCCCTCGCTTCGGGGAGGGGACTGCCGCGACAATATGGAGCCTCGACGATTCGCTTATGTCGGCCAACAATATTGGAGTACGAGCGTCTTTCCCGAACGTGACTGTGTTGGCCAAACTTCATACCATCTTCGCGACCTTGATTTTTTCGGTCGCTCTTGTCGCCGTCGGCGGATGCGAAAAAGCTCCCGCGCCGACCTTTCACCTGAACGAAGTTGAGATTCTCAAGCAAGAGAAAGCTTCGCTGGCCAACGGCGAGCACTTCGATGATTCGCACGACGACGAAATCCGCAACATTCTCTCTTCGCTGTTTGGCACACCAGATCAGCCCAGGTTTCCGTTTCTCCAAGGCGACGAAGATCCGGCACATGAGTTCATCGATTTCGAAAATCTTGAGTGGGCCGCCGGACGAGTCCACAGCGATCAGGATGGAAAACCAATTTCCGGTCTCTATCGCGAACATTGCGCTCAATGCCACGGCATCACGGGCGATGGAGCAGGGGCGACGGCAGCGTTTTTAAATCCGTATCCAAGAGATTTTCGATTGTCCAAGTTCAAGTTCAAATCGACTCCGCTGAGGCGTTCTCCAACCGATCACGATTTGGAACTGGTTTTGCGAAACGGCATTCCGGGCACAGCGATGCCTTCGTTTCGCACGCTGCCGGATGAAGAAATTCAGGCTTTAATCGACTACGTCAAATATTTGACGATACGTGGTCAGATGGAGCGGATGTTGATCTCGGAGCTCAGTTCCACCGAAGGCAAGCCGTTGTTGGACATGAGTCATGCCGAAGACGGGGATTTGGTTGCGGCGCTGGCGAAGATCGAATCGACGGATGCTTCAACAGATCGTGACGACGATGTCGCGGAATCCGATGAATCACGTAGCGCGTTTGAGGAACAGCTCGACTATCTGCTAAACGAACTTTATTTCGAAGGCCCGCTTAAGCGTTGGAGCAACACCGAAGATGCGGTGACTGAAGTTCCACCTGTTCCCGAATCGATTCGCACGACACATCCGGACCATTCGCAGCTCGTTGAGTTGGGACGCGAACTGTTTTATGCCAAAGGCAACTGTGCGCAGTGCCACGGCGATACTGCGATGGGTGACGGGCAGCAAACAAGCTACGACGATTGGACCAATGACTGGATCAAGTCAGCGGGTGTGGATCCGACAGACAAATCAACCTACCAGGACTTTCTTGATGCAGGAGCACTCAGGCCACGCGCGATCCGTCCGCGAAACCTTCGGCTGCCCGTCTACCGCGGCGGTGGTCGTCCAGAAGATTTGTATTTGCGAATCAAGAATGGCATTGAAGGGACTCCAATGCCGGCGGCCGCGACGCTCAGCGATCAGGAGATTTGGGCGATGGTGGCGTATGTGAAATCGTTGCCGTTCGAACAAGTCGTGCCACAAGAAACAAAGTAGCCGACTTGCCAAGCGAACGAAGCGGAACAGCTCTTTCGTTCCCGTCACCGATTTGCTTTGGGGTTGGATTTGAATATTTCGCGTCGGCGGCTCTCACAGCAATTGCAGTGCTGCGTTGTGAACTTTGCAGCAAGAGACAAGTTAAGATGAAGCCATGCTTTCGCATCGATTCTGAGGCGGAGCAGAAGCAATGGCAGTAACGGTCGACAGAACTTTATCGCGAAAACGATCCATCCAGACAACATGGCCGATCCTCTTGCGAATCAACTACCGGGTGCAGAAAGTCAACGCCGCAGCGTGCCAGTCAGGTTTTTCACAACCTGTGTGTTCGCGACTGACCACAAAGTCATTGGACGACGGTTTCTCTTTTCGTCGCTGATCTGGTTCGCCATCGGAGGACTGTTTGCATTGGCCATCCGCTGGCAACTGGCATGGCCGTGGAGCGACGTTCCGATTCTGGGTTCGGCCATCAATGGTGAAACCGGAGTTCGGATGTCACCCCGGTTTTACGATCTTCTGTTCTCGATGCACGCCACGATCATGGTTTTCTTCGTGATGATTCCGATTCTCTTCGGAGCGTTTGGGAACTTCCTGATTCCACTGATGACTGGCGCCGACGACATGGCATTTCCGCGGCTCAACATGCTGGGCTACTGGTTGATGTGGCCCGCGTTTGGCTGCCTCACTCTCTGCTTTCTACTGTACGCCAACGGACTGTCGGCGGAATGGACGGTTCCACCGTCGAGCTTACTGTCGGACGTATCGCAGTCGATTAAGTTTGCACAGCAACTTTGGATTCTGTCGCTGCTGTTCGTCGTCGCGTCATCGATGCTCGGTGCGATCAACATCCTGACAACGGTTTTGCAGATGCGGTCGCCTGGCATGAACATGATTCGCTTGCCGATGACCGTTTGGGGTTTGTTCATCTCGGCGACCCTCCAAGCGATTGCGTATCCGGTCTTGATCGCCGCGTTGATGATGCAGCTGTCGGACTTGACGTTCGGAACAGGGTTCACTGGCCTGAACCTGGCCGGAGACGATCTGTTCGCAGTCGACGGAAGCGCCCAAGCGATCCCGTGGCGGCGTTTGTTCTGGTCCGTTTCGCGGCCCGCGGCTTACATCCTGATCCTGCCGGTGATCGGCATGGTCTCCGACATGATTGCGTGTTTTTCGCGAAAGCCGCTGTTTGGATATCGCCCCATGGTCTGCTCGATCATCGCGATCGCCGGACTTGGTTTGGCTGTTTGTGCTCATCAGCAGTTCGCCGTTGAAACAAATGGAAGCCTGATGGTGTCTCTAGTGGTTCCGACGACACTGATCGTAATCGCGATCAGCATCAAAGCTTTCAACTGGTTCGCCACGATGCGGAACGGACAATTGCAACTGTCGAATCCGATGCTATTCAGCATTGGCGTCGTCTTGATGATCATGGTCGGCGGCTTCGTCGGAGTCATCATGTCCGTGCCCAAGATCGGCATGAATCGGGGCACTAACTTTGCCGTCGCTGATCTGCACTATCTGCTTTTCGGCAGCAGCATTCTGGGTGTTTTCGCGGCGATCTACTTTTGGTTCCCGAAGATGTTCGGCCGGAAGCTGAATCTGACACTGGGAAAGCTTCACTTTCTGTTTACGTTCTTGCTTCTGAACTGCACCTTCTTGCCGATGTATTTGCTCAAGCAGGCACATCTGCCTGGGACGTTGCCACCACATCAAGCTTCGGCTTTGGCTGCTGAACCATTCAAGAACATGAGCGACTTCAACGTGTTCATCACCTGGTCGGCGATACTGCTGGGAGCCACCCAGTTGATTTTTGTGGCCAACTTTCTGGGAAGTCTGTTTTTCGGCAAGAAAGCTGAAGCGAATCCGTGGCGATGCAATTCCCTGGAATGGACGACGCCCAGCCCGCCGGTGAGAGGAAACTTTGAGACTCAACCGCTGGTTTATCGTGGTCCGTATGAATATGGTCATCCTGATCGAGATCAGGACTTTTGGCCCCAGAGTGAGCCTGAAACCAGTAGTTAGACCGGTGGAATCTCCATATGTCAGGAACTTTTGACTGGCTACTTTGAAGAAATGAACTTTACGAGCATAATGTGCGTATCGAAAGTTTTGGCCAGCATTTCAACGCATTTCCCCACACAAACGCACTGTAGTGGGTCCAACTTCATGATCGAGAACTCCCTCCCCCTCATTCTGGCGCAAGACATCCGCGTTACCTATTGGCTGACGCCTGTTTGGATTCTGTCTGCTGGAATCACGCTCGGGTTTTTGCTGGTACTGTTGAGCTATTTGAAGATTTCGATTCTGCAGAGAATCCCGGGCATCAATTCGGTCGCCTCAAAACGAGGCTCATTTATTGTCGGCGGCATCGTGCTGACATTGGTCTATCTCGGCTGCTACGCGGCGTTTCTGTATTGGGTCCAAGCGTTCACTTTCGATCTGAACCGGGATCTACAACCGATGCTTTATATGCTGCCGGTTTGCGCGCTGTTTGGATTTGGCGCCTGGACGCTGGTTGCGAAAAAGTTCGCGGGAGAGTTTTCGTCGCAGTTCAATGAAGGCCTGCTGAAGTGGCTGAACCGAATCTGCATCGCGTTCACGATCTTTTTCGTCATCGGATTCCCGCTGGCCAAGTTCAACGGCTTTGGAGTGATCGAGCCTGTCGAGGAACCGGTCGAGTTGATGAAGTCTCTGGCACGACTCCCGTTTGCTACCAGCGTGACGGACAGCATGACCATTGAGCCGAGCGAAAGGAACCACGCCGGCGACCAGTTTCCGGTAAATTTTCACGGTCGGGAACTCAAGGGAATTCGTATTAATTCAACAGAACCGATCGAGGTCGCGGCGGAGCCCATTCGCGGAGACCTGCTGTATATCCTTCGCGTCGACCCTTCAGAAGAACTTCGATCGTACAGCCCGAGGTCTGACGGGCAGGGCATGTTCAAGCATGAAACGTACAACGAGATCTACATCAACAACCTTGGCGACGAGCCTGCTCAGGTAACGGTAACCATCGGAACCGGTCCGTTTTACAGCGAGGTGATTGTCATTCCAATCGTAGCGGCGATCGTGCTGCTGACGTACCTGCTGCCTCTGATGTTAGCCAGCGCCTTGCCGAAAATCTCTGCCATCGCTCTGTCGACATTCAAGACAGAAGTCTCCCAGCCGCTGTTTTTGCTGGTCATTCTGGTCGGTGCAGCGTTCATCGTGACCGCGATCTATATCCCGTACAACACCTTCGGTGAAGACATCAAGATGTACAAGGATTCAGGTTTGAACCTTTTGCGTGTGATGGCCATTTTCACGGCGGTTTGGGCCGCAAGTAAGTCAGTCGCCGAAGAGATCGAGGGGCGGACCGCGCTGACCGTGCTCTCCAAACCCGTTAGTCGCCGGCAGTTCATCCTCGGGAAGTTTTCCGGGATCTCGATGTCGGTCGCGCTGCTGTTTTTGCTGCTGGGCTTGTGGTTCATGATCTGGGTCGCTTACAAACCAGTTTATGATGGCCAAGAGGCGGCAAACAAGTTGAGGGACTGGGCCCAGCCGTTCACGGAATCCTTCAATATTGCTCCGGGATTGTTCCTGTGCTTCCTGGAGATCGTGATTTTCGTCGCGATCAGTGTTGCCATTTCGACTCGCATGGGCATCCTTGCGAACTTTCTAATCTGTGCCTCGATCTATGTGCTTGGACACCTGACGCCGATGATCGTTCAGTCTTCCGTTGCTCAATTCGAACCCGTCGTGGTGTTTGGTCAACTGGTGTCGACGGTCTTTCCGGTCCTGGACCACTTTGACATTCAGGCGGCAATCAGCAGGAATACGTCCGTTCCGCTGGCGTATCTCGCTGAAATGTTGGTGTACACGGGGCTCTATTCGACGGTCGCGATGCTTCTTTCACTGGTGTTCTTTGAAGACCGTGACTTGGCGTAGTTGTTCGACGCCAAACGATCGCTGGCGGTTTGCAGGAACGACAATGTGAGTTTACTCGTCGCCGTCAGAATCAGCTTTCGATCCCGAGGTGCCGTTGAACTTGTTGGTGAACGCGAAGTAGATAATCACGTTTGCACCGACGAGAATGAACAGTAGTTTCGACCACGCAATGTTGACTTGGCGAGCATTCGGAGAGATCCAGCTCACAAAGATCCAGTCGAATCCGAAAAACAGCAAGTAGGCAGCGACCAGCCCAATGTTGCTCCACAACATTGCCGAGATCATGCCGCTGGAGAAAAGAGTCTCGTTTTCTTTACGATTCTCTTGCGACGAAGTTTCTGGCGATCGATAGGGATTCGGGTCCATGCCAGATCATACGTATGAGCATGACATTTCTGCAACCAGAACTCTGCAACAACGACAGCTAGGCCGCACGTCGGACTTGGCCTGGCGTCCGAAATAGCTGATCGGGAATAGCATCGGTGCCAGAAGCAACCGCGACCATCGGCAGAGGACCGGACGACGCCGCGGTCCCCGGTTGCCATTGATGGCTGGCAATCGAGTCGATCACGCTTTGAGCAACTTCAACCGCCAAAGCACCGTGAATTGCTGGAACTCGAGGTTGAAGATTATCGCGAATGGCGGCGATAAAGTCGGCCTGCTCCTGAAGAATGGCATTGTTGCGTTCGACAACAACTTCTTCCATCGGCAACACGTTATCAAACAGCGTCTCTCGTACGAACTGTTTCTGCGGTTCGGACAGATTAAAGAAGTCGACTTCGCGATTCTTCATCCACGACGGCACACGCACGAAAGTAACTTTGCTTTCTGTAAAATCGATTTTCGCAAATCCGTCGGTGCCGAAGATTTGCATGCTTCTTTCAGCAGAGAAACTCGATCGTGAAGCCGTCAGGTTGGCGACAGCGCCACATGAAAACTGCAACCTGGCCTGAGCCATGTCTTCGTTACCGCCGAACATTGAAAATCCAATCGCCCGGGTATCGACCAAACTTCCACCTACGATTGAGTTCACGAGGTCAATGTCGTGAATCATCAGGTCGTGAACGACACCAATATCAGTGGAACGAAAAGTGTACGTACTGGTTCGGGACGCCTGAATGAATTTGGGCGTGCCAATTTTGGATATCGCGGTTTCAAACGCAGGGTTGAATCGTTCGACATGTCCAACCTGAACGATGCAGCCCGTTCGGTCTGCCAGCGAAACGATATCGTTCGCAGTAGAAACGCTGTCCGTAATGGGTTTCTCGATCAGCGTGTGAATTCCGTGGCCAAGCAAATCACTGGCGACCTGGTGATGGAAGCGAGTTGGTGTCGCAATGATGGCGGCATCAATATGGCCGATCAGATCCTGATAGTCGCTGATCGTTTTGGTATCGATGGTCTCGGCAATTCGATCACAGGCTTCTGGAGAAGGATCTGCGACGGCGACAAGATTAACGCCACGATGTTCTCCGAGCAATTTGGCGTGAATGCGTCCGAGGTTTCCTGCTCCGACAACGGCGACTCGTAACTGGCTCACGCTGCTTTTCTCCTTCGTTCCCGACCGCGGCCATGACGACCAGACTGGGATACGGAAAGTTTGTCCATCAAGTGTTCAATATCCGGAAGCATGTCGCCTTTGCTGTGCAGAATTTCACGAGCGTTCTCCAAGCCGACGCGAGCACGATACAACAGACGATAAGCCTCGTTGAGCGCGTCGATGACTTCTTCCTTGAAGTTGTTTCGTTTCAGGGCCACGATATTGATGCAACGCGGGCGAGCCGGATTGCCGTCGGCCAACATGAATGGAGCAATGTCCTGTAAAACGCGACTGGCTCCGCCGACAAACGTATAGCTGCCGATCGCTCCGTAATGAGTCACGGCGACTGAACCGGAAAGCGTTGCATGGTGATCCACGTGGACGTGTCCGCCAAGCATGGTGCCGTGGCCGATGATGACGTGATCTCCCACGCGACAATCGTGCGCAACATGCACGTTGCCCATGAAGTAACAGTCACTGCCGACGCGTGTATAACCGTCTTCCTTGACCGTCCCGCGGTTGATCGTCACGCATTCACGGATCACATTTCGATCCCCAATGACGACCTTGGTCTCGTCGCCGCGGTAACTGGTGTCCTGCGGCGCTCCTCCAATCACGGCGTTAGGCGAGATCACGTTGTCTTCTCCGATCTCAACATCGCCATCGATCGTGACGTTGTTCATGAGAACCGAGCCGCGTCCGATTTTTGCTTTCGGACCAACAACGCAGAAGTGGCCGATTTCTACATCGTCTGCGATTTGAGCTCGCGGATCGACGACAGCCAGATTGGAAATTTTCGGTGACATGGGCTTTCTCTGCCTGGCTTCCCGAGCTGTTTTATCAAAAGGAATAATGTCCACGTTTTTTCATGCTGAATAACGGTTGATATTGTCAAGGCTGTCGCAGTCGAAAGCCTGGTGTAGGATGGCAAACGCCAGTTGGGAATTTAGCCGGTGTCCACTCTTGTGACCGTGCACTCTTCCGACAATGTCGTAACCGGTCAATGCCAGATCTCCGATCATGTCCAGAATCTTGTGCCGTCCACATTCGTCTTCGAAGTTCAGTACGTTGTCGATCGGACCATCGTCATCGAACACCAGCAGGTCGCGGTAAGAAACCCGTTTCCCCAAACCCTGCTGCCGCAGAACTTCGGCTTCATGCTTGAGCACAAATGTTCGTGCCGGCGCAATCTGTTGTTGGTACGTTGAACGATCAAGTCGATATCGAGTGTGTTGTTTCCCGATTGCGGGGCAATCCGGATAGTCAACGTCGTAAACGAGTTCAAAGCTTTCGTTGGCCGTTGGCAAAGCCTCGACCCATGCGCCTTTTTCTTCAATCCGAATCGGAGTATCCAGCACGATCTGCTTCCGTGGCTGATCCTGTTCGATTCGTCCTGCCGACTGCAGCGCTCTGGCGAACGCAATGCTTGATCCGTCCATACCTGGCATTTCAACCCGGTCGACTTCCACGATACAGTTGTCGATTTGCAAACCGACGAGTGCCGAAAGAATGTGCTCAACCATTTCAACTTTGTGTCCGTTGCAAGACAACGTCGTGCGACGTGGGCTTTGGACACGGTGATGAATCTGAGCCGGAATTTCAGGTTTGCCGTCGAGATCCGAACGAACAAACACGACTCCCGTTCCGGATACCGCCGGACGAAATTTGACTGTCACGTCCAACCCACTCCAGTACCCGATTCCGGATACCGAAACTTCGTTCGCGATTGTCGTTTGAAGTCGTGATGTCGTTTCCAAGAGAACTCTCCGACAGAATCATTGGAGCAAGCACAGTCAACCACGGGCGATTGCCGCGGAAGCCATCGATCTAGCGTTGTTGCCCGGCAGCATTAGTCTGTGCAATCAGACTAACGATCTGCTGAGTGATCTCATTGTTGGGGCGATGGAATACGACCTTGCTGTTCACTTTTTGCATGATCGTACCCGGCTGACTCGGATCCATCGCTGCAGAATCGTGACGGATGACCAACTGGATGGCACGTTGCTCGCAATGAGACGCGATCGCCTGCTTGATCTGAGAGTACGTGTCGTAGTGCAGTTGAGCTTCACGCTCCATCAGCATACGAAGCTTGCCACGTTGCTGGACTTCCAGAGCAGCCGACTCCTTGGCCAATTCTGTTTCCGCCTGGCGAAACTCGGGGGAATCCGGCTGGTAATTCTTCAGCACGCCCGCCTTCTCCATCAGCTTGGCTTGCATCTGGCGTGTCTCTTCCTTGAAGCGATCGGCTTCCGCCTTCAGTGATTCAAGCTGTTGAGAAAAACTTGGATGACTCTTGAAGACCAGGCCGATGTCAACGACGGCGACTTTGGTTTGTGCATTTGCAGAGTTGACGTTCATTACGAGGGCGACAAGGCCCAAAATTGTGAACGTTTTGAAGATACGTAGGATCATCACTTTCAGCACTCCCTTGCTGTCGTTGCGTTTTGGCAATGTTAAATTCCTGAGGGGTTGGAGCGACAATCCATTGCCGCGATACCTTCAGGTTGGTGATTCGTGTTTGGTATTCTGTCGATGTGTTGGAAAAGTGTAAATACCGATATGTGCTGGCAGTTTGCAGAACGAATACTACGCGGTGACGGTAAACGTTTCGCGAAGTTCGTCAGCAAGTTCCTGGTATCGCAAGTAGAACCCTCGCGAAAGAGCCCACAGATAAAGGTTCAACCCGACAGACCCCAATAACATCAGAAACAGCATTAGTTGCGTCGCGTTGTCATTGGTTTTATTTTCTGGATCAAGATCTCTGACTCCCTGACCTGGATTGGTTCCCTGAGGAGCTCCGGATCTCGTGTCAGTTCGATTTGGATTGCCGAAACCCCCAATCGAAAGGGCGGCTCGATCCGCCACAGGTGGAGGCGTCTCATTCATACGATCTCCCGGCTGAGCTGCACGACGCTGCCCCTGGACCAGATCGCCGCGGCTATCGCCGCTAATATTGAACAGATTCCGCAGATGATCACGATCGGCTTTAACAGCCTGAACTTCTGTTCCCAGTGATTGGTTTTGGTTGTCCAACTGAGCAACCCGTGTTTGCAAATCTTGCATTTGGCTCTTCAGCATACTAACGACGTACGTATCCGTTGTATTTGAAGGAGGAGCAACGGGCGTCGGCTGGCCTATGCCGAAGTTCCGGTTGGCATAACGATCTGCTCGATAATCCTGCCGACTTCGAGCCTCAATTTGCTGCTGCTCATACCGCAATCGCTCATTTTCTTGCTGAAGCTTTCGATTTGAATCGGCCAAAGCCAGTTTTTCTTGAGCTTCTTTTTCCTCGAGCCATTTTTCGTACGCCAATCGCCGCCGCTCAATCTCGCTCATCGCGGTATTCTGCTCCCACGGATTCGCCCGAACGTTTGGCTGTCGAACATTTGTGTCTCGAAAATTTGGATCTATCGTCGTGTCATCGCGGCCCGACGTGTTGCCCATCGTCGTGGCGCCGGCGAGTCGCCAACGACTATCGTCTGACTGGAATCCAGCGGATGGCGTTTGAGTCGACTGCGTGGCACGAGCCAAACCGGGAGGATACTCAATCGTCGCAGATGTGTAGCGGCCTTTGAGATTTTCAGGAACCTCGAACTCAAACGAATAATCGCTCAAATTCGCGAGGTGCTTGTCGTTGAACGTAAACACAAGTGTGTCACCACGCAGCGTCGGGACAACCTCTGCGGTAGGACCGGGCTTGGGCTGGTTGACGTCCGAGATGGTGATCCGGTTCACCATGGAATCCTTGACGGGTGCCTTCACCGTTCCGAACTTTTGCAGATCGGTTAGCACATCCGGCGGAATGCCCAAATAGCACACGTTCTTGTCCGGTTCGGAATATCGCGGAGTTCCAGATCGGGCGGGCAAGCCGCTCGACCCAGCAATCTCTGGTGACAATGTGTTCCTGGGCGGATAGCTGTCTCTTACCGGGCTTCGAGAATCAAGTAGAGTCGAAGTCTCTGACGTTCGTTCGTTCGCCCGAGGCGTTCCGAAAGCTCGGCGCGCACGGCGATTTGCACCCAACGTGCCACCGCTTTCAGCCATCGAACTTCGATCGCCAGACATGCGATCTTCGGTCTCAATGGGAACTACTGGTGGTTCGGCGTTCTCGCTTCGATCAAACGAACCTCCGAACGCACTTCGATCGGCGGTTCCACTTTGCGTTTGGAATCCGTTACTATTATTACTCTGCTGAGCTTGCGCCATCCCGGTGCAAGACAAAATCAGCAGCGTTACCATCAATCCCTTCATGGAACTGCTCCAGATCACTTCATTTTCTGACAGCACCTAATTTACCCGTATTTCGGGCGTTCAGGAAATAGAGATATAAAAAACGCCAGCATCACCGTTCAGGGGACCGTGGTCAGAAAGCGACCCATTTCAAGAGATCCCATGAATCCAGCCCTTTCTTTCGTCATTCCGGCTCTCAACGAAGAAGATTCGATCGAGCAGTTACACTCGGAAATCCTCGACGTTTGTGAGAAAAACAACCTCGAATTCGAAATCGTTTTTGTAGATGACGGATCCCGGGACAGCACCTGGCCAAAGATTCAGCAGCTTTGCCGCGACCACGATTCGACTCGCGCGATTCGCTTTCGGCAAAACTTTGGCAAGGCTGCGGCGCTGCGAGCTGGAGCCGCTGAAACAAAAAATCCGCTGATCGTGACGATGGATGCGGACCTGCAGGACGACCCGGCGGAAGTTCCCAACTTGCTGGAAAAGCTCAATGAGGGCTTCGATGTTGTCAGCGGCTGGAAACAGGTTCGCAACGATCCGCTGGGCAAGACCTTGCCGTCAAAAGTCTTCAACAAACTCGTCAGCTGGCTCACGGGCGTGAAACTTCAGGATCACAATTGCGGATTCAAAGTTTATCGCCGCGAAGTTTTTGATGAAGTGAAACTCTACGGTGAGATGCATCGCTTTGTTCCAGTGCTGGCTGCCGCGCGCGGCTTTCGGATTGCTCAAGTCGCGGTCAACCATCGAGCCCGGCAGTTTGGCGTCTCAAAATATGGGCTGACCCGACTTCCGAAAGGATTCCTCGATTTGTTGACGGTCAGTTTTTTGACCGGTTTCAACCATCGGCCGCAGCACGTTCTGGGATTCGCTGGCTTGATTTCGTTTTCGCTTGGCTTTCTCGGCGTCGCCTGGATGTCGATCTACTGGGTTTTGCGGATGACGATGTTCGAGGATTGGGAGCCCGTGCATCGCAGGCCCATTTTGCTGTACTCGTTCGGCGGAGTTTTGCTCGGGGCTCAATTGTTGTGCATGGGTTTTCTGGCGGAGTTGATCGTGGCCAAGAACGCAGACACGCAGATTCCGTATTCGATCACAGAACGCGAAGACTAAGCGAACACTATGCGAAGACCAGGGCGGCACGGATTCCAGCCTATGCCACCTCCATAATTCACGCTTCGGGTTATGATGGAAGCGAACACAAAGAACTCCAACCAACGCACACTATGGCCAACGCCACAAACTCCTGCCCGTCCGAATTGCCTGCCTTCTGCCAACAGCGGCACTGGTCGATCTATTGGATCTTCATCGCCTGCTCGCTGGTGATGATCGGCGGTCGAGTCATGACGATGCAGAACTGGCAAACTCCAGGCGAATCGGTTTTTCACAGCGCCAACGATCGCAGCCGCTGGGCAACCGTGCGAGCACTCGGCGACCACAACACCTATGAAATCGACGAAGTCGCCCAGCCGGGCCAGCCGATTCGCTGGGACACGATCGATATGGTTCGCCACATCGGCGCCGATGGCTACATGCATTCGTATTCCAGCAAACCGACGTTGTATCCGACGATGGTGGCCGGCATTTACAAAGCCGTCAAAGCCGTCACGGGAATGGAGATTACCGAGCATTCATTGTGGGTGCCGCGGATCATTTTGCTGATCACCAATGTGCTGCCATGGGGCATCTTTTTGTTCTTCCTGGCGAAGCTGATCGATCGCGTTCCGGTGCGAGACTGGAGTCGCTATTTCGTTTTGGCGGTCGCAGGATTCGGAACGTACCTGTCAACCTTTTCGGTCACGCTCAACAATCATTTGCCGGCCGCGATCAGCGTGATGATCGCATCGTATTTTCTGTGTCGCATTTTGTGGAAGCAACGAAGCGATTGGTTGTGCTTTTTCCTGTGCGGGATGTTCGCCTCCTTTACAGCAGCCAACGAGCTTCCGGCGCTTTCGTTTCTGGCGATCGTTGGAGCATTCTGTCTGGTTCGTTCGCCGCTGATGACATTCGCCGGTTTCCTGCCAGGCTTCGCGCTGGTTGTGGCCGCTTTCTTTGGCACCAACTTTTTGGCTCACGGACAATGGAAGCCGCCGTATCTCCATCGCGGCGACGGAGACATGCTGCTTTCAATCGAAGGCGACCACGAAGCGTCTTTTAATGACGGCAAGCTACCGGAAGCGCTTCGCAGTGAGATCGCGACCGCGGCTCCGAAACTCAATTTTGCGCTGCCGAAGATCGTGAAAGGCGATTGGCCCAGCACGTCTGACGAAGTGCAGCGGTGGGTTGTCCGCGACCGGGACAGCGACGCTCAATATGCGGTGCGGCACCAGTCCGGCACGGATCAGTTCGCCGTTCACAAGTGGAGCAATTGGTACGAGTTTCCTGGCAGCTACTGGTTGGCGTCACGGGCCGAGTCAAAATCGGAAGTTGATCGCGGGCAGCCGGATCAGCTACTGTACGCGTTTCATTGCCTGTTTGGGCACCACGGTGTTTTTTCGTTGACGCCGGTTTGGATTTTGGCGTTCGCCGGCATGGTGGTCCTGCTGTGGAACGAGCGGATGCAGTTGAGACTTTTTGCGTTGATGACGATCGTTTTGACGGTGGTCGTGATTTCGTTTTACGTGCTGTATCGCCCGACGATGGATCGCAATTACGGCGGCGTGACGAGTGCCTTGCGTTGGCTTCTGTGGCTGGCTCCGCTGTGGCTGGTTTGCATGTTGCCCGTTGTTGAATGGCTGGGGAAAACCAGAAACGGACGGTTTGTTTGCATCGCCTTGCTGGTCGTAAGTGGTTTGTCGGCGGCGTATTCGTTGGACAACCCGTGGACGCATCCCTGGTTGTATGAGATTTGGAGTTGGACGGGTTTGCCGCGATAGATTTCTGTTTGCGGCCTGCCGTCTACAACGCCGCGATTTTTCGTTTGATCAACTCCCGCTCGTGATCCGCGACGTCGCGAGAAAGTGCCAACAGCAATCGATCCACCGCTGCTGTTTTCTCGCCCGCCAGCTCGTGCACCTTTGCGATCGCACAATCCAGCAGAAAGCTCTCCCGAATCTGATTTGACTGGTCAAGCCAACTCAGCTCGCGCATCGCTTCAGCTTCATCGCCGCGTTGCGCCAACGCGATCGCCCGATTGAGCCGATAAACCGGAGACGCATGCAACTCCAGCAACCGATCGTACAGACTGACGATCGCGTTCCAGTCCGTCGCCTCAACGCTCTGGGCACGGCAATGCAACATCGCGATGGCAGCCTCCAGGTGAAAACGGCTTTCTGGCAATCCCGCTCGCTGCATCCATCGATCTGCGATCAGAATCAGATTCCGATCCCACTTCGCCCGATCCTGATCTTCCAGCAAAACTGTTTCACCATCTTCGTCCTTTCGCGACTCCAAACGCGAACCGTGATACAGCATCAACGCCAACAACGCGAAACTGGTCCGACTGCCGAGTTCGCTGTTGCACAAAAGATGACATAGCCGAGCGGATTCTTCGCAAAGATCGTCACGAATCGGATCGGAGCCCCGTGAGGTGCTGTATCCCTCGTTGAACATCAGGTACAGCGTGTCATGCACCGCCGACAGTCGCTCCTGAAGTTCACTTGCCGCCGGCAGTTCGATCGCAATCGATTCCCTGGCCAGTTTTTGTTTCGCACGCTGAATTCGTTTTTTGACATTCTCCGGATTCAGCAGCAGCCCGCGAGCAATTTCGTGCACGCCGAAACCACACAGGACTTTCAAGGTCAGCGCGATTTGCGATTGCCGATCGAGCACCGGATGACAGCAGACGAAAATCATCCGCAGCAGACTATCTGGCAGCTCGGCTTCCTCCAGCCAATGGTCTACCAACTGTTCAGGTGATTCGGACGGCACGACGACTTCTGCCATCGCGCGGCGGAACACCTCTTCGCGTCGCAGCTCATCCAGAATCCGATTTTTCGCAACGCGATGAATCCACGCCGCGGGATTCTTTGGCAGTCCATTCTGCTTCCACGAGTTCATCGCCTGTAGCATCGCGGCTTGCACGGTTTCCTCGATCAGTTCCAAACGCGCCAAACCGAACACCCGACTGAGCACCGAAACAAGGTTCGCGTGCTCGTGCCGGAAAAAATGTTCGACCAACGAGTCAGCGGACTCAGGCGAATCCGTTGACTCCGTACCGTTAGACGGCTGATTGGCATTTTGAAAACCGTCGCTCATTCGGGAGCCGGGATGTCCATCAGTTCTCTGACTTCCACGCATCCGCCAACTTCAAACACTGGGCAGCCTTTGGTCAGCTTGGATGCCGCGTCCAGATCAGCAGCTTCGACCAGCGAGTATCCTCCGATCAATTCCTTGCTTTCGGTGAACGGACCGTCGGTAACGACTTCGCCGCTCTTGACGACCTTGCCCTCCGGTTTCAGTGCATCGCCCGGTGCGACCATCCAGCCGGCTTCCATCCCGCCTTTGATCCAAGTCATCCAATTCTGGAAAACGGTTTGCATTTCTTCCGGGGAAGCGTTTTCAGAATCGAATTCGGATTCACGGTAAACGAACATGAATTTTGCCATCTCTTTAATCTCCATTGAGTTGCGGTCGCCTCACCGATGTGACGCATTATAGGAACGACGAACGCCGGGCTTCGCCGGGGACAAAATAGAGTAAAATTTCCCGGCCCGCATTTTGGTCCGCCTGACCATGTGCCTATTTGGCCCCAAATTGGGATTTCGGCGTCTTGAAGTGCCTGGGACCGCTGGTATGCTGGATAGATTAGGCGAAATGGCCGGGTTTGCCGGTCTTATTTGCGGGCGATTACGCCAACGATCAACTTGAGGAGCCACTATGAGTAATTCTTCGCGATTGAAGAATTGTTTGCTGATTTTTTCGATAGCCTGCCTGTTCGCATTCGCGTCCCAGGACTCAGCGAAAGCTGACGGTAGCTGGGGAAGTTCGCGCGGCGGTTGGGGATCATCGGGCGGTTCAGGCGGAAGCATGGGCGGCGGAAGTTACGGCTGTCAGGGCGGCGGTTTGTTCAGCCGAGCGCCGGTTCGCAACTTGCTTTCTCGCGTCGGATCCGGAATTGGAAACGGCATCGCCAACATTGGCGACGGCATCGCTAACATTTTTGAGCGGCAACCACTACGCAACGGCCTGTTCGGTTCGCGCGGTGGCTGGGGCAGCAATGGCGGCTACGCATCCAACGGCAGCAGTGGCGGAAGCCAAGGCACTTGGGGTAGCTCAGGTGGATGGGGTTGCAGCGGCGGTGGATATGCAGGCTCTTCGACCTGGTCGCAACCATCTTACATCTCGGCGCCGGCAACAACGCTCGGTTCAGCCATTCCAATGGATTCGGCCGTTCCAATTTACGACTCAGGCGCCATCATCGGTAGCACCAACATGGGCGGCTTCGGAAGTTCCGGAAGCATTTCTGCTTACGTTGATCCAGCGATTTCTTACGGCACAATCAGTTCACCTGCTATGCAATACGAAACTAGCTCTCAAGTCCTTGACTACGGTTACTACGGATCGCAGTTTGGCCCGATTGGAATTCCAACCGACGCGACACTCATCAACGGGACTGTGATCACGGGTCCCATGTTGGATGTCAATGGCCAGTCCGACAATGGAATTATCGAAACGCCTGGCGGGTCTGATCTTCCGGGCAACGATTACTACGATGGCGGCTCGGAGCCAACTCCGGACGACGCGTTCGGTGCAGAGGAAGATGACGATTCTGCTTACATGCCTCGCGGCAAAGCGATCCTTAGTCTGGACGTTCCGAAAGATGCCAAAGTCTTCATCAATGACAAACTGACTCGCACTTCCGGAACCACTCGCAGCTACGTCTCTCGCAACCTGATTCGGGGCAAAGAATATCGCTACCGAGTCAAAGTTGTCTCTGAGGTTGATGGCAAGGATGTCGTTAAATCGCGTGTCGTGACGATGCGTGGTGGTGAACAGAACGAGGTCGCTTTCAACTTTGATCCGATCGTAACCCGTGTTGTGTTAAGCGTTCCTGAGGATGCGAAAGTCATTATCGATGGCAAAGAAACATCAACCGCTGGAGCATTCCGTTCGTTTGCGACACAGCGACTCAAGTCTGGCAAGTGGGATGATTACTCGGTTGAAGTTTCTGTCGTTCGCGATGGAAAAACGCTGACTCGCAAAGAGAAATTTGATCTCGCCGCCGGTGAGTTTCGGTTCTTTGAGTTCGATTTCGATCAGTCTGCTGCAAACAGCATCGTGAAGAAGTAGGCATTGGGAGCTTTCAAGGTGTTGTAGGCTTCCAGCCTTCCGACGCAGCAATGCGTTGGGCCCTTGCAAGCTTTTTAACTGCAAACGAACAACGACTCCAAGGCCGGTCTGCAACAGATCGGCCTTTCGTTTGCGCGTTCCCGTTTAACGACGCGATTCCAATTCGGCGACCGCTGAACGCCAGTCCTCGAATTGAAACCCGAACCCGGATTCGAGCAATCGTCCAGGAATGACACGGCGGCTTTTCAGGATTAGCTCCGTATCGGTTCGCATGAATACAGCACCAATCTCAGCCATCCACTTCATCGCGGGCAAACCGAATCCGACGCCAAGCGCCTTCCGCAATTCCGACTGAAACTGTGCCTGAGGCAGGGGGTTCGGAGCAGCAAGATTCACCGGTCCGCTTAACGACTCGTTCTCAATCAAAAACCGGACTGCATTCACAAAGTCCTGCCCGTGAATCCAGGACACGAACTGTTTGCCGGAACCGATTCGTCCCCCGAGCCATCTCTGGGTCAGTCCGCAAAGCACGTCGAAAACGCCGTCCTTGTCGGGCGACATGACCATCGCAGTTCGCATTGCCACCTTGCGAGTTTGCGGCACCGAGGCCTTTTCCAGCTCCAACTCCCAGGCTTTGGCGATCTCGATACTTCGTGCCCAGTAAGCCGGCGTATCCTTTTCGTTTCCGCCGATGATGCCAGTCGCTTCATCGTTCGCAGCATCAAACCGATGCGAATAGATCGTTGCCGTGCTCATCTGCAACCAGACTTTCGGCGGCGACACTGAATTTGCGATAGCTCGGCCGATGACTCGAGTCGAGTCGACCCGCGAGTCCTTCATCTCAAGAAGATTCTCTTCGGTGTAGCGGCAGTTAACCGTGCGACCCGCGAGATTGATGACGACGTCGGCACCATCAACATGCCGCGTCCAGGAACCAAGTCCAATCCCGTCCCAACGCATCGATTCGTCTGCCGCGTTGCGGCCCAGAACGACAACTTCGTCGCCACTGGACTTGAATGCACGCTCGAGTAGTTGCCCGACCTGACCACTGCCTCCTGGAATAACGATCTTCATTACCGGGCTTTCGTAGTTTCTGGACAGCAAAGATTTGGACGTCCATGCCATTCATGTTCGATACCTCGCATCAGTAACGCGCAGTCAAACTCAACCGTTCCCGGCGGAAACATCTTTGAGTTTTCGAAGTAGCTGGATCGAACTTCGGAAACTTCCAGGGCTTCCACGTTCCAGTTCTTACAACACAGCTCAAGACCATCGAACTTGCTGGACGCATGAGCATCCGAATAACCGAGGGAGCCCAGCTCGAAAAACTTCGAAGCAGAATCCAACGACTCGAATACCGAAGAGGCATTCCATGTGCCGACTGATCCTGCCACGTGGACCGACTCGCCACCGTCGCGACTGGTCATCGTCACCGAAAAATCGTTTTCGCTTTCAACCGCTTCGAAATGTGCGTGATGATGTACGCCAGGAAAAATTCGACCGCCTGCCAGCGAGTTGAGTACCGAATTCGTGTCCCGTCGCGGAATGTAAACGCCGTGTTGTGTTTGCCCTTCGGAATCCCACTCAACGGCAATTCGATGAGCTGCGTTTTCTGACCGAATGCCCCACTGAAATGGCGAAAACTTCGGACGAACATGTTTAAGGCGAATCAGACAAATGCCTCCGATCGCATAGCCATGATAGAGCTGTGGACGAAACGGAGCCGGCAGGACAGAAGCCATGCAGCCTGCGTCGACTCGATAGTTCGCTAGAATGCGACGATCAATTAATCCGGAAATTGCAGGTAAACGCATCATCATTCAAGGGTACCACGAAACAAACGGCATGCTGATAACCGCGAGTACGATCGATGCAAAACCCTATATAATGACTACCCTGAACATTTTGGGACACATTGGCGTTCATGGTCGTCTGGCAATGAAACTGATCAAGTTCCAGAAACTTTTAGTTATATGAACTATTGCTGGTCGAACGCATTAATGAAAAACCTCTTCCTGAATCTCACGTTCCTGCCGCAATCAGCCTGGTTTCTGGCTCCTTTGATCGCCTTGGCCGTCACGATGCCGGCTATCGGGCAGGATGCTTCGCCCGAGTCCGAGCCAACCGTTGCCAAAGAGTCCAGCTCAGAATCGGACGTGGAGGAAGATGCAGAACAGGAAGCCGAGCCGTTTGCAGCAGAAATCGGCTTGCTCAAGGATTCATTTCCTGACGACAGCGACAGCGAACTGGTCAAAGAGCTGACGAAGACGCTCAAGCAACACAAGTCGAAGGCCTTGATCACCAACGACGCGATTATCTTCGGAATCCTGATGGTCATCCTTGGTCTGATCTTTTGGACTTCGAATAGTAACATCGGCTTGTTCAAACTTTTCTACAAAGTCGTTCCGATGCTGCTGGTTTGTTATTTCCTGCCGTCGCTTCTAACGTTCTTTGAATTGGTCGATCACCATAACTCGAACCTCTACTACATGGCCACGCGGTACTTGCTGCCGGCTACGCTGGTGCTGTTAACTCTAAGCATTGACCTGAAAGAAATTTTCAAGCTTGGCCCTAAAGCTTTGATCATGTTCCTGACCGGAACTGCGGGTGTCGTTTTCGGCGGGCCCATCGCCGTCTTAATCGTTTCGTTTTTTGCTCCGGACATCATTGGAGTCGATGGCCCTGAAGCGGTTTGGCGCGGACTCAGCACGGTTGCTGGAAGCTGGATCGGCGGCGGAGCAAACCAGGCCGCGATGCAAGTTGTGTTCATGAGTCCTCCCGACGGCGCGACGGCGGCAACCGAGAAAAATCTTGGGGATTTGTATAGTGTGATGATCGCAGTTGACGTTTTCGTGGCTGAGATCTGGATGCTGTTTCTGCTGTTGGGGGTCGGGAAAGCGGATGCGATTGATCGGCTTTTCAAAGCGGACTCTTCAAGCATTCGAAGGCTGCAAGAGAAGATGGAGAAGTTCAGCCAGAAAGTAGCTCGCGTCCCCAGCGCCACTGACTTGATGGTTTTGGGAGCCATCGGATTCGGTGCAACGGCGTTGGCTCACTACGGCGGATCGGAAATCTCTACCTATGTAAAGGAATTGATCAAGGCAACAACTCCGCAGGATGTCGGCTCTGTCGAGGCTGGCGTGTCGGCGACATCGCCGTGGGCGTTTCTGAAAAGCCTTGGACTGGCCAGTTCATTTTTCTGGCTGATCGTGATTTCAACCACGATTGGCATCCTTCTTTCGTTCACGCCGCTGAAAAACTACGAAGGCGCAGGGGCTTCGAAATTGGGAACAGTTTTCATTTTCATTTTGGTTGCCGTGATCGGCATGGGGATGGACATCAGTGCTGTTGCCAAACATCCAGGTTACTTTCTGGTCGGCGGCATTTGGATGCTGTTTCACGTTGGGTTGATGTTCCTGGTCGGCTGGCTGATTCGGGCACCGTATTTTTTCCTCGCCGTCGGCAGCAAAGCCAACATCGGCGGCGCGGCAAGTGCTCCGGTCGTCGCGGCGGCCTTCCATCCGTCGTTGGCTCCGGTTGGCGTTTTACTGGCGGTTCTGGGGTACGCATTGGGGACCTATGGAGCAATGGTTTGCGCGTGGATGATGCAAGCCGCGACGCCGGCAGGCGGATAATTCTCGCTCACATTTCTGGCTTGCATCCATCCGCGATTGACGTAGAATTCCGCAAGTCAGACTGACACGGGGGCGTGGCGGAATTGGCAGACGCGCTAGATTTAGGATCTAGTGTCCTTACGGACGTGCAGGTTCAATTCCTGTCGCCCCCACTAAGAAAACCAGGGACTTATGACGATTCAGTTTTAGGTCCCTTTTTTCGTGCAATGTGCCATGGGGACAATTTGCGGCACGCCAGAGTTTTCAATCGCAGAACGGCGTCGACCGATCCTTTGGTGGGATCAACTTTTGAGCAATCCCGATGTCGAGACATGCACATGGTAAATCCACTTAGTAAACTCGAATTGATGGTCACCTGGATTTTCTATTTCCAGCCTGACGATCGCGGTCTCGCCAAGTTGCAATTCCCCCAAATCACAATTCATTTCCCAGAACTGCGATTGGCGATGACGAATCAAAACGGTACTGCATTCGACTTCTGTTTGTGAATAAAGTGCATCAGGGCCGGGTTTATTTCACGGCATGAATGCACGCACAACGGCGCACAAAAGCGAACTAGCCCAGTTACTCGATTGGAATTCGATACGAGATGCCGGTCGGAAATCGTCTGTCCAAAGCACGGGTGTGCCGACGTCAGCACGAGCTCGCTCAGCTCAAAGATGAGTATTCTCGTGCCCTCGAAGCAATTCAAACGGAAGTTGACATCGCGGTCCGCGAGCTGAGAACGTCTTACATGGAAATCGATGCGAAAAGCCTTGCCCTGGCGGCGGCGGCTGAAGTCAACACGATTCAGCAACGTTGGATGCGATCGATGGACGGAGGCGGGTCTGCGTCATTGAATCTCGAATCACTGCTCCGCGCGATGGAACGGGTGACCGAAGCAGAGCGGGAGTATACGACGTCGATCCTTACCTACAACCTTGCGTCGGTAAATCTGAAGCGAGCTAACGGCACGTTACTGCAGTCCGAAAACGTGTCGGTGAATCGTAGCTGCGAGAACGGGTGCCAATTGATGCAATTGAACAAAGGCGACTCTTATGGAGTTGCACCAACGTTGCCATTGGAGACGATTGATTCGGAGTTTGCGATCCCGGCTAACGTCGAAGCAGTTGCACCGGCTGCCCCATCGACGGATCATTAAAAGCCGCTTCGCCGATCACGTTTGGAGTTCGCGCGAAGTTCTGTGAGTCTACAGCTCAGCTTGCAAGGACCGTTTTCGGACGAAGCGCAATCCGCCTCGTCGCAGCAGAAACAGATGAACGATTGTGGCAGCGATCGACAATCCTACCAACAAGCCCCACTCAAACTTCGACAGGTGAGAAAAGTAGAAGTAGCCTGCCATCGAGGCAACGACCTGGCACATAATCATCACCGGCAATCGAAAGCCGACCTTTTGCCCAAGCATCGCCCAAATGGACGCCAAAGTGTTGACGGAGATCGTCGCGACAAGAACACCGAGCGTCAAAATCTGGTTCCCGTTCCCGGACGAGAAATTTAGCATTGGCCAAACAAGTCGAATCACCGAACAGAAAACAGCCACTCCGGCAGTCAACAGCATCAATTGAAGAATGCTGAACTGCATGCCTTCTTCAAACTCAACGTCGCTTGCTTGGACGGTGACGAAGTTCCCGCGGAGCAACTTGACAGTCTCCAACGTCAAACCAACAACCAATCCGATGGCCAGCGGAATCAGGATCACTTGCAGTTCCGCGCCACCGGTGTTGGCCGCCAGAGCGACGCCCGTCAATATTAGAACAAAGAATGCCGGGACATATGGAATCCAGCCTTTCAAGACAGAGGCCCAGATCGCAACGATTCCCGCGAACGCGAGATTGACACCGACGAAACCAATCACGGCCAGCTCTTTGGAAGGCGAATTTGGGATAAAGCAGATCAGAAGCAAGTCGATCGCCATCAACGCCGCAGTGAAACACCACGCCAACTTGAACGAGTAAGTTCTCGATTCGCTCGTCTCTGACATAAGTTGCTGACCAGTCAAAATCTCAAAAACGGCTTTGACGTCGCCACGTCGATTGCTTGCCAAGCCTGCATCGATTGTATCAACCTCATCCATTGCCTGGTTGTTTGCGTTCCTAAAACAAGGTTTCGTGAACTTCACGGTGATCCACGGACTCGGCAGGCTTCGCGGCGGGTCAAGGGTTCGCGGCTTCCGACGACCGCTTGCCGCGACGGCACGCAATCGACGCCTCAATCGTTGCTGTTTGTGTCTCAACGTCTTCCATGTACGCTTCGGCGACTTTGCCTCTGCAAGACCCGTCAACAACTGACCTGCCATGCCCGACCCGACCGCACTCCAAACCGAAGCCGACATCTACGGCTTTCTAGCCCGCCTCTGGATCGCAGCACCCGACGAAGCCGCGCTAGGCCAACTTCAAACCGGCAAACTTCACGAAGCCTGGACACAACTCGGTGGGCCTGTCCCGAAGTTCGACTCTGAGAGTCAAACGCTCGATAAACTCACGGGCGAATACCGCGAGAGCTTACTCACGCTCGAAGATCAGCCGCCTCCGCACCAGTCTGCCACCAATGACAATGGGCTCGAAGACGATTGCTTTGAATCGCTCAACCAGTTCGTCGACATCATCGGCCAGCCAAATGGTTCGCTCTTTGAGCAGCAGAAGGACAGGGATCACGCCGGCGTGCTGCTAGCGTTGATGCAACGTGTCTGTGCTTACGGAGCCCAATGCGATGCTGATGATGCGGAGGCAGTTGCGGAATTGCGAAGCCAGTTTTTTGATGCTCATCTGGTTTGGTTGATCGACTACTGTGAAGTCGCGATGACCAGAACGGAAAGCAGTTTCTATAACGGCCTGTTCAAAGTCACGGCCAATTTCCTGAGCCGCTAAGCCGTTGTCAAAACAAGTCCGGCACAACTTTCTGGTTGCGAAAAAGCGATCTGTGAAACAGTCGTTCCGCCCAAAGACGTCCGTTGCTATCACGTCGGTGAACTGAACGAAGTGATCTTGCCCAGATTCCGCGGATTGGCGAAAACAGCAAGTGGTTCCATGGAAGGGACAGAATGCGATCCCCAAAACTGGATCGCCAAATACCGAATCTCATCTCTCAATCGTCAAGGAAGGCGTTGCAGATGAAGCGAAAACCACAATTCTTTTCACCCACAGCGCTTTCGTTGTGCGTTTTCGTTTTCGGCGTCACATTGGCGAACTGCAATGCGCAGAATCTGCAAACCAGTTCCGCAAATCAAACGCAGTTCTACGGTCAGTGGAGTCCGCCGGCGGAAACTCAACAGGAAGTGACTCCAGACCCAACCAAAGACAGATTCCGGGAGCTGTTTCCTCCAACGAAACTGCAACCCATCGCAGATCGCTCAGCCAGCCGCTATCCGCTGCCGCAGAAACCGGCGCCGATGGTCGAAAGCTTGCCAAAGGCTCGTCCTCTGCAACCAATTAGCCAGAACAATTTTCTGCAAGGATCGTTCTCACAGGAACCCAGCCCTGGCGGAGACTTTGCACGCGTGAACCATCACGAGGCTTCTACGGCAGAAGCCGTTATGCCACTGCCAAAAACCAACTCGAACGCTGACTGGCCGCCCATTTCTGAATCGCTCGACGCCAATCAAATGGTCGACGGCATCAAACAGGAATCGGAAACAGCTCTCTCGGGGATCGTCGGATCGATGCAAACCAGTGGCAAGGATTTCTGGAGCCAGTTCCAGGCAAACGGTGGCTGGGGAGAGAAAATCGCAAGCGTATTCAGCGGCGGCGATGATCGTTTCCGTAAAGTCTTCGGCTCGTTGGCAGTCGTCATTGGCGGCTACCTCGCGTTTGTCTGGCTCATGCGAAAATTCAATCTGTCGAACAATCGTGGGATCCCGTCGGAAGTCATCGAAGTCATCGGCAATGCTCCCTTTGGACCACGAAAGAATCTACAACTGGTCCGCCTGGGCAGCAAACTTCTGTTGCTGATGAGCGGCCCGGAAGGCACTCACCCGGTTGGCGAAATTACTGACGCCGCGGAAGTCGACTATTTAATTTCGCTGTGCAACGGCAAAGGAACCAAGGCGACTCGATCGGTGATGTCGGCCGTCAAAAAGATTGGGCGTGGAGTTGCGGAATCGAGTGCTCCCGGACGGACGCTGCACCCGACCAGCCCCGGACCTTCTGAGAAGACTTTCTCTGCGTCGCAATTGGTGCAGGCTCTTGAGTCGATTCAGGGTTCCAGTCGTTCGAACACCGTTTTCGAAGCGTAGAAAGCATGACTCGTTTCTCTCAACTAATTCCAACCGTTGCGCTGCTGGCCATCCTGTTGCTACCAGCCAGCGCTGTAGATGCGTATCAATCGCCGCTGGCTCCGATGCCGATTGGCACCAACGATGCCGTTTCGATTGAAAGTCCGACAGGCACGTTGGTGTCACCACAAAGTGCGCCTTTGCAGAACCTGCCTTCGCAAAGTGCGCCATCACGCGAATCCGAAACTGCAGCCCCGCCGGAAAATGTATCGGCGAGCATCGATCAACTGCTATCGGACCAGACGGAATCTCTGACGGCGCCCGAGTCGCTGCCTTCGTCGATCAAACTGGCTGTAATTCTTGGCGTCCTGTCACTGGCGCCGGCGATCATTTTGATGTCCACGTGCTACGTCCGAATCATTGTCGTGCTGACCTTGCTGCGACAGGCCTTTGGAGTGCAGCAACTGCCGCCGACGCAGGTGCTGACGGCGCTTTCGATGTTCGTGACGCTGCTGGTGATGACTCCGGTTTGGCAGGAAGTCAAAACGGAGGCCTTTGACCCGTACACGCGTGCGGAGAATCCGATTTCGTGGGAAGAGGCCTGGAGCAACGGCGTGTCACCAATGAAGCGGTTCATGTTGCGGCAAATTCAAATCGCAAACAACGAAGATTCCATTGCTGTTTTCTATCAGAACTTGCCACAAGAATCGGCTTCTGATTCTGCCGAGCTTCCGACGGAATTGGAAGACGTCCCGATCAAGATCGTATTGCCGGCGTTCCTGATCAGTGAACTGAAGGTCGCTTTCTTACTGGGGTTTCAAATCTATCTACCATTTCTGATTCTCGATCTGGTCGTTTCGTCGGTCACGGTGTCGATGGGCATGGTGATGCTGCCGCCGACGATGGTGAGCTTTCCGTTGAAGCTGATTTTGTTCGTGATGGTCGATGGATGGAATCTGGTGATGGGGATGTTGCTGCAAAGCTTTGGTTGACGTAAGGCGATTGCAATAACTGGTACTGAGCCACGCGACTTTCAAACTCAGTTCACTCAAAAACGTAACACTGTCCGACTTAAACACAGCCAAACCAAAAACCATGGAACCTGAATCAGCAATCGAAGCCAGCCGCGAAGCGATCAAAGTCTGTTTCATGGTCGGCGGACCCATCTTGGCCGTTTGTCTAATCGTCGGTCTGTTGATGGGACTGGCACAAGCCATGTCTCACATCCAGGACCAGGCTCTGGCAACCGTCCCGAAAATCCTCGCCATCATGGCGGTCATTGGCTTGGCTCTGCCGTGGTTCGCGGATCGCATGATGGATTTCTCCAAAGAACAATTTAGCCGACCGTTCATGGCAAAAACTGCTTCTGCGTCCAGGACGGAACCCGTCGCCGAGCACCAAGTTGAATCATTGCTTGCGCCTGAATCGACATTTGACGAAAGCTACTATCCGCGTCTTGATGCGCCACCGCTTGAGTCATCGCGGCCATCGCCATCGCGTCCGGTGGCGACGCAGGCTTCGTTTCAAAAACAGAAAATCAATCCGGTTCCCGGCGTCGAGAAAAAAGAGTCGCCGAACCCGTTCTCGCTTCCCAGCTACCGGTTTAGTCGCCGACCGAGCGAAAACATCGAAGGGTAGGGCAGGGCGGTGGTTTCAGCGTTCCTATTGGTCTTCTTTCGCATCGCGGCGATGGTTTTCACCGCTCCGATTTTGGGCAGCAAAGCCGTTTCGGCAAAGCATCGAGTTCTCGTTTCACTTGTCCTGGCCGGAGTCAGTTTTTCGGCAATGCCACAGGCGGCCACAAATGCCATTCCTCTGGATGCGAACTTCATAGCGCCGCTGGCCAGCGAGATTTCGATCGGCGTCAGCCTCGGGCTGGGGACGATGATCATTTTTTCCGCGGCACAAATGGCAGGCAACATCCTCGGGCAACTCGCTGGCTTGCAATTCTTCGACCAGCTTGACCCAACCACCGGCGGTACCAGCTCACCTGTCGGCCAATTGTTTGGACTAACTTCTTTGGCAACGTTTGCTTTGATGAACGGGCCGGATCTGGTTGTGGGGTCGGTCCTGCACACGTTTCACCAGCTCCCCCCAGGCACAGCAATCGCCAGCGTCGGCTTGCTGGAACTGATCCCACAGATCCTGCAACAGAGTTTCATTCTCTCGATCAGCGGCGTCGGCCCCGGTATCGCAGCGATGCTGGTAACGAGCATTACTTTCGGTTTTGTATGCCGCACGTTCCCGCAAATGAATTTGACATCGCTGGCTCTCGGTTCCAACGTATCCATCATGTTCCTGGCAATCTTTCTGACGCTCGGAGGTTGTATTTGGCTGTTTGTAGATGACCTGGGACCGACGTTGGAACAGATCCAATCGGTATTCGTCAGTTCCGCGACAGGATTCAGCCAATGAATTCTTCCAATGAGGAACGTCAGCATCCGGCCACCGCAGCGCGGCTTAAGCGAGCGCGTGAAGAAGGCGACGTTGCTCACAGTGACGAACTGGCAACCGCGATTCAAATGGTCGCCGGAGTTGCGACGCTTTGGTTTTGCGCCGCCACCATTGGAAACGGTTTGAGGAAGACGACGATTGGGCTGTGGAGCTCCAGTTCGATCAGTGCTTCGCCGGACGCAATCGTGCAAACGTCTCAGTCGCTTTTGTGGACGACGATGCGACTGGTCTTGCCGTTTCTGATCTCAATGTTCGTCATCGGAACGCTGGCTCATGTGATGCAGACCAGATTTCTGATCAAACGACCCAAGATCTCACTTTCATCGATCAGCCCGACGCGCTGGTTTGGAAGTATTTTTTCCGCGAAGGGGTTCGGCCAGCTGATCATCGCGTCGCCGAAGGTTCTGGTCGCGTTAGGGGTCGGTGCGGCGTCTGTTTGGAGTCACCGCGAATCGATCTTCATGCTGGGCGGCATGCCCACCAACCTGCTTGCATCCGCTCTACTGCAGATCACAGCCACCGTCGGAATCAGCGTCGCCGTTTCGCTACTGGCATGTTCTATCGTGGACTATGGAATGCAATGGTACGGATTTCAACAGCGGACCCGGATGACGGACCAGGAAATGCGAGAAGAAATCCGCGGCCAAACCGGTGACCCGCAGATCGCCAAAGTTCGCCACCAGCGAATGCGTGAAATCACTGGAGAGCATTCGTAGGTCCGAGCCGTGCTGATCAAGGCTACTGCTTTGCGATTGAGTAGATCGCAGATTCTGTTCGCAAGATCAGTCGATCACCGGCGACAGCAGGACTCGCCATGCAAAACTCACCCAGGGAATTGGTGTGCAGCAATTCGTACTCGCTGCCGGTCTTGAGCACATACGTATCTCCCTGTTCGCTCAAGCAGAAAAGCTTGTCGCCCATCACCCACGGCGAACTTGTGAAGTCCGCGCCGCTGGATTTGATTCGCTTCTTGTACGATTGCTCGCCGGTGCTCGTGTCGTAACGCTGCAGAATTCCGTTGTCTTGTAAAACATAGAGTCCGCCGTCGTGAGCGACTGGGGTCGGAATGTAGGTTCCCGCACGCGGCCGCGACCACTCAACAAACTCACTCTTGAGCGTTCCCTTCTCAAGCGTAATATCACCCTGTGCTCCGGGGCGAATTGCATAGACTGGCTGCATCTTTCCTCCGTTGAGCAACAGAAAATCGCCGAATGCGAACGAACTTGCAGACGGAGCCGGCGTCATGCCCTTCATCCTCCATAGCTCGTTGCCACTTTCGTCATAGCTCACCGCCAAGCTTGGTCCTACGGTCACGATTTCAGTTCGCTCTGGCGTTTTCCAAACGTACGGCGTCGCCCAACCTGACTTGGGCATTCCAGCCGGCGGACCTGAAGCCGAAGCGGCAGGCTTGCTGGCAGGTCCGCTTCGCTGAGTCTTCCAGATTTGCGACCCATCTGTTTTGTTGTAGGCGGCGATTGAAGAGGCTTCCTCGTTATCGTCCAGAATGATGATCTTTTCGTCAAGCAACACCGGCGAGGTTCCTGTGCCGAACTCCATGTAGATCGGATGGTTCTCCAAGGAAGTATTCCAAACCTGTTTCCCATCGAGCGTATAAGCGTAGAGCCCGACATGCGTCGCATAGACGAACACATGATTGCCATCGCTGAGCGGAGTCTCGGAAGCAAAGCTGTTCTTGCGATGCATTCCTCCGGGCGGCTTTCCAGTGTGGTACTCATGCCGCCAAAGCTCTTTGCCGGAATTCAAATCGAGGCACACTAGAAAGCAGTGCAGGTTCACGCTGTCTGGCAATTCGAAGTCGCGTTCCATCACGCGTTTCTCGACTTCTTCCTGCGAAAGCCCCTCCTTCATCAGCTCTGCGACATAGGCATTACTGTAGTTCGTACCGGCTTGCGGCGGCTTCGTTTCGTTTTCGTTGACTGCGGTCGTGACGAAAACCCGATCATCTACCACGATTGGCGACGACCAGCCTCGGCCTTCAATTTCAGTTTTCCACTGAATGTTTTCCGTCGCAGACCACTTCGTCGCAACGTTCTGGCTTTCACTCACCGGGTTCGCGGCGTTACCACGAAACTGCATCCAGGACTGACCCCAGACAGGTTGAGCGAGCACGACAATCAACAGGAAACAAAATCGCGAAACGACGTTCATTGCGAATCCTCAGGGCAAAAGGGGATAATCGTTGCATACCTCGAAACGGTGGCCCAAGTTTCAACGAGGCAGAGAATAAATCGGCACATCGAACGGCGTTCAGATTCGAATCGCCGCATTAAGAAATCCTGAACCGATCAGCGAAATAAACAGGACCAGAATCATCCAGACCGTGGTCCGCCGCGGCCCCGAGTGAATCATCCAGAGTCCAAACGCCAGCTCGACTCCCGTCAGCGTGAGTAGTAACCAAACGTTGTCTTCTCCACGAAAATCAAACAGAAATCGGCCTGCCAGGATAGACGGCACGAACGCGGGCAATCCGAACGCGGCGAGCACATGCTCCCACTCGAAATTTCTGAACTCATCGGAAATGACAACCCATGCGTACGGAAAGTACATGCAAGCGATCAAGGAGCCCAATTGCCAACGCCAGGAAAGCAAGTGAGTCACAAACCAGGCAGAGAGAACAATGCCCAATGCGATTAGCCAAATCGTCGTGACCAGTCGAAAGCTGGTCAGACCTGCGATCGTAATCGCGATACAGGTCGTTATGACGATCAGCGTCCGGAGGTTGAACTGAAATTTGGACTGATCTTCAAGTTGAACCGTTGATGTCGCAATCGAATCCAAATCGGTTTTCTCGTCGGCCGAACTTTCAGCAGCAAGACATCCATCAGGCGACGCATGTCGACACCACGGAAGCCATGGCAGCGCGATCCACGTCGCAATCATAAATCCAATGACTGCGTAGAACGCATGGCCAACAGAGGGCGACGGTCGGCTCTGATCAGCACCGGACCAGTCGTAAAACGTCGGAATCATCGCACCGACGACAAAGACTGCTCCGACGAGCAACGGAAAGAAAACTACTTTGACCAGCCACGAGTCGCGAGCCACAACGCACTCCATACTGATAACGTTTCCGCTGACAATTCTAACAGCGAACTACTCGTAACCGAAGGCTTCCATGTACTCGCGCCAATGATGATTGATATCCTCGGCAAACTCTGGATCAATCCCGGAAGTACGTATTTTGTGATCCTTGCGAGCGTCGAAATAGGATTCGATCGACGGACTTGCCGCCTCAAAATTCCCAAGCTCCAACTGCTCGTATACGCCACGCATCACGCCCGCCGGATCTTCCAACAGCGATTCAAATTTCACTTCCGCCAGTTGATTTTTCGGTAACGTTTCCCGCTGCTGAAAATAAGCCTGGTACATCAGGTCTTTGCACTCGAAAACGTAATTCTTCAACCAGTTATCGTCATAGTTCGGCAGCTGAAAGCCCTGAATTTCATCCAGCAGTTTCCACAGCCGCATCGTCGAAGCGACAACCTTGTGCGGATGCCGCGACAGGTGAATGAATTTCGCTTGCGGGAACCATTGAGCCAACTGCTTGACGCGACCTGTGTGCGGAGGCGACTTCAGCACCAACTGCTTCGACCCGTAGCGAATCGTAAGCGACTTGAGAAAGTGCTCCAGCGCCTTTTGCAATTCGACTCGCTGATTCGGTTCCGCCAATGAAAGGTTCAGTTGCAAATGATCGCGGCCTTTTCGATTCGGAAACGCAACCCGTCGATAGGGTGTCGGAGCTCCGTAGGCGCACAGCGCAAAATCGTCTTCCTGTGGCGATCCCAAACGCACCGACATGTCGTCCATTGGCCGCCGCTTGGGCAGCAACAGGCTCAGCAACGGACCCAGTAAATAGCGAGTGATGAGAAAATGATTTGGCGTGAACGTGTCGAGAGTATTTGGAAACGCAAAACGTTCATCCAGCGACAACAGTTCGTGCATCAACGTCGTTCCAGAACGCCAATGTCCAATCACGAAAATCGGAGGATTTTCGATCTGCGTATCGGTGATCTTCTTTTGCATCAGCAATCGCTGCACCGCAGCAGCGCCCGAATTGAGCACCGTGCAGCCCCCGACCAGCACCGTCATCGGATACTTGATCGGGTGGATCTGAAATCGATTTTCGCGCAGCAACGAAAGATAGTCGCCGCACTTCATGCCGCTCCAAAATCGCGGAGCCCAGGGCGGGTACCAGTTGCCTTTTGTTTTCTTCTCAGATCTAACAGCCATCGATACAGCGACCAATCACATTGGCCAGATTCAATCATTCCGGAACGCAGCAAAAGCTCAGGCTGCATCGCCGAAGATCTTACCGTCTGGCGTCGTTAGCTTAAACAGCCCAAATATTTCGTCACGTGAAAGTCCGCGTTTCGCAGGCTGTTCCTCGACGTCAAGTATTTCGCGAAACAGCTCCCGTTTTGCTTCGAGTATCTCGTGAATTCGTTGCTCGATCGTTCCCGCCATGATCATCCGGGTGATCGTCACACTGCCGGCGGCCCCGATACGATGGGCTCGATTGATTGCCTGATCCTCGATTGCCGGATTCCACCAACGGTCGAACAGGAAAACATAGCGGCAAAACTGAAGGTTCAGACCAACGCTGCCGGCGCCGTAACTCATCAACAAGATATGTCGATTGGGATCTTCCTTGAATTCCTTGAGGATCGGCTCTCGTTGCTTGGACGGAATCCGACCGTGAAACTCAAGCGGATTGAATTCCGAGATCTGGCCGCTGACTTCCTTGATCGAATCTACCCATTGACTGAACACGATCGCCTTTTGCCCGCTGGCAGCGATCTCTTCCATGTCCGCCTTGAGCCGCTCGATCTTGCTGCTGGATTTGGTGCGCGGATCAAAATTGCAAATTTGCTTCAATCGCAAGACCAGTTCGAAGACATGTTTGATCGTGACTTCGTGCCCCATCTCATTGAGCTTGATCACTCCGTCTTTCTCGGCGGCCTCATACGTTGCCTGTTGCTCCGCCGTGAGCCCAAGTTCCGCATCGCGCATCAAACGCGGCGGCATGTCTTTCATCACCAGATCTTTGGTGCGACGGATGATCAGGTCTTGAACCCGAGTCCGAATCTGTCGCGCGTCGAGGCCCGAGTGGACCAACCCTGGCGAGACGAACTCACAGATACCGACCAGATCTTCAATGCTGTTTTCGATCGGAGTCCCGGTGATCGCCCAGGATCGCTTGCGTTCAATTTTCTGGATGACCTGGGAAGTTGAGTTGGCTTTATTTTTAACTCGCTGAGCCTCATCGAGGATTACCAGATCGAAAGCCGGATCCAGATTCGTGACCGTGGCTTCATCGCGAATCATCAGCTCGTAGTTGGCGATTTTGACCATCGCACGATCGTGCTTCCACTGCCAGTCCCGGTCGACCTGCGAGCCTGAGATATTGGCGACGGTAATTTCGGGAGCCCACGTCTTGAATTCCCGCAGCCAGTTTGCCACCAGCGGTTTGGGACAGATCAGCAAAATGCGTTTCGCACTTTCGGTCCGCAACAACAAGCGGATCGCAGTGATCGCCTGCATCGTTTTCCCGAGGCCCATTTCGTCAGCAAGGATCGCGTTGTAGCGAGGAAACAGGAACGCGATGCCTTCGTATTGAAAGTCGAAAGGCTTGAACGGAAACCGCATCGTACGATTCGACAGGATCGACTCGAGCGGCGGTTGGAGCATGAAGAACAAACGGTCCTCGAGCTTGATCACGTCCTTGGGCGGCTTGATGCGAGTCCGAGTTTGGTTCTGTACGTTGCTTGGCGAAACAGGCTCCGCAGATTCCAACTTTGGAACATCATCCGATTTCGCGCTCGAAAATTTGTCGCGATCCACTTCCTGCGGCTCAAAGAAGTAGCTGTAAATTTTCGGTGGCTTGCCAGCGGAACGCGCAGAGATAACAGGAACCTTTGCCCCGGAGCAGGCTGCCAACAAATCATCGGCAAAGAAATCCACCGGGCCATCGCTCAGTCCGATCGAAAGCCCGATGGCTGCAGGCTGGGCGGCGGGCAAGACACCATCAATGCCTGCGTTTTCAAAGTTATGCAGCATCGGATTGCCGGGCAACGTTCTGAGCTTCACCAATCGCCTGACGGATACGTTCGAAAGGTTCATCCAGCGTCAGCGTCGTCGTAAATCGATCGCAGGCTTCCTTGACGAACTCAAACTGTTCAAGGTCCGTCGTCAAAACGCTTACGTTGAGATGATCAATGCGGAACTCAGGATACTGGACCGTCATTACCTCAAGCACAGAATCGCTTTCGGCGGGCTCGACCATCAAAACGGGAGCTGCAATTTCGCCGGCGAGTTGTTTAAGTTGACGTTGCTCGATGAACAGAAGCTCGGGAGAGGCAGAGCACTTCTTAACCAGTGCTGCGCCAATCAAGTCGCAAAAAATATGGTTGTGATAGGTTTTTCCGTAGAGAATTTTCTGCGTACGGTTTTCCGTGACTGGCGCCGTACAGTGAAACTCGGTTGGTTTCCCGTCCTGGTTCACCAGCAGCAGCCCGCCGGTGTAGCCGAGGTTGTCGTCCGAAAGGACTTCAAGAAATCCGTAAGTGATAGATGCATCCATGCTGTGTAACCGATCGCCGTTTTATGGCGATTCCAGAACTCACGTTGCTCCAAGAATCCCACCCCGTCCCAAAAGACGAATTGGAGCAGTCGGCTTGTCAATACTCTTGTATCCACAAATGGGAAATCCTTTTCCCGAACCGACTCTGGTTTCATCGGTGACCGAACCAAACTGCTTGAACGGCGTATAGACGACGAACTTACCCTGCCGAACCGGCATGCGCTGCACAAGCAGAACATTGTTAAATGAAGGTGTGAAGGTTTGATGGTCACGCTTGTTAGTGGCTCAAATGTTTTTTCAAATTTCGGAATACGAGATTGGAAAAGACAATTCCTCGACACTCGTACTACTGGCGTTTATACTAGGTTCGTTCATCCACTTTCGATTATTCCAACCGTGTCGGAGACGCAACATGCAAAACGATTCTCAAGATATCTCCCCTGTCTTCCGAATCGATGTGACCCAAAGTGCTAGCGAGCCCCAAATCGAAACTGCACAGGAACAGCATCAAACGACCGTCACCATGTTGCTGGAGCAGCTGGTTGTTGGTCAGGATCGTCAAAATGAGCTTTTGGAAGAAGTCGTTGAGCAAATGGGAGCCGCCCAACGTCAGCGTTCTTCTGAGCTGCATCACTGGAAAGAAGCCAACCCTGTTTTGGCGAGACGCTGCCGTGCTGCTGCCGAAGCTCTCTCTCAAGTCCAAACGGAATTTCTGCACAACCTTACTTTTGAGGTTTCCGACAACTACGAGAACATGCTCGACGGTGAGTTTGTGATGAACGAATTCGTCGATCGATACGGCCCACGACTGGCTCATCTCAATGGCGTGCTGCAACTGCTTTCGCAGCTCAGCGGCAAGCCTGCTCCTGCCGAGCACTAAACACAAATCAACACTCATTCTGCTGATTCGGAATGAAGAAGCCCTGTCCCAACTCGGAACAGGGCTTTTTTTGTGGGACCGCCGCAACATTCAGCAAGGCGATTCTTTTATACTCAACCTGCTTCATTCGAAGAGTATTTTTGCTGAAGAAAAGGAACGCTGGATGTTCGAGACTTATAAACCTTCAGGCGGGTTTGGCCTCATGGTCCTGCCAGCACTTCTGGTCGGCATGATTGTCGCCGTGGCGATCTCGTTCCTTTACCAGCTGTTGCTGAATCTGATTCCGTTCATCTACATCAACGTTCTGCTAACCGTTGGAGCAGGATTTTTGCTGAGCATCATCGGCATATCGATATGTTCCTGGGGCCATTGTCGCAATCGCATGCTTGGGTTTCTGGTTGGGCTGATGCTGGCCGTCAGTTTTCTGGGCGCCAAGTTCTGGTTTCAATACCAGGCCAGCATTCCCGAAATTCGTCAGGCCGTCGTTCAGGAGTTGCTGGCCAGCAAGGATTTCCAGGTGACGCAGGAAGACGCCGAGAAAGCCGCAGACAGCTTTGTCAAAACAGAGTACTCATTCCTTGAATATATCCAAATGCGTGTCGATCAGGGATGGAACATTGGACGGCGTGGAGGCGGCGGGCCGGTCGCTGGCTGGTTCGTGTATCTTGTTTGGTTGATCGAAGCAGGGATCATTGCGTTTATGGCGATTACCGGAGCGCTTTCGCAAACCGCGACTCCGTACAGTGAAAAACTGTCCGCGTGGGCGAATGAAGAGGAAATCGTGATGTCGCTGCCGATTTCGGATGCGGAAATGGTGGCGCAAATCAACCAGGCGACAACCGTTGATCAGTTGCTTGAAATTCCGATCCCGAAAACGGACCAGTCCAACATTTTTGCGATCTACAAGACCAACAGCATTCAGGGTCAGGAACTGGAAGACGCCTACCTGACGGTCGAACTGCTGGAGCTTTCGGTTAACAGCAAGGGTGAGCAGGAGAAGACCGAAACTCCGTTGGTGACGCATGCGATTCTGAGTTCCGAGAAACGAAAAGAGCTTGTCGAAAACGCCAGTCTGCTACAGGAAGCGCTTGCTGACTATCGACAAGCCGTTGACGATGGATCGCTTGAGAACGATTCGGCAGAAGGTGAATTGTCGGACGAGGAAAGTTCCGAACAAGCCTAACTCTGGCCAAATAGCGGGACGCGGTCAGCGCGGTCAGGATCACCCGACCGCGAACCCGCAGAAGTTTCGACTTCGTTGGCCAAAGTTCTCTACGACGCAGCCTTTGCCGCAATCGATGGAACTTCATAGCCCGCACGATAGTCTCGCGACATCATGTGGCTGGCTTTTTCGTTGCCCAACACCTGTTCCGAGTTTTCGTCGAACTTGATGTCCGCGCCCAAAGTCAGTGCTTTGCCGGATTCGACGTCGACTCCGTTGGCAATGAGGTGCTGTTTCAATCGATCGAACGATTCCTTGAAAATATCGCTCTCGCTGTCGAGAGAAGACTCGATGTCCGACAATGCAACTTGCTCACCGAGCTGATGAGACATTCCGCCGGTGTGACAAAGTGCACTGGAAATGTGACCTTCGACAATCGGAGCGTTCAGTTTCGACTGATCGTTGGACGCAACCGCATCGAGGAAGTTCGCGTAGTGATCTCCACTGCTGCTCCACGATTGGACTTCGTTGCCGTCATTGTCGAAAGCTTTCGCCGAACCGTATGACGGAATCACGACGTAGCCGTTTTCACACTGCACGATGACTCCAATCTTCGAGCCGCGATAGTTGTCCATGTTGCGATCCCAGTACTTGGGGCTCTTCGATTCCACTTTCGCCTGAAACTCTTTTGCCTTTGGCAAGCCACGAGTTTCGAAAATCAATGGAGCGTCGGGATAGTCGTGAATTACGGTCTGCGTATTGGGCGTGTCTGCAGCGTCCTCGTAACCCAGTCGTCCGCCGATACTGAGCACGCGTGGCGAAATCGTGTCATAGCCCAGGAACCAACGAGCGATGTCCATTTGGTGAATCCCCTGATTCCCCATGTCTCCGTTGCCAGTGTTAAAGTCCCAGTGCCAATCGTAATGCAGTTTCGGGCGATAGAGCTCACGCTTCTCCGCCGGCCCGCACCACATGTCGTAGTTGACGCTTTTGGCCAGCTTCAAAGGAGAATCCAGCTTGCCAATACTCTTGCGCGGTTTGAAGCAGGTTCCAATCGCGTACTGAATCTTGCCGAGCGCTCCACCGCGAACCCATGCGGACGCTTCCTGCAAACTGGGGCTGGATCGGGATTGAGTTCCACACTGGATGATACGATCGTATTTCTTCTGTGCTTCGGTAAGCTGACGACCTTCCCAGACATTGTGCGAAACAGGCTTCTCACAGTAGACATGCTTGCCCGCCATAACCGCGCGGATGCCCATGATCGAGTGCTGATGGTTTGGCGTCGCGATCGAAACGGCGTCGATGTCTTTTTGCTCCAGCAGCTTTCGATAGTCGACGAAAGTAGCCACGTCTTTGCCGTCGGCCCGCTGTCCAAGAATGCTTTCGTCACAGTCGCAGTAGGCCACGACGTTGTCGCCCAAGCCGCGAATGTGATCTTTGCCGCGACCGTTGAGACCAATGACGGCGCATCGAATTTTTTCATTCGTTCCCAAAACGCGACCATAGGCCATCGCGGGAAGACTGATCGCGGCGCCAGCGGCAAGCGATGATTTGAGAAAGTGGCGTCGTTTGATCGTCATTTGTTCTCCAATTTCCTGGACAATGTGGCTTGGTTGTCAGCCGCCCATTATAGCTACATTATGCCACCACGTTCAGCCTTCTATGGAGCAAACGAATCCATCAACGTCAATTCCTCAAACACAGAACGGTAAGCGTTGATCGATTCAAAGTACTGGAACAGAGATCCATAGAACTCGTCGCTGCCGAGCGTTGCGCTGTCGCCGAGGACAATTAGCTTCCGACGGGCACGGGTCAGCGCGACATTGGTTCGCCGATAGTCTTTCAGGAAACCGATTTCACATTGAGAATTGGATCGCACCAGCGAAATGACGACGACTTCTTTCTCACGCCCCTGAAACCCGTCGACCGTATCGACTTCGATATTCGCCAGATCAGAAACCTCACCCGATTCAGACTTTAAGTTTCGGAACAAACTTCTCAGCCGCCGAACCTGTGCTGCATACGGAGCGATCACTGCGATGTCTTCGACCGCCACGCCTTGTGCGACCAGTTGCCGAACCTTGAAGACAACGAAATCCGCTTCTTTCTCGTTCAGTTTACTCAATCCCTCGGGCTCGATCGTTTCTTCCCAGCCAGCTCCGGCTGAATCAAAAAACTCAACTGGTGTTTCTGTTTCTTCGGTCGCGTCGATACCAGGCAGGTCGCACAATCGATGAGCCGCGACGTGATCGTCGGCGACCAGCTTGCCGTCGTAAAAGTGGTCTGACGAAAACCTCATAATGTTTTCGTGCATTCGATACTGGCGAGTAAGCAATCGCGTTGTTGCGTCTCCACACAGGTTCATCAATCGCTCAAGCATGCTGATCGAGTAGCCCTTTTCGACGGCTTCGGAAGCCAACACCGTCGGCGGCAACTGAAATGGATCACCTGCGAGGATCAAACGGTCGCTACGCAACAGCGGTACCCAACAACCTGGCTCGGGCGTTTGACAGGCTTCATCAACAACCGCAGTCTGAAACCAACGGTCCCCCAGCATTTCTTCGTTGAATGTCGTGGTCGCGCAAATCACGTCGGCTCGATCGAGAATCGATTCCACAGCCTGACGTTCCAGAAGTTTCGCATCTGAAAGCATACGTTTGGCTTCGCGACGAAGTTCCTGCTTCTCTCCGCGAGCAGGTTTGCCTCGCGTCCAGCGATCGGCCTTTCGAAACAGATCCTGAGCCTCCCGTCGCATATCGCGAACGACCGGAGCGTTTTCGTGATGTTCGGCCAAACCATCAAGCGAATGTTGCCGCAGTGACTCAGTGACTCGGGCCGGATGCCCTAACCGGACGGCGCGGATGCCTTCTCCGATCAGTCGCTCGAGCAGATTGTCGACTGCGGTGTTCGAGGGCGCGCACGCAAGAACCTTTTCCCCGTCAGCGACACATTCACAGATGAACGCGACGACGGTTGTCGTTTTTCCAGTTCCGGGAGGGCCATGGATCAGTGCGAAATCGTTGGCGGAGGTCACAAATCGAACGCAGTCCTGTTGCACCGGATTTAGCTCAATGCGAGAACGCAAAGCCTGCGGTTCCGCCGGAGTCGGTCGAAACGTTGGCTTACGTTCGCCCAGCAGAATCTCTCGCATCTGCCCCAGCCTGCCTTTGGAAATTCTGGCTGTATCGATGGCCGTCAGATACCGTTGCCGCGTGACTTCGTCGGCGGTCAGGTCAACACGAAAGACTTTTCCATCGGGCCAGCGATCGAGAGCGACTTCGATTGAATCGTTTCGGCGGCTGCTGACGACTCCTGATAGCGACTCGCCACCGTCGTCCCCGAAGTTGGAGACGACCACAGGGGATCCAACTTTCAGTTTGTGCCACGGCATCGGGCGATTTCGATTGCGACGACAGAACTGAACGAGGTGCCGTCCACCAAGTCCGTTTTTGTGATCCTGAATCACCAGATCGACGATCGTCTCGCCGCTTCTCTCTACGTTTTCCGCGCCAGTCCGCTTGCGCCGCTCGGCCATGCGAGCGACCTCTGCTTTTGACTCCAACGCAATGCACTCAACCATGTTGACGAAGTGAGACTCGATTTCAACCGAAGGCAGCCTTGCTCGACGACGTGACATGGCTCATACCTTTTCCGGAAAAAAACGGTCCAGTGTTTCTTTGCTGGGCATTTTGGTGACGAAAGAAGTCACGACCATTGCCAACAACGTACAGGCGAATATGGCGACGACCGGCATGATTTGAAGTTCGGTTCCGGGAATCGTCAAAGCGTATCCGCGATCGGCACCGAATTTGGATTCCTGAAACAACAAATACCAACTACCTGCTGCCGCGAGAATTCCGGACACCGCACCGGCAGCGGTGAGTCGTTTCCAGTAGAGCGCCGCGAAGATGATCGGAAAGAGCGCCGCGAAGCCGGAAAAGCACCAGACTCCCAGCACGAAAACATCCCAACTGTACTGTGCGAAAATGTAAGTGATCACCACGATCAGGATAATGAAGACTCTGGCAATCCAAACTTGGGCCCTGTCGGAAAACCGTTCTTCGCCCAAATAGTGCGTAACAACATCGTTGGTAAACATGCTGCCGATGCAAAGAAACTGACTGTCCAGCGAGGACATGATCGCTGCGAGAATCCCAGCGGTCAGCAATCCTCCCAGCCATGCCGAGGTGTTGAGCTTGACGAGAATCGGCAGAATTTTGTTGGCACCATCGGGAGCCTTCAAGACTTCGGCAACCGGCGGAGGAATCAGGCTGGGGTCTGCAATCGCAGCAGTCCCCCAGATCCCAATCAACACGCATGGTACCCAAACGATCAGGATAAAGATCGGATGCATGACGACAGAGAGCTTGAAACTTTTAGCGCTTTTCGCCGTTAGCCAATGCTGGAACAGGTGTGGAAACATGCCGACCGAAAGCGGGATCAACATATAGGTGCAAAACTTGCTGGGGCTCATCCGGGAACGTGTCGTAAAATCGTAGGAGACTTTGGAGGAAGCATTTTGCAAACTCTGCAGAAACGTTTCGCCACCTCCAATCTTGTTGGCCAATACGACAAACGTGACCACGCCAAGGACCATGAAAATCATCGTCTGAGCCGCGTTGGCCCAAGCCGTTCCTCGCATGCCTCCGAAGAAAACGTAGGTCAGCACGACGGCGCACACGACAGCACTTCCAAGCCATCTCGGAACGGCACCGTTCATTGGTCCATCGGATGGAAAGATTCCAGGAAGAGCACCCGTCGTCATCGCTTCGATCACGATGCCTCCCGACATAACGCCAATCAACAGGTAGGGAATCACCATCGCGACCAGAATCGGAAACAGCAACAGCCCGACCAAATCGCTTTCCAACCGGTCGCGAAAGAACTGGCACTGCGTCGAGTAACCGTACTTTCGACCAAAGCCATAGATCTTTACACCGATCATGAAGAAGCACAGCGAGTGAACGATTCCGCTGCTCGACGCCAGCATTCCGTACACACCGATGCCTTCCTTGAACGACGCCCCAGACGATCCGACCAGTGCGAATGCGGTCATCGTCGTCCCAAAGATGCTCATCAATAGCAAAAAAGGCCCGATCGAGTGACTGGCCAGAAGGTAGTCGTTTCTTGTGCCGCTAAACATTCGACTGGCGAAGTACCCCAGCAGCAGCAACGCCAAAAGGTAAACCGTGATGACGCCCAGCCGCACAAGCCCGGCGTTTGTTTCAGCAAGAAGAAGTTCCACTAGCCAGCCTCCCCGGTTTTTGAGTCGGTTTCAAAGTCCTCTTCGAGGTCTTTCGGCCAGGCAAAGGTGCAAACGAAGAACCAGAAAATCGCCGCCGCTAGAGAAAGACATGCGTGATAAAAAAGTCCGATCGGCAAGAAGCCGAACACGAGCGTGTCGTCTGTCCAATACCAGAAATCCTGGTGAGCGATCAGCAGGGCTATTATCAGCAGCCAGATCAGAATTTTCATTGAGCACTCATTGTAAAAGCGATCTACCGCCGCAGTGGCCCGCAGCAAATTGCCAGAGCGTGGGGCAGGGCCAAATCAGGCGCGGGAGATTTCGTGATCCCGTGCCACGCAGTTTAAACCCTATGAAGCCGCGGATGTAGTACGCTTGTCGCTGAATCGCTGTCCCGAACGATAGAAGATCCCGGATTGGAACAGATTGCGTTGGTAAGCCAGGCGATTGCTTCCGATTGTCAGGCCAGATTTCCAGCAGTTTGCAGGATTTGTCTTTGACAGCGATTCCCAGTGCAAGCTCGCGAAGCCAAAATAGCTGGTTCGGCTACACGCCATCTTACCTTTTACAGCAACCTGCTCGGACCAATGTTCTCCGGCGAACTCAATTGGGCTAATCACAATGATAAAAAATGAAGTCTCCAAACCTTCGGTCAACCTTTTTCCTGTCCTGGCCATGTCGATGCTGACGCTGCTTGGCGTGATCGCGGCGCTGGTAATGCTGGTCGGATTGCACAACAAAGTCCCCAAAGCTGATGCCGCGGCGCCTGCTTCGATTGCGGTTTCCGAAATTGGAAACATCAAACTTGACAAAGACATGGTGCGAATCAACTTAATGAAGCGCACCGCCGGCGGCAAAGTTGACAAACTTCAGGAAATCACAATACCGCTGGAGAAATTCGCAGCCGGTTTTCAACAGCAGGAAAACTTTATGGAACAGATGATTGAAAAAGGAATCATCACTCGGCAGTAAGCTGGCCACGCTGCCAACTGCAGACCGTCAGGCGTGACAGTGTGATATAGTGAGTCTTTCCAGTTTCGCCCTGGGCCGTTGTGCGTCTGGATCGATTTTCAATCGGACATATTTGGCATGAGCGAACCACTTCCCGAGAAAGATTTCAATCCGTTTGCGACGCCGGCAATCGCCACGCCAGCAGACAATTTCCAACCGGTCATCGATCTGGCACGCTATTCGACGGTGCGAATTGGATTGCAGCTGATCTACTATTCTGTCGCCGCACTGGCCCTGATGGTGATCTCCCTGGTCGTCTTGAGCTTCGTCGTTGGTGGCATGCAAACCAGCGGCCCCGGTGGCCCTCCACCAGTCGCTATCATCACTATTTTGATACTGGGCTTGGGTTTCGTCATCCCTTCAGTCACCGCCCTGGTCGGATTCTGCATGTGCGCCGCATGCCCGCACCCGAACGAGAAGTCGTTGGCGGTCATGTCGATCATCGCGTTCTTCCTGAACTTTGCCGCCGCGTTCCTGGGTGGGCTTGCGGCAGGAGGGATCAACGTTGGCGCCCTGAGCACGCTGATTTCGTTGATCGGCAACATGGCTGGTATCGCATGCCTGGTTTTCTTCTGCCTGTTGCTTAAACGCATCGGCAAGAACATCGGCAGCGAACTGATGCAGAAGAACTCGAAGTCGACGCTGGGCTGGTTTATCACGTTCATCGTCGTAGGCATTGGAGGAAGCTTTGCCGTCGGCGTACTTGCGTACGCGTTCGCCAGTAGCCGAGGCTTGTCTGGATTTTCGATGCTGGCGATTCCGCTTGCCACCGGGATGCTGGTGCTGAGCCTTGGAACTTTTTTCAAATTTCTGTCGATGCTTCGCAGCAGCATCAAGGAACTTTCACCAAGAACAAATGCATAAACACAAACGTATCGTTATTCTCACTGGAGCCGGAATTTCTGCGGAATCCGGCATCCGGACGTTTCGCGATGGAAACGGACTGTGGGAGAACCACCGGGTCGAAGACGTCGTGTCGCCGGAAGGTTTTGCTCGCGATCCAGATCTGGTTTTGAATTTCTACAACCAGCGACGCCAGCAGCTGTTGTCTGGGGAAGTTCACGAAAACGCGGCTCATGTTGCTTTGGCGAAACTTGAAAAAGAGCATTCCGGTGAGGTGCTGCTGGTCACTCAGAATGTAGATGATTTGCATGAACGAGCCGGCAGCAGGAACCTGATCCATATCCACGGACAATTGCTTGAGCAACGTTGCGCGCGTTGCAGCTAGGTTTCCGAAATCCGAAAAGACATGAGTCGCGAGGACATTTGCGACGCTTGCCAACTGGTCGGCACGCTTCGTCCGAACATTGTCTGGTTTGGCGAGATGCCGTTTGAGATGGAAAGAATCGAAGCCGCGTTGCAGCGATGCGACCTGTTTGTCTCGATCGGCACTTCTGGAGCCGTCTATCCGGCAGCTGGTTTTGTGAGCGTCGCGAACGCTTGCGGGGCGGAGTCGGTGAGTCTGAATTTGGAGCAAAGCGATCACGACGGTGCGTTTGATCGTGGCGAATATGGTCCAGCGACCGAAGTAGTTACGGAGTTTGTGGAGGAGCTGTTAGCTGCGAAGTGATTGGATTGACGCGGCACGCTCCAGTCGATTTCCGGCAGGTTGCCGAGGAACTCGCAAGTCCACAACCTACTCGGGTTGCTGCTGCGACAGACAATGAAACGACCCGAGCCCAACCGCCAGGTTACGTGACGGCAACGGCACGACGCAGCGACCTACAGCCAACGACTGCATAACTTTCACGGCAGCAAGATCTTCCGCCACCGAGAACTGCGGCACGAAAATGGATTCATTCGTGATCAGGAAGTTGCAGTAGCTCGCAGGAATCTCGCGGCCGAAAAACTCAAACCGCTGCGGCAACATCAAAGGAACCAGCCTTACGTTCGGCAGTTGCTGACGCAGCACGTCCACGTTGGCAGCAAGTGCCTCATAGCGAACATCATCTTCTTCAACCCAAGCATGAACGATCGTTTTGTCATCCACAAATCGAGCCAACTGATCGATGTGCCCATCGGTATCGTCACCACAAAGTGTTTTTTGCTCTCCAACATCGCCTGGCAACCAGACGACACGCATACAGCCCAAACGCTGACATAGAATCGACTCAACTTCATCCCGTGAAAGCCCGGCGTTACGATTTGGGTCTAGCGCACATGACTCCGTCGTCAGCAAAACACCTTCCGAGTTGACCTCAATGGCCCCACCTTCGAAGCAAAGTCCACCAGCGATGTGCCGGACTTTCAGCAGATCTGCGACGCGTTTTGCAACCTGCTGATCGGCGTCGAAAGGAGGATACTTTCCGCCCCAGGCGTTATAGTACCAATCGATAGCGACCAGTTCCTCCGAACCGAGTTCCTTCACAAAGGTTGGAGCGTAGTCGCGAGCCCACGCGTCGTCAGTCTCCATCTCAACGACCCGTACGTGATCGGCAGCCCCGAACTGCGATATCGCCAATTCAATTTCGCGTTTTGGCGTCATCACATTTGTCGTCTGGCTTTCACCAATTGCTTTTGCGAGCGAGACAAACTCGGTCTGAGCCTGCTGCAGGTTTGCTGGCCAGGTTTCAACGTTGTGCGGCCAGCTCAACCAAATCGCTTTTTGCGGCTCCCACTCAGCGGGCATGCGAAACTGATTCATGCGGGCGTCTAACGTGAAGTTTTGTCTTTGGAAAAACGTCGCATGAAGCGATCAAAGATCCAGTACTCAGCGAAGATCATCAGGATAGGAAGCCCAAACTGGAGCGGCTGATAAATGCGATCGTCGATCAAAGGATTGCTTGGCGAGAAAAACGCCCGGATGAAAATTCCGTTGGCGACAAACAGAGCCGTCATGATCAGGCCGACTACGAGCGTGAACGTGCATCCGTCCAGGCGATTGGATTTTCTCGATTTGGCCATCAACAACAACTGGTGAACACGAACAAGCAACTCTCGACGAGAGGCAACCAATTCTGACGGCGAAGGTCCGCGAAAGCAACCGGCAGAGGATGCCCGGGGTTGCCTGCAAATTCGCAAAAAATCGCATCAAACGGAGTAAACGATCTCGCGATGGCCGAAGTCGCAACGAATGACTTCGCCGAGCGTAACTTTGGGCTACAATAGACTCATCGAACAACCCCGGACTCGCTGATTGCCATGCTGCACACGATTATTGCTCAACAGACTCAATACACGCTGGCCTACGCTCTTATCTTTGCGATAGTGTTTTTGGGCTTTCTGGTTGTTTGCGTTCCGCGACCTCGAAAACCGGCCTATCGATCTCCGGAAGAAGAAAAAGCGGCAAAGAAGAAGTCTGAAATCGACAAAGTTCGCGCCAAAAAGAAAAAGGCCCGCGACAAGCAAAACAAGAAGCGACAAAAGGCCCGCAAGAAAGCTCTGAAGAAGCAGAACCAATAGTCGCCTGGCAGATTTAAGGCATCGCCGATTGAGGCCGAATGGCTCAAGGGCCTATTCTATTTCCAGACGTGCCGATCGAACGCGACTCTCCTCAATCGCCTTTTGCTTGAGCTTCCTCGACTGTCGATCAGAGAGAACGCGGACCGGGACTGAATCGATCGCCGCGTCTTCGGCTCCAAGCAACATCGCTCGCACATCGCATTCGCCTTTGCATCCAGCCGGAACCTGCAGGTCGACTTCGAAGCCTCCCTTTCCAATTTGCAACTGCTTCTGCAACACGACCGAATCATGGGCTTTGAGGTAGTCTTCGTGAATTTTTGCGAACGCCTTGTCCGATGAATCGTACTCATGCCGAATCGACGGGCGGTGTCGCAGTCGTCCGCGCTGATACGCAAGCTCAACCAACAACGTCCCCGGTTTGTCCGTCGCACCCGACAATGCAATCGTGTCTCCTGCGGAGAACGTTGGCAGTTCATCATCCACCGCAACGTCAGGCGTTGGAGTTTTGATTCCCAGCGAAAGCTTTGTCGGTCGTTTCAGCCGCATCAGCGGATCACCAATCAACTGCATGAGATGCATGTGCTCTCGGCATTCGGCGTCCAGCAATTTCGGCATCGGACTGAAAGTCTGACCGAGCGCATCGAGTGACTGTCGGTACTTGTTGTCGCCATCCGGCTTCTTCGCCATTCGTTGTTTCGCGCGAAGCATCAATTGGCCAAGCGTTTGACATTCGCCGCGAAAAAACTCGTTCATCATTTCGACCGAAAGAATGCTCATGGCGTACGGCATCGTGACGCGAGAACCACAAACAACGGCAACAGGCCCGTTGGGTTGTCGCATCATGTGCTCGGCAAGACAGTCTTCGTCGCCATCGTGAGCCCCGGTATAGCAAGCCAGGCAAATGGCGATCGGGCTTCCGGATTTGCAATCAAGCTGATCGACCAATTCGCAATCGAGGATTCGATGGTTCTGGTCAGGCAGCATAATGCGATCGAGTTGGCCTCGATTTCCGTGCCCGCAGTAGACCCAGAACAAACAGCCTTCATTGAATCGTCCGATAGCCGTTTCGGAAAAGCGTCGCGGATCGGGGCAATACGGACTGGTCCAACTTCCGTACGTCATGCTCGTTTGGTAGCCGGCCGGAATCAGCTCTTTAACAATCTGCCGCGTCGTGTTTTCGATAATGGAGTCGACCATTCGGCCAAGGCCACCGACTCCGGCGACCAGATTGATTTTCCGCTGCCAAAGTTGACCGTTGGCTTCCTGTTCGTATCGAATGATTCGATTGACGGTTTGAGTCAGTTCCTCGGGCGTGTCCGCCGTCAGCCTACCAACTGCCAGTTCCGGCACACCGTCTTCGTCAAGATCACCGTAGGGGTTGTCAGATGCAATATTCGGTTCCGAGCCAAACAACAGGTTCACTTTGGCTGGCACGAGATTGGTCGGAACAAGCTTTCTCGGATCAAGCCAGCGGTCCCCGGCGTCGCCAACCAGAACGATGTTCTCCAGCCTGTCGCCCTTGGCATACTCGGCGATTAGTTTCCTGTTTTGTTCAACGGTCGGCTTTGAAAATCGGATCGCGATGCGATGTCCCTGGCGACGGCGATACTCAACCCACGGAGCGAGTGCCGTTTGCAAATCAGGGTTGCATAGAACCAGCGTGTCGACTGCGTCGCGTTTGATTTGAGCTTGCGACGGCGTGGCAAGCAAAACACAGAACAGAATCCCGAAAATCGACAATCCAATCACACCTGGTTTGAGCATCCGCGTTGACTCCATTGCTGTTTCGTCCGGGACTTCCAGTTTGCAGAAAGACGAGCGTCAAAGCAATAGAAATCCGCTGCTATCTGCGACAGCTCACATTCCAATCGAATTGCCGATCGTCCTGCCGATCCTCAATTCGCGCGACGCTAGAACACGCCGCCTGACTTTCTGGGATCAGCCTTGGGCTTTTCATCCTTATCAGGGACCGGTTTTTCTGCTTCTTCAGTAACTTCTTTTCCGTCAGCCGATTTTTCACCAGCTGTCTCGTCCGTCGGATCTCCGGCTTTGCCTGAAGTTTTCGGAGCCATTGATGGTGGCGGTGCTTGCCTGCCAGGAGGCATTGGCGTGGTCAAGCCAGGCTGTTTGGAAGGAGCCTGGTTTGCGTCCGGCGGCACGACGGCAGCGGCTTTGAGTCTTGGTTGGTCGACGACGAAAAAGCTGGCCCAGAAGAAAGGATGCTCTGGTGAAATGTCGCCAGGGTCTTTTTCTTTTTTCACCTGAGGCTCTTTTTCGAAATCGAAATCGAAATCGCGAGCCGCCAACATTGCCTTTCGCAGCGATTGCGCTCCGGTCATATCCTCGGATAGATTTTCGGCATACAGCCGCGACAACCCGAGACTGATTGCGCCTCCGGTGGGCCATCGAGGAAGCATGATGGTGCGCGAACCGGACGCCATCAGCGTCACCGTTGTGACAAACATTTCCGAACCATTGGCTTTGCGACCTTTACCGAACGTCCTCAGCCCGGGCAGCGACAGGTATTCCGGTCCATACCACGGCAACGCCATCCACGATCGAATCGTCGCGTGACTGGAAGCATCAAACGGCACGGGCCGAAAGTCATAGCCGTTGGCGGGAATGAAAGATTCGCTCCACACCATCAAATGGTTCGTCAGCCATGCACCGAGTCCGCTGGGTGAGGACTGTTCCTGGTAGGTCTCGACATCAGGAAATTTCTTCTTGAGCTCTTCGACTTCAGCGAGCGTCGTTTCAAGTTCGCCACGATTGTGCATCGTCCCAACGGCCACCGAATTGCGAGTCAACTGCGATCCCCCCGGTGCTTCTACCGCCAGGAACATCGTTGGTGCGTAACGAATCGGGCACAGGTCGACCAGAACTTTTTCCTCACCGTCGAACTCGACAGGCAGTGCTTCGAAAGGCATGTACCAGAGCATCCCATCCGGGATCACGACCATCTCAACAATGTTCGCAAATGATTCGTCCGGGATCTCGGCAAAGATTCCACTCTTGAGCTCCGTCGCTGATTCTTTCCAGTCTTCCGAGGTCAGTGTTTTGCCGTCCGTTGCAGCGCCGCCGATCGCACCAATGTCTCGCAACAGTTTGGTCACCGCCCGATTGAGTCCTCGGGTGGAGCCAAGCGGAACGTAGCGAATTCGCTCGCGGCTGACAAAGAAAAGATGGTAGCCGCTGGCCGTGTTGAGCGTCGAAAGACAAAGTGTTCCCGGCGGGATCATTCGCTTGAAACTTTCCAGTGGCAATTGCGGCGGAAACGAGAGATTCGAAGGCTCCCGACTGAGCGCGTAGCTGGCCATCAACGCTTCCTGAGCCGCCGAAACTTGTGCCAGACGAGCCAAAAGTTGGCTCTTGTTCCGCGCTTCATCCGAGTCAGGCTCTGGTGAAAGCGGAAGTTTTACCAGCTGTTTCTGAATCTCCAATGCTCCCGTTAGCAATTCCTGATAGGCGCCGTTTCGGCTGAGAAAACTTTCACGCTGACGCGCGGTCGCCGGATCGAGCGAACTGGTTTCCGCGTTGAGCCCGTGGCGGAATGCGAGCAAACGACCTCCGAGAGGCATCGTTGAATAAAATCGATGGCGACGAATCAGTTCGGCAACTTGCAGCGCTCGTTCGTATTGTCGACGACGGATCAGAATGTCGAACCAGTTCTCCATAGCAGTCACATGGTCGGTCGTCAGAAAAGCCATGGGCTCGATCGGATCAAATCTCCATTCCGCATCGGTCGGGTCATGCAGCAACGATCCATATAGTTTGTCGGCCTCCAGTTCACTAACGGCGCCCGCGGAGATCAGGTCAGAAGCTCGACGTAAACGGAACAGCCAAAGCGAACCGTTTTGATACTGGCCCAACGCTGCCGACAAATCAGCCAGACCGGCGGCAAAGTTTCCTTCCGTGAAACCGATCATTGCCGAAGTGTATTTGAGTCTGGCGTTGGCAACCGAAGCGCCCAACGTGTTGCGTCGTCGGTCGGCAGTGTTCGCCATCGCGAGGACTTCTCTGGCCGCTCGCGTGTTGGCAGCCTCGGCGTGACATTCAGCCAATCGCTGGATCAGTGACAACTGAGTGAGTCTGTATTTTTCCCGATTGGCCCACTGGATGGCATTCGCCAACGGAGGGTAGGGTGTCTTCAAAGTCAGCAGATGGTTCGTCGTTCCCAGAGACAACGACTCGTTGACCAAATCGTACTGATTGAAAACTCCCGCGGAGTAACTGGCTTCGAGCGCCAACGTTTCGGCCGTCGACTTCTTTCCGCTGGACATCGCGATCCGGGTTAACTCGGTCAGCCCGACGGGTGTCAACGCATGATCAAACTGCCCGTTGATTTGTAGGGACTTCGTCAGCATTCGCGCGGCATCGTCATTTCTTTCCATCGCCGCCATCGCGATGCCCGAAAGAATCCCGTTGTAGGACCCCATAATGCTTCCATCGCCGGCGCCGCGAACCTTGACTCCGGTAAGCAGCTGTTTAGCCAACGGATCCAGCCGACTCATCGAACCGAGAATATGTTTGCGGCGGTGCATGGCCAACGCGGTACACCGCATGATCTCTGTTACATCGACGGACCGAAGTCTGGCCGGATCCCAGGCTCCTCCTTCCTGAAACACCAGCGGAGCGTCCAATCGACCGAACATGACCATGAACTTGGATGGCATCTTGGCGATGCTGGCATTTCGAGTCGGCGTGCCCCAGTTGACTTTGGATCGCATGAACGCGCCAGTGTCGACTGGCAGGGTGGTCGGCGACTGGATCCGCGACTGCCATCCTGAATTGTTAAACGAAAGATATAGCTTCAGGGCTCGATCGTAATTCACCATCGCGTCAGCGTAGTTTCCGACGTGATAGTGGCATTCGCCCATCATGGTCAGATAGCAGACGGAATCCAGAAAGCGTTGGTCGCCGAATTGATAGGCCGTTGTGTACCCGCGCTGGAAATCCCGTCCGGCTCTGGCAAAATCGCCGTTCTTGTATAGCGAGAACGCCTGGTAGTACGAGACTTTGGGTAGACTTCCGCTGCTTCGCAGAGTCTGTGCACGCAGATGACTTGCACACACCAACCAGCTCGCGAATATCAATAGAAATGTGACAGCACTTCGTCGTTGCAGCAGCATGATGCCTCCCGGGGTGACAGAAACTTGCGACGTGGCTTGTCGACTAATTCAAGCGTATCGGCGTCGTAACGTTGCGTCACCATGAACATTGCCCCTCCCCATCTTACCAGTGCGTTCAACAGAGGTAAAACAGGCAGTTCGCGAAAGCGATCCCGGTTCGGCGCCAGATTCAGGCCAGCGAAGTTGTACGGGTTTTTTGTGCAAATGGTTCAAAGTTGGACAGTCATGCAGACGATAAAACTTGTGACGGTTATCCCGTGGCGAGATTGTCGCTGTGTATGTAGTTCCACGGGCCGCAAGAATGGAGTTTTCCAAACCATGAAATCCCAGAAAAAACAAAACACTCTTGTCTGTACTATCCTTGCCGCCAGCTTCGGCTTGGGCATGTTGTGCACTGGCTGCCAAACTAGCGTTGGCGGTCAGACGTTACCAAGTGCTTACTACTTGCGTGATGATGTGCAATATTTCCAGAAAGGCCCTGAGTTCAAACTTGCTCGGGAAGCAGCGGCTTTGAAGGAAGCCCGTGGCGAAGAGATGCGAAACCGATAGCGTCGGGTCGCTTTCTCTTGGAGCAGACCTGCGCCTCGGCAGTCGATACATCGCAGCAGCCCGCCCAGTCTGGATTTATTCAGCTGGCGGGTTTTTTCTGCGCGCTTGGGTCATTTTACATGATGTCTTGCAACGCCCGTCGCCGCAAAGAACAGAGGTTCGCCAAGCGCCGATTGCCAGCATTCAGCGCAACAAAAGAAACTCTGAACTCTGAACTCTGAACTCTGAACTCTGAACTCTGAACTCTGAACTCTGAACTCTGAACTCTGAACTCTGAACTCTGAACTCTGAACTCTGAACTCGGAACTCGGAACTCGGAACTCGGTACTCGGTACTCGGTACTCGGAAAGAAACCCGATCAGCCACGCTGGCAAAGAAAAGTCGACGCAGAACGAACCTCCCGATTCGCACTAAATTGCGACATCAACCGACCACCCCAATCGGGAAACAGCGAAACCGCCGCTACTCCAACCACCGCGAACTGGCTGCCTGAATCGGAACACCACCGGGACGGAAAATCCTTCCGCCGCCAATAAACCGGGGCTCAAAGCCAAACCGGATGCCGAGATTATCTCTGCTCGCGTCGTAATTGAATCCGACTTCCCACAAGAACGATTCGCCGATGTAAACAACGCCCAACCGGTTTCCAATCGTACCCGTTTCACCAAAATCAACTTGAGCACCACCTTTGACGCCCCACGTATCACTCAAGCGATAGACCGCAGATGCAGAAATAATATTGCTGCTAATCGGACCTTCGATCGAACGCACGCCAAGGTACACGCTGCCGACCTCTGGCCGTTCGGCATACGCACCTACGCTAACCGTTCGCAATCCCTGGCTAAAGAAGTCTGCGAACCCGTCGGACAACAAAGTGACCCGATCGCCAAGGTGCCAGCGAAAGTCGTAATCAAACATTCCGGCATCAGCACCAAAGTTGTCCCGGTCTGCGTTTGGAAAAAGAGAAACTTTTGCGTCCAATGTGATCCAGTCAACAATTCGCTGCTTGCCTGGAGCACCGCGTCGCGTTTGCCATCGCTGCCGTGCACCCAACTTGATCACGGCAAGATCATCTGCGATTTCAGCAGACGGGCTGGTCACATTGCTCTGCAAACCTGATCGCAGCGCGTAGTAGCGTTCGTCATACTGCAACGGCACGTCATCACCGGCACCCAGTCCAAATGTATTGAACAGGAATCGACGCCGGAAATGCTCCTGAGCATCATCATCGAGTGGGTCGTAAAGTGGAAACCGGTCAAGATCCTGGGAAGCGTCGGCAACAAAGGCATTGAAGTCGAACGAAACTTTGTGCGCCAAACCGTTCACATTCCACAACGTGCTCTGAATCTCCGGATTGACTTTCCACAACGGCAAACTGCCTCGCACGCCGACCTGCCCAACGCCTCGCAACGCATCGTCGCCGTTCACGTCTTCTTGCCAGTATCCCAACTCGCCCATCACGTAGGGTACAACTTTTGTCGGCCCCAATTGCACAGGAAAATCAAGCTCGTGACGCGAGTTAAATCGTACGCCGGTCGCATTTGCTTCCCATGCCAGCGGATCGAACTGCGACGCATCCGTCGCGTCGGTTGGCGTTTCGGCAACACGAATCCGACCGTAACCGGCGCTGGTGTGGTTATGCCAAACAACCCGATCACCAAATAACGGCTGGCCGATCATGAAGTGATCGACGCGCGGCAGCCAGCTGGTCTGCGTGAAGAAGTCGTTGAGCTGATAGTCGGCGGTCAGATTGAAGCTTTGCGTTCCAATGTTTCGCTCCAGCCAGATCCCGGTCGTGGCGTCCTTGGCCGTGTCCCATTCGCGTTCGTAGTATTGTTCCAGAAAGTTCCGATCTGAGATGTATCCCAATTCGGCTCGTAGCACATTGCCCGGCCCAAACTCATGCCGATGTCGGCCCACGCTGCGACCGCGAAACTCTTTTTCAGGAACCAGATTGCCACGTTGTCGACCGAGAAAATCAGTTCCGTCGTCATTGATGAACCAGCTTTTGTAAACTCCGTCCACCGGCCCGGCGATTCCGAACAGACCATTGCGTTTGTAGGAAAACTCGGTTCCAAAACCCAAACCGCGGTCGCTCAGATAGTCCAGAATTCCGATCCAGTCCGTGCCTTTCGGTTTCCGCCGCCCGAGCAGCTTGTACATGTCCCAGCCGGTGCCCAGTTGGAAACCGAAGATCTGGTCGTTGCCGATACGAAAGCGTCGCACGTACGATCCGGGGTCGGACAGATTGGTCTTGAATTTCGGCCAGTAGAAGACTGGCAATCCCCCGGCGTAAATGCGATTGGCTTCGGCTTGCACGAAGTAGTCGTCACCAACTTCCGGCTGTCCTGTCGTCTGATCGAAAAGCTGTGCTCCGGTTTGTTCGTCGAACAGCGGCGTCGGTTCGCGGGTCAAAGAAAGAGCTTCACTTTGCAACCAATACCGCGGAAAGCCCAGTCGACTGGTCGTGAACGCGGCTCCAATCGCCTGCATGTTGTTTTCATCCAACTGCTGCAAAACGTCCGCTTTGAGTTTAACTTTCCCGGCATAGCCTGGAACTTTCGTCAGCACTTCAGCATCGAGAATCGTTCCCTGTCTGGCATCAACGTTGTAGTACATTTGCTGGGCTTCGATCGTGCGACCGTCTTTGGCGAACACGACGTTGCCGTCCAGGTACATTTCACGAACCGAAGAACCGTCTGGCAACTCGGTGGTCCACTGAACGATGTTGTCCGCAAGGATCGTCAATCGCGATGTTCGATCGCCCTGGAACGGAGCCAGTCGATTGATTTCGTCGCTTTCGATTACGATTCGAATCCCGCCTTCAGCAATGCTGTAGCGTTCATTGGCGTTGTCCGGATTGATGCGAGACGTGAGATTGACTGGCGACGTAGAATCCCGACGCCCAACTTCCCCGACCCGATCCCTGCTGCCAGGACCGGAGGCTTGCGAAAATGCATCAGCCATCGGCATCGGCACCGAGATGCCTTGCTGTGAATTCGAATCTTGCGATGATTGAAACGGAGCACTGAACGGCGAGTTATCCTGCATCTGCGTTTCCATGACCGACGGCACAGAAGATGGCGCGGGCAGACTCGCCGGAGCCCTCATCGTCTCACCGGTCAATGGCGAGACAAGAATTGGATTGCGTTCTTCAAACTGAGTCTGCTGCAGTCGACTGGTATCCGACCGTGGCCAGCCAACGCTCATCGAGTTCAAATTTGCTTGAAGCCGATCGAAGGCGCGTTGGTAGATCGGCGAGTTTTTATCGGCACTTTCTTTCGTGGAGGTTTTTAGCGCAACGGTCGAACGCGTGAACAGTCTCTCAAGAATCGAATCATCAGCGATGCGACTTGAGTTCCCGGCACGATCGATCGTGGCATCCTGCTCCAGATAAACGATGACCCGAAACGCTGACTCGGGCGAGTCAATGTCGACGTCGTCGGCGGGTACTTCTACCCAGACGATGGCTTCCTGGGAGCTGGCTTTTAAACTTCCCTGGGTAATCTGAACATTGCCGCGAAGGTGGAGGACTTCGTAGATCCCGGAGTGCCAACGTGAATCCGAATCCGCTTGAATGGTGATCGGAAGCTCGACATCCGGCCTGGCAAAACTGATGTTCTGCCCGCTCAAATCTGGAGCGACAAAAATCGAAATCGCGCATAGCACCACGAGGAACGGCAACGTCACGATGCGTTTCAAATTGTCGCTGGTGAAGTTCAAGTTTCCAACGTTTGGCGTCGACTGAAAAAGATACTCCGCATCCCGCCGGCAGTGCGACAGCGGGGAGAATCCGTAATTCGGGCGGCGGAGTATAGGAGTCCGGCACAACGCAAGCAAGCCAGACTTGCCATCAAGCCAAACGTGTTTCAGAATGCCGGAATCAGGCATTTCACCCGCTCCGCTCAATCCACCCAGATTTCATGAACCCCGTGGCTCAACAGTTTTTGACTCAGGAAGCAATTCTGGCGTACGCTCGCGATGTTGACCCTGCTGGCAACGACCAATTCGCTGCTCAACTCCGCAGCGTTTCAGCAGATCAGTTGTTTGATAGCTCAATCGCAGACGATGAGTTGGCTCAGTGTTGCAAGTCGGGTTTGTGGCTGTTGCACAATTTTCTGCACGAGTCGCACGAGATCAGCCAGTCGATCCATTCGGCAGAAGGAAGCTGGTGGCATGCGATCATGCATCGCACCGAAGGCGATTTTTCCAATGCGAAGTACTGGTATCGCCGGGCGGGCGAGCATCAGGCGTTTGGCGACGTGACAGATGGCTTTGACCCGTACGCGTTCGTGGACCGATGCCAGCAGGAGTATCGCAACGGTTCGCTTTCGGATGATACGCAGGAAATTGCGTTCGCTGAATGGAAGGCTTTGTTTGACTACTGTTACCTGAATGCGGCGTAAATTTCGATGGAACGCAACCTGCCAGTCATCGTTTCCACGACCGCCGATGCGGAAGATTTGCTTGAACGGATTGCAAATGCGTTGCTGGAGAATCGACTCGCTGCTTGCTGTCAGATCAGCGGTCCGATCAAGAGCGTCTATCGTTGGGACGGAAAAGTCGAATCGTCCTCCGAGCACGCTTGCTCGATAAAAACCGTGTCAGATCACGTCGACACCGTCATCAAAACCATCGGCGAACTGCACAGTTACGACGAACCTGAAATCGTCGTCACGCCAATCATTGGCGGAAGCGATTCGTACTTGAAATGGATCTTTGATTCGGTCCAACCGGTGGAGTAGGTTTCCAATCTGTGGTGATGGAGCAGCTGGATGCAATCTGTCATTGGAAAACATGCCAGCAGATCTGCTATTGCGGCGGAAACAACTTCTGTCACAGTGCGCGCATGAGCACTGCACGAAAAAGCCAATCTACATTCTCCCGATTGGCCATCCTTGCGCTCGCTGTTCAGCTTACCGGCTGCGGTTCAACGCGTTTGAACCTCGGACCACCTGGGACGATTGGCATGCAACGCGAAAAAGCCGTCATCCATGACCCGTACCCAAGCACCGACCTTGGCCCTCCGATTGTCGGCGGTCGACCAAGCGGATTTGACTTGCCTCTGGACCCAACCAAGGGCTTGCAGGTCAATCCGCACGCGCGGCAAAGCTACTAAGTCGGCTAAGCTCTGGCCTACGGATATTGAACGAGCGGACAGAATCGCCCGCACGTCCCGTACTGTTCGGATCAGCCAGCCAGGCGGACCCTAGTCTTTGAATGGCAGGCCTTTGACTTTGGTTTGAACTTTGCAGATGAAACCGCTGGAAGTCATATAAAGTGTTGAGCCGTCGTCACCGAACGCGCAATTCGCAGTCGGCTTTCCCATCAGGATTCGGCCGAGCAACTTGCCTTCCGGCGAGATAATCAACACGCCGCCAGGACCGGTGCCCCAGATGTTGCCTTGCGTGTCGACCGCCATTCCGTCGGGCATTCCGGGATCGCCTTTCTTGACCCACTGCGATGTGTCGTAAAGGACTTTGCCGTCACCGAGCGTTCCGTCGTCCTTGATTGGCCAGCTTTGGAAAACCGGTGCTTCTTTGTCGGATTGAGCCACGTAGAGCGTTTTCTCATCGGGAGAAAGGCCGATGCCGTTCGGGCGAGTCATCTCTTTGGTCAACAGCGTGACGCTGCCGTCCGGCTTGATGCGATAAACACCATGCCATTCGATCTCCCGAGACGCTTCGTCCTTGAGTCCGTACGGCGGGTCGGTGAAGTAGATATCGCCGTTGGAGTGAATGATCAGATCGTTCGGGCTGTTGAATCGTTTGCCTTCGAAGCGATCGGCAATCGTCGTTTTCGTACCATCTTTCTCGACGCGATACACCCGGCGGTTGCCGTGATCGCAAGCGTGCAGCAAACCGTCATTGCCAAGCAGTAAACCGTTTGAACCGGGCTCGCGCCATTTCGTTTTCGGTCCGTCGTAGCCACTTGGATCCATAAAGACTGTGGTCTCACCCGTTTCCGGGTCCCATTTGCTGATCTTGTTCCTTGGCACATCGGACCAAATCAAAAAGTTTCCGTCCTTGATCCAAACCGGGCCTTCTGACCATTGATGCCCGGTTGAGATGACTTCAATCGGAGCATTAACATCGATCAGAGCGTCGAGTCCGTCATCAAGTTTTTCGATCGAGCGTTCGATCTGATTGGCTTTGTCCTGGGCTTGAGCGAGTGGAGCCAAGCCGACGATCAGCGAGACGGCTATGGAACAGGTGATCAATTTTTTCATCAGGAGTCCGTAATGGTTTGGCGGTTTTATGTGGTTCGAGTGATGCTCGATTTTACATCAGTTCGCAAGCGAGTTCCAACATTTGCGATCTGTGGCGGAATAAGAAGGCATGCGCGTCAGGATGCTGACACTCCGGCGCAAACTTCAAAGAATTACGATCCCATCCAAACGTTGCTGTTGAGCAAAGGACGTCGTTTGGCAACAACCGCGGATTTCATCGCCATGTACTCCGAGGAGAACTTCGCTTCGCCGAGTTGCACCAATACGGAATCTGGTTCCAGCGACTCCCAACGTGGATTGTCCAATAGCGCAGTCACATGCTGGCGCAAGTTGGATGCTTCGCCGGCAAACAGATCGACCTCGCCGCTGGCGATCACAAACACGCCCGGACATTCGTATTTCGGGCTGTCGATTTTCTCGATGGATACACGGGACAAGCGACGCTTCGAAAATTCACCGTTTCGCTCGGCCGCGATGCGACGCGCACTTCGAGCCTGTTTGCGGATCGCGATCGCAGCCCGTCGATAGTCAGTCGAAGAAATCTCTGCGTCCTGCGGACCATATTCCGACGCAATTCGATCAAAATAGGCGGCTGATTCGGGAGAGCAAAACATTTCGTCGAGCGAGACCCCAAAGTCGACTTCGATCAATCGCCAAGCCACCTCGCTGGCGTAGCTGTATCTACTCTGGTCGGACGTGGAAATTTTTGGCACACGTTTCGTGGAAGCCGGGAGCTTTTTCGACTTTCGCAAACTCAGCAGCAACCGATTCCAAACCGTCGCGTTTCCACCGATGCCTTTCGAGAGGCAATCGTCGATGAACCGTTTGTTCAGATCCTTGTCACACAACAAATAGTCAACCGGATACCCTTCGCCAGCAGTCAAATACGACTCAACGACGGCGTCAATCGTTTTGTCATCAAAGCCCTTCTTTCGCCGTTTACCTTTGGCCGTGCTGGGCGCACTTTCGATCGGATCTTCAGGGCCATCGATCGCGTCGCCGATGCCTGTTTTCTCCAGCCGATTGCCAATGTGTTTTACGTACTCTTCAGACAGCTCAAAACCCATCCACTGACGAGCCAACTTTTTCGCGACACACAGAGTCGTGCCGCTACCGCCGAACGGATCCAAAACCAGATCTTGCGGGTTGCTCGATGACCGAATAATTCGCGCCAAAAGCTGCTCTGGCATTTGGCAACCGTGAAAGCCTTCGCGTTCCTTGAACGTGCCGGCGACCCGGGTGAAGTACCACGTATCATGATTCGGACTGAAGGACTCGGGCGCGTCCTGCGGGCGAATGATCCACGTGTTGTCGGGCAGCCTGCCAGCCGGGTTGGCTCGATTGTCAGCGTACACCAGTTGCCGCGCGGACTTGACGCGTATCTGCGGATTGCTGCGGTTGAACGTGAACTTCTTTTTGTCTTTGACGAAGTGAAAAATGTGCGTGTGCGAGCGGCTGAATCCGTTGACGCAGTTGACGCCAAAAGTGTAGTACCAGATGACCCAACTGCGGCAGTGAAAGCCGGCTTTCTGAGCTTCGATTTTCAGTTCGGCCGCGTAGGTGTCGCCGATCGCCAACCAGAAAGTACCGTCGGATTTGAGGGCCCGATGTACGCCGCGAATCCATTCTCCACACCATTGGAGATACTTTTCGCTGGACTGCGAGTCGTCGTAAACATCGTAGTCGTAGCCGATGTTGAACGGCGGGTCGGCAAAGACCATGTCGACCGATTCGGGCTTGAGTTTGGCCAACAGTTTGACGCAGTCGCCTTGGTGGATTTGGTTCTTTTTCAGTGGCACGTCGCGTCCTTTTTGGTGGAAGCGTACATGGTAAGAGTTCCCGCCAAGGTTGTCGACGGTTGCAAGGCGGGCCAAGCTTACAGCCTGTCATTGCAGCAGGGGAAGTTCGAGAAAGGCAGTGCAGCACGATCACAGGCCGGAAGCCTATGCCACCTTTTGCTGGAAGCCATTGGTCTGGCAGCAAGCTACTCGTTTAACGGCAAGCCGTAGGCGACGGAGCACCACAGGATGATCGCAGTCGCCTACGGCTTGCCGTTAAACAAGTGCAGAGCAGGCTGAAGTAGACCAACGCGAAACGCTACAGCAAAAACCTGTCGATCGACGCGTTAGGCCAGCAGATCGTCGATCACGTGAGCTTCCTCAACACCCGTCAGCTTCTGATCAAGCCCCTGATACTTGACGCTGAACTTGTTGTGGTCGAAACCCATCAACTTCAGAACCGTCGCGTGGAAGTCGCGGATATGAATCGGATCTTTCGTGATGTTGTAAGAAAAATCATCGGTCTCGCCATAGATTTGGCCGCTGCGAGAACCGCCGCCGGCCATCCACATCGTGAAGCAACGCGGATGATGGTCGCGACCGTAGTTGTCTTTCGAAAGCCCGCCTTGCGAATAGATTGTACGTCCGAACTCGCCGCCCCAAATGACCAGCGTATCGTCAAGCATGCCTCGCTGTTTCAAATCCTCCAGCAACGCAAAGCAGGGCTGGTCGACGTCTTTGCACTGGCTGGGCATGCGAGCGTTGACGTTGGAATGATGGTCCCAGTTATTGTGATAGACCTGAACAAATCGAACGCCACGTTCGGCCAGTCGACGAGCCATCAACGCCGTGTTGGCGAAACTGCCAGGCTTTCTGGCTTCTTCGCCATAAAGCTTGAACGTGGCTTCAGACTCACTCGACAAATCCGTTAGCTCGGGAACGCTGGCTTGCATCTTGAACGCCATCTCGTATTGCTGAATCCGGGTATGCGTTTCCGGATCGCCGATGGCTTCGAAGTTCAGCTTGTTCAGTCGGTTCAGCCCATCGATTGTGCGTTTGCGGATCGCCGTCGGAACGCCATCGGGATTGTTGATGTACAGAATGGGATCGCCGCTGCTGCGAAAGGAAACGCCAGCGTGCTTTCCAGGCAAATAGCCGGAACTCCACAGCCGCGATGAGATCGCCTGTTCCTGTTCGCGATTGCTGGGGATCGCGACGAGCACGACGAAAGCCGGCAGGTTTTCGTTTTCGCTGCCGAGCCCATACGATGCCCAGGATCCAAGGCAGGGGCGACCGGTGATTTCGTTTCCGGTTTGCATCGCAGCAATCGCAGGCTCGTGGTTGATGGCTTCGGTGTGCAGCGATTTCATCCAACAGATTTCGTCGGCTTTCTGGCCGAGATATGGCAACAGCGTTTCGTTCATCCACATCCCGCATTCGCCACGCTGCGTGAATTTATACTTCGTCGGAGCGATCGGAAATCGGGTTTGGCCGCTGGTCATCGTGGTCAGACGTTGGCCTTTACGGATCGATTCGGGCAAGTCTTTGTCATACCACTCGTCCATTTTTGGCTTGTAGTCAAACAGGTCCATCTGTGACGGACCGCCGACCATATGCAAATAGATGACGCGTTTGGCTTTGGCGGGAAAATGCGGCATCCGCACGTCGGGAACCGGCGAAGCGAACGCCTTTCCCGCCAGCGAGTTCCCCATCAACGAAGCCAACGCAGCGCCGCCAAGCAGGTGCTTTCCCTTTGCGAAAAACTGGCGTCGCGTTTGAAGTTGATTGAATTGTTCGATCGGATTCATGTTCTTACTTTCAATGGCAGCACAGGCTGGAGGCCTGTCCCGCCGCTTTTTTACTTGTTCAAAACTTCGTCGAGATTCAGCAACTGGTTGCAGACCATCGTCCACGCCGCAAGCTGAGCCACGTCCAGGCTATCGTCCGCTTTCGCCTGGCCGATCGCCAACAGTTTTTTGGCATCGCCCGTGTTCTCGCGATAGAAATCAAAGAACGCGTCAAAATCGTCTTTCAAGATTCCGGACTCAATGTCACTAAACGTTCGACTGAGCGTGCGTTCTGCCACGAAATCCAACGTTGAGCTCCAATCGTCGCCTCCGTGTTTGACACCTTTTTCCGCAAGCACACGTGCCGCTTCGACGAATTGCGGATCGTTGAGCGTAACAAGGGCTTGCAACGGCGTATTCGTCCGCTCTCGCCGCACAGTGCAGACTTCACGATTCGGCGCGTTGAACGCTTCGAGGTTCGGCGGCGGACTCATCCGCTTCCAGAACGAATACAGCGAACGGCGATAAACGTTGTCGCCTTTATCCTGCACATAGCGACGCGTGTCGCTTCCCGGCATCCCGACGACTTCCCAAACATTTGGCGGCTGGTAAGGCTTGGCACCACGACCGAACATTCGATCGTTGTACAGCCCGCTGGCAACGAGTGCGTAGTCCCGAACCATCTCGCCATCCATGCGGAAACGCGGACCGCGGGAAAGCAACGAGTTGTCCTGATCTCTGGCCAGTTTCTCAGCCGTCACGTTTGCGGCCTGACGATACGTGGAACTCAACAACATCTTTTTATACAGCCGTTTCACGTCCCATCCGGACTCGCGAAAGTCGACTGCCAGCCAGTCCAACAACGCCTGATTCGAAGGCGGCGTGCCCATCACGCCAAAGTCTTCCGACGTGGCGACGATGCCATGCCCGAACAACTCTTGCCAGAAACGGTTCACGGTAACGCGAGCAGTCAGCGGGTTCGCCGGATCGATGACCCATTTCGCAAGGCCCAGTCGATTTGCCGGAGCACCTTCGGGCATCGGATGTAAAACTTCCGGCGGCGCTGCAACCACTTCGTCACCCGGTTTGTCGTAGGCGCCTCGCATCAGCACATTGGTCTTCGCCATCATGTCTGGCTTTTCCACCTGAATGTGCGTGATCGGCGTTTTGGCTTCGATCTTTTTACGCTCCTGTTTCAGATCCGCCACGGCCTTGGTCAGCGTTGGAAACGTCGCGTCAATCTTGTTCAGAAAATAGCTCAGCAGAGCTTTCTCCTGATTCGGCGTTCGCTTTTCTGCGGGAACAGAAATCAGAGCCTCGACGTAATTGGCTCCGATCGCCATCACGGACTTGATCTCGTCCTGAGAGAGAGCTTTGTCGTAAATCCGGACGTCCTGAACCTGCCCGCCGTCGTAAATTGCACCGGAACTACGCTGGCCAACTTTCAACGGCGTCTTCGTTTCGAGGCTGGCGACAGGCTTGAGCGTGTTCGCTTCGGTTTCGGTTTTCTGCAGCTCGCCATCAACGTAAATGCGAACGCCTTCCGGTTTCCGCGTCCCGTCGTAAGTCACGAAAACGTGTTGCCACTTGTTTTCAATCGACAGACTCTTGACCGTGCGAACCTTCATCGCATTGCCCGGCCACTGGTCAATAATATGAGCCACGAATTGGCCGTTCTGATGCCACAGATCCCAACCGCGATGAGCCGCGGCTTCATCCATTTTCGCGATCAAAGAAACGCCGCCAAACTTTTTCGGAGCCTTCGTCCACACGCCGTAGCTAAAAGGTTTGTCGAACGAAAAATCCGGAAACGCCCCCAGCTCAACCGTCTTGCCGGGTTTGAGCGTAATCGCCGGACCAAGCTTCCCATCTTCGGTCCATTGGAAATCTTCTTTGGCCACAACCGTTTCGTCGATTCCGATCGTCGCGGTGACCGAATTCCCCTGGCCCTCGTTAAGCGGAACTTGCAGCGTCGGCTGAACTTCAGGACCGTACTTTGATTCTGGATGGTCGCCCTGGACGGCATTCACGGTGCCCAACCACGACGCAAACTTCTCAGACGACGAATCGCGATAGTCCTGTTTGGCTTTGTTTGCAGCCAACAACTCCTGCTTGATTTCTTCCAGACGCTTGCGATCCGTTTCGGCATAGACTTTCATCGTCGCACTCTTGCCGTCCTTGACGTTTCCATCTTTCGCCGGCTCGGTCGTATTGCGAAAGAAGGCTGCCAGTGAGTAGTAATCCTTGATCGAAATCGGATCGAACTTGTGGTCGTGGCACTGGCAACAGTTGGTCGTCAAGCCAAGATACACCCAACCGAAAGTCTGCACGCGATCTGCCGCATAGAGTGCCCGATTTTCTTCATCGATCGTGCCGCCTTCGTTGGTCGTCATGTTGCAGCGTTGAAATCCCGTTGCAACGAGTTGTTCATCACTCGGGTTTTCGAGCAAATCACCAGCCAACTGATCGACGGTAAACTGGTCGAAAGGCATATTCCTGTTAAAGGCCCGGATGACCCAATCGCGATACGGCCACATCTCCCGATAGTTGTCAAAGTGCATGCCGTGCGTGTCAGCGTAGCGAGCCGCGTCGAGCCAATAGCGCGCCCGATGTTCTCCCCATGAAGGACGCTCCATCAGCTTGTCGATCCACTCGGAAACTGCTTCGTCGCCGCGATCGGCAACGTCTTTCTCGAAAGCCTGCAAGTCTTCAACCGCGGGGGGCAATCCGCTAATGTCCAGGCTCAGACGACGAAATAAAGTTCGGGCGCCTGCATCGGCAGCCGGCTTCAATCCTTCTGATTCCAGACGCGCCAACACGAATTGGTCGATCTCGGTTCGAACCCAATCACTGTCGTTGACTTTTGGAAGCGACTGTTTTTCCGGAGCAACCAGCGACCAGTGTTTTTGGTATTCGGCTCCTTCTTCGATCCAACGTTTGAGCAATTCCTTTTCGTCGTCGGACAGTTTCTTTCCCGAGTCCACCGGCGGCATGATCGAATCGTGATCTTCCGTGTAGAGCCGTTCAATCATTGAACTTTCGTCGGCACTTCCGGGCTCGATCGCGCCCGCATCGACCGCGGCATCACGCTCGTCGAGCCTCAAGTCTGCCGCACGTGTTTCAGAATCCGTGCCGTGACAGGCGAAGCAGTTTTCTGCCAGAAGCGGTTTGATGTCGCGAGAGAAATCAATCGAATCCTGAGCTTCACAACTCGATTGAGCCCATGTCATCGTCGCGAAGAATGCCAGTGCGAAGGTGTTGATGAAACGTGGCATAGAAAGTTTGCTCGTCATGTTTGCAGTTCAATCTGAATGCGGCTTTGCGGACGTCGATCCTATTGTAGTGCCACATCGTCCGTTCGAAAACAAAACATGTGACTTCAACGTTTCCGGACAAGAAAAAATATGCAATTCCGCGATTCGCAGATGTGGCGTGCGTCATTTTGGTCAGCAGCAGTTGCGTCACAACCGTTGCATCCCGAGCACCAAAACCGGGGCGATTGGGGTTTCGGAGTTTCCGCAAAGGGCTGCTCGCGTTTCCGAATAAACTGGCACGCATGAGCCTTTTGATTGCCATCGTCATCCTTCTGTCCATCTTGTGGGGAGAAGTCCACACTTCGAGCGAATCCAGCAACACTCTTGCGACCGCTTTCATGACCGCGCTACTGACGGGAGTCGCTCCTGGATTTGCGGCGATTCAAATGTGCATCGGCCGCAGCCGCCACCGAAACGAGCGATCAAGCGACTGGTTCCCCCGATTCCGCACCATGGTCGTTGCTCATTCTATCGTGTGGACCGTGGCTTCCATTTCTATCGCTGTCTGGATTCAATGGTTGGATGTCGTTCACGCGACCGCATGGAGTGAAACAATTCCCCTGGCCGACGAGTTGCTGTTGATTGCGCCGGCTTTGATTGGGCTGATCGGATCCTGGGCCATTTTCATTTTCGCTGCGCCGGACGGGACACTGAAAAAAAGCAAAACGAGAACCAGTATTTTTCGACTGTGGCTGCGGATGCAAGTCGTCATGGTGACGGCACCGATTCTGTTTGCTTTCCTGGTGACCGATTGCTTTGCCCTGGTGGTGCGAAGTGAATTGTCGCCGACGGGGCAGACGTTGTTGTGGGGTGTCGCCGGAATCATCATCACGGCGTCGACGCTTTTCTATCCGCAACTGATGCTGCTGGTTTGGTCAACAAAACGAATGGAAGACCCTGAACTGAAATCGCGAATGGACAACCTGTTTCTTCGCTCCGGCTTGCGTCCAAGGAAAGTTCACATCTGGCAGACCAATGACTCGATCGTCAACGCGGCGGCTGTCGGAATCGTCCCGGGCACGGAAGTTGTACTCGTCAGCGACTTGCTGCTGAAAAAGTTCTCACCGCAAGAAGTCGATGCGATCGTGCTGCATGAAATCGGGCACATTCGACACCGACATTGCATTCGGCGAATCGCGATGGTGCTGATTCCGTTGTTCCTTCTGGCGATCGACCATGCATCCGGTATTGGATTGCACGCCGGGATTGCGTCCAGCGATCTGCTTGCCCGCAGCGTCGGGGCGTTGACTCCCTTTCTGCCTGCTGTCGGATTCATGGTTTATTCGTTGGTTATCTCGCGAACCATTTTCCGCAGCATGGAGTTCGAGGCCGACCAGTTCGCGATCGAATCGCTCCATAAAATAAAGAAGCATTCGTCCTCCGAACAATACGTGACAGCAGCCGACGCGGTGCTCACGGCGCTCGAAAAAATGGCGGTGATCTACCCACGACTGGTGGATCGACGAAGCGGGCTGCATCCTTCGATTCGCCAGCGATTGGCGTTCGCAATCGAAGCTCAATCGCGATTCGCCGAACAAATTCAGTCCGACAATTCGCGGCCCGTTCCGCCGCCGAAGAGCATTTCTCTTGACCCGATCACGGCGAAATGATATTTCGCGATGCATGATCGTTTCCAACTCCCGACAATTCGTGTTCGTGCACATCTTTAAAACCGCCGGCACCAGCATCAAGCGTGCGGTCCGCCGGTACGCAATGCCGTCGTGGCACGAATCGGCCAACTTTGTTTTCAAACGAATCGGCGTGCCCCAGTTCGGTCCGCCAAGTCGCGGCGATCACGTCAAAGCCTGTGACTTGATTGGCGAAATTGGCCGCAAGCAATTCGATCGACTGTTCAGTTTTGCGTTCGTGAGAAACCCCTGGGATTGGGAACTGTCCCACTTTCGGCATATCCGCAAACACGGTTCGCACCCGGACCACGCTGAAGTATCGCGGCTTTCAGGTTTCGCGGACTACGTTCAATGGCGTTGCGACGGTCGATTTCAAACTCAGGAATCATTCCTGGTTCACCGCGGCCAAACGGTCGTTGATTTCGTAGGTCGGTTCGAAAACCTTGCAAGCGATTTCGGATTCGTTTGTCAGCGACTGAGCATTCCTTTTCGATTGCCAAAATTGAATCGAACACAACAAGAAGACTACCGCTCGGCATACGAAGATCGGACTCGGGAATTGGTTGCGTCGACTTACGCGAGCGACATCAATCGATTCGGCTACCGCTTCGAGTAGTAGCAAAATTCAATTCGTCGCCACGATGGGCGAATTTCGGTTACGATGGACCAAATCGAACTTCTTTCCATTTGGTGCCACGATGAAACACTTTGCGATTCTCCTTGTTTGCCTCTTTCAATCTCTGGCTTGTGCCCAGCAAGATGCAGAGACGCTGAAGCTTGCGGCTCCAATTTCGGATCACATGGTTTTGCAACACGGCGCATCGACTTCCGTGTGGGGCACTGCCAAGCCGGATTCGAAAGTTTCGGTTTCGTTTGCCGACCAATCGGTCGAGACCGAGACAGATGGCGACGGGCGTTGGAGCGTTTCGCTTGCCCCGCTGGAAATTTCCACTGAACCGGCGACGCTGAAAGTGACTTCTTCGGAAGGCGAAACGATTTCTGTAAATGACGTTCTGGTTGGCGAAGTCTGGATGTGTTCCGGCCAGTCCAACATGGCGTGGACGCTGCAACGAACTGGCGATCCAATGATCGATCAGATTGACCTGCCGCTGGTCCGGCTTTTTAAAACAGATTCTGCCACTTCAGACACCGTTCAAACGGACTGTGGAGGTGACTGGAAGGTAGCCAAGCCAAACACCGCTGCGGATTTCTCGGCCGTCGGTTTTCACTTTGGTCGCGAACTACACGCAGAGTTGAAGGTCCCCGTTGGTTTGATCGATACGTCGTGGGGCGGAAAACCGGTAGAGGCATTCACCAGTCGCGAGAAACTGTTGACCGTTGAAGACGCAATTCCTCTGGTCGAAGAGTGGGACAACACGGACGCAAACTACGATGCCGCAGCCGCAAAATCCCGCTTCGAAGCGGCGATGGAGAAATGGAAAGCCAAGCGTGACGAGATCGTTGCCAATACGAAGGAAGGAGTGAAACCAAAGCTCCCGCGTCGACCGCAAATGCAGGGCCAGCCAAAACTGGACACTCGATTTCCCGGCGCAATCTACAACCAAAAAGTTGCTCCCTGGACAAAGTACGCGGTCGCGGGATCAATTTGGTATCAGGGAGAATCAAACGCGGGTCGAGCAGTGCAGTACGAGAGCTTGCTGACGGCTTTGATCGAAGATTGGCGAGCCAAATGGAACAACGAGAGCATGCCGTTCTACATCGTTCAATTGGCGAACTTCAAGAAACCGACCGACCAACCTGGAATTCGCAGCGAATGGGCTGAGCTGCAACATTTTCAGACGCGTGTGGCTCAGAGCATTCCAAACTGTGGCATCGCGGTGATCAATGACATCGGAGACACCAGCAACATTCACCCAAAAAACAAACGCGACGTAGGACATCGACTGGCATTGCTGGCGTTGAAAAAACACTACGACAAAGATTTGGAAGTCTTTTCTTCGCCGCTCTACAAAAGCCACAGCGTTGCGGACGATCACATTCTGGTCACGCTGGATCACGTTGGTTCCGGTTTGAAGTCGCGTGACGGCGAAGAACTGAAACGTTTCGAAGTCGCTGGCTCGGACATGAAGTGGCACTGGGCGAAGGCCGAGATCGTTGCCAAGGACACAATCAAGCTCAGCAGCGCCGAAGCGCCGCAACCCGTCGCTGCTCGCTATGCCTGGGCAGCGAATCCGGAAGGCGCAAACCTGGTGAACTCTGGCGATCTACCGGCTTCGCTTTTCCGAACCGATACATGGCCGTTGAAGACCCAAGGAAGATTGACGTTGAGACAGCCGACTCAAACGGAACGGCAAATGGCTCAACGTGGCTTCACGCCGCTTTTCAATGGCAGGAATTTGGACGGCTGGCGCAACCCTTACGATTTCGGAAAGGCCAAAGTCGTCAACAACGAGATCCATCTGACCGCCAACAAGAAATTCTTCCTTGTGACGGAAAAGAAGTTTTCTGATTTTGTTCTGTTTGTCGAAATCAATCTTCCGGAAGGCCAAGCCAACTCGGGCGTGATGTTTCGATGTCATGTTGAGCCCAACAGGGTCTACGGCTATCAGGCGGAATGCGATGGCTCGGATCGTCGTTGGTCGGCTGGACTGTACGACGAAGGTCGCCGCGGATGGGTTTGGCCCAGCAAGGAAGGGCGTTCCAATGACAAGAAAATGCTGGAGTACGCCGAAGAGTCACAGGCTCATTTCGCCAAGCCGGAAGTACGCGGCGCGCTCAAGCGAACGGACTGGAACCGTTACAAGATCACCTGCAAAGGCAACAAGATCTCGATCGAGCTTAACGGTGTGAAGGTTACGGACGTCGAAGACGACACCGATGCCGAGGGCTTCATCGGAATCCAGCATCACGGCGAGAAAGGCCAGACTTATCGGTTCCGCAACATCTTCATTAAAGAGCTGAAGTAAACTCGCGAAACGGTGGCCTCCACCGCTTAGTGGCATGCGGATGGTGGCATAGGCTTCCAGCCTGTGATCGCGATCATCATCCTAGAACGGTGGTCTCCACCGTTTGCTGCATTGTCATGCGTTGCGTAAGAATCCGCATTCACGGTGGAGACCACCGTGCCACGCATGTGCAAATAGACGTACAGGCTCAGCCCAAGTTCACGATCTCAAGCAGCTCAATCGCGGGCTTGCCGTTGCAAAACATCCAGGCCGTGCGACCAAAGATATCGGCTCCGGGATCAGCACCGAAACAGGACGCCAGCTCTTCACCGGCCTCGATGCGAAACAGTTTCTCCAGGCGAACAGCACGCATCACGTCGTGGCTAATCAGGATTCGGCCCAGCGGAATTTTCCGTTCGCGAATCTGATCCTGAACGACTTGCGGCAACGTGGACATATCAAGCCGCACGATGCCGTACTGAACCACGCCGCCGTCTGACTTTCGCGTCAGCAAGATCTTTCGCGAGTAGTGCGTGTCGCTGTCGTGCTCTTCGAGGACTTTCACGTCGACTTCACCATGGTGAAAATCCTCGATCGTGACCGTCATGTGCTCGCAGTGATTGAGCAACCTGTTCGCGTCGGCCGGCATCTCGGAAGCATCGACTTCGTGGAACACGCCAACTCCCGAATCTGTGTCGGGAAAGAACAGCCCGATCAGTTCGTCGAGCTCAACCTGGGGCAATTCAGTCGGATTCACGATGTCGGCGCACACTGGATGAATGTTGAATCAGATAGAAGGCTAATCGCCTGTGGACGTCATCGCAAAATCACAGGCGTGAAACCTGATACCGACGCCTACCTGTTAACAATCGGCAAAACTTCTTCATAACTCAAATGAGTGATGTCGATCGTTGGCTTGACTTCGGTCGTGCGATCCAAAACCGTGTCCACAAGGTAATAGAACAACCGACGAAGCGATTCGGGTTCGATCGAATCCGCAATTTCCTCAGCTTTTTGCTGGTGCTTGTCGACCAACCGATAGGCTTTTTCGAACACGCCAGCCTCGAAGAACAAATGCCGCGCCCTTAACAACCGGGTTTCGGTGGACTTTTCGCAATCGTCTGCCAGCAGAGAAACCAGCTCTTCCCGCTGAGAATCTTTCAAACCCTCCAGGGCCAGTGCCAGCAAAACGGTCGGGCGTCCGCCCAGCAAATCAGCTCCCAGCGAACGCTTGTTTTCGTCGTCATGCTCCCAGTCTTTCAGATCGTTCAAAATCTGAAACGCAACGCCAAGGTTTCTGGCGAAAGCCCGCACTGGGCTCGCAAAGTCATCGGTCGGACCCGCCAAACGCAAACCGCTCATGATCGCGGCTTCGAACGCCGGCGCGGTCTTGAGTGCGTAGATCTTCAGCGCATCAATCGGCTTGAGACATTTATCTTTCGCGTCACGCCAGATCAATTCCGTGCCCTGGCCTTCGGAAAGCCGTTGATGGGAATCCGCCAGCGTATCAAGAATGTCCGCCGCGGTTTCAGCCCCCAGTGTTTTTCGATTTCGGCTAACCAGACGATAGCCCATGCCGACCAGATAGTCGCCCACGTTGATCGCCGTCGGAATGCCGTATTTTTGATGCAGCGTATCATCGCCATAGCGGAACGCATCACCGTCTTCGATATCGTCGTGAACCAACGACGCTTTGTGGAATGTTTCAATCGACATCGCGGCATGCAAAATTGAATCGTCCCAGCCTTCGATGACTTTATCGCCATCGGACTTCGTCGCCGCGCCACCGGTGACGGCATCGTAAACCGCCATCGTGATAAACGGACGAGAGTATTTTCCGCCAGCGGTCAAAAAATCATAAGCAATCGCTTCAGTCGCAGCCAACGGATCAAGTCCGCCAACACCCTGGCCGTTCGATTCCGCCAGCGATTTCCCGCCGCGAACACGAGGCACCAGCGACTCCAACACATCGTGTTCAAACAGCGTCGATGCTTTGCGCATCAAGTGAATGTAGCTGTTGGTCTGAGTCTGCACCTCGGCGTGCGGCACGCGAACCATTTGCTCAACCCAGTCTTCGTCGACCGATGTATTGCGGCAGTCGCTGGAGAGCAGCGGCACGGCCATGCAGGGAATTCCAGCCAACATGATTTTGTCGATGGCTTTTTCCAGCACGTTCAAACATGCCACGCCCACGATCGCATCGACGTGTCCGCTGACAATGATCTTCAAAACAATCGGTGATCCTTCGGCGACCAGAACTTTATAACCAAGCTCTTCCGCCGCGCCGCGGAAATCGGCGATGCTGCATGCTCCACAGGTCTTGCAAGCCAAACCAAATTCGTCGTAATCGGCCGGACAACCTTCGGCGTGCTTCAGGCAGTGCGGCAGCAAAAACAGACGGCGTGAGTGCGGGATGCCTTTGATCTGGTCTTCCCAGAACACGCTCGAGAGCACGACCATGATCCAACCCAGAAATCCTTCCGGCTGATTCTCATCCGCAAGGATCTTTCGCGAGATTGCTTCGAGCTCATCTTTCGATGGCGGATTGCTGCGATCAAGCGTCACCGCAATCTCACGACAACGTTCTCGCAGGTGCTCGCGCAATGACTTGCTGTCGGGCACCATCTTCAGATGAGCCGTCTTGCGTCTGCGCGAGCGCCGCGGTTTCTTTTCAGCAACAGATGTTTCTTCGGGTGCCACCAGGATTGTCTCGTTCGTGCAGTTGATTGATATCGTTTTGTGGCGAGTCGCTAATCGTCTTCAAAGCTTTCGCCAACGCGCCGGTCGCAAAAACCAGCGGATACATTTTCTCGTAGTACCAAAGTTTGGCGAAGTAAAATCCGATCGGCCAGTGGACTGAAACACAATCCAGATCGATCGAATCCAGCAACCATTGAACCCCGCGCGTGGCGTGAATTTTCAGCCGCTGGCGAGTTTGCTGATCCAACCCATCGCATTCGACTCCGTGAAGCAAAGTCTCGGTACACAACGCGGTCTCTTCGACCGAACTGGTGCCGAGAACGCCAAAGTCTCCCGGTTTCGAATGCTCCGACCTGAAAGTCCGATGAAGCGTCGGCCAATCGAGCGACTTTCCGCCGCCCCAGCCACCGTCTTCGTTCTGACTTCCAGCGATCCATTCTAAACCAATTCTGGCGGGCTCGGTATCGAACAAATTCGCATCCCGGTACGCCAGGAGCACTTTTGCCGTCCCGTACCACGGATTTATTTCGTCTTCTGTGTCCTGGTTCCCAAACCAGAGCGGCAACCAGTTGCCATCCGGCCGCTGTTGTTTCGACAAATAGCGGAATCCGCGGTCAATCGACTTCTGAATCTTCGGGTCAGAAAATTTATCTTGCCACGCAATCAGACCCCGAATCGAGTGGGCTGTAATATCGGATCCGCTACGATCAAACGGCAGCTTTCCCCAACCCGTGCAGAATGTTGGAAAGCCGGAATCGCGGTTTTGCAGATCGAGCAGCCATTGAACGGCGGCTCGAGCCGAGTTTTCGATTTCAGCACGCATGGTAGAAAGTTCGTCGGGCTCGCACCACAAATCTGCATGGTCATGGAAGTGCCGCAGTGCGATCAGGGCTCCTGGCGTATCGTCCGCGTCGGGAACGGAACCGGAAAGATCAGTCCAGCCAAAGCCGCCAGGTTGTGCGCCAGTGAAGGGATGTTTGTTTTTTGTCTGACAGCCGAGAATCCAGTCAACGCATTTCTTCCAGGTTTGCTTGTTCGCGGAGAGTTGCTCGCGAAAGTAATCCACATCGTTGGCCAACGCGTTGACGGTGAGCGTCGTGCCCCAAGTGGCGAGGTTGGTATCGATCGGCCACGTGCCCTGTTCGTGGTTGCGGCTTCCAGCCGCAGCAATTTGCATGTCCTCGCGTTCGTCGTAGCGACGGCTTCCAGCCGTCACATCATCCGGGTTGCCGTGCGACTTCAACGACTGAAAGCCCTCGCTACGAATGGCTTGTTCCGACCGCACATCGACCCCAGCATCCAACGGCAACCGGCCACTCTCTCCACCAAACGATTGCGGCTGGAAGCCGCAACCACGGCTAGGGCGAAACGACTCACGCAAAAACTCAACACCGGCCTCAACAACCGGATGACTTTCTCGCCCACACTTCACCAACGCCATCGCCACGAAACTCGTCAGCGGTACGGCCTCCAAAAACCCGCCGCTCTCCGGCTGCATCCGCTCAAGCACTCGGAGACTCGGCTCAACGCACAACCTGCGAATCGTCTTTCGCACGGGATCCCAAGGCGGATCGTTAACGAATTTTGCCTGACCGATCGCCACCAGCGCAGGAATCGCGTAGCTAACCACGGGTAGTTGCATCAGGTTGTAAAAACGCTGTGGCACGCAAGCCGCCTCGAAGGGCAGGGCGGAGACTTCACGCCACGGCAAGATACCGGCCATCGCACAGTGAGCCAAAATTGGAACGGCGAATGTTTTGTCGTTTCCATACCGCGTACGCAAGCCAGCGATCCCGCCTTTGGAGTCGATGTAGGCCTGAGCTCGCTCGATCTCCGCGGTGAACTGCTCGGCCTTGCCACAGGCGTGCAAGGACGCAACGGCCAGCATCGCAGTCGAAATATTCGAGTGGCTAAGTGGTGTATCGCCAAATCCACCGTCTTCGTTTTGCTGCCCAACCAGCCACGAAATCCCGGCGTCGACTTGCTGTTGAAGCTCCTGATCCTCGACGCCAGTGGCTTCCAGATAAAATGCGATCGCCGTGACAGCCGTGGCAGTGGCGAGAGCCGAAGACGATAACTCGCCCGTCCAGTGTCCGTTCGCATTTCGCTGATCGAACAGTTGCTGGCTGACCTTGCGCAAGCCATCTTCAATTTTTGCCTTCCATTCCATGCCGCCATCATAGCACGCCGCGGCGAAACTGCGATTTGACATTGGTGTCTCTCCTCACGAACATTGCACCATGGAATCCGAACACAACCCGTATGCCTCGCCCACGTCGGCTGAACCGACGTTCATCGCCGCTCACGTCGGCGAAACCAGAGACTTACCTGCGATGCCACAATTGCCGTTGGTGTTCAGGACTTCTCCTTCGGCGCTTGCGATCATGGTTCCCTGCGGCGTTGTGTTAACAGCCATCACGGCGATGTTGATTGGTGCGCCGTTCCAAATCGCCGGATTGGTTTCTACCTCCTACGATCCAATTGCTGCGTTAGCGTTTGCAGTTTTCACAGGTGTGACGGCGTTTGGATGCCTAATGGGAGTTCGGTGCAAAGTCGTGGTTAACGAATCGGCGATCGAGAAAACAGAATTCGCACGACAAGTCATTTTCTTTTCCCGGATCAAATCGTGGCCCCAGCATCCTGCCACGGGAACGGTGCAGCTGTCACTGTTTGACGCGGATGGATACTTGCCCGTTTCGAATTGGGCGATGGAGAAAGAGAAGAGCGATTTGCTGGCGATTGTGTTGCGGCATAGAGTCGGACCAGCGTCCGGATAGAGAAGAGGCAGATTGCGAAAGCATCGCCCCCGTTGAGCCAGTCAGCTCAGATCCGCAGGCCACTAGCTGGGCCATTCGAAACCTGAATCCCGGGCCAACGTTTTCTGCAACGCTTGCGTGCCGTCTTTGCCAAAGCCAGCTTTTTCCAATTCGATGTACAACTCGCGGGCAAGTTCCAGGCCGCGGAGCTTCAATCCCATTCGGCTGGACTCCTCAAACGCAATGTTCAAATCCTTTACGAAGTGCTCGACGAAAAAGCCAGGATCGAAATTGCCTTCGATGATCCGCGGGCCAAGGTTCGAAAGCGCCCAACTTCCTGCAGCGCCACTGCTAACGGACTTCAACACGGTCTGCAAATCCAAGCCCGATTTGAGCGCGTAAAGCAGCGACTCGCAGACGCCCAACATTCCTGCGGCGACCAAAATCTGGTTAACCATTTTGGTGTGCTGGCCGGAACCGGCCGGGCCCTGATGGACAACCGTTTTGCCCATCACATCGAAAAGCGGTTGGACCGCAGCGACCGCATCTGCTTCGCCGCCGATCATAATAGAGAGCGCGCCGCTCTTCGCGCCGACATCGCCTCCTGAAACGGGCGCGTCAATCGCCGCAACGGATTTAGCTTTCGCGGCTTCGTCGATTCGCACCGCCAACTCGGGCTTGCTGGTTGTCATATCCACGACGATGCTGCCGGCAGACGCGCCAGCGAGCAAACCTTCATCGCCCAGGAAAACGCTGTGAACGTCTTCGGGCATGCCGACGATCGCAAAGCTAACGTCAGACGCTTCGGCGACTTCCCTCGGTGAATCCGCCCAGGTCGCACCCGCGTCGAGCAAAGTTTGGGCTTTCGCTTTGGTTCGTGAGAAGATCGTGGCTTGATAACCAGCTTCCATCAGGTTGCGGCACATGCTCAATCCCATCACGCCGGTGCCAACCCAACCGATTCGCGTTTCATCCGGAGTTGTCAGTTTGTATTCCATTTGTCGATTCTCATCAGGTTTCGAAACCAACAGGATAACGCAGATCGCGACAAAAGAACCCTTGCCAGGAATACCGCCGGCAAAATGGCAACCCTCATCTGGCGACAAACGGCACTGTTATCCGAATGGTCATTTTGACTGGTTGGCTTTGGCTCGCGAGATGGAAATCGGATCTGCTGTTTTGCAAAAGCCTCTTAATTTCTTCAGACGGGCAGGACGAAGTCACATTGAAATCGTTCCCGCCGGCGTCTGCCTGCGTGCCCTCCTATATGTAAATCGCAAATCTGCCAACCGCCAGCCTCCATTTCAAACTGGGTAAGCGCGGCACCACACCGTTTAGCTACCTCGCCTTTTTGGTTTCCAGGCTCATCGATATACTGCCCGTTCACGACACCCTCCTCACCCCGCACGTCCCATGAAATACACGCTGACTCTCGGCATCGCGATGGCAGCAGTCTGGTATCTCTGGTCGGGCCACAATGAACCGCACTTGCTGATCATTGGAGGCCTTTCGGTTTTGCTGTGTCTGTGGATTGCGCGGCGAATGGGGATTGTTGACGAAGAAGGCGCCCCGGCGGAACTCGGGATTCGTCCATTCACTTCGTACATGCCGTGGCTGGCGAAAGAGATCGTGGTCTCGAATATCGAAGTCACGAAAACGATCCTTTCGTCGGATATGAAGCTGAAGCGAAACATGATCGAAGTCGGCGCGAATCAGAAAACGGCGCTCGGGCGAGTCATCCTTGCGAATTCGATCACGCTGACTCCCGGGACCGTATCGGTGCAAATGGAAAACGATCGCATTCTGGTTCACGCGTTGTCGTTCGAAGGAGCCGAAGAAGATCTTTCCGGCGAAATGGATCGCCGAGTCTGCCGTTTGGAAGGCAGCAAAGTCCCGATCCACCAGAACCCGAATTCTGACAGCGAGGCGAGCTGATGGAATCGGGATTTATGCATTATGGCTACGTTGCCTGTTCGCTGTCCATTTTGGTCACGATGACGCTGGCTCTCATCCGTGCGATGCTGGGGCCGACGGTTTTTGATCGAGTCCTGGCATTGAACATGTTCGGGACGAAGACGGTGTTGCTGATTTGCGTCGTCAGCTTCCTCACCGGACGGCAGGACTTTATTGATGTGGCGCTGCTTTACAGTTTGATGAACTTCATCGGCATGGTGGCGTTGCTGAGATTTTCACAGCTGGGCTACTTCGGCGAAACGGAATCCGAAAGCACCGAGGTGTCCGCATGATCGTCCTCGAAATCATTTCATGGGCTTTTCTGATTGCCGGTTCGTTTTTCTCGATCGTTGGAGGAATCGGAATCGTCCGCTTGCCCGAATTTTTCTCGCGACTGCACGGCGGCGGCATCACCGATACGCTCGGCGCAGGGCTGATTTTGCTGGGGCTGTGCTTCCAGATCAGCAGCCCGTTCATTTTGGCAAAGCTGTTGATGATCCTGTTCTTTTTGACGATCAGCAGCCCAAGTTCCTGCCACGCGTTGGCTCGGTCGGCGTTGTCTCAGGGAGTCAAACCGGAACTCGACATCAACACCTACGAATCGAACTGTAACAACTAACTGCAATCCAAAACTGCACTGAATCCAACCCATGATTTTCATCGTCATTCCAATCCTCGCGCTGCTCGCCATGACTGCGTTCGCGGTCGCGCGGATTCGTGATTTGTGGGCGGCGGTCATGTTTACCGGGATCTTCAGCTTCCTTGGCGCGAGCTGGATGTTGATCCTGGATGCACCGGACGTTGCGTTCACCGAAGCCGCTGTCGGAGCAGGGATCTCGACGTTTCTGATGCTCAGCACGTTGGCGCTGACGGGAAAGAAAGAGAAGCCGTCGAAGGTCGCGGTCGTCCCGCTGCTGGTCGTTGGCATCACGGGAGCCGCGTTGATCTACGGCACGCTGGACATGCCAGCCTACGGTGCTCCCGACGCGCCGATTCAGACTTATCCGAACCCGTCGTTTGTCGAAAAATCGAAACAGGACATGCACGGTTTGCCAAACGTAGTGACTTCCGTGCTGGCCAGCTATCGCGGTTATGACACGCTGGGCGAGACCGCGGTGATTTTCACGGCGGGCATCGCAGTGTTGTTGATCTTGCGGAAAAACGGGGATCAGGAGGATCGCAAGTCATGAATTCGTTCCCGATCATCCGGGTGATCACCAAGCTCATCATCCCTTACATCTTGCTGTTTGCACTCTACGTTCAGTTCCACGGCGACTTCGGTCCAGGTGGAGGATTCCAGGCTGGAGTCATCTTTGCGTCGGCGATTATTTTGTACGGCCTGGTGTTTGGATTGCCAGCCGCACAGCGTGTGGCTCCGGTTCGAGTCGTCGAAAAACTGATCGCGTTGGGTTTGTTGATTTACGCTGGAACCGGCGTGGCAACGATGCTGATTGCGAAAGGCAATGGCCACGGCGAAGCCTCACAGGCCAACTTTTTGGATTACGAATCGCTCAACCACAACATCTCGTGGCTTGGACCGCTTTCCGGGCAACACCTCGGAATCTTTCTGGTCGAGCTTGGTGTCGGCATCACAGTCACCGCGGTCATGACGATCATCTTTTATGCGTTCGCAGGAAGGGAGCCGGTGGCAGAATGATTGCTCAGTTCACATTCGATCATGTGCTCGGTTTGTACAACTACTGGATTGTTATCTGTTTGATGATGACCGGTTTCTATATTGTTATCGCCCGCGGCAATCTGATCAAAACGATCATCGGCCTGAACATTTTCCAAACTTCGGTCGTGCTGCTGTACGTGACGATGGGAAAAGTCCGTGGCGGGACCGCGCCGATCATGCCGCTGGATTCAGGCCACGGACACGACGATCACGGCCACGAAGAAATTCACAACGATGCCGTCGAACATGGCCACGCGGTCATTGACCAGATCCCGACCAGTTACGAGCACACAGATTCAACCGTTCAGCTGGCCGGATTCGAAGACGCTGCTCAGGGGCATGCCGAAGCCGCCAATCAGGCTTCGGAGATCATTTACTCCAATCCGTTGCCAAGCGTTCTGATGCTGACGGCGATCGTGGTTGGCATCGCGACGACGGCGTTGGCGCTGGCGCTTACGATTCGCATTCGTGAAGCGTACGGAACGATCGAAGAAGACGAAATTCTCGAACTGGATCGTGCCGCGTGATCGACTTCGCTTCTCAACTTCCGATCCTGATGATCGTGATTCCGCTCTTCTCGGCGCCGCTCTGCGTGCTGCTGGGAGGCCGGCAGCTCAGCTATGTGATTGCGCTGATCGTCACGTGGTGCACGTTCGCAATTTCGCTGGCTTGCCTTTTTCAGGTCATACAAACCGGCCCGATTCACTACGAAATCGGCAACTGGAATCCGCCTTACGGGATCGAATTGGTCATCGACGGGCTGAGCGGATTTGTGCTGATGTTCGTTTCGGCTTTGGCCGCGATTGTGCTGACGTACGGCAAGCCCTCGATCGACAAAGAGATCCCACACTCGAAACACTATCTGTTTTACGCCACGTACCTGCTGTGCATGACGGGCCTGATGGGCATGTGCATCACGGGCGACCTGTTCAACGTGTTCGTGTTCCTGGAAATCAGTTCGCTTTCTTCCTACGCGTTGATTTCGCTGGGTAAGTCACGACGGGCACCGTTGGCGGCGCTGCAGTATCTGATTCTGGGAACCATCGGAGCCACGTTTTTCCTGATCGGAATCGGGCTGCTTTATCAGATGACCGGCACGCTCAACATGGCTGACATCGCAGGGCGACTGGATGTCGAAAACGGCGGACGCACGCTGACCGTTGCGTTTGCGTTCATGACGATCGGGCTGTTCATCAAGATGGCTCTGTTTCCGCTGCACACCTGGTTGCCGAACGCTTACACCTACGCTCCTTCCGTCGTCACGGCTTTCATTGCCGCGACGGCGACCAAGGTTTCTGTTTACGCCTTTATTCGATTGATCTTTGGGATCTTCACGCCTGAGTTCGCGTTTCAAACGCAACACCTCGACAACGCGCTGCTGGCGATGGCGCTGACCGGGATCTTTGTGGCTTCGACGGCGGCGATCTATCAGGACAACGTGAAGCGACTGTTGGCGTATTCAAGTATCGGACAAATCGGTTACATGCTGTTGGGCATCGGCCTGGTAAGCGTCGGCGGACTGACCGCGACGATTGTGCACATGTTCAATCACGCGTTGATCAAAGGCGGACTGTTCATGGCGATGGGTTGTTTCGCGCTGCGAATCGGATCGGTGAAGCTGGTCGATCTCCGCGGCGCTGCGAAGACGATGCCGTGGACTTCGCTGGCGTTCGCGATTGGAGGACTTGGCTTGATCGGCGTCCCTTTGACGGCTGGCTTTATCAGTAAGTGGCTGTTGTTGACGAGTTCTTTTGAAGCCGGGCGTTGGCCTGTGGCAGCGTTGATGCTGGTGAGTTCGCTGTTGGCTCTGGTTTATGTTTGGCGAGTCGTCGAGGCGTTGTATTTTGCCGAACCGTCGGAGTCGGCGACGAAAGCCGAGGAAGCCCCGATGTCGATGTTGATCCCGCTCTATGTTGTGATTGGAGCGACGATTGTATTCGGCGTTTGGACGGATTGGTCTGCCGGGATGGCTCAGCATGCGGCTGAGTTTCTGTTTGCGGGAGGTGTGAAATGAGATTGATTTCCCGCAACGGTGGCACGGGCGCTGAGCGTGTGACTGCATTGACGAGTATCGCGAACGGCAAAGAAAGCAGCATGAATCACAGGCTGGAAGCCTATGCCACCGACAGGATCCAAGTCCATACCACCGAAGGAGCCGCAGTATGACTCCTGAGAACATGATTCTGATCGCGATGGGCATTCCGTTGCTCGCGGTAGCCTGGGTTGCGATTTTTGGGAAGCTCCCGGATGTGCGTGAGACTGGCTCGATTGCTGCGGCTGTTGCGACGTTTACCGTTTGCTGTTTGCTGGCCTCGCACGTCTTCGCCGGAGCACGACCGACGGTTTTGATCGGTGAGATGATGCCCGGGTTCTCGATTTCGTTCACGGTTGAGCCGCTGGGGATGGCGTTCGCACTGATCGCTTCGGGGCTGTGGATCCTGACCACGATTTATGCGATCGGCTACATGCGCGGTCATCACGAAATCAACCAGACGCGGTTCTTTTGCTGTTTCGCGATTGCGATTTTCGCGGCGTTGGCTGCTGCGTTTTCTGGCAACCTGTTCACCCTGTTTGTGGCTTACGAAGTCATGACGATTTCGACCTATCCCCTGGTCACGCATCACGGCGACGAAAAAGCTCGTGCTGGCGGACGAGTCTACCTTGGGATTCTGCTTTCAACTTCGGTTGCGTTTTTCATGCTGGCGATCGTTTGGACCTGGCACCTCGCCGGAACGCTGGACTTTACGCCAGGCGGCATCCTGAGCCTTCCGTATCGCGGCCGGCAAATCGAAACGCTGGGACTGGCCGTCCTGCTGGGCCTGTTCGCGTACGGAATCGGGAAAGCAGCATTGATGCCGTTTCACCGCTGGCTTCCTGCCGCGATGGTGGCTCCGACTCCGGTCAGTGCTCTGCTGCACGCCGTGGCGGTTGTTAAAGTCGGCGTGTTTAGTGTGCTGAAAATCGTGGTTTACATCTTCGGCTTTGACCTGGTTCGTGAATCCGGCATCAGCGAATGGCTGTGCTATGTGGCGGGAGCCTCAATCCTGATCGGGTCGCTGGTCGCGATGACGAAGGACAACCTGAAGGCTCGATTGGCGTATTCCACGATCAGCCAATTGGCTTACATCACGCTCGGCGCGGCTCTGGCAACACAAGCCAGCATCATCGGTAGCGGCATGCATATCGCGATGCACGCGGTCGGAAAAATCACCCTGTTCTTTTGTGCCGGAGCGATCTACGTCGGTGCCCACAAATCAAACATCAGCGACATGCGAGGACTCGGTCGGGCCATGCCGTTCACGTTCGGTGCGTTTCTGCTGGCCAGCATCAGCATCATCGGCTTGCCGCCGGGCGGAGGCGCGTGGAGCAAATGGTTCCTGGCCGTTGGAACTGCCGATCGCGGCATGTACTTTTTGTTGGCCACGCTAATGATCAGCTCGCTGTTGAATATTGCTTACCTTGTCCCGATCCCGATTCAAGCTTTCATGACGCCCAAGGGCGAGGAACCGCAGAAGTTCCATGAAGCGCCGATGATGTGCGTGGTGCCGTTGTGCATGACAGCGGTTGGAAGCGTGTTGCTGTTTTTCTTTGCCCAGCCCATTTACGACGTGCTGCTACCGATCACGGAAGTTGTCACCGAGGTGACGCCATGATCGATCTATGCAGTACTTCGACCATGTCGAACTCGACTCGCCGGAGCAACAACTTGCCCAACGCCAAGCCGCAGGCGTTTCGCCAGCGCACTAGTTCGTTCAACGGCAAGCCGCAGGCGACTGCGTTTCCGCCCTTCCACAATCCAGGCACCTTCAGCTCGCCATCTACCAATGCCACGGCAAACGAAAGGCGGATGGGAACCTAATGGAAGATCAAGATCACAAAACTCCCTCCGACCCATCGTGGTTCGAAAAGAAAGCCAACCTTCGGCTGATGATCATCGGACTGATTGTGGTTTGTATCGGACTGCTGCTCGCGGAGTTCACTTTCGAGAACGATCACGCACACTTTCCAAAGTACGAAAACATCTTTGGCTTTCAGGCCATGTTCGGATTCGTGGCCTTCGTCGTCATCGTTTTTCTGGGCATGGGTTTGCGACTGATCATTGAACGGGATGAGGACTACTACGATGGATAGCCTCAGAAATCTCCCGCCGGGCACGATCATGATGCTCGGTGCCTTGCTGCTGCCTTTCCTGGCAAAGCTTGGCAACAAACTTCCCGCAATCGGCGCACTCGTGCTCTCTGTTGTGAGCCTGTTGTTGTTCTGGTTCACGCCGGACGGCAGCTACGGCAACGTCGAATTCTTCGGCAACACATTGAACATGGTGCGCATCGATTCGCTCAGCCGGATCTTCGGAGTCATCTTCCACCTCGCCGCGATCATGGCGTCGATTTATGCGTTGCATTTGGAAGACACCAAACAACACATCGCCGCAATGATCTATGCCGGCGGAGCGATTGCTGCGGCCTGCGCCGGCGACCTCGTTACGCTGTTCGTGTTCTGGGAACTAACCGCGGTATCCAGCGTTGTGTTGGTTTGGGCCGGGGAAGGGAAGGGGGCCTACAAATCCGGGATGCGCTATCTGATCATTCAGGTGATCTCCGGCGTGCTGCTGCTTTCGGGCGCGATCCTCGAATACTCGCAAGACGGCAGCCTGATGTTCGAAGCCTTCGGTGATGGCGGTTCGCTGTGGGATCTCAGTCCGGGCGCTCAACTGATCTTGCTGGCGTTCGGCATCAAGGCCGCGTTCCCGCTGCTTCACAACTGGCTGCAGGACGCATACCCGCAGGCTTCAGTTACAGGTACGGTGTTCCTGAGTGCGTTCACGACGAAGCTCGCAATCTACGCGTTGGCTCGTGGATTCGCAGGCACTGACGAGCTGATTTATATCGGCTGCGCGATGACGTTGTTTCCGATCGTGTTCGCCGTCATCGAAAATGATCTTCGCCGCGTGCTGGCGTACAGCCTCAACAACCAACTGGGATTTATGGTTGTCGGCATTGGCATCGGAACCGAACTGGCGATCAACGGAGCAGCCGCTCACGCGTTTTGCCACATCATCTACAAAGCACTCCTGTTTATGTCGATGGGTGCGGTTCTGTATCGAGTCGGCACAACGAAAGCCACCGAGCTTGGCGGGCTGCACAAGTCGATGCCGTGGACGACGGGCTTCTGTTTGATCGGCGCCGGATCGATCTCAGGCTTTCCATTACTTTCGGGTTTCGTGTCCAAGTCCATGATCATCACGGCGGCTGGCGAAGAGCACATGTTCTGGGTGTGGATCGTTTTGTTGATCGCTTCAGCGGGCGTGATGGAACACTCCGGCATCAAGATTCCTTTCTTTGCCTTCTTCGCTCACGACAGCGGCAAACGCGTCAAGGAAGCTCCACTGAACATGCTGATCGCGATGGGCATGGCGGCGGCGTTGTGCATTGGAGCCGGCGTCTTCTACTGGTATCTCTACGACTTGCTTCCATCGGAACCGGTGACTCATCATGTCGACCATGAAGGACATTCGCATGCCGAACCGTACAAGCCCTACACGGCGCCGCACGTGGTAATGCAATTGCAGTTATTAATGTTTGCGGTGCTGGCGTTTGTGTTTTTAATGCAGACGAAACTCTATCCGGCTGAGAAGCGTTCCACGAATCTGGACACGGACTGGATCTACCGCCGCTTCATCCCGACGGGCCTGGAAGGAATAGGCAAGGTCTATCACAAACTTGACGCGGCTTGGCGTTCGCTGGCAGTTGCCGGAATCGGCGGCGCTATTGCGACGATGGGCAAGTTCTTCAACGAACGCGGCGTATTCGGCCGTCCATGGGCGACCAGCACGATGGCTTTCTGGGCCGCAGTTCTGCTCGGCGGATTCCTGCTGATCTATTTCACATAGAACATAGCAACACGTTGGTCTCCACCACGTACCGTTCGGTGGCATCGGCTTCCAGCCTGTGATTGATCTGTTTCAATTATGGCAATGTGGCCTCCACCATGTTCATAACTCCCTCACAGCGAAAACCACCGTGCAACTTTGGCCTTCGCCTCTCTGCTTCGATGCACGTGCATGCACACAAGCTTGTAGTTCTTACAAAAAATCGCTTGCCACGAACTTCCTGTTCATCACCTCGTAGATTCTTCACATGACCGGGCGGGAAGTCTGGTCAGCACAGGACGTTGAACACTCCAGGAAGGAGCCGATGTTTTTGGCGGATGGATCTGCCGTGTGAATTGAACTTCAAGGAGCCACGATGTTTTCCGCTAACCGAACCCAGATTGCTGTCACACTTTGCTGCCTTTTGACGACCACCGTCTGCTCTGCCCAGGACAAATCGATTGAGTTTGACGTCCCGGCAGTCGTTGGAGCCAGAGAAATTCTTCCGTCCCCGTTTGAAGAAACCAAAATCATCGAAGTCATCCTGCCGGTGTCGACGGCCATCGCACCCAAGCTTCGAGGCAACGTTAACGAATTCCGTTTTGATGTCAGTTGGAATCAGGGTGTCTACCCGATATTTGACTACGGCCCACGGACTCAAACCGCGACTGCAATCAAAGGCCTGTTGACGGTTGAGAAAAACGAAAGCCAAAGCTTTGGCATCGACTCAAGCCTGACAGGAACTCCCGTGGATCTGGCGTCGATCAACCTCTCGTCCGATCTTGGCAGCAGTAATTCGGAACGAAAAAGCTATCAGGAAATTCCGCAACACGATGTGCTTGTGGCCAGCGGAACAATCGATCGTGGCACAGGGGCATTCTTTCGATTCCATCCTTCCAAAACGCAGACGCTTGAAGGAAGTCATGATCTGATTTTGGCGTTTCGAGTTCCGAAGGAATGGCGGAATGGGATGCTGAAGGTGGAGTGCCGTGGAATTGGCAAACGTAAAGTCATTGGTCTATGGAGCGAACCGTTCGAAGTCAGCCGTTCGTTTGTTGCCCCGCTGTATCTTGAAAGCAACTCGACATCGCATGACCTCGCGATCGGCTATGCTCGCGCCGAGCAGGAGTTTCGAAAGTCATGGCAAGTATTCGAAAAGGAGTTGAGAGACATCCGGAACTACATCCCGCCGCGAGTACCGCTTTGCCGTCAACCAGCTATTCAGGAGATGCCTCATCTATTGATCCAGTCGGGCGACGACAAACACTTGAGTCATTTCGAAGGCTACTTGACCGATGAAGTCGCCATCGCTGCGGGAAAGTTTGTCCAGGCACGCAACAGCCTCAAGGCTAATTAGCACTTTCGGATTGTCGCCCGCGAGCTTCAGCCGCAGTCTTGTGACAGGACTGCGGCTGGAAGGACGACGTCGGCGGCTGCGCTCACTTCATTCAATCGGATTTTCAGATACGTTTTTGCCTGAAACGCTTTTATCAGAAACCCTTTGGCTTTTGTACTCGACGGCCGCCTTGTTGCTGCGACGCAAACTCTGTGGCAGTAGATAGACGAGGAACAGAGCCAGCAGCGCGATGCCTGCCAACAAAAGCGATGAAACGGCTGTGAAACCCATTTCGCTTGTCACTCCGTTGTGAAGATCGAAGCCCGAACCGATCGCCGTAGTGGCCGGAATGCAAGTGAACATCAGCAGGCACTGGCAACATGGAACTGCAACAATCCCGGCGAGCAAACTCAAGCCGATTCGCAGACCTTGCGACTTGTTTGTTGCTCTCATCCCAGCGAAAACTGACCAGAACGCGACGGCAAAGAACAGAATCGGCGGCACGAAAACAAGAGTCACGCTCAGCCCATTGACGAAAGTCTCGAACGCGACCAACGCTACGGATACCGCAATCAGGATCAGCATTCCACGTAGGTCGTAGTTGGTGGCTTCCGGTTCTGCGTGAACATCGGCAGCGTTTTCAGGCGTTTTGAACGGGTTGGGAGTGTCCGACATTTGAAAACTCTTTCTGGGAAATGGCTGCCTTCATCGAGGGTGTTCAATGGAGGCTGCATTTCAGATTCTATCAAATTCACTTACAATCCGCGGTCTGACAAACTCACTTTGACCCGGAGATTTCGCGATGCCACGAGGCCAGACTTTTGAGAACGCGGTTGCTGCTATCGGCAACACACCCATGATCCAGATCAACCGCCTGATTCCGGCTGAGCACGGTACTGTTTTCGCCAAGTGTGAGTTCTTCCAGCCGCTCAACAGCGTCAAAGATCGATTGGGCGCGGCGATGATTAACGCAGGAGAAGCCGACGGCACCATCAAGCCGGACACGCATGTGGTTGAGCCGACGAGCGGCAACACGGGAATTGCGTTAGCGTTCGTTTGTGCGGCCAAGGGCTACAAGCTGACGCTGACGATGCCCGAATCGATGTCGGTCGAGCGACGTGCGCTTTTGAAAGCCATGGGCGCGAACCTGGTGCTGACTCCGGCCAGCGAGGGTATCCCGGGAGCCATCCGCAAGGCAGAGGAAATCGTCGCCGGTGATGCGAAAGCCTGGATGCCGCAGCAGTTTGAAAACCCCGCCAACCCTGCAATTCACGAGGCCACCACGGGGCCTGAAATCTGGGAAGACAGTGCTCACAATATCGATGCCATCGTCGCGGGAGTCGGAACTGGCGGAACGATCACCGGTGTGGCTCGATTTATTAAAAAACTGAATCCGGACTTCAAAGCTTTCGCCGTTGAACCCGCTGGTTCGCCGGTCATCGGAGGCGGCTCGCCGGGTCCTCACAAGATCCAGGGTATCGGGGCAGGCTTCGTGCCCAAGAACCTGGATACTTCTTTGCTCGACGGAACGATCACGGTTGAGAACGAAGAAGCATTCGAATGGGGTCGTCGTCTGGCCAAGGAAGAAGGCATCGTTGCCGGAATCAGCAGCGGAGCAAACATGTGTGCTGCGGCTCAAATCGCGGCTCGACCTGAATTCCACGGCAAGCGAATCGTGACGATTGCGTGCAGCTTGGGCGAAAGGTATCTGTCGACGCCCCTGTTTGAAGACCAGGCGTAAGTCAAAGATCACAGATCGGAAAGAACCTCACGCAAAGGCGCGACGGCGCAAAGAATTCATGCTTTACTTTGCGAGCTTCGCGCCTTTAACTGCGGCAATTTTGAAACCTCTGAAAAATTCCGGCCTACAATTCAAGCATGTCTTCAGCAGAGAAATACATCCCGCGATACACGGTGGACGATTACCAGCACTGGGAAGGTGATTGGCAGTTGGTAGAAGGCATTGCGATTTCGATGAACCCTTCTCCGTTTGGACCGCATGAACGTGCCGTTTCCAGGATTTCACTTTGTATTGGCAATGCGATCGAAGAAGCTGACTTCGAATGCGAATCGTATGCCGGGCTGGATTGGATCGTTTCTGACGAAACCGTTGTGCGTCCGGACGTGATGGTCGTTTGTGGCGAGCAACCCGAGCGTCATCTGGAAAACCCCCAATCGTCGCTGTGGAAGTGCTTTCTGCATCTACCCGAAAGCTGGACGTCGGTTCGAAGCGGCGGATTTACAAAGACGAAGGTGTTCTGGTTTATCTGATCGTCGACACCGATGATCAGACCCTCGAAGTCAATGACTTTCAAAATGACACTTCGGCTATCGTAAAAGACACCGCCGTTTTTTCAGCAGGCGAACTGAAATTCGAACTCGACCTCACGAGAATCTTTCGTTGAAGTCAGGGAAAATTTTTGGATCGTCGCCGCGAACTATCCGCTTCGATCCAGTTGCTCATTCGATTGGCCAATGAGTTCAGCTGTTTTTCGCTGCGGGAACGCACGGCACATTCCCAGACGGTCATCACGTGCCAGCCAAGCTTTCGCAGTTCCTGAACGTTGCGCGCGTCGCGTTCGCGATTGCCGAGGATTTTCTTCCTCCAAAACGCAGCGTTGGACTTGGGCCATTTGAACAAATGGCACTCGTGACAATGCCAGAAACAACCGTGCACGAACACGGCGACTTCGTATTTAGGCAGAACAATATCCGGCTTGCCCGGCAGGTCTTTGCGATGAAGCCGGTAGCGGAAACCGTGAGCAAACAACAACTTTCGCACGATGACCTCCGGCTTCGTATTGGCAGTGCCGATGCCTGACATCATGCGGGAGCGTGTTTTGGCGTCAACGATGTCAGTCATGAGTTTTGTTTGTCAGAGTCAAACGTCGAACTGGATTCCAACCGTGGCAAGTGTTCCGGATTAACGATTGGCGAGTGCAACGAGTGATTCAATTCGATCAGCCAGTTCGGATCGCAAAGGTGCCGCACGATCTGCGACTTCACGCTGAGCCTGCTCGTATTGGGCACGTCCCTGGGCGGTCTCGATCAGGATCGGTTCGTAGTCGCCATAGCTCGACAGATCGTAAGGACTGGCTCGCATGTCGATCTCGCGAGCAAACAGAGCCAGCCGAAAACAGCGAAGCAAAAACTCGCTTCCGATCCAGGGCATGGCTTTGAAAGCCCATTTGTACAAATCCATGTTGGCGTGAATGCAGCCGGGCTGTTCCAGATCCGGGCGAGACTCCAGCGTCGGCTCAATCCTGTTGAGAGGCTTGGCATCGATCGCGTAAAACCGAAACGCATCAAAATGAGTGCACGTCAACGGACGCGATTCAACGATCGCATCGATCTCGGCTTGCGGCAATCGCAGTGGCGTCGTTTTCTCGTGACGAACTTCATGCCCGCGGTAAACCATCGCCCACTCGTGCAATCCCAGACAGGAGAAATTCCCTTTCCGCGATTCAGTTTGACGCAACAGTTCCGCCGTCCACCTGAGCCGCTGAAACGACTTCTCATCCATCAAGGTCGGATCAGCGAAAACGATTTCGCTTTCCTTCCGATAGTGACGATCCGAAAAGTGATTCGGTACGCCACCCGGACATTCGAGTCGCACGTTGGCTCCCGGATGCCAGTGTTCCAACTGCCCGGAAGAGTAGCGATAGTAGACAAACAGAAAGTCATCGACCGGATGCGATTTGCCTTTGCGACGACGTTGTCGAAACGGGACCGTCCACTGACTGACCTCGTTGGCATAGTCGTCCGCGAGACGCTGCCATTGGCTCTGAGTCAGTTTGGTTTCGGTCGCCCCGGTTTGCATAATGGTTGTCGTTGTAAGGTCGGTTACCAAAGGTGGGATAGGCTTCCAGCCTGTCATTTGCATGGTTCAATATTAAATTGGCCCCACGGCCTGGTCACAGCAGAAACATTTTCGCAAAGACTTCCGCCAGATGACCATTTCGATCACAGGCTGGAATCCTATGCCACCTTGAGCGCTCGAGTCGCAATCAGCAAGTTAATACGATCCGACAACGCTGCGAGTTCCGGCCAGCGATCTTCGTAGAAACCCGTGATCACAAAACCAGCTTCGATCTGGCCGCCAATTTGATCTTCGAGAGAATGCCCAAACCACAACGGTTCGTCCTGATCGATCAACGCCTGTCGTTCTGCTTCCGGCAAATCGTAATCGCTGTAGGGAATTTTGTGACGGACTTCCAGGTCGCCGGCTTCCATTTTTTCGTAATCGAAAATGTGCGTGAGCGGATTGATGAAGCCGACCATCAGCGAACCGCCAGGCTTCAGGACTCGATGGCACTCTTTCCAAACCGGATTCACGTCAGGGACAAACGAGTTCGAGCATGGGTTCACGATCACATCGAATGATTCGTTTTCAAAAGCCGACAAGTCACGCATGTCGCCGAGCACCGTTTCAATCGCCAGGCCTTCACGACTTGCCACCAATCGATCCTGCTCCAGTTGGCTCGGGCTATTGTCCAGCGTCGTAACTTCGGCTCCGGCAGCCGCAAGGATCGGAGCCTGTTGTCCGCCGCCTCCGGCCAGACAGAGAATCTTCTTGCCTGCGACCGGCTTCAGCCAATCGTCGGGAACTGGCTTTTCAGGCGTGAGCACAATTTTCCAGTCACCGGCCTTTGCGGCGGCGATTTGTTCGCCTGTGACCGGCACCGTCCAGCGATTGCCTTTTGAGACCAGCGAATCCCAGGCTTTTCGGTTGTGTTTTGCGGGATCAGACTGAGCCATGTTCCTCTCGCGACGGTGAGAAAATGAAGTTAATTATTGGAGGCAGCTTTTGCCGAATCGGACAATAATTGATAGGCTCTGTACATTAAACCATTTACCCAATTCGCCGAATCATGTCGACACTTACCACCGAACCATCAAGTTCTGCAACGGATGCCCAGACCTATTTTCGCTGCTTCGCCGGCTGTGAAGGCAAGCATTCGATCTACGACGTGATCTATACTTGCCCGACCTGCGGCAGTCTGTTGGAAGTTTACCACGAACGCGAACCTCTGAAAGCTCGCAACCCGTACCAATGGCAGCAACTGGTTGACTCGCGTGCCAGTACCACCAAGTGGCCCTACGGCAGTGGCGTCTGGGCGATGCGAGAGTGGGTCGTCCCGAGCTTGCGTGACGAAAATATCGTCAGCATGTGTGAAGGCAACACAAACCTGTTTTGGGCCGAACGGCTTGGGCGACAACTCGGCGTGCCGGACCTGTGGATCAAACTCTGCGGCAACAGCCATACAGGTTCTTTCAAAGACCTTGGCATGACCGTTCTGGTCAGCGTGGTCAAACAGATGATGAGCATGGAAGGCAATCCGGTGAAAGCCGTGGCCTGTGCGAGCACCGGAGACACCAGCGCTGCTCTGGCCGCCTACGCTGCTTACGCCGGCATCCCGGCAGTCATCTTTTTGCCGGCCGGAAAAGTAAGCACGGCGCAGCTGATCCAACCGGTTTCCAACGGAGCCCACGTGCTGGCCCTGGACACGGATTTCGATGGTTGCATGAAGATCGTTCAGGAAGTGACGAACGATCAGAGCATCTACCTCGCCAACTCGATGAACAGCCTGCGTATCGAGGGGCAAAAAACCGTCGGCATTGAGATCGTCAAACAGTTTGACTGGGAAGTGCCGGACTGGATCATCATTCCGGTCGGCAATCTCGGAAACATCAGCGCTCTGCACAAGGGCTTTAAACTCATGATGGATCTTGGCTTGATCAACAAGATGCCTCGACTGGTCGCGGCTCAGGCGGCGAAGGCCGATCCGTTTTACCAATCGTACAAGAATGGTTTCAAGGACAAGATCTCCGTGACAGCGGGTGAAACTTTGGCGAACGCAATTCGCATCGGCGATCCGGTGAGCTACCACAAGGCAGTCAAAGCTGTTCAGGAAACCGATGGCGTCGTCGAGCAGGCCACCGAAGCGGAACTTGCGGAAGCCGCGGCGGAAGCGGATCTGACAGGCATGTACTGCTGCCCACACACGGGCGTGGCGTTGGCAGTTTTGAAGAAGCTAGTCAAGTCTGGACAGATCAAGTCGAACGAGCGGGCGATTGTGATTAGCACGGCTCACGGTTTGAAGTTCACGGATTTCAAAGTTCGCTACCACGAGTCAAAGCTGGACGACATCAAGAGCGAACTGGCGAATCCACCGGCTTACGTTTCCGCCGATGCCAATGCCGTCAAGGACGAGATCGCGAAGCGATTGGGGCTGTAACGTGGATGCGGCTTTCGGCCACAGCATCTCCCGGTGGCACAGGCTTCCAGCCTGTGGACGCGCTGGCAGGTGGCATAGGCTTCCAGCCTGTGATTGCGCTGGTTCAGGTGGCATAGGCTTCCAGCCTGTGATTGCGCTGTCGTCAAATCCCCGCTGTACTCAAGAGAAAATCTCAAGTTCAATCAAACACTCAAGCTCATTCACTCAAGCTCATTCACTCAAGCCCCAGACATCCATGCAATGACAGGCTGGAAGCCTATCCCACCTTGGCTCAAACCTATCCAGCCTCGATTTCTCCACCTGCGGAAAACTTCGCTTTCTCCGCAAGCCACTTCCGCTTCTCAATACGCGACATCCAGCCCTCCGGCTCGACATCCAAACCATCGGCCACGCGATTGATGTAGTTGAAATAGCCAATCACTTGCACCACAACGGTGATCTGGCTATCGATCAAACCAAGCGCCTTCAGTTTCCCAACGTCGGTGGCATCCATTTGCCCCGGAGTCAACGTCAGCTTCACCGCATAATCGCAAAGAGCACGGTCGACCGCATCAAGCTCGCTGTCGTCGCAAGCCCGATAATCCCAGATCAACTTCTCCGCGACGTCCGGACGCCCTGACTCCTGACCGAAGTCTTCTGCATGTGAAAGCGTTCAGTAAAAACAGTCGTTGACGTTGCTAACCACCGCCGCCAACATCTCACGGCGAGTTGTTGAAAGCTCATTTTTCCCTTTCATCAACGCGCCATAGAAACCCATCGAGCCTTCGCAGCTTTGCGGATCCTGCGACATAACTTTGATGATTCCCGCCACATAACCGGCTCGCTTCATCGCCGACGCATAAATACGAGCCAGCCGTCCGGTCGCGTTTTCGGGTTCGATTTGTTCAATAAAAGGCATCGCTAATCTCGGCAAATTCTCGATCAATTAAACCAAACGGCGAAGCCAAAGAAGTTACCGCGAAAAACACGTTGGAACTCGGCCCACGTTTCAGGCTCGCTGCACTTTCCCATTTTCACAAACGGCACCGCACCGCTGCCATGAATCCACAGCACCAGATCGAAGTCTTCTGGTTCATGAAACACTCTGTGCAGGTCGATGCCGCGTTTCTTGTTCGTGCCACGCCAAAATGGAATCAACAACTCGCCATTAAGAATCTGCTCGCCCTCCACCAGAAACTTCTCCCAGGAATCAGTCATGTTCCGTGTAATCCGAACCGCAGCAAACGGATTCGACTGGTTTGGAGACGGAATCCACTCCTGATCGTCGTCCGTTTCCGCATTGATTCGCTTCCACATCTGGCGGCTGTGCCCGATCGTATTTAGTAAATGCTGGTGCGCCACTTTCAGTCGCTCGGGTTCCTTCACCGGGAACCGAATGTTGTGAATCGCCGCGATGATGTCAGCGATCTCCATATAAAAGTCCCTGTCGTCCCCGTCAACGTCCGCCTCTTCAGTCAGAAAATCGAACTTCGTTTCTCCCTTCTCAAACATTCGATGCGAGACCACTTCCCAGAACTCGGTCTGATCGTAAGCCAGAAAAATCTCGCCCAACGAACGCAGCAAACAGCTGTAGCCTCGCAGCCAATCGACATCCGCTCGATCGAAATGGATGGACTTGTCCATCAAGTCTTTCACCCGTTCCGGATCGCGTCGACCGCCGAGATACTGCATCAACGCCGGACCGAGGTTTTCGTTTGCCCCAGCAACTCCGTCACCATCGAAGTCCAGCTTGATCTGCATCACGCGCAGCGGAAGCTTGACGTCGTCTGAATCGATTTTCGCCAGCGTTTTGTCGACTTCTTCGAGATCGTTGATGAAATCCTGAATCATCTCACGGACATCGTCCAGCGAAACGGGCTCCGGATCGGGGTTGTCCGGGACAGGGAGCCGCAGGAACGGGATCTGGCCCATCGCAAACGATCGACCGGGACCAAATCGATACAGCGTTTGCCCCATTTTCTCCACGGACTGAAAAAACTGGACAAAGCCCAACTCCATGAGCAACTGATCGTCTTCCGGAGATTTCAACAACGCCGCACGAAGCTTCGCCTCGCCATCGGCAAGCTTCCCGGTGGTTAGATACGGGGCAATAATCGTTTCTGCTACGACGACCTCGGTTTGCTGGGCCTTCGCTGACGAACAAAGCCCAACCAGCGCAACGGCAAGGCAGAAACCTGCTGTGGAAATCGCAAAAATCAAGCTGTGACGTAATGATTTCATCGTAGGCCCTTCCGAAAGTTGTAGACGAATCAGATTCAGGCAACACTGGAGATACGCCCGAGCACAAAGAGCTTACTCATCTTTCGTCGGCGAGTTTAAGAATCCGTTCAGCTCCAGCCAGACTTTCAAATTTTCTTCCCAGCCATCGGTGGCTTTGCCGCGTTTGTACAGCCCGTAGCCATGGCCGCCTTCTTGCCAGACGTGAACTTCCGCTTTCACACCGTTTTGCAACAGGCGAGCGAGCAGAAGTCCCGCTTGAGCACCGCGCATGTTGTCATCCGCAGTTACGGCCATAAAGGTAGGAGGCGTGTTTTCGGTCACGTTCACCAAATCGCCCAGCTCGACGACATCGTCTTTGTAGTCATTGCCAAGGTAAGCCGCGTAGATCGGACAGATGAAGTTCGGACGACAGCTCAGTTTGTCGGCATCGTCGACCGGATCGTAGCTTTGCGTTTCGAATTGCGTCCCCGCCATCACAGTCAGATGACCTCCTGCGGAAAACCCGAGCACGCCGATTCGGTCGGAATCAATTTTGTACTGGTCGGCTCTGCTGCGAACGATACGGATGGCTCGTTGCACGTCCTGCATCGGTTCCCAGTGAATTTTCTCCTGGCGACGTGGCACTCGATACTTCAGTAAAAACGCCGTGACGCCCTGCTCGTTGAACCACTTCGCCAGATCGATGCCTTCGTGCTTGTAGGCCAGCATATAGTATCCACCGCCAGGACAAATGACGACTGCCGTCCCGTTTTTCTTCTCAGCTGGCGGCTCGTAGATCGTCAGCATCGGCGACTCGACGTGGAAGATTCGCTCGTCCGTCGTTTTGGATTTGGCTTCTTCGATCTGTTTTTCCGTCAACGGCTTGGCGTCGGCCGGCAAGCCGTCGGGCCACAGCTCGATGGTGGTGTGCTGTTTGGCTTCTTGGGCGTATCCGTGGTTTCCGACGATAATCGCCAGCAGGCAAAGGCAAGCTGGCACGAGCGGGGAGCGAAAAAGCAAAGCGTTCATGTGAAGAATCCAGTTGAATTGAGGGTCTTTGGTGATGGCTGACGAACCTACGAGAGTTTTCGCTGTCCACCATTCACAGCAGGGCCGATTATCGCTTAAAATCGTGCCGCGATGTTGTTCGCACGCCTCCATAGCTCAACTGGATAGAGCAGCCGCCTTCTAAGCGGCAGGTTGCAGGTTCGAGTCCTGCTGGGGGTGCTATTTGGCAGCCGTTGCCGGGAATTTGTCCGGCGTGTTCGGCGAGACGATTGTCGTCGTCCGGCAGAGTCCACACACCGGCGCGTTATTGATTGGGCGATTGATCTCGGTCGAGGTAGTTGACCAACTTCTGCACAAACAGCGGGCCATCGAGCGGCTTGGACAGATAATCGGTGCAGCCAGCTTCCAGGCACACTTCACGATCACCCTCCATGGCATGTGCCGTCAGCGCGATGACGGGCTTGTCAAAGCCTGACGCGCGAAGCCGCCTGGTCGCTTCGTAACCATCAACGACCGGCATCTGCATATCGATCACGACCAGGTCGAAAGGCTGCCCTGCCTGCTCCGCGGCTTCCACAGCATCAATTGCTTCCTGCCCGTTTTCGGCAGTGACTACCGTTCCGCCGGCGTCTTCGATGAAGTGCTGGGCGATGAAGCGAATTTCGCGGCGGTCATCCACCACCAGAATCCTTCCATCGATGCCCGTCTGTTTGGTCGGCGACAAACCCCGCCGTGAAACTGCCTTGTCGGGTTGATCCCAATCGGATTGCGACACAAACCCTGAACCCTTGGCAATTTCCGACTGGATCATCAACGTAAACTGACTGCCACCGCCCGGTTCGCTGGTCACGCTGATCTCACCATCCAGGTTTCGAGCCAGTCGCTGGCTGATCGCCAAGCCCAGTCCCGTACCGCCAAACTTCCTTCCGACCGAAGCGTCGCCCTGCATGAACGGATCGAACAACCGGGTCAAGTGCTCGGACTCGATCCCGATCCCTGTGTCGATCACATCGAAGTAGGTACGGCATTGCGTTTCGTCTGGCTGACGCTCACTTCTAACAGAAAGTTGCACTGAACCCGACTCCGTGAACTTGATTGCGTTCCCCAGCAGGTTAACGAGGATCTGTTTGAGCCGTTTGGAATCGCTGCGAATTTTCCGGGGGATTTCGTTGGCAATGCTGACCTCAAACGCCAGCCGTTTTTCGGTAGCGCGGACCAGCATCAATGACTGCACGTCAGACAGAAGTCGATCCAGGCGGAAGATCTTCCTGCCCAACTCCAGTTTCCCGGCTTCGATTTTTGAGATATCGAGGATGTCGTTGATGATATCCAGCAGAAAATTTCCGTTGTTGCGAATAATGGAGACGCAATTCAAATCGTCCGGATCGTTCAAATGCCCGGAAAGAATGTCGGCGTACCCGATGATGGCACTCATCGGCGTGCGAATCTCATGGCTCATGTTTGCCAGAAATTCGGATTTGGATTCGTTGGCTTGCTGCGCCCGACGCTCACTTTCGCGCAACGCCTCAGCCGCCAGGCGCTCGGCCGTGTTGTCCCAGTTAAGCCCAAAGATTCGCAGAATTTCACCGTTCTCGTCACGCACGACTTCGCCAACGCCATAGATCCATCGCACCTGGCCGTCAGGTCGGACGATACGGAATTCTGAGTCGTACGGCGCACCTCGCCTGGTGGATCGATGCCACGCATCTTTGAGAATGGCGACATCGTCTGGATGCACGTTTTTGAAAAACAGTTCCGGCGACGGCGTCTGATTCCGGTCGGCTCCGATCATGTCATAAAGTTCGTCGGTCCAGAAACTGGCTTCCGGAGTCCATTCCCAGGCAGCCAGACCCGCAGCTTTCATGGCCATTTTCAAACGCAGTTCGTTGTCGGCAAGCTTCTGCTCCGCCGCCTTGCGATCGGAAATATCGACGCCCGACGGAATCAGGTAGCTGATCTCTCCGGACGCATCGTGCACCGGAGCGATCATGAAATCGATCATCAATGGCTTTCCATCTTTGGAAAACAGGCCGATATCAAATCGAACTTTCTCGCCGGCAAACGCCCTGTCCATTGCTTCGCGAATTCGGTTGGCGACCGCATCGTCATAGGTCCACCACGCACATTCGGCGAAATGCTTCCCGATCACGTCCTCACGTTCCAGGCCGGCAATGTTCATCGATCGATCATCGACTTCCAGCAATAGCCCATCACTACCGATGACGCCAACGAGCCCCAGCTGATTGTTGATGACACGTCGCAGGTGTTCTTCGCTGGACCGCAACGCCTGCTCCGCTCGCGTCCGCTCGATCCGCAGATAAAGCATGTCGCCGATCTCGCGAAGTAATTCGATTTCATCCTGACGCCACGAATAGCGTTCATCTTTCTGGGCAGCAAGAATGAAGGTCAGCCGCTGTTCTTGCGTGCATCCAACAACGACCAGGGAGTGGATGTCCAGTTCAGCAAAACTGGCTGCCAGTTCGGAGTCGCGCATCAAAGCCGTATCGTCAACGACCAGAATGCCGCCTTCCCTGAGCTCATGCCTTTCTTCGACGGACCAGAAATCCGCCATTTCATAGAGGCCCTCTATGTTTGGATGGTGTTCGGCGTGTTCGTCATGAAAGACGTTGGCAATTTCTGCCCGATCGTCGATATCCACCAACAGGCAATGGGCAAGCCCAAGAAATTTTCGAATCTGTGAACACGCCGCGCGGATAATTTCATCCGGCGTATGCAAGTCGTTGATCGAACTGACAAGATCCGCAAAGAAAGCAAGCGATATTTCGCCACGTTTCCGGGACGTAATGTCCGACGCGATCCCAGTGACGCGGACTGCGTTGCCTTCCTGGTCGCGATCAACGACGCCATCGATTTTGGTCCAGATAATTTCACCGTCCGTGCCACGACGAGCGCGGATCTCGTAGTCCTCCCTCTTCGAATCCGAATTCAGAATCGAATCGATGACCTCTTCAACAACGGGGCGATCTTCCGGCAGCGTCAGTTCCAGGAAAGCATCCGGAGTCTCGGCGAATTCACCTTTCTCGAAACCGTAGATCTCATAAAGTCGATCTGACCAACTGATACGATTGGCGGCAATGTCCCAGACCCATGTCCCCATCTGACCGGCCTCCAGTGCCAGGCTCAAATGCCTTTCCCGCTGACGGGCCTTTCGTTCGGCTCGCTTGCGATCACTGATATCGACTCCCGAAGGAATCAGATGCGTGATGGAGCCCTGATCATTGCGTACCGGGATCATCATGAAATCGATGTCCATCGGTTGATCGTTTTTCATTCGCACCGTTTCGTCATAGCGAACGGTCTCACCGCCAGTCGCTTTGGCGACCGCCTTCTTCAGCCTGGCGGCGACCCGGGAACTGTAGCTCCACCAGTAACAGTCCCAAAATGGTTTGCCGATCACGTCTTCGCGGCTCAATCCGCCCGCATTGAGCGCCGTCTGGTTGACCTCCAACATGATGCCTGAGGGGTCAAGCACGCCAACGAAATTCAGCATGTTATCGATGACTCGTCGCAAACCCGCATGCTGTTCGGCGATTTCACGTTCCCAGATTCGGCGCTGTGAAATGTCCCGAAACGTAACCACACAGCCCAAAATTTCGTCGTCGATCATCTTCGGGTACGACCAGTACTCAACCTCCAGCGACGCCCCGTCGGCCCGCCAGAAAACTTCGGTGTCCACGTGTACCTGTTCCCCGCGCAAATACGCCTGATTGATCAGGCACTCGTGTTCAGGATATGGCTGGCCGTCCACTTTTGTGTGATGGATCAGTTCATGCATTGAATGGCCAATGAAATCACTGGGGCAGTCGTACCCCAGAATTCGGGCAGCGGCCTGATTGGCAAACGTGCACTTTCCATCGACGTCAATTCCGTAAATGCCTTCCGCGGTAGCCGCAAGAATTGCGCTCATTCGCTTTTCGCGATGCTTGCGACGGTAGTTCGATCGCTTCAGCTCCGTGATGTCCGTTGCCAAAACACAGGTTCCAACCAGTTCGCTCTGGTCATTGACATCGGGAGTAAAGGTCACACTCGCGAACCGGATCCCCTCCTCGGGATCGCGTGGCATTGCCATCTCGTATTGTTGGCGGTCTCCTCGCAATGCCGCGTCCAGGCAGTCCGCCAGTTCCGCGAAAGGCCCCGTCATCAAACCGTCCGCCAGGCTTCCAACAATCTGGCTCGACGGCTGCCCAATCCAGTCGCAGAACTTTTGGTTGGCAAACTGACAACGGCGATTGATATCAATGTACGCGATTGCAGCCGGGACTGTATTGGTAATGGATCGAAACTGCCGATCCGCCTGCCGATAGCCTGCTTCCTTACGACGAAATTCGGTGACGTCAGTAAAGGTAATCACCAATCCATCCAGCAGCCCCTGATTCGTCCGGTAGGGCAGGGCTTTGCGAACAAAGTACCGCTCATCATGGGTTCCGATCGTTAGCTGTTCCGGTTCCGATTCACTGACATCTGTGGGACGCGGAATGGGAGGCATAAAATGCGCACGCGATTCGATGCTCTCCAGCGAACGTCCAATGTCGTTCGGCTGAAGCGGATAGATCGCGGTTACCGCCGGCGTGAAGCTTCGGATCAACAAATTGTTATCCAGAAAGATCGTGGCCGTCTGTGTGCTGCGGATCAGGTTGTCCAAATCCTCGGCGACGCGTTGATGCTGACCTCCGGTGAGCAGGGCACCAACGGCGGGAGTTGCGGGCCCGCTCTCCAGAGCTGCGGTTTGAGCCGATTTACCGAAGGGCACCTGTTTGCGCAAAAATTCGAGCACCTGAGACGCAAGCTCTGCGGGCGCTTGACCTGCGTGACAAACCAGTGCCAATCCTCCGACTTCCCGAATTGCACTCAAACCGTTTTCGACGAAGGCATCTTCATTCGCAAAAGACACCCCGACAGCAGATGATTGAAACATATCCGCCAGCGACTTAAAAATAGGCTCAACCAAATCCTCGCCAGCAGCGTCTCTCTTGACCACCGAAACACGGAACGAGCCACTGGCAATCGCAACGCGGCGACGCGGCGGTACGACGTAGATCCTGCCGGGCTCAATCAGCATCCGGTTCTTGACCGGAGTAACCTGCAGCGCAGAATCCCCTTGCAGCCAGCGGGCCGGATCGCGTTGGGACGCGGGAGGAATTATCACGACCGATTCGGATCCGACTTTCAGGATCTGTTGGCAGAACTGGCGAACCGTCGAGGCATCCCTGTTCGACGTGCACAGCTCAATTAGATGCTGATTGCCTTGCGGTTCAGCGCTGGCCTGGCCATCGAAAGATTCACTCGAATCACGGTCAGTCGAATGCATGTAGGGTAGGTGCCGGAGGCAGCCGTGTGAATGTTAAGTTGCAACTCGAAAGGACGACATTGCATGACGGCCATTGACATAGTCCGGACCGCCCCAAGTCCAGAATTGTATGCCAAAGCCGCCGTATTGTCTTTGGCCGGACCGGCAATATTCCAGGCGGAACCTTTCCAACATCCGCCTTTTTCCATGATTCATAACCGTCCAGATGAGGACCGGGCGCTGGAAACTTTGCAATGCCTGCCCGGCGCTCACGTTAACCTTGCGCGGCGAAGCCAGAGACTTATACCGGTACGCTGTCTACGAATCCTGAGGCTTCCGAATCTGGCGCAGCAAAAAGATGTCGCTCAGGCGCTTGGTAGCAGCCGCCGAGTCGTATCGAAGAAGGCATCCACAAAACGCTCGGCATCGGCCTGCGCAATGGATCGTGGGTCGTATTGCATGCTGAAGCGCACTTGGCCTGAATACTCATAGACAACGATAGCGATCGGCATCCCTCGGTGCATCGTCGGAACAACCTCGACCTCGGTCACCGCGACACCGTCCACATTTTGGCAGTCAAAGAACTCGAATCCGCGGTCAAGGCGGCCGAGATTCGAAAACAGGGTGGTTGCGGTTACGTTTTGTGGCGACCCGAACCGCGCTATTCCTCCGGGCAACCGGCGAAAGAGCCCCAGCACTCGCCAAAAGTTCAAACTCAACCGCCAGCGTTGCACGACTCGAACTTCCTGATCAACGCTATGCAGCAGCGTTGCTGGATTGGCAACCTCGTCTCGCGACCGATCAAAGCTTATCACCGTGCAATGATTGCAGGCCGACAATCGATTGCTTGACGAGTTGCGTTCGTTAAAAGGAATTGCCAGGCGAAGATGACTGCCTTTCGCTTCCATCCTGTGCCGGGTCTGATATTCGTCGATGGCAACGTAGAGGTTTCGGGCTAACAAAGAATTCGTCGAAACGCGATTGTCGCGAGCGCACTTTCGCAAGTCCGCGCTGGTCTGCCGGTCGAAACAACGCGTGATGACTTTGGCCGGGACCGGGTCAAGGCCCGCGGAGTCGATGGGCTTACCAAGCAGAGGGATCACTTTGCGGCCCAGCACCTGAACCGTTGCCCGGACCGACTTCCATTGCCCTGGCAACAGTTTCACTGCCTGCAATACGGAAACTGAAGGACGGCATCTTCGCAAAAGCTGATTCTGGTCGTAGTCGCCGGCAGGTTCTTTCCCACAATAGATTCGCCACCAGTCCTGAAACAGCTGCAGGAACCCGAGCCCGTCGAATGCAACATGATGGACGTGAAAAAGCATCGTCGAAGATGAATCCGGCCTCGAGTAGCAGTGGACTCGCAGAGGCCTTTCTTTTTCCGGATCAAACCAGGGCTGCGGATAGCCGGCCTCTTCAAACTCATTTTCGAACCATTGAATTTCGATTCGTCGCGGACAATGAACCCATCGTGATTTGCCATTCGAGCCGACTTCGATGCGCGAGCTGGCCAGCACGTGATGCTCGCAGACTTTGTCGATCGACTGCTGAGCCTTCGCACGGTCCAGGTGACTGTTGAGCTGGAACTTTACGAAGAAGGACGACGGCGCGTCAGGGTGATCGCGATAGAGGAATAGTTCTTCAAAAGCAGACAGTGGAAACGATTGCTGGTCACTCATTCTTCTGCCCCAAATCGCCATCGCAACAAGCGAACGTAGGCATCCACTCCGGATTTCAATATTGCTCCGCCAGGGATCCAGTTCGGTTTCTTCAGCGACTGAATCAGCGCAAGCAATTCGGAACGATGCCCCATCGCCAGCTCCGCCAACAATCGTCCGGATGTAGTTCCGTGTGCGATTCCGTGTCCGTTGTAGCCAGTTGCAAAATACACATTGTCCGACGACTGACCGAACAGGCTGCCGCCGTTGGCGGTGATGCTGATTGGGCCACTCCACGTGTTGGCGACTTGCATTTTGCTCACATCTGCCACCCCGGAAAATCGTGACTGCAGCGTTCGCAACTGGAAACTGGCGACCCGCTTGAGTTCGGCTTTGGGATCTGCGGACCGCGTCCCGAACTCGGCAGTATTGCGAATGAACAATCGATTTCCCACACGGCGAATTGAACTTCCGACTCTTTCTGACGAAGTGATCCCCCACGCAGGATTTTCCTGACCACTTGTTGGAAACTCGACCTCGCTAACAAACGTCCGCATCGGAAACACACGATGCTTGCCGATGCCAAACTGATTCGCAAACGCATTCACAGACAGAATCATTTGACCCGATTCGATCACGATCCCGCCGTCAACGATCGCGTTTCCGTTTGGCAGAACAGCAGTCACCGCGGAGTTCGTCATCAGCGTCACGTTGGGCGGCAAAGTCTCGATCAGGCCTCGGAGCAGTTTCGCCGGGTTCACCATCACCGATTCCGTTTGTCGAATCGCGGCGTGATAGGTGGCCATGGAAGTGTGCTCGCGAACCTGTTCTCCAGATAGTCGCACGATTGGCGAACCCAATGCTTCGAGCGACCGGGCTATCCTGTTGAGCGACTTCATCCCGGGTGCGGCTCGGGCTCCGATCAATCGCCCAGCATTATTCCAGTCGCAATCGATCCTGTGATGCTCAACAAGCTCACGCAGCTGCCGAATCCCGTCGCTCCCCAGACGGTAGAGTTTTTCGTTTTCCGGTAGCCGCGGGTGATAGAAATGGCCAATCGGCACAACGAATCCGGACGAGCGACTGGAGCTTCCATCGAGGACTTCGCCAGCGTCAACGATCAACACACGATCGTCAGGTTTCGCGATCGCGATTCGCCGCGCAGCTGCGACTCCCGTGAATCCTGCTCCAACGATCAGCCAGTCGACCGACTGGTCCTGCTCGACTTTCGAAAACGTCGGCAACGTCCCGACACCGTCAAGCCAACTGTTGTGTTCGAGTGTTGGTTCGGAACAGGGCATTGCTCGCACGCAGGTTTTTGCGATCCTAGAAACTGCTGGCTGCGGATTGGCTTGAGTGATTGGCTGGTCCGACGACATTCCCGTTTCTGCGACCAGAAGACTTGGCGGCTTTTCGCTCAAGCAACGTCAAAAACACTTTTACAGGTTCGATATTGATCAGCGCGATCGTTTCTTCGGAAGAATACTTCATTCCGGGCAAGGTCAGGGTTGCGCCGGAATAGAGCTTGGTGGGCTTGAGCCAAAACGCAAGCGACTTCATACGCGTGTTGCTGTTGTCGAACGTGAACAGAAAGCTGTTCTTTTTCGATTTGACCAGATGGCCGATCAGCAACCGCCAGAACAATATTGAGAGGAAAGGCGACTTCATTTTCGGCGCCAACCAGAGCCCGTTGATTTCAGCCACATCGCCGCGTTCGTTGAGTGACTGATGAGCCCCACGATGCTGATCGGGAATTCCTGCGATCGATCGAAACGGCCCGCTTCCAACAAGCATGACTCCGCCGCAAAGCTGGTCGTCCTCATCAAGCACGGCCAGCACGTCAGCGCGATCGACGTAGTGGGTCGGGAACGCGATATCAAGCTGCTCCTCGGTACGCTTGAGATAGGAAGTACGCGAACTGCCTTCGAGGACAACCAGTCGATGGCTATTGCACGATCGATGTGGATGTCCGGAGCGACGTTTCGATCGTTCGCTTGACGAAGTGCTCATGTTGATTCCCATCGCTTGAGTCAGTCTTGCACGGTTCAACGCCAGTTGGACCCATGACTGAGATCGAGAGAATCCGCCTAAATGTCAACCAATTCCCGTGTCGCGACGCAAAAAACAGCTCATTGTGCCACCCGGCATCCCAAGCCAGCCAACCGGTTGTGAAGAAGAACGGGTCAGGAAAGATAATCGGACCAGCAACACGCTGCCGCAAATCCGAGCACCGTCTTGAGCCCAGATCGTGGCTTGGCCTGAAGTCGAATTGAACCTGGCGATTACAGATCGCAGCACGCGCCAACTGCCTCAAACCGGGCGCAACGGTGACTCGCTCGCAGAGCGATCGTGCCGCGAACTCTTGGCCACCATTGCATGTTTTTGGTTGTTTCACTGCTCGAGCGCCGCCTCTCGCTTGCAACATCGTGTACGCTTCGAAACGATGAATCTGATTTTGTTTGCACTCAGATTTTTCGGAAGCAGCCCGCAATCAACGGACTGCTGCACCTGTGCCGACCACATTCTCCACTATCGAGCTCCACATGCCCAAATTTGCATTTTTCGTTTTACTCGTTTTAGTGAGCGACCTCGTATCCGGTGCGACGCAGGTGTTGGCAGAACAGCCCAACGTACTGTGGATCGTTACCGATGACCAACGCTACGATTCGGTTCAGGAGTTCAATCGCATTCTGCACGATCGCGACCACAGCGCTCTCGGCCATGTCGAATCGCCGAACGTTGATCGACTGGCGAAGATGGGCACAACGTTTATCAACACCTACTGCCAGGCCCCGGGGTGCGCTCCGTCTCGCGCGTCGATGCACTACGGACGCTATCCGTTTCGCAGCGGCGTCTACGAATTCGAGTATCACAACAATACTGTGGAACACTGCCGCCCAACGTTGCCCGAGGAGATGGCGGCGATCGGATATCAGACGGTACAGATCGGAAAACTAGGCGTGCGAATCAAGACGCTCAACCGGAATGGCAAACCTGTCAAGCATCCGATTTACCAAACAGAGATCAGTTCCAAATTCCTGGCGAAGCAGGGCCTTTCGGATCGTGGCAAGGACTGGTTTTTTGAGCTTGATGGTGAGAAGCTCGAAACGCCGCTGAAGTCCGTCGAATATTTCATTACGCCCGATGGAGAATTCGAGATGACCAGTCCACAGATCGAAGTGTTTGAAAAGTACAAAGGTCAAAGTAAGCGAATCGATGAGAAATACGATCTGCTGAGACACTACAACAAGAAAAAACCAGGCCTGCCTGGAGCTGGCATCGCGATCACCGGAGTCAGTTCGCGGAAGGCCGGCAAGACCCGCGACGGATATTACGCCTCTGTGTTCGGTGACTTCCTCGAATCCGCTGACCAACCGCTGCAGATCGGCAGCGAATCCTTTACCGGCGTCGACACCTCCAAACCGCTTTTCTGCCACATCGGTTTTGACTTTCCTCACACGCCAGTCAATCCTCCGAAAAGCTTTCGTGATCGCTTTCAACAATTCGACTACAAGATCCCCGAGTTCGACGAAGCGGAACTAAAGACAATGGCCAGGCAGATGAAAAAGCAGGTCACCAGCGGATACAGCGATCATCTGACCGATGAAGAGAAACAAAAGATGACGCAGGATTATTACGCGTTTTGCGCTTACGGAGATTCACTGGTCGGCCAGTCGGTTGACTCATTCGTACAGTACAGTGAAAAACACAACCAGCCATGGATGGTCGTTTACGTAT